>CAYLKO010000009.1:0-25406 GCA_964384525.1 uncultured Chromatiaceae bacterium
ACGGACCCTGGTATCCCTGGCCGGCACCGAACAGGCACTCTGCGTCCGTCTCCACACCGACGAGATCGGGTCGCACCGCGGTCAGCACACGGGCGTGGCGCTTTCTCACAAGCACCACACTGCTTGTCTGCCGGGCGCCGGCACGCCGGCACTCATGCATCAGCGCCGCCAGCGTGAGCCCTTCATCAAAAATGTCATCGACCAGGATGACATGCCGGTCGTGCAGATCGACTTCCGGTCGGGCGAGCCACCGCAGGTCACCACCGGTCATGCCGTGGCCATAACGGGCAACCCGGCAGGTATCGAAGGCAAAGTCGCCCTCCAGCTGCCTGACGAGTCGGGCGAGCGGCAGCAAACCGCCCAGCAACACGCCGAGAAGCACGCAATTGCCATCATCAACCATCTGTTGCACGGCGCTGCCCAGTCGCTCACAGGCCGCCTCGATCTCTGCGCGGGGAACGACGACCCTCGCACCGGCTACGGGCGGGGACTTCAACTGAGCGTCAGGCCGGGCCGGCTGCGGGCCTGATCCAGCGCCGCCACGGCCTCGCTCCAGGCGGTTCCGCCACGGAACTCACGCAGCTCATCACCTGACGGATTGCCACCCGTCCCCGGCCGACGACGGCGCAGTGCCACCAGCCGCGCCTGGCCGGCCGGATCCTGGTAGCCAGCCAGCGCCGCAAGGGTGGCATCGGCACCGGCTGGATCATTGCAGATCAAGGCCATGTCGGCCCCGGCAGCGAGTGACCGTCGGGCGCGCGCCGGCATGTCGCCTTCGGCAGCCAGTGCCCGCATCGACAGGTCATCGGAAAAGATCACGCCGCCAAAGCCCAGCTCATCCCGCAGGACGGCCTGCAGCCAGTAGCGCGAGAGACTGGCCACGGCTGGATCCACGGCCGGGTAACGCACATGGGCGATCATCACGCCGTTGATCCCCTGCCGGATCATGCGGCCATAGGGCTCCAGGTCGTCCGCGAGTGCGGCCCGGTCGCGCGGGTCCACCGGCAAGTCCAGGTGCGAGTCGGCCACGACATAGCCATGACCGGGAAAATGCTTCGCCACCGCCACCATGCCCGCCTGATGCATGCCGTGCACGTAGGCTGCGGCCAGTTCCCCGACGATTGCCGGATCGCTGTGGAAGGAGCGGTCGCCGATGATCTCGCTGGTGCCATAGTCCAGATCAACCACCGGAGCGAAGCTGAAATCCACACCGGTATCCAGCACTTCAGCCGCCATCAGCCAGCCACAAAGCCGCGCCAGCCGGCAGCCCGTTTTCGCATCCAGATCGTACTGGTGACCCAGCCAGCGCAAGGGAGGCAGGGCATAAAAGCCGTCGCGAAAGCGTTGCACCCGGCCGCCTTCCTGATCCACGGCAATCAGGAGTTGCGGCGTGCGCAGGCTGCGGATTTCGGCCACGAGCGCCATGAGCTGCTCGCGGTCCCGGAAATTCCGGCTGAACAGGATGACCGCGCCCACCAACGGGTTTTTCAGCCGTGCCCGTTCGTCCGACGACAAGGCCAGACCGGCGACATCCACCATCAGGGGGCCGAGCGTCATGGGGTCAACGCTGCTCTAGGGAATGACATGGACCACCGTGCCCACGGTGACTGCATCAAACAGCCAGCACACATCGGCGTTGTGCATCCTGATGCAGCCATGCGAGAACGGCACACCCATCGGTTCGCTGTCCGGAGTGCCGTGAATGTAGATGAAACGCCGCATGGAATCGACAGCTCCCAGCCGGTTCACACCGACTTCAAGTCCGCAGAGCCACAGAATACGGGAAAGAATCCAGTCCCGCCCGGGTGCCGACCAGCCCAGTTCGTCGGTGTAGATTTCACCGGTTGGTCGGCGGGACGCCAGCACGGCACCGGTGGGCAGGCCGGCGCCGATCTTCGCGCGGATGTAGTGCCGGCCGCGCGGCGTGCACAGGCTGCCCTGCCATTCACCCGGCCCATGGCGCGATGTCGACACGGAAAACTCCCGTAGCGTGATCCCGGCCGCGGTGAGCGTTGCGACCTGCCGCGTGAGGCTCACGGTCAACCGCCGGTGTGCTGCCGGAGCCTGGCTCATCAGGCAACCCGCTCGAACAAGGCCATGGACTCGACGTGGCTGGTGTGCGGAAACATGTCCATGACGCCGGCACTGGCCAGGCGATAACCGTGCTCGCGCACCAGCAGCCCCGCATCGCGGGCCAGCGTGCCCGGGTGACAGGAAACGTAAACGATGCGGCGGGCCGCCAATTTCCCCAGGGCCGGCAGGAGTTCCGCGGCACCGGTGCGGGGCGGGTCCAGCAGCACCAGATCGAAATGTTCGCGGGTCCATGCGCCGCCGGCGCCAGCGCCGCCGAGATCTGCCTGAACGAAGCGGGCATTGTCGATGCCGTTGGCTGCGGCATTGGCCCGGCCCCGCTCGATGGCGGCCGCCGAGCCCTCCAGGCCGACGACCTCCCCGGCACGACGGGCCAATGGCAGCGTGAAATTGCCGATGCCGCAATACAGGTCCAGCACCCGGTCCGTGGCCGCCGGTTCAAGCAGGTCCAGCGCCTGATCAATCATCCGGCGATTGACCTCGCCGTGGATCTGGATGAAATCCGTCGGACCGAACTCGAGCTTCAGGTCAAAAGCCGGGAGGAGGTAATGCAGCTCCTCGACTGCCAGCTGCGGATCCAGCAAGGCCACCGTGGACTCGTTGCCCGGCTGCAGATAAACCCGCACGCCCTGCTCCGTCGCGAACCCGGCCAGCAGCTGCCGGTCGGCAACCGTCGGCGGATCGAGCACCCGGAAGACGAGCGCCGTGATGTTGTCGGCCGCCGTGACTTCCACCTGCGGGATCCGGGCACGCAGCGACAGGCCATTGATGAGGCCGGACAGCGGCTCGATCAGCTGGCCGAGCGCGGGATGCAGCGTGGCGCAACTCTGCATGTCGGCCACCCAGGGTTTGCCGGCTTCCCGGAAACCCACCAGCACCCGGCCCTTCTTCTCTACATGCCGGACTGCCAGCCGGGCCTTGCGCCGATAGCCCCAGATGGCGCCTCGAATCGCGGGGAGCAGGCTTTCTGGCGTCAGGCCGGCCAGATGCGCCAGGCTGTCCGTCAACGTGACCTGCTTGAGAGCCACCTGCGCATCCGGTGACAGGTGCTGCAGCGAGCTACCGCCACAGATACCGACGTACGGGCACGCCGGCGTGACGCGCTCCGGTGAGGCGCGTCGAATCTCAACCAGTTCCGCCTCATCGTAGTTGCTGCGGCGACGCTGACGGCAGAAACCAACTTCCTCGCCGACGAGCGCACCCGGCACCAGGACCCGTTTGCCGGCCGGGCGCATTACGCCTCGACTCTCGAGAGTCATCGCCGTGACGTCTGCAATTTCGTGCGGTCCGGCGTTGGTCACGTTGCGGCGTGCCTCGGCAGGCGACTAACCGTCGTCGGGCGGCCGGGAACGGGCCGCCCAGGTCTCGGCAAAAGCCCGCCAGTGGCTTGCCGACGATGCATCCAGAAAGCGCTGCACCCGGGCCAGTTCCGCCGCCAGGCCGTCGTCATCCAGGTGACCACGCATGAACTGGAAGCGCAGCCAGATGAGATAGGTGTTCATGACATCCGTCTCGCAGTAGTCGCGAATGGCGCCGATGTCACCCTGCCGCCACGTGTCCCACACCTGGTCGCCGCTGAAGCCCAGCTTGCCGGGAAAGCCGAGGAGTGTCGCGATATCACTCAGGCTGGCGCGGGAGCGTCCCTGCCATGCCGACAGCACATCCATCAGGTCGGTGTGCCGCCAGTGAAAACGACTCAGGTAATTGTTGAAACGGAACCCGGTTTCATTGTCGCCCTGCTCCCAATACCGGGCAGCCTGCACACCATGAAAGAGCGCCCGGTAATGCAGCACCGGCAGATCAAACCCGCTGCCGTTCCACGACACCAGATCGGGCGTATGCCGCTCGATGGCATCGAAGAAGGCGGCTATCAGCTCCCGCTCGGAACTGCCCGGATCACCGAGGCTCATGACCTTGAGCCCATCGCGATGGCGCCAGACCACCGAGATGGCCACCACGCGCTGCTGGTGCAGCGGCAGAAAGTCGGATCCCGTCTCCTGCAGGCGATGAAAGCTCATGGCCTTGCCCACGTCCTCGTCCGACAGGCCGTCGAGGTCGTGCAGGCGTCGCCCCAGATCAACGTCCGGGATGGTCTCGATGTCAAATACCAGGGTGCGCATGTGCTGGAGTATTCCGGATCAGTCCCATCAGTTGGTCTTCATCAATATCGCAACCGCGACGATGAGCCCCGCCTCATCGGAGAGGCTCAGATGGCCGGGGCCCGCGCCCAGCGTGCGGCACACCTGCTGGCCGCGCTCGGAAAAGATGATTTCCGGCCGGCCTCGCGGATCATTGACGACTCCCGAATCACGCAACCACATGCCGTGGGCAAAGCCGGTGCCCAGGGCTTTCACGATGGCTTCCTTGGCCGCAAAGCGCATGCCGAGAAAGCGTACGGCATGCCGGGTCCGGCGAAAGTCGGCGAGTTCCTCCGGCATCAGCAGCCGGCGGACAAAGTGCTCACCGAAGCGGGCATAGGCCGCTTCGATGCGCTCGACCTTCAGGATGTCCGTGCCGATGCCGAAGATCATGCCGTACGCGCTTCGCGCATCAGGCGTTTCATGTCGGCCACGGCTGCCTCGAGGCCCGAGAACAGGGCCCGGGCAATGATGGCGTGCCCGATGTTCAACTCGACGATCTCGGGCAGGGCGGCTATCGGGCCCACATTGTGATAATTCAGGCCATGTCCCGCATGAACCACGAGCCCGGCGGCAGCCGCCAGGCGGGCCGCCTCGGCGACCCGGAACAGCTCCTCCGCCTGCTCTTCGCTGGTCTGGGCATCGGCGTAGCGTCCGGTGTGCAATTCCACGACCGGCGCACCGGTTCTGGCCGATGCCTCGATCTGTTCGGCATCGGGATCGATGAACAACGCAGTCCGGATACCGTGATCCACAAACCGGCGACAGGCCTCGTCAACCGCGGCAAAGTGCCGGCGGACATCCAGCCCGCCTTCGGTCGTGAGTTCTTCGCGGCGTTCCGGCACCAGACAACAGTCGGCCGGCCGCACCCGGCAGGCAATGGCGATGACCTCGGGCGCAACCGCCAGTTCCAGATTCATCCGGGTCTGCAGGCGCGCCTGCAGGATCGGCAGGTCCGCATCCTGAATGTGGCGGCGGTCTTCACGCAGATGGACGGTGATGCTGTCGGCGCCGGCCTGCTCGGCCAGCAGCGCCGCGTGCACGGGGTCGGGATAGCGGGTGCCGCGTGCCTGGCGCAAGGTGGCGACGTGATCCACGTTGACGCCAAGCAGTTGATGTGAAGCCGGAAAACGCATCGCCATGGACAATACCCGCTACCGCAACATGGCGGCCAGAACCTGCCGGGTCTTCAGCGTCCGGCCATCCAGATGGTGGGCCAGCACCGCCCGCAGCAGGCGTTTTGCCGCCGACAGGATACCCGGTGATGCCAGCTCTCCCCGGCTGATCGCCAGCAACTCGGTGCCGGACAGGGTCAACGCAGTGCCGGCCGCATCGGCGGGCACGGGCCCATGCTCCAGCCGATACTCATAATGCCGCCCGGGGTCCACCGGCACATCGTTCAGGACATCGTGATCGAGATTGAGGCCATAACCAACCTCCGCCAGCAACCGCAGCTCGAAGCGGCGCAGCGCCGGTTCGGGGTCGCCGCCGGCCCGCAGATCGGCGAGAGCCCGGGAGTAGGCAACAAACAATCCGGGATGGGGATCTCCGCGCCGGACAAAATGCATGATGAGTTCGTTGAGATAGAACGCCGCCATCAAGCCCAGGCCATCCAGCGGCGGCACGAAGCTCGCCGATTCAGCCGTCCGCAGCGTGTACAGGGAACCTCTGCCGACCCATGCCAGCCGTACCGGCAGAAAGGGCTGCAGCACGCTGCGCCAGTGCGACTTCGGCCGGCGCGCACCACGGGCCACGAGACCCACCCGACCGTGCTCCACGGCCAGCACCTCGAGGATCTGGCTGGTCTCCTGATAAGCCCGTGCATGGAGTATGTAGGCATCCTCCAGCACGTTCCCGGCTTCCATCCGGTTCATGACCCCGACTCGAAGCCGAACTGCTGCAGGGTCCGGGCGCTGTCGGCCCAGTTCGTCTTGACCTTGACGTGCGTTTCCAGATGAAAGCGCAGATTGAAAATCCGCTCCAGCTCCAGCCGTGCGGCAGTACCCACTTCCTTGATGGTGGCGCCACCCTTGCCGACGACGATGCCCTTGTGCGATTCCCGGTCGGCCCAGATGACGGCATCGACCAGGGCAACACCAGGGCTTTGCTCCAGCGCCAGTATTTCCACGGCAAGACCGTAGGGGACCTCCTGACGGAGCGTCATGAGCAGCTTTTCCCGGATCACTTCGGCAATCCGGAACTCCATGCCCCGATCGGTGGATACATCGAGCGGATACAGGGGCTGGCCCACCGGCAGGAGGTCGACGAGCAGCGTCAGCAGCCGGTCCAGATTGTCAGCGGTGGTGGCCGACACCGGAATGATCGCGTGAAAGGCCGCGCGTTCCGCACAGGCCGCCAGATAGGGCAGCAGTGCGGACTTCGGTTTCACGGTGTCCACCTTGTTCACCACCAGCACGATCGGAATGCCGGCAGCCACCACATGTTCCAGCACGTAGTTGTCGGCGGCCTTGAAGCTGCCTGCCTCGACGACGAACACCGCCACATCCGCACCGCCCAGTGCCCCCTCCACGGCCCGGTTCATGGCCCGGTTGAGCTGGTTGCGCACCCGGGTGTGCAAGCCCGGCGTGTCGACAAACAGGAACTGGGCATCGGGCCTCGACAGCACGCCCACGATCGCATGGCGTGTCGTCTGGGGGCGTGGGGTCACGATGCTGATCTTGCGGCCGACCAGTGCATTCACGAGAGTCGACTTGCCGACATTGGGCCGGCCGACGATGGCGATGAAGCCGGTACGGAAGATCTCAGCCATTGGCATCCGCCCCGGTCATTTCGGGGGCTACACCGAGAGCCTGCAGCGCCTGAACCGCCGCTTCCTGCTCGGCGGCGCGGCGACTGCCGCCCGAACCGTGAAACTCCATCTCCGGAGTGACCAGCCGGCAGCTCACGGCAAAATGCCGGGCATGGGCCGCCCCGCTGACCTGCTCCACCTGGTAGGTTGGCAATGCGTGACCACGACCCTGCAGCAACTCCTGCAGCCGGGTCTTCGGATCACGCAGATCATCATCGGGCCCCAGTCGGGCCAGCCTGCCGCCCAACAGCTTCCGGATCACGGATCGTGCGGTCAACCAGCCGCCATCCAGATAGACGGCACCAAAGACCGCCTCGAGGGAATTGGCCAGAATCGAACCCCGCTGGTGGCCCCCGGTGCGCAGTTCACCCGCGCCCAGGCGCAGCAGTTCGCCAAGCCCAAGCTCCCGCGCCAGCTCTTCCAGCGTCTCGCGCCGCACCAACCGGGCCCGGAAGCGGCTCAGCTCGCCTTCGGTTGCACCGGGATGCGCGTCGTGCAGAGCCTCGGCAGTGGCCAGTCCCAGCACGGCATCCCCCAGAAACTCGAGACGCTCGTTGTTCCGCTCACCGGCGCTCCGGTGCGTCAGGGCAAGTTCGAGCAGCTGTTCATCCTCGAATTGATAGCCGAGGGCAAGACGGGCCCACTCGGCTGGCCGGTTCACTGCCGGATCTCTACCGAATTGTCGAAAGCGGCCACCAGCGACAGATTGGCGATGTAGGGCACGGAATCTTCATAGTTGACGGCGACCACGTAGCCCTCTTCGGTCTTGGTGATGGTGAAGTCCTGGGCTCTCGGAAAGTTGACCGCATCGATGTCCAGCCGCTTGCCGATGTCCGACCGCAGACGGGCCGGTGACAACTTGTCACCCGCATATTCCGATTGCAGATCCGACAGCAGCTGGCGGACCTTCATCTGTGTCAGGTAAACAGGCACCAGCCGGATGGCACCGTATCCGACCATGGCCACGAGCGCCGCAATCAACACGAAGCCGATGGCGGTAATTCCCTGTTGCTGTTGCCGCATGCTTCACCTCTACGCTGATCAATACCGGTTATTCGATTGCCTGCCCGATACGCTGCCACTTCGGCATCTCCGGAATACTCCAGTTCATCCAGATGCGCTCGGCCCGCCCGACCAGGTTTGCCTCCGGAACCATGCCCACCCCGTCGTAGCGGCTGTCCCGGCTGTTGTCGCGATTATCACCCATCATGAAGTAGTGGCCGGGCGGCACGATGAAGGTGCCTTCCAGACTGTGCCGTCCCTCCATGAGCAGGACATCATGTTCGTGATTGCCCAGGTGCTCCCTCGCCAGCACGGATCCCGGCTGGTCGCCCATATAGGGTCCGAGCGCGGCAATCGGCACCGGCTTCCCGTTCACGAATATCTGGCTGTTCAGGTACGTGATGGAGTCACCCGGCAAGCCGACCAGGCGTTTGATGTAGTTGATCGACGGATCGGATGGCAGGCGAAAGACCACCACATCACCGCGCTCCGGCGAACCCAGGTCAACAACCCTGGTATTCAGGACGGGCAGACGCAGGCCATAGGTGAACTTGTTGACGAAGATGAAATCCCCGACCAGCAGGGTGGGCATCATGGACGCCGATGGAATCCGGAATGGTTCAAACAGGAATGACCGGATGACGAGCACCGCCAGCAGAATCGGAAAGAACGACCGGGCGTACTCGACGATGACGGGTTCCGCAGCCGGGGCACGCGTCGCGGTGGTGGTGCTGTCGCTGCCCGCCGTGGCGAGGCGACGGCGGCGCAACCAGGCCACATCAACGGCCCAGATGAGGCCCGTCAGTGCCGTGGCCAGCACAAGGAATAGGGCAAAATCCACTGCTCAGCTACCGTGCGGAAAAAACCCGGCTAGGGTATCACGGCGCTCAATCCGGCTGCTGCGACCCGCTCACCCGTTCATGCCGACTGAACAGCGCCAGCAGCGCCGTCCGGTCCAGGTGGGCGACACTGAGCTCCGTGGCGCCATGACAAAGAACCGGCACCCGGAGCCCGTAGGCATCCTTCCATGCCTCGCTGTCGTCGACATCCCGCACCTCGAGAGCAGCATGACCACGACAAAGCGGCACGAGTTCCTCCAGCATCAGTTCGCAAAGATGGCAGCCGCGGCGGCTGTAGATCACGAGGTCCAGCACGGGATCAGGGCGCCAGCGGTGCAGAAGCCGATACGGGATCCGGCTCCGGAGCCGAAGGGCGGGCCGATCTGGCCATAGCTTCAACGGTCCGCGCCGGAACCTCACCCATCGCCGTGACGAGATAGTCGGCTGCCATGGTGGTGTAGGCATTCGCCGCCCCGATCTTCGAGGTCCCTTCGGCCCGCTCCGCAACCGCCACTCCGGCTTCAACAAACACGGACACGCTGGTCACTCCATCGGAATAGACGAGTTGCTGCATGGCTTCCGTCGCCTCGGGCACGCCCGCCTGGGCAGGCGCCAACCGGCGCTGGGTCCGGACCGCCCGCAATTCGAAGCCGGGTGGCAGGTGGCTTATCGTCCAGCCGGCTTCGGCCGGCTCGGCCCGTTTGCTGCGGGTGGTGGTGGTCGTCGACCGATGCCGCGTGTAGCTCTCCGTGGCCATGGTCGGCTGCACGGCGGATTCGGCAATATGTGCCGGCAGGCTGATATCCGAAAACAGCAGTTGCTCGACGACGGTGTCATCTTCAGCGGTGACCTGTATCTTGAGCGGCAGCGCCGTGGCATGGTCCAGCCACAATCGATATCCATAGCGATAGCTGTCCGTCGGGCTGACGGAGACCACGTGGGTGTCACGACCGAGCAACTTGCCACCCGTGGCGATGGTGAGGCGGTAATAGCGATCATCCAGATCGACATCACCGCCAAACTGGCGCTGCAGGGGGCTCGCGTTGCGGCCATCCCCGTCCCTGTTCTCGACCAGCACGACCCGCTGGTCAGGCAGGATGCAGGTAACGATCTCGCCTTTCCGGATTATCTCCCGACCCACGCCATCGAGTGCGGTGATCCGTTCAGTCGGCACCCCCTGCTCCACGCGGTGCACGATGCGCATGACAGCCGGCTCCTGGCCTTCGAGCTGGATCAGGGTTCCCTCGTAATTCAGGTATTCGAGCGCGTGGGCCATGCGGCCGAGCCAGTCACGCGGACTGTCGCCAGCCGTGGCGGGCCCCGCCGCCATCAGACAGAGCGCGACCGACAGCATCCATGCCAGTCGGCGACTGGCTAGCGATGGCATGGCGCCATCTTCAAGGCGTGGTGTTGCGGGGTGTCGGAGCATCGACCGCATAGGTGCGCCGGGTGACAATGTGCGAGTCTGTCAGCTTGGCGGCCAGCATGCCGGAAAACTCGCCGTGGTAGACCATATAGCTGGTCATGCGCTGCGGTGAAATCGAGGCCCGATCGGTTGCCGCGATCAAGTCGGCGGGCGAGCGCCGGGGCGCCATGCGGAGCAGCGCCGGATTCAAGCCCTTCTCGGCAGGCGCATCAACCGCCACCACCGCGGGCGTGCCCTGCGGAGCATCGACGGATTGCATCAGTGGCGCCAGCAACACGGCGAGCAATCCCGCAGCCGCCGTTGCTGCGGCATAGGGCATCCAGCGCCGCCGGCCTGCAGGGACAGGAGATCCGGATCCAGGACCCGCCGCGCTGCTCCGGTTGCTGTGCATCTCGTCGCCAGGGGATTCATCCAGGGCGGAACCCGAACCGGCATCGAGCGCCAGGCGCACGCGATGCGCCAGATCATGCATCACCAGCGCACTGGACTTGTGGCAAGCCCGGGGACTGGCGGACCGATCACCGCGAAGCGCGTTGCTGATCAGCCCATAACGGGCCAGACGGGCCTTGTGATCCGTGGAGTGCCCGACCCGGGCAATCAGGAGCTCCAGCTCCTCGGCTGGCAGCTCGTTGTCCAGCAGGGCCGACAACTGCTCATGAACGGTGGTCGATGCCGATTCCGGTGTGGTCATGGATTGGGGTGTCTCCTGGTCGTTCACGGCGACGTCTCCATCAGGGGCCGGATGGCGCCATCGATGGCTTCACGGGCGCGGAATATCCGCGAGCGGACCGTGCCCACCGGGCAATCCATCGCGGTGGCAATTTCTTCGTAGCTTAAGCCTTCTATTTCACGCAGCAGGATTGCCGTCCGCAGCTCCTCCGGCAGGCTGGCAATGCTCTCCTCCACGATCTCGCGCAGCTGCTCCTGCATGGCGATGCCTTCGGGCGTCTCTTCATCCCGCAGATGATAGGTACGCTCGGACAGCTCCGCACTCTGGGCATCGAGTTCATACTCGACCGGCTTTCGCTGCAGCGTTACCAGATAGTTCTTCGAGGTGTTGATCGCAATCCGGTACAGCCAGGTGTAGAAGGCGCTCTCACCGCGGAATCCCGGCAACGCCCGGTAGGCCTTGACGAAGGCCTCCTGACTGACATCCAGTGCTTCGGTGGGATCGCGCACGTATCGCATGACCAGGTTCACAATCTTCTGCTGATATTTCAGGACCAGCAGGTCGAACGCATGCCGGTCACCCCGCTTGGCGCGCTCTACAAGTTGCTGGTCGCCACTTTTCCCTGGCATGCCTCATGGTCCTGTCCCGGACAGCGCCTGCAGGGAACTCACAGCGGGTAGACATGGCCACCCGCGGAAAGTTCACGTCAACGTGATCCGTGCCCGCAATTTGCGGCTGTGGAAATTCTGTAGTGCCGGCCCTAACGCGGCGCAGCGCCTGCGGTGATTCTACGGGATACCGCTGCGCCTGATCCATGGCGCCAGCAGCCCTGCATCACACCGGCATCCGCACGGGATCCCGACCGGCGATGCGCAGGCGAACGAGGAGCCGGCGCCAGGTCGGCGCATCAACCTGATCGCGGCACAGGAGCACCTGAAAGCGGCAACCATCGGTGCCCACGAACTCGAGACCCATCACCAGATCCGGAGGCAGCACCCAGAAGTGACCCAGCGTCACCGGGATATCGGGTTGTGCTTCAGCCCGGCAACCCAGCTGGATTTCTCCGGATGGAGCGAAGTGAAGTACAGCAACGGACCGCGATCGGCCAGGTCTGGCAGCAGCGCCTTCCCACAGCGCAACACCCAGCATCGCCGCGACCAGCATCAGCAACTCCCCCCACGGCCGCGCGCTCAAGCCGATCGACACCAGAGCCAGGCTGCCGACCATGACCAGCAGCACGGGTACCCGCCGACTGCGGATATGCTCAATAACGAGAGTGTGCGAGAAGCCGCTGGATGATGGCATTGACGGCCTCATCCTCGACCTTGAGACGACCGGCCAGCAAGTCGACTATCTCGGGATCCTGGGCCGAAAGGAGCGTCTCGAAAGCGGCCCGGGCCGCAGGCGTGGCGTCGGGGTTTTCGCGGTCCAGATAGCGGAGCAGCAGCACATCGAGCTCCCGCATGCCGCGGCGGCAGCGCCACCGGATGCGCGCCAGGGCGGCACGTTCCGGATCGCTGTCACCCCCCACTAAACGCGGCGCTCGGCCAGCAAACGCTTGGTCGCCGCGATCGCCTTGGCCGGGTTCAGGTCCTTCGGGCAGGCATTCGTGCAATTCATGATGGTGTGGCAACGGTAGAGGCGGAAGGGATCCTCCAGGAAATCCAGACGGGATCCGGTCGCTTCGTCGCGCGTATCCACGAGCCAGCGGTAGGCCGCCAACAGCGCCGCCGGGCCCAGGTAGCGATCGCTGTTCCACCAGTAACTCGGGCAGCTCGTCGAGCAGCACGCACACAGGATGCAGGCCGACGGGCCATTGATCAGTTCCTGATCAGCCTTGGTCTGCAGGCGCTCGCGGTCCGGCGTGGCCGGCGTATCGGCCTGCAACCAGGGTTTGATCGAGGCGTACTGCGCATAGAAGTTGGTGAGGTCCGGCACCAGATCCTTGACCACCGGCATGTGCGGCAGCGGATAGATCTTCACGTCGCCGGCAATGTCGCCGATGGCCTGGATGCAGGCCAGCGTGTTGACGCCGTCGATATTCATGGCGCACGACCCGCAGATGCCTTCCCGGCAGGATCGCCGGAAGGTCAGCGTGGCATCGACTTCATTCTTGATCTTGATCAGGGCGTCGAGGACCATCGGACCACAACGACCCGTATCAATCGCGTAACTGTCCATCCGGGGATTGCTGCCCGAGTCCGGGTCGTAGCGGTAGATGTGGAACTGCCGGACCTTGGCCGGATCCGTGGCCGAATCAGGTGACGACTGGACCGGATGGGACTTTCCCTTGGTGATCCGGGAATTGGCAGGCAATCGGAATTCGGCCATCGACTAATACGAACGCGCTTTGGGCGCGACCGTCTCCACTTCATCTGTCAGTGTGTTCAGGTTGACGGGACGGCTGTCGAAACGGACGGCGCCGTGCCCGTCCAGCCACGCCAGCGTGTGCTTCATCCAGTTCTGGTCGTCCCGCTCGGGATAATCTTCCCGGGCATGGGCGCCGCGGCTCTCGTGCCGCTGCTCCGCTCCGGTGATCGTCACCATGGCCTGGCTCAGCAGATTGTCCAGTTCCATGGTTTCCATCAGATCCGTGTTCCAGATCAGGCTGCGGTCGCTGACATGGACATCGGCGAAAGACTCGCAAGTCTTGCGCATGAGCACGATGCCCTCCCGCAGGGTCTCGCCGGTGCGGAACACGGCGGCATGCGACTGCATGTTCCGCTGCATTTCCAGGCGGATCTCCGCCGTGGGACGGCTGCCGTTGGCATGGCGCAGGCGATCGAGCCGGGACAATGCCAGCGCGGTGCCGTCGGCGCGCAGCGCCGGTTGCCGCACCCCGGCCTGAAGCGTGGCGGCACATCGCTTTGCCGCCGAGCGCCCGAACACCACCAGGTCGAGGAGCGAGTTGGAGCCGAGGCGGTTGGCGCCATGCACCGACACGCAGGCCGCTTCACCGATCGCCATCAGGCCGGGCACCGGGGTTTCCGGATTGCCGCCGTGGCTGGTCAGCGCGTCGCCGTGGATATCGGTCGGGATGCCGCCCATGTTGTAGTGCACGGTGGGCAGCACCGGAATCGGTTCGCGGGTGACGTCGACACCGGCGAAGATCCGCGCTGTTTCCGCAATGCCGGGCAAACGCTCGTGGATGACGTCCGGCCCGAGGTGTTCCAGGTGCTGGTGGATTGGGTCCTTGTCGGCGCCCTCGCCGCGACCCTCGCGGATCTCGATGGTCATGGCGCGGCTGACCACGTCGCGCGAGGCCAGATCCTTGGCATTCGGCGCGTAGCGTTCCATGAAGCGATCACCGGCGGAGTTCGTCAGATAGCCGCCTTCACCCCGCGAGCCCTCGGTGATCAGGCAACCGGAACCATAGATGCCGGTCGGGTGGAACTGCACGAACTCCATGTCCTGCAGCGGCAGGCCGGCGCGCAAGGCCATGCCGCCGCCATCGCCCGTGCAGGTGTGCGCCGAGGTACAGGAGAAAAAGGCACGACCATAGCCGCCCGTCGCCAGAATGGTGCGCTGCGCCCGGAAGCGATGCAGCTGGCCCGTGGCCATCTCCAGCGCCACGACGCCCCGGCACTCGCCATCCTGCATGATGAGGTCGATCGCGAAGAATTCGATGAAGAACGTGGCCTGGTGTTTCAGGGCCTGCTGATACAGGGTGTGCAGCATCGCGTGGCCGGTGCGATCCGCGGCGGCGCAGGTGCGCTGGGCCGTGCCCTGACCGAAGTTGGTGGTCATGCCGCCAAAGGGTCGCTGATAGATGTGGCCATCGTCGGTGCGCGAGAACGGCACGCCGTAGTGTTCCAGCTCGATGACGGCGGCGGGCGCCTCCTTGCACATGTACTCGATGGCGTCCTGGTCACCCAGCCAGTCGGACCCCTTCACGGTGTCGTACATGTGCCAGCGCCAGTCGTCCTCGCCCATGTTGCCGAGAGCGGCGCTGATGCCTCCCTGGGCGGCAACCGTATGGCTGCGGGTCGGGAATACCTTCGACAGGCAGGCGGTGGACAGGCCAACTTCGGCGAGGCCAACCGTGGCCCGCAAGCCGGCGCCGCCGGCGCCGACGACGACGACGTCATAGGTATGGTCTACAAAGCTGTAAGTCGTGCTCATAGTGGCGTACCGGTGGCGATCAGGATCACGGCAAAAATTCCGGCTACTGCCAGAGCGACATGCAGCAGACGCACCAGCACCTGCAACACGATTCTTGGACCAGCCTGGTGTACATAGTCTTCCACCACCACCTGAAGACCCAGGTTGGAGTGGTAGGTCACGGCAATGACCAGCAAGGTCAGGCAGACGGCATGCAGGGGCGCGGCCACCCACGCGGTCATCGAGTAGAAATCGAGCACCGGCAAGGTCAGCAGGGACCACACAAACCAGATCGTCAAGGGCACGAGGGCAATTGCCGTCAGCCGCTGCGCCATCCAGTGCTCCGTGCCTGAACCGGCCGAGCCATTGCCTTCAGCCAGGCCCAGTGGCGATTTCAGTCGCGGCGGCTTCGTGGCCGATGATCCGGCGCTCATGGGGCCACCTGCGTCAGCACGAGCACCCAGAAAGAAATCGACAGCACGATGGATATCACCACGACCACGACACCGGATTTGCGGGCCACGGCCTTGTCGAAGCCGTAGTCGGCATCCCAGGCGAGATGCCGGACGCCATTGCACAGGTGGAAGAAGAAACAGAAGGTCCAGGCAACCATCAGCAACTGGCCGATCGGGCCGCCGAAGATCCAGCCGAATTGCGCATAGGCGGTCTGCCCCGCGGCCAGGGCCAGCAACCAGGCAACCAGCACCAGTGCACCGGCCGACAGCGCCACGCCCGTCAACCGGTGGATGATGGAAAGCGTATTGCTGATCTGCCAGCGATAAACCTGCAGATGGGGGGAAAGCGGCCGGACTACGGGGCGTGCATCCATGGCGGCACGCACGAATGGAGGGGATTCCGGCACGGGTCCGGGCGACCCTGAGGGCCGCGACTCTGATGACATTCGGTTCTCCACGCGCTCTTCGGTGACTCAGAAATCGATGCAGCGACCACCACGTTCCCAATCGCCGTAGCGCGTGGGATCGGGACCGGATGGCCCGCCGAACTCGCGCGGATTCGCGGCGGGAGAAGCGGACGGACTGCTCTTGGCTTCCCCGGCATTCGCGACGTCGGCAGCAGCATCCGCTGCTGTCGATTGGACGGACTCTGGTTGGGACATTCAATTAGTGTGCCAGAATGCCCGCCTCTACTCCAGACCGAAGCCTCTCCAGGGCAAAGCCACGATGACGCGAGTGCCCCTGCACAACCAGCGACTGATTGCCGTTACCGGCGCCGATCGCGTGTCGTTTCTGCAGGGCCAACTCACCCAGGACATGAGCCTCCTTGCCGCCGACACCGCGATGTTGACCGGCGGTGCGGATGCCAAGGGCCGGCTGCAGTTTTCCGCCTGCGCCTTCACGCTGCGCATGCAGGACGATGAGGCCATCGCACTGGTGGTACCGGCGGAACTCGCCGAGGCACTGATCAAGCGCCTGCAACTGTATGTCCTGCGCGCCAAGGTGCGGCTTGCCCTGTCCGATCAGGCGCTCATTGGCGTGCTGGGTGGAGGGCCGTCGGATACATCCGCAACTGTCGTGCAATTGCCGGGCAGCGGCGATCGCCAGCTCCTGCTCGGCGCCTCATCCGGCGGGTTGCCTGCCGCAGCCTCATTCGAACCCGACAACGCCTGGGAACTGGCGGAACTCCGCGCCGGCCTGCCGACCATCGTGCGGGCCACCGCCGGCCAGTTCGTGCCGCAAATGGTCAACCTGGATCTGCTGGACGGCATCAGTTTCACCAAAGGTTGTTACACGGGGCAGGAAATCGTTGCCCGGATGAAGTACCTGGGTCGGGTCAAGCGCCGCATGCTGCGTTTTTCCGCCGATGGACCACCGCCGCCAGCCGGTGCCGCCCTGCATGCCAGCCGCGGCGCGGCCGGTCACGGCACGGTTGGTCAGGTTGTCCGCTCAGCCGCGACGCCCGCCGGTTGCGAATTCCTGGCCGTCGTCAGCCTCGATGAGCTGCCGGATCCGGTTTTTCTGGACGAAGCCATGACGCACCCGGCGCACCGTCAGGGCCTGCCCTACAAAATTCCGTTGTAGGGAAATTCCGTTGCAGGGAAATTCCGTTGCAGGCGGCGCCTGTCAGCTGGCCGGCCCGCTGTCCCGCAGATGCGGGAACAGCAGCACATCGCGGATGGATGCCTGGTTGGCAATGAACATGACCAGCCGATCCACGCCGATGCCGAGGCCGGCAGTCGGCGGCATGCCGTACTCCAGCGCGGTGATGTAGTCACTGTCGTAGAACATGGCTTCGAGGTCGCCCGCATCCTTCTGCGCCACCTGCGCCCGAAAGCGCTCGGCCTGGTCTTCGGGATCGTTCAGCTCGGAAAAGCCATTGGCGAGTTCGCGCCCGCACAGGAAGAACTCGAAGCGGTCGGTGAGAAAGGGATCTGCATCGCTGCGCCGGGCCAGCGGCGAGACCTCCGCCGGATAGCCGGTGATGAAGGTTGGCTCCATCAAGCGGTGCTCGGCGGTTTTCTCGAAGATCTCGATCAGGAGTTTCCCGGCGCCATGAGCCGGCTGCACCGTCACGCCCAGGGCCGTGCAGCGCTCGCGCAGATAGGCCGTGTCGCGCAACCTGGCGGGATCGATGCCGGGATTGTAGTGGCACACCACCTCCTCCACCGAAAACCGGTGAAAAGGTGCGGCGAGGTCGTACTGGCGCCCCTGATACTCGACCGTCGTCGTGCCCAGCACATGCACCGCGAGACTGCGCAGTAGATTTTCCAGCAGATCGATCAGCGTCCTGTAATCTGCATAGGCCAGGTACAACTCCAGCATCGTGAACTCGGGGTTGTGCCGGGTCGACACGCCTTCGTTGCGAAAATTCCGGTTGAGTTCATAGACGCGCTCGAAGCCGCCGACAACCAGTCGCTTCAGATACAGTTCCGGCGCCACGCGCAGGTACAACTGCCGATCCAGGGCATTGTGGTGCGTGATGAAGGGCCGGGCCACGGCGCCACCGGGAATCGCCTGCATCATCGGCGTCTCGACTTCCATGAAATCCAGGCTGCCGAGATAACCACGCAGGAACTGCACGACCCGGGTGCGGATCTCGAACACGCGGCGCGTGTCCTCGTTGACGATCAGATCCACATACCGCTGGCGATAGCGCGTCTCCTGATCCGACAAGCCGTGAAACTTCTCCGGCAGGGGCTGCAGCGACTTGGTCAGCAGGATCAGTTCCACGGCCTTGACGCTGAGCTCGCCGGTCTTCGTCCGGAAGACATGGCCACGGATGCCGATGATGTCGCCCAGATCCAGGCTCTTGAACAGTGCGTAGGCATCGTCGCCAACGCCCTCGCGCTGCACGAATACCTGGATCCGTCCGGAGCGGTCCTGCAGTGTTGCAAAGCTGGCCTTGCCCATGATCCGGCGGGTCAGCATGCGGCCACCAACCTGCACCTCGATGGGTTCGGCCTCCAGCGTTTCGTTGCTGTAGCCCTCGTAAGTGGCATGCAGCTGGCCTGCCAGGGCGCTACGCCGGAAGCTGTTCGGAAACTTGAAGCCCGCGCTGCGCAGCTCGGCGAGTTTGCGGCGTCGCTCGGCAACGAGCTTGTTGTCGTCCTGTGTCATGCCTAGAGGCCCTGCTGCAAACTTGCCGCCAGAAATTTCGCGAGATCGCCATCCAGGATCTTGTCCGGACTGCCCGATTCAACCCCGGTGCGGAGATCCTTCACCCGCGACTGATCCAGAACATAGGACCGGATCTGCTGGCCCCAACCGACATCGGTCTTGCTGTCTTCCAGGATCTGGGCCTCGGCGCGCCGCCTCTGTTCTTCCAATTCATACAACTTGGCCCGCAATTGCTTCATGGCGGTGGCCCGGTTCTTGTGCTGGGAACGTTCGTTCTGGCACTGGACGACGGTGTTCGTCGGCATGTGGGTGATGCGGACGGCGGATTCCGTCTTGTTCACATGCTGACCACCGGCGCCGCTGGCCCGGTAGACGTCGATGCGCAGATCCGAGGGGTCGATCTCGATCTCGATGTCGTCATCGATCTCGGGTGAAACAAACACGGCGGCAAAGGAGGTGTGCCGACGATTGCCCGAATCGAAGGGGCTCTTCCGCACCAGGCGATGGACGCCGGTCTCGGTACGCAGCCAGCCATAGGCAAACGGCCCGGTCACGTGAATCGTCGCGCTCTTCACCCCGGCAACTTCACCGGCCGACACTTCGATCATCTCGGTGGAAAACCCGTTGGACTCGGCATACATCAGATACTTGCGCATCTTCATCCCGGCCCAGTCTTGGGCTTCGGTGCCGCCGGCACCTGTCTGGATTTCCACGAAGGCATTGGCCTGATCGTGCTTGCCGGCGAACATCCGCGAAAACTCGAGCTGCTCGACGGCAGCCGCCACCTGCTTGAGGTCCCGCAGCACCTCCTCCACCGTCCCGGCATCGTTCTCTTCTTCGGCAAGCTCCAGCAGTCCGCTGGAATCTTCAAGGCCCCGGTCGATCTTCTCGATGCGCCCGACCACGAGCTCGAGATCGGCCTGCTCCTTGCCGAGTTGATGGGCACGTGGCTGATCGTTCCAGACAGCCGGATCCTGCAGGGCTTCACGAACCTCACTCAACCGGCGCTGCTTGGCCTCAAGGTCAAAGGTACCCCCTGAGAGCGCCACTGCGCTCGCGAAGGTCGCGGATATTGAGCTTGATCTGGGCTGTTTCCATGGGATTTTCTGTCGGGAATGCAACGCGCCGAGCCGCGAATGCTAGACGGATTCCAGATGCTCAACAACCAGCTGGACGCTGCGCGTGCCGCGGTAGTCGTTGATATCGAGGCGATAGACCAGGCGTGCAAGTTGCGGGGAACCACCGGCAAGCGGTGTGCGGTTGAAGGCGATCCCGTCCAGAACCGGCCCGCCCGCTTCCAGCTGCACTTTCACCTTCAGGTGCTTTTCCCCGACCAGCCGCTGCTCGCGGAGCAGAAACCGGTTCTCGAACAACGGCTCCGGAAAGCCCTGACCCCAGGGTCCATGGTCTGCCAGGATTTCAGCCATCGCCAGTTGCAGGTCGGGGCCATCGAGCCCGCCATCGGTCCAGACTACATTGACGCCCGGTTGCAGACCGCCGTCCACGCCCGCCCCACCGATCGTGGCCGCGGCCACGGCGCGGGTCACGGCAGCGGTCCAGGCATCCCGGAATGCGGCCAGATCCGCTGCGGGTATCGACATGCCAGCCGCCATGGCATGGCCACCGAAGCGCACCCCGGCCGCCGTTGCCGCCGGCAGCAGGGTCAGCGCCGTGGCAATCGCGTCCCGCACATGCACGCCCGGCACCGAACGAGCCGAGCCACGCAGCCAGCCGGCCTCGGTGGCCCGGGCCATGGCAATGGCGGGCAAGGCGGTATGTTCACGCAAGCGGCTCGCCACCAGACCCACGATGCCCTGGTGCCAGCGTTCGTCAAACAGGCAAAGCGCGGTGCCGGCATCCGCATCCGGCAGGTCAGCCAGCAACTCGCCGGCCTCGATCTGCATCCGCTCCTGCAGCGAGCGCCGCTCCGTATTCAAGGCATCGAGCTCGGCCGCCTGCCGGCCGGCGGCAGCCGCATCCGGCGCAAGCAGGCAGTTCACGCCGAGCGTCATGTCGGTGAGGCGGCCGGCGGCATTCAGGCGCGGCGCAATGGCAAAACCCAGATCAGCCGCACAGGCCCGGGCCGGCTCACGGCCAGCCACGCGAACCAGCGCCTCGATGCACGGCCGGCTTTGGCCAGCCCGGATACGGCGCAGGCCCTCCGCCACCAGAATCCGGTTGTTGTAATCCAGCGGAACCAGATCAGCCACGGTGCCGAGCGCCACCAGATCCAGGCAGGCGGTGACCACGTCCCGCGCTGCCGCTGCGGAGATCACGCCGAGTTCGGCCAGGCGGCGGCCGACGGCGGCAAAAACATAAAACGCGACACCCACACCACACAGCGCCGGACTGCCGAACTGCGCGCCGGGCAGATTCGGATTGACGATCACCACGCCATCCGGCAACTCGGGGCCGGCCAGATGATGATCCGTGATCACGACATCCATGCCCAGATCGCGGGCCCGCTGCACACCCTCCACGCTGGTGATCCCGTTATCGACGGTCACGAGCAGCCCGGGTGAGTGAGGCGCAGGTCGTGCCGCTGCCAGCTCGGCGATGGCCGGCGACAGGCCGTAACCCAGATGGAACCGGTCAGGCACCAGGAAATCCGGATCGCTGAAGCCGAAGGCACGCAGGCACTGCAGAGCGAGGGCGGTGGCCGTGGCGCCATCGGTGTCGAAGTCGCCGATCACCAGCACCCGTTCGCCGCTGACGCGGGCCTCAGCCAGTCGGGCGGCAGCGGCGTGAACGCCGGGCAATTCACCCACCGGCAGCAGGTGGGCAAGACCGAGCTTCAGCTGCTCCGGTGCGATTCCGCGGGCCGCCAGCACCCGGCGAATGACCGGATGCAAACCGGCCGGCAACGCCGCGGCGCACGCGGCAGAAACCGGGCGACGACGAATTTCGGTCCGGGCAGCCGCCCGATCCACAGCCGAACCCACGGCCAAACCCATGTTATCGTCGCATCCGGCAGGAAATCGGCATGAAGCTGCACGCAGAAAAAGGTTCGGGAAATTATATACAGTCGGTCACTGGCGAGGCGGTGCTGATTGACGGCATGCAGTACCGCACGCCGCTCATGGTCACGCCGGAGCGGCTCATCACGAACTGGCTGCCGCCGGCTCTGGATCAGCTGACGCCCGATGATTTTCAGGTCGCCATGGACCTTGAACCCGAGCTGATCCTGCTGGGCACCGGCACAGCGCATCACTTTGTCAGCAATCACCTGATGACCGCCATCATGAAGCGTGGCGTCGGCTTCGAGGTCATGGCCAATGCCGCCGCCTGTCGCACGTACAACGTCCTGAGCGCGGAAGATCGCCGCGTGTTGGTGGCCCTGCTCGGTTAGTTGTGCCTAAGGCCGCGCGGGCAGTTGCGTGAGTGGATCCACCGGCGCCCCATTCCGCCGAATTTCGAAATGCAGGAGTGCGCGTCGATCGCGGGTGACTGCCGATGGCCCCTCGCCCATCCTGGCGATGGTCTGGCCCGCTTGAACCTGCTCGCCTTCGCGCACCAGCAGCATCTCGTTGTAGCCATAGGCACTGAGCCAATCGGCGTTGTGCTTGATGATCAGCAATTCACCATAGCCAGCCAGCCCGTTGCCGGCATACACCACGAGACCACCCGCAGCGGCCTGCACCGCGGCGCCGATGCGGCCACCGAGCTGCACGCCCGAGGCGGTGAGCGGGGCATCACCGAAGCGGGCCACCAGCGGCCCGGTCACCGGCCACTGCCAGCGGGGCGGCATGACCCCCGCGCCTGCGCCACCAGCCACTCCGGTCCCGGCAGCCGGGCCGACAGCAGATCCAGAGGCCGCGGTCGCCGGGCTGGCCGGCCCGGAGCCTTGCGGCGAGGTGAGGCGCAAGCGCTGCCCCACACGAATCAGGCTGCCGTCACCCAGATGGTTCCAGGCCGCGAGCGAGGTCACGCTGAGTCCGTACCGGAAGGCAATGGCATAGAGCGTCTCGCCTGTCTGCACGACATGCCAGGCCGGCCGCGCAGCGGTCGTTCTGTCGGCTGCCGGCGCCGGCCTCGCTGCCGGACGGCCAGCGCCCGGTTCATCCCAGCGGGTGGCACTGCTGCAGGCGGCCAGCACCAGACACAGGGACGACAACAGCAGGAGGCGCGGCAGGGACCATATGTGGCGGGACAACATTGAAGACGATATCGGCGACGACATCGGGAACGGCATCAGGCGCTGCCCGCAAGACAATCGTTCAACCCGTGCCCTCGATGAGGGGCACGAAGGACACCGGTGACAGCACTTCCCGCCGGTAGTCGTCGTCGGTGCGCGTGTAGCGCACGAGATCCTGATGGCCACCCGGCCCGACGGGGATGATCAGGCGCCCGCCCGGTGCCAGCTGTTCGAGCAGGGCAGCCGGCACCTCCGTCGGCGCCGCGGCCACGATGATTCCGGAGAACGGCGCCTGACCCGGCCAGCCCTGAAAGCCGTCACCGTGCCGATAGCGGATATTCTTGAAACCCAGCGCATTGAGCCGGTTGCGGGCCGCCTGTTGCAGGCTGCCGATGCGCTCGATGGTGAATATCTGCCGCACCAACGGCGACAACACGGCTGTCTGGTAGCCGCAGCCGGTACCCACCTCCAGCACTTTCTTCAACGGACCTTCGAAACCGGTGACCAGCGCCTGGGTCATCAGGGCGACGATCCATGGCTGGGAAATGGTCTGCCCCTGCCCGATCGGCAAAGCGCTGTCTTCATAGGCACGGCTCGCCAGGGCTTCATCCACGAACAGATGCCGGGGCACATGGCGAATCCGCTCCAGCACGGCAGGATTCGTGATGCCCGTTTCCCCGAGACGCTGCACCAGACGGTCGCGGGTGCGCGCCGAGGTCATGCCGATGCCGCGGATCGCCTGGTCTTCGTCGGTCACCGCGGCAGCCACTCCGCCACCAGGCTGACCCGGTCGCGATCGGTCAGATCCAGCTTGAGCGGGGTCACGGAGACAAACCCTTCGGCGATGGCGTGGAAGTCCGTGCCCGGGCCGGCATCCTGGCCACCACCGGCAGCGCCCACCCAGTAGATCCTGCGGCCCTTGGGATCGCGGGCCTCCACCACCGGTTCGGAGCGGTGCCGGAATCCCAGGCGCGTGGCCTTGAAGCCGCGCAGCTCCGCATACGGCAGGTCGGGCACGTTGACGTTGAGGATGGTGTCGGGCGGCAAGGGCTTTTTGACCAGCGTCTGGAACAGCGTGCGAATCGCCTGGCCGGCGGTGTCGAAGTGGTGGTGGTCACCGGTCAGCGACACGGCGATCGCCGGCAAGCCGAGAAAGCGTCCCTCGACAGCCGCGGCCACCGTGCCGGAATACAACACGTCATCACCCAGGTTGGCGCCATGGTTGATGCCCGCAATCACCATGTCCGGCTCATGGTCCAGAAAACCGGTGATGGCAAGATGCACGCAATCGGTCGGCGTGCCGTTGACATAGTGAATGCCTTCACGGGTCCTGCCGATGCGCAGCGGCGCGTCGAGCGTCAGCGAGTGACTGGCGCCGCTCTGGTTCCGGTCGGGGGCCACGACCGTGATCTCCGCCAGATCCGACAGACTGAGTGCGAGGGTGGCCAGGCCATCAGCCAGATAGCCGTCATCATTGGACAGAAGGAGACGCATGGTGCAGCAGCCGGAAAAACAAAGCTCTAGAATGCTAAATCATCGCACGTCATGCTGCGAGTCAGGAGCCACGGGATTGAGGCCCAAATTGCCCAAACCGCCGGCTGCCAGCCACGAGGACGGGACCAGCTTCAAATCGCTGATCGGTCCCGTGGAGCCGGTCAAGGCGCGTCGGCGGGTGCCGCTGGCAAAGCCTGCACCCTCGCCACGCGCCCGTTTTGCCCGCGCCGACAACCAGGCCGTGCTGCTGGAGGCCCTGACAATCGGCCCCGACGATGCCGATCTCGAATGCGGCGAGGAGCTGAGTTTTCGCCGACCCCATGTGCCCATCAAGGTGCTGCGGGACCTCAAGCGCGGCAAGTACACGATCCAGGATGAAATCGATCTGCACGGACTGACCGCCAGGGAAGCGCGGCTGATGCTCGGCGAATTCATGACCGACGTGCTGCGCCGTGACCGCCGCTGCATCCGCATCGTGCATGGCAAGGGCTTGCGCTCCGGCCCCCGCGGGCCGGTACTCAAGCAGAAACTCAATCAATGGCTGCCCTTGTGGGCTGAAGTGCTTGCCTACACCTCGGCGCCAGCCCGGGACGGGGGCACGGGCGCACTCTACGTGCTGCTGGCCCACCGGCGATTCTGATCAATCCTTGCGCAATCTCGCCACGAGATTGCGCATGCCGGTTTGCGTCTCCGCGCTGAACCACCAGTCGGTGGCAACCGTTGCATCGTCCGGGTTCCTGAGCGCCTCCAGCAACCGGGACTTGGCGGCCAGACGGGTGGTGTTCATCGCCACGGGAGGCAGGGCCAGAAGTTCGGCGGCACGGGTCAATGCCAGTGCCTGCAGCGCTTCCGGTGCTGCCAGCTCGTCGACCAGTCCCACCGACAAAGCCTCATCCATGGTCAGCAGTTGCCCCCGCATGGCGAGACGCCGGGCAACCCGCGGACCCACCACTTCCATCAGGGCAATCAAGGTGGCCGCCGGCACCGGCAGGCCCACCTGGACTTCATTGAGGCCAATCCGGCAGGCGCCAGCCACACCGATGCGATAGTCGCAATGCAGGGCGAGCACGGCCCCACCCGCCGGCGCCTGACCGGACAGTGCGGCGCTCACCGGCACCGGGCTCGC
>CAYLKO010000009.1:25416-59302 GCA_964384525.1 uncultured Chromatiaceae bacterium
ACGCCAGTGTGCGGTTCAAGGCAATGAACAGCCGCCAGAACGCCTCTATCTCGCGTCGATCCTGGGTCAGCAGCTCCGGCACATCCAGCCCGCCGCTGAACATGCCCGGCCTGCCGGTCAGGATGATCGCGTGGGCACCATCCATCCGCACGCTTTCCAGCGCCGCCAGCAAGCGCTCGACGAGCTCGCGGTTCAGGGCATTGGCCGGCGGCCGGTCCATGCGGATTTCGGCGGTGGCCTCGTGAAACTGGATATGCAGCATGGCGATCGTCAGCTGCCCGGGCGGGGGCCGGCGAACAGGAAAAAGGTTTCGTTCGGCCCGATCAGGCCCAGATCAGCCCGGGCCCGTTCTTCCACGGCCGCCTTGCCCTTGCGCAGCTCCACCACCTCGGCTTCAAGGCGCTGGTTGCGCTGGGTCAGCCGGGCATTTTCCGCGGCCTGTTGATCCATCGCGGCCGACAGCTGGCTGACTTCGCGAAAGCCGTCGTCGGAGGCCCACAGCCGGACCTGCAGCAGCAGGAACAGGACGGCCATGAGACCGATGCCGATTCGCATGATGTGAAACTCAGCCTGCATGCTGCCCCGCTTCCCCGCTCAACGACCCCAGCCAGTCACGACATCCGCCCTGTGCCGCATTGGCTGCTAAGCCCGCGGCAGTGCGACCGGAAAGGCAGCCGCACCGGCATACGATGCCTCCGCCCCCAGCCATTCTTCAATCCGCAACAGTTGATTGTACTTCGCCGTGCGGTCGGAGCGGCACAACGAGCCGGTCTTGATCTGCGTCGCCCGGGTGCCAACGGCAATATCGGCGATGGTCGCATCCTCGGTTTCGCCCGCGCGATGCGACACAACCGCGGCGTAACCGGCGTCGACTGCCATGTCGATGGCGGCCAGGGTCTCCGTCAGGGTACCGATCTGGTTGGGCTTGATCAGGATGGAATTGGCGATGTGGTCGGCAATGCCGCGACCGAGTATGGCCGTGTTGGTGACGAACAGGTCGTCGCCCACCAGCTGCACGCGCTGGCCGCGCGCCCTGGTCAGCAGCGCCCAGCCGTCCCCGTCATCCTCCGCCATGCCATCCTCGATGGAAACGATCGGATACTGAGCCGCCAGGTTGGCAAGGTAGTCCACGAACTGGCTGGCACTGAAGCGACGACCCTCCGACTCCAGATGGTACTCACCCTCCCTGAAGAGTTCGGAACTGGCCACATCCAGGCCCAGCTGGATCTCCCGGCCCGGCACAAAACCGGCCACGCGGATGGCCTCGGAGATGGTGTCCAGGGCGGCTGCATTGGACGGCAGGTTCGGTGCGAAGCCCCCCTCGTCACCGACTGCGGTGGCGAGCCCCTGCTTCTTCAGGACCGACTTCAGGGCATGAAAGATTTCCACGCCGAAACGCAGGGCTTCACCAAAGGAGCCGGCGCCGACCGGCAGGATCATGAACTCCTGGATGTCGACGCTGTTGTCGGCGTGGGCGCCACCATTGATGATGTTCATCATCGGCACCGGCAGCACCGTACCCGGACCCAGGGTGCGGAACAGCGGCTCGCCACGCTCGGCCGCACTGGCATGGGCAACCGCCAGCGAGACGGCCAGGATGGCATTGGCACCCAGACGGGATTTGTCCGGCTGGCCGTCCAGGCCGATCATCCGGTGATCGATACCCGGCTGATCGCGCCCGTCGAGGCCAAGCAGCGCACCGCGAATTTCCCCGTTGACCATCTGCACGGCGCGGCGTACACCCTTGCCCCCATAGCGGGCCGGGTCGCCATCACGCAGTTCCATCGCTTCACGACGCCCGGTCGAGGCGCCGGAAGGCACGGCCGCCCGGCCCGTCGCACCACTCTCCAGTTGAACTTCCGCCTCAACCGTCGGGTTGCCCCGTGAATCCAGAATCTCGCGACCGTGGATGTCGACTATCGCACTCATCTGTGGTCCTGCTCCTGTTGCAGATTGGTTGGCAATTGCATTTCCACCGGTGGCTGGCGCTTGACGATGCCATCCAGCGCAACCAGGGTCGTGAGGAGTTCTTCCATCAGGTCCAGGGGCCAGGCGTTGGGACCGTCGGACAGGGCCCGGTCGGGGTCGGGATGGGTTTCCATGAACACTCCCGCCACACCGGCGGCGACGGCGGCCCGCGCCAGAACCGGCACGAACTCGCGCTGGCCTCCCGAGACCTCACCCTTGCCACCGGGCAGCTGCACGGAATGGGTGGCATCGAACACCACCGGGCGGCCGGTTGCACGCAGCACCGCCAGCGATCGCATGTCGGTCACCAGGTTGTTGTAGCCGAACGTGAAGCCCCGCTCGCAGACCATGATGCCGGTGTTGCCGGTGCTCTCGGCTTTGGCCACGACATTGCCCATTTCCCAGGGCGACAGGAACTGGCCCTTCTTGATGTTGACCGGCTTGCCCTGCGCCGCCACCTTCAGGATGAAATTGGTCTGGCGGCACAAGAAAGCCGGCGTCTGCAGAACGTCGACCACGGCCGCCACTTCGGCCAACGGGGTGTCTTCGTGGACATCGGTGAGCACCGGCACGTCGAGTTGGCGACGCACGCTTTCCAGCACGCGCAGGCCCTCTTCGATGCCGGGGCCGCGATAGCTCTTCAATGAAGAACGATTGGCCTTGTCGTAGGACGACTTGAACACGAAGGGAATGTGGAGCCGTCGAGCCATGTCGCGCAGCCGGCCGGCGGTTTCGACCGCCAGCATCTCGGTCTCCACGACACAGGGACCGGCAATCAGGAACAGGGGCTGATCAGCGCCGATCTCGACGCCGGCGAGCTTCATGCCCGCACGGCTGCCGGCAGCTCCGCAACCCGGAACTGGCGTGCCGCCCGGATGAAGCCGCTGAACAGGGGATGGCCATCGCGGGGATTCGACTGGAATTCCGGATGGAACTGGCAGGCAATGAACCACGGATGATCCGGCAGCTCGATGATCTCCACCAGGCCATCGATCGAAAAACCGGAAAAGACCAGCCCGGCATTGCTCATCCGGTCCAGGTAATTGTTGTTGAATTCAAAACGATGCCGATGACGCTCGCGGATGATGTCCGTGCCGTAGATGTCGTGAATGAGTGTGCCGGCCTGCAGGCGGCACTCCTGGGCGCCAAGCCGCATGCTGCCGCCGACTGACGACGTGGCGTCCCGCTTCTGCAGGCTGCCGTCCCGATCCTGCCATTCGGAGATCAGCGCGATCACCGGGTGCGGGGTCTGGGGATTGAACTCGGTACTGTGGGCGCCATCAAGCCCCAGAACATTCCGGGCATATTCGATCACGGCGATCTGCAGTCCCAGGCAGATGCCGAGGTAGGGAATGCCGTGCTCGCGGGCATAACGCACCGTCGCAATCTTGCCTTCAATGCCGCGTTCGCCAAAACCGCCGGGTACCAGGATGGCGTCGACGCCGGCCAGCGCGCCGAGGCCGTTCTTTTCGATGTCCTGCGACTCGATGTAGCGGATATGAACCCGCGTCCGGGTCTGGAGGCCGGCGTGCAGCAGGGATTCGCTGAGTGAAATGTAGGAATCGCGCAAGTCCACATACTTGCCGACCATGGCGATGGTCACCTCGGCCTCCGGGTTGCGCCGGGCTGCAACCACGGCCTCCCACTCGGCCAGATCCGCCTGCGGCACGGCGAGGCCTAGACGATCGACCACGATCGTATCCAGGCCCTGGTCGCGAAGCAGCATCGGCAGCTTGTACAGATCATCCACATCCACGGCCGAGATGACTGCCCGCTCCTGCACATTGGTGAACAGCGCGATCTTGCGCCGCTGCTCGTTCGGCAGCGGTTGTTCCGAGCGGCACACGAGGATGTCCGGCTGGATGCCGATCGACCGCAGCTCCTTGACGGAGTGCTGGGTCGGCTTGGTCTTGATCTCGGAGGATGACGCGATGTAGGGAACCAGCGTGAGGTGGACATACACGCAATTCTGGGGGCCGAGATCGACGCCGAGCTGGCGGATCGCTTCCAGAAACGGCAGCGATTCGATGTCGCCCACGGTGCCGCCGATCTCGACGATGCAGACATCGGCATCACCGGCGCCCAGGCGGATGCAGCGCTTGATCTCGTCGGTCACATGGGGAATCACCTGGACCGTGGCGCCCAGATAGTCGCCGCGGCGCTCCTTGGCGATGACGCTGCCGTAGATCCGGCCGGTCGTGAAATTGCTGTTGCGTCCCGTGGTGGTCCGCACGAAGCGCTCGTAATGACCCAGATCGAGATCGGTTTCGGTCCCGTCGCTGGTCACGAATACCTCGCCGTGCTGAAAGGGACTCATGGTGCCCGGATCCACGTTCAGGTAAGGATCCAGCTTGATCATGGACACCTTGAGCCCGCGCGCTTCCAGAATGGCACCGAGGGAGGCGGCCGTTATGCCCTTGCCGAGCGAGGACACAACGCCACCAGTCACGAAAATATAGCGGGGCATGGCTCCCATCTCCGCCGACCGGGGCGGCTGCTGAAAAAAGTCCGAACAGGGCGGGATACCTTGCCGGCGATCAGGCTCGGGCAAGGTGGCGCAGTGTTCGGGCTGGACGCTCCATCGAGGACGTAGATGGGTAGCAAAAGTTACCAGATAGGCCCTTCTGGAACAACATCAGCGCAGGACACCATGACCGCTCCAGATGACTTCCAGCGCATCTTCCCGCAGGCCGGCTGCCGAATCCGCGGCCCACGATGCGATCCAGAGATCGCCCACAGCCGCCAGTTCGCCGCCAGCGATCAGCAGGGGGATGTGCGGCCGCATCCACGGCACGATGCCCGCCGATTGAAACAGATACTTGAGACTGCGGTGATGTGCATCGCCCACCGGCCGCAGGCGCTCGCCTCCATCACGAAAGCCGACGGCAAAACCGGCGGCTAACAACCGGGCATCGAGGCGGCAGGCACCGGTGCGGTGCGTCGCTGCAGAACCGGACTTGAAGCTCAACACACCGCGACCGTGACCGAGCTCGAGCGGTGCCCTGCCCGACCATGGCAGCGGTGCCGCTGGTGGCGCCGCCGTGACGGCGACATCCAGCAGATACAAAAAATCACGATAGCGGCGGATCTCGTGCCCGCCCCAGCACAACAACGGCAACTTGCCGCTGCCGGCTTCCAGCAGTGGCGGCAGGCCTATCCGGAGGCGGCGCTCGGGTGGCACCGCCCAGCCACGCTGGCGGGCGAGAAAGCGGATCAGATTGCGTTGTCTGGCGGGCTTCAAGGCCTGCAGCGCCCGGAGGTTCAAGCGATGGCTGGCGTGCGGATCCAGAACCGGTTTGGCATCCTCCACGGCCAGATCATCCAGCAGCCCGGCGGCTTCGGCAGCCAGTACGGCGGTGCGGCCGGCGGCAGCCGCTGCAGCCGGAAAGCGCCCGACCAGCATGGGCGCCAGTCGATGGCGCAGAAAACTCCGGTCGAAGGCTGGGTCGGCATTCATGGGATCGGTCAGCCACGTGATGCCAGCTGGTCGCAGGATGTGCTCCGCATAGTCCTGCACGGTGCGCGACGGCACATCGAGCAGCGGACGCGACAGCTGACCGGCACCGAACGCAGTGCTGGCCGGAATACCGGCCAGGCCCGCCACACCCGCGCCCCTGAACAGGTGCAGCAGCACGGTTTCCAGCTGGTCATCGGCATGGTGACCGGTCAGCAAATACTCGCCGGGACGCATCTGCGCCTGCAGAGCTGCATAACGTGCGGTGCGCGCGGCGGCTTCAATGCCATGGTGCTGCTCGTCGCGCACGTCGACGGCCAGGTTCAGCAGCGGGATCCCGAGACGGCCCGCAAGCACTGCGCAATGCTGCGCCCAGTCGCCTGCCTGGGCCTGCAAGCCGTGATCGACATGTGCAGCCCGCAGGCCAAACCGGCACGTCTGGCGCAAACCTGCCAGGGCATGCAGCAACACCGTGGAATCCCGGCCCCCGCTGAAGGCCACCAGCAACGTGGCGCCGGCTGGCAGCGCTTGCGCCAGCGCCCGCCGGATGACGTCTGCCGTGGCGGCGCCGGTCGGCTCAGTTCTCCCGGAAGCTGCCATAGGACTGCAGCCGGGTTGAACGGCGGCGGAGCAGTTCGTTCAGGTCCAGTGCTTCCAGGTCGCGGAGGTGGCTGATCAGGGCCAGCTGCACCGAGGCCGTCGTCCGGTCGGTGTCGCGATGCGCGCCACCCAGCGGCTCGCGCACCACCTCATCGATCAGGCCCAGCGCCCGCAGTCGCGGCGCCGTGACGCCCATCGCCCCGGCCGCGAGTGCGGCCTTGTCCTCACTCATCCACAAAATGCTGGCACAACCCTCCGGCGAGATGACGCTGTAGACGCTGTACTCGAGCATGATCACCCGATCGGCAATGCCGATCGCCAGCGCACCGCCGGAGCCGCCCTCACCGATGACGACGCTGATGATCGGCGTCTTGAGGCCGGCCATCACCAACAGGTTCCGGGCAATGGCTTCGCTCTGGCCACGTTCCTCCGCACCGATGCCCGGATAGGCGCCGGGGGTGTCGATGAAGGTGATCACCGGCAGCTGGAACTTCTCGGCAAAGCGGAACAACCGCAGGGCCTTGCGATAGCCCTCGGGCTTCGGCATGCCATAGTTGCGACGCACCCGCTCCTTGGTGTCTCGACCTTTCTGCTGGCCGATGTACACCACCGGCTTGCCCTCGAGCCGGCCCAGCCCCCCGACCATCGCCGGGTCATCGGCATACATCCGGTCACCATGCAGCTCCTGGAAATCAGGGCTGATCGCCGCGAGATAGTCCAGGGTGTACGGCCGCATCGGATGCCGGGCAAGCTGCGCCACCTGCCATGCCGTCAGGCTGGAGAAGATGCTGCGGGTCAGTGCCTCGCTTTTGGACTTGAGCCGCGAGATCTCGTCGCTGATGTTGATCTCGGAATCATCGCCGACATAGCGCAATTCATCGATCTTTGCCTCCAGCTCGGCGATCGGTTGCTCGAAATCAAGAAATTTCAGATCCATTGGAACTCCGTTGTGCCGGGCATATTACTGGTGGGTTCCTTCATAAATAAAGCGAAAGCCCTCCAGCCCCACGAGTTCCGACAAGCGCTCACGCAGCTCGCGTGTGGGGCGCACGGTCCATTCGCTGCCCAGGGCCAGGCGCGCCTGCGTGCCGGCGCTGCTGTAATAAAGCGACACACTGCAGTTCCCCGGCCGATATTGCTCCATCACGCTTTTCAACAATTGCGGGCTCAGGAACCGGTCGACATCGGCACGCCAGCGCAGCAACAGCCCGGTGGCCCGCGACTCGACGATCCGGTCGACATCCAGAACCTCCTTGGCATTCAGGCGCCAGCCATCCAGATATTCCTCGAAGCGCAGGCTGCCGCTGATGGCAACGATGGCGTGCTGGGCCAGCAGATGACGGAAGCGATCATAGCCTTCCTGGAAAAAATTCACTTCCAGCGTGCCGGTGCCATCGTCGAGCTCCACGGAGGTCCGCGTGCCGCGCTTGCGGATCGAGGCCACCAGCCCGGCAACGACCACCTCCCGGCCGCCCCCCCGATAGTGATCGGTCGCTGCGGGCCGGTCGGCAATGATCGCCTCGATGCTCGAGGTGGTGACAAATGGCTGATCGGTACGATACTGGTCGAAGGGATGCCCGCTCAGATACAGGCCCAGGCTTTCCCGCTCGGCCTTGAGTTTGCGGCCCCAGCCCCAGTCCGCCTGCTCGACGACGGCAGCCGGCCCCGCCGGCCCGGCGGTCGGTGCTCCGAACAGATCGTTCTGTCCGGCACTGGCGGCGGCTGCGGCTTGTTCCGCGGCATCCATGGCCGTCGGCAACGCGGCCAGCAGACTGGGCCGGTTGGCGCCGAATTGGTCGAGGGCGCCGGCCTTGATCAAGGCCTCGACCGAGCGCCGGCCGAGCTTCTGGCCGCCCGCCCGCAGGCAGAAGTCCTGCAGGCTGGAGAAAGGACCGCCTTCGGTGCGGGCGGCCACGATGTGTTCGGCAGCACTGCGGCCCACGCCCTTGATGGCGCCCAGCCCGTAACGAATCGCAGCCTTGCCTTCCACCTCGAAGGCATGCACCGACTCGTTCACATCGGGCGGCAGCACGCGAAGCCCCAGGGCCAGGCACTCCCGGCGCTGGACGATCAGGGCATCGGTGTCTCCCATTTCGGTGGTCATCACGGCCGCCATGAAAGCGGCCGGATGATTGGTCTTTAGCCATGCCGTCTGATAGGTCAGCACGGCATAGGCGGCCGAATGTGATTTGTTGAAACCGTAGCCGGCAAACTTCTCCATCAGATCGAAGATGTGCGTCGCCCTGGCCCGTTCGGTACCCCGCTCGGCAGCCCGTTCAGTGAAGATCGAACGCTGCTGGGCCATCTCTTCGGCCTTCTTCTTGCCCATGGCCCGGCGCAGGATATCCGCCTCCCCCAGCGAGTAGCCCGCCAGCCGCTGGGCAATCTGCATCACCTGCTCCTGATACAGGATGACGCCGTAGGTGTTGCGCAATACCGGCTCGAGATCCGGATGGAGGTAATCCACCGGCTGATCCGGCCCGGCATGCTTGCGGTTGATGAAATCGTCAACCATGCCGGACTGCAATGGCCCGGGCCGATACAGGGCCACGAGCGCCACCAGATCGTCGAAGGTGTCGGGCTGCAGGCGCCGGACCAGATCGCGCATGCCGCGCGATTCCAGCTGGAATACCGCGGTGGTCTGGCAGGCCCTGAGCGCGTGGAATGTTCTGGCGTCATCCATCTTGAGCGACGGCACTTCGATCGGCGTCTCGCCGGCAAGGGCGCGGGCCACGTTGATGGTCCGGGCGGCGCGGTCGATGATCGTCAGCGTCCGCAAGCCCAGGAAGTCGAACTTCACCAGTCCGGCGGCTTCAACGTCGTCCTTGTCGAACTGCGTGACCGCGAACTTTTCACCTTCAACCTTGAAAAGCGGCGTGAATTCGGTGATCTCGCGCGGCGCAATGACGATGCCGCCGGCATGGCGTCCGGCATTCCGCACCAGGCCTTCCAGGCGGCGCCCGAGGTCGATGACACTGCGCACCTCTTCATCGCGGTCATACAACTCGCGCAACTCGGCTTCCTGCCCCAGGGCGATGTCGAGCGTCATTTCCACGCCGGGATCGTTGGGCACCAGCTTGGCGATCCGGTCGGCCAGTCCGTAGGGCTGGCCCAGAACCCGGGCCACGTCCCGGACGACGGCGCGCGCCGCCATCGTGCCGTAGGTGATGATCTGCGAGACCCGGTCGGCTCCGTAACGGTCGCTGACGTACTCGATGACCCGGTCGCGGCCTTCCATGCAGAAGTCGATGTCGAAGTCCGGCATCGAAATCCGTTCCGGATTCAGGAAGCGCTCGAACAGCAGGTCATGGTGTATCGGATCGAGATCGGTGATGCCGAGCACCCAGGCCACCAGCGAGCCGGCGCCCGAACCGCGCCCGGGGCCGACCGGAATGCCGTTTTCACGGGCCCAGCGAATGAAGTCGGCGACGATCAGGAAGTAGCCGGCAAAGCCCATCCGGCAGATCACGTCCAGCTCGGTGGTCAGGCGCGATGTGTAGGCATCGGTTGAACTGAACTGTTGCCGGCTGCACCGCGAAGCCAGACCGGCTTCCGCCATGGTGCGCAGATAACCATCCGGCGTCATGCCGGCCGGAACCTCGTAATCCGGCAGGTGGGTGTCGCCAAGACTCAGTGTCAGGTGGCAGCGACGGGCAATCTCCACGGTGTTTTCCAGCGCTTCCGGAAGATCGGCAAACAACGCAGCCATCTCCACCGGGGTGCGCAGGTACTGCTGCTCGCTGTAGAGATGTGGCCGCCCGGGGTCCGCCAACACACGACCGGTCTGGATGCACACCCGCGCTTCATGCGCTTCGAAGTCGGCCGCGGCGAGAAAGCGGACATCATTCGTGGCCACCACCGGCAGCCCAACTTCGGCTGCAAAGGCCACGGCAGCCTGCAGATACACATCCTCCCGGGATCTGCCCGTGCGCTGCAACTCGACGTAGAAATCACCGCCGAACCAGCGCTGAAACGCCCCGGCTGTTTCGCGTGCACGCTCCCGGTCGCCGATCAGCAGGCTGCGGCCCAGAACCCCGTCGCGTCCACCGGACAGGGCGATGAGGCCATCGACGGTGTGTTCGTCCAGCCAGCCCGCACGCACGACCGGCTGGCCGTTTTGCTGGCCTTCCAGCCACGTTTTGGTCAGCAGGCGGGACAGGTTGCGATAGCCGGCGAGATTGCGGCACAGCAGGATGAGCCGTGCCGGCTCGGAATTTTCACCGGCCGCATCGACGCCGTCGGCGTACCACACTTCGGCGCCGATGATCGGTTGCACGCCGGCGGCCAGCGCCGCCCGGTAGAACTTGATGAGCCCGAACAGATTGCCCTGGTCGGTGATCGCCACGGCCGGCATGCCCGCGGCCGCCGTGGCGTTGATCAGCTCCGGTATGCGCACCACGCTGTCCAGCAGCGAGTACTCGGTATGGATGTGCAGGTGTACGAATCCCGGGCTGGCGACTGCCACCGCCTCGTTCACGATCCTGTCTGCCCGTGGGCGGCAACCAGCGCCAGCGCCTGTCGAACCGGCGCAAAGCTGCGGCGATGCTCCGGGCAGACGCCGAAAGCCTGCAGAGCGGCATAGTGCTCGCGCGTGGGGTAACCCTTGTGCCGATCGAAACCATAGTGGGGATATCGGCCATGCAGCCGGATCATCAGTTCGTCGCGATGAACCTTGGCCAGGATCGATGCTGCCGCGATCGCCATCCGCTGGCGATCGCCACCGATCACCGTGACGAGATCGCCCTGATAGCCGGCCAGGGCCGGCGCCCGGTTGCCGTCCACCTCCACGCGCCCGGGCACACAGGACAATCCGGCAAAGGCCCGCTCCATGGCGAGCATGCTTGCCTGCAGGATGTTCAATCGATCGATTTCCGCATGGGAGGCCTCGCCGATGGACCACGCCACCGCCTCGGCACGAATCCGCATGGCCGCCGCCTCGCGTTGGGTTGCACTCATGGCCTTCGAATCACGCACGCCGGCAATACCCTGATGCATCTGCAACACGACCACCGCAGCCACGACGGGACCGGCCAGCGGCCCACGCCCTGCTTCATCGATGCCGGCAATCATGTTCACGGGACAATGTCCCGATTATACGAACCGTTCACGACCTTCAGCACGGCTTCGGCCGCCCGCTCACTGGCGCCCAGCCGCAATCCCGCTGCCAGCACGGCAAAGCGTTCGTGCAGCTGCGCACGCCGTGCCGGCGATTCGAGCCAAGCCATGATCGCGGTTCCCAGGGCCGCCGGGGTGGCGGCACCCTGCAGAAACTCCGGCACCAGGCCCTCGCCCGCCAGCACGTTGGGCAGGGAGAAATACTGCAGCCGCACCAGGCGCAGCATCTTCAACAGGGCGTAGGTAACGGGCGCCAGACGATAGGCGACCACCATCGGCCGGTTCACCAGCATCACTTCCAGCGTGGCCGTACCGGAGGCCAGCAAGACCACGTCGGCCGCAGCCATTGCCGTTTGCGCCTGGCCGTCGATCAGATGTATCGGCACGCGACCCGTGGCAGCGGGCGTCCAGAGTGCTTCGAGGTGCGGACGCAGGGCCGGCATTGCCACCGGCACCACGGCGTGAAGACCGGGAACCCGTGGGGCAAGCCACGCCAGGGTCGCCGCAAAGACCGGCCCCAGGCGGCTCACCTCCCCGGCCCGACTGCCGGGCATCACGGCCACGACCGGGCCGGACAGAGGCAGGTCGAGGGTGCGCCGTGCGGTCACGGGATCCGCACCGGGCTGGATGGCGTCGGCCAGCGGGTGACCGACAAAAGTGGCCGGCACGCCGTGGCGGTGCAGGAAATCGGCTTCGAAGGGCAGCAGGCACAACACCTGGTCACAGGCTTCGCGCAGGATCCGCACCCGCCCGGGCCGCCAGGCCCAGACCGAAGGGGATACATAGTGAACGGTGGGAATGCCGCGGGCCCGAAGACGCCGCTCCAGTCGCAGATTGAAATCGGGGGCGTCGATGCCGATGTAGAGATCGGGCGGATCGGCCAGCAGGCGGGCTTCGAGGTCCAGCAGGATCCGGCGCAATCGCGGCAGGTGCGCCACGACTTCAGCCAGCCCCATCACCGCCAGCTCGTCGCTCGGAACCCACACCTCACAGCCGGCCGCCTGCATGTCGGGACCGCCAGCGCCGACAAAACTCACGGTGCTGATGCGCTGCTTGAGCGCCTGCATCAGTCCGGCGCCGAGCCGGTCGCCCGAGAGTTCGCCGGCGACGATGGCGATTCGTGGCATCGCGGACGTCAGCGAATCAGGCTGCGTTCGGATTGGTCGATGAAATCGACGAGCAGGCGCACTTCCGGCTGGGTGTCCGCGAGCGCAGCCAGCCGCTCCCGGGCCTCGACCAATTGCAGTTGTTCACGATAGAGAATCCGGTAGGCCTCCTTGAGATTGCGCAACTGCTCCGGCGTGAATCCGCGGCGCTTCAAGCCTTCGGTATTGATGCCATGGGGAGCCGTTGGTTGTCCGGCCACGATGACATAGGGCGGTACATCGCGGGTGATCGCTGCAAAGCCGCCCAGGAAGCTGTGCGCACCCAGGCGACAGAACTGGTGGACGGCGGAAAAGCCGCTGCAGATGACATGGTCACCCACATGGACGTGGCCGGCCAGGGTCGTGTTGTTGGAGAAGATCACGTGGTTACCCACCACGCAATCGTGCGCCACGTGCACGTAGGCCATGATCCAGTTGTCGCTGCCGATGGTCGTGACGCCCAGATCCTGCGCCGTGCCCCGATTGATCGTACAGAATTCGCGGAAGGTGTTGCGGTCGCCGATTTCGAGGCGCGTCACCTCGCCACCGTATTTCTTGTCCTGCGGATCCTCGCCGATGGAGGCAAACTGGAAGATGTGATTCTGCGAGCCGATGCGCGTTGGCCCCTTCACCACCGTATGGGCGCCGATGGTGGTGCCGGCACCGATGCTGACCCCGGCCCCGATCACGGCATACGGACCGATGCTGACATCGGCAGCCAGCTCGGCGCCCGGGTCGACGATGGCCGTGGGATGTATCGCTGTCATTTCGAATCTTTCATGCGACGTTCCAGATCGCGCAGCCGTCTCGCCATCTCATCGAGTTGACTGAAGCGTGCCATGTTCCGTCGCCACCTCTGCAGGGTATCAGCCGGTGTGCCGCCGCCGGCATAAACACCCGGCGACCGGATCGACCCGGTGACACTGGTTCCACCGCCGATGATCACATCATCGGCCACCACGATATGGCCGGCAAAGCCGGCCTTGCCGCCCACGATGCAACGGGCGCCGATCGTGGCGCTGCCGGATATGCCGGTATGGGCGGCGATCACCGTGTGATCACCGATGCGCACATTGTGGGCGACCATGATCTGGTTATCGAGCTTCACGCCATTGCCGATCACCGTGTCGCCGATGGCGCCCCGGTCAATGGTGGTGTTGGCGCCGATCTCCACGTCGTCACCCACCACGACGCTGCCGAGCTGAGGCACCTTCACGTAAGAGCCATCCCGGTCGCGGGCAAAGCCAAAGCCATCCGCTCCCAGCACCACCCCGGTATGCACGATGCAACGGGCGCCAACCCGCACGGCAGCGTATAGCGCAGCCCCCGGCAGGATCCGCGTATCGTCGCCGATCACCGTGCCCTCGCCGATCACCGCGTTCGGGCCGACAAACACCCGTTCGCCGATCACCACGTTGCGGCCGATGACCACCCCCGGCCCCACCTGGCAGGACCGTGGAATGTTCACGCCCGAGGCCACCACGGCCGACGGATGAATGCCCGGCTCCAGGGGTGCGGGCGGATGCAGCTCGGCAGCTGCGTGGGCATAAACGACATAGGGATTGGCAGCGACCAGGGCGGCCACCGGGCACTCATCGGCATCGGCGGCAGACAGGATGACCGCGCCCGCCCGGGTGCCGGCCAGTTTGCGGCGGTAGGCCGGATTGGCGAGGAAGGTCAGCGAGCGGGCGTCGGCGTCATCCAGGGTGGCCACACGCTCGACCACCTGATCGGGATCACCCCGCAACTCGCAGCCATGGCGCACTGCAAGTTGACCCAGACTGATACCCATCCCCTGACTGCTCCGATCAGCCGGCCCGGCCCTCGCCCATCGCCGCTATTTGGCGCGACCCTGCAATGCCTGCAATACCTGGCTGGTCACATCCAGAGCCGGATTGACGTACAGGGCATCACTCACGATGAGATCGTAGCCACCCTGCTTGGCAAAGCCTTCGATCTCGCGCAGCACGTCAACCCGCAGCTTGCCCAGCTCCTCGTTCTTGCGATTGTTCAGATCCTCGCGGAGCTCATCAACCTGCCGGGATAGTTCCCGCTCATCGCGGCGCAGATCGTTTTCGGTATTGCGGCGCTCATCCGCACCCATGACGGCGCCATCCTTCTGGAACTTGTCCGCCCGATCCTTGAAGGCCTTCTGCTTGGCCATCAGGTCCCTCTGGCGCGGGGCAAATTCGTTTTCCAGGGATTTGTTGGCCGTATTTGCCTGCGGCGACTCGATCAACAACCGCTGGACATTGACGAAACCGATGCGGAGCGGCTTGACCTGCGCTTCAACCGTCGTCGACAACAGGGAAACCGTAATGCAGAGGATCACCGCCATTACCGCGGTCAACTTGAGCCCTGGGCGCGTGTCCTGCTTCGTCATGTGCAACATGTTTTTTCCCTTGCCGGATGTTTGAGGTCTGAGTTCGTCGGCCTAGAAGGCGCCGCCGATGGAAAACTGGAACCGCTCCGTATCATCGCCATAACTGTTGATCGTGCCGCTTTGTGCGTTGAGCGGGAAGGCATAACTGAAGCGGAACAGCCCGAGGGGCGCCAGCCATTGAGCGGCAATGCCGACTGACTGTTTCAGCTCCCCGGTGCTGAAATCATACTTGATCGGATTGTTGCTCTGCTTGCCAAAAAATTCCACGTCGCCCAGCGAGAACACGTTGCCGACATCGTAAAACAGCGAGAAGCGGGCCTTCGACTGCCACTTTTCGGGAATCGGCAACAACAGCTCTGCCTGGCCCGACACCAGCGTATCGCCGCCATAGGGGTTGCCGAAATCATCCTTGGGGCCGAGGTTGTTTTCCCGGAAACCACGGATCGTGTCCGGACCACCACCAAAGTAATTCTTGTAGGGCGGCAGTGAGGTGGTATTGCCGAAGGCGTCGCCATAACCCAGGTCAACCTTGAAGAGCACGGTTGCCCAACTGGTCAGGGGCCAGTATTGCTGATAGTTGTAATTGATCGTGTAGTACTCGATGTCGCTGCCGGGAATCGTGGTGTTGGCCACCAGCCGGTGCCGGGCGCCCCGATCCGCAAACAGCGAGCGGTTGCGGCTGTCGTAGACCCAGCCGGCCACCAGCTCGAAGGTGTCGAAATCCGAGGTGTAGATGGCGCCGCCGGGCACGAAGCTCGTGTCGCTCTTGCCGTTGTTCCGCACCCATTGCTGGGCCTGCCGGCTGCTGAAACTGTCCGACAGCAGTTCGGCGCTCTGCCACGTGCCACCCAGGATGAACCGCTGGAACTCGGTGAGCGGGTAGCTGTATTCAACAGATGCCGAGAGCGTCTTGGTGGAGAAATCCGAGGCCGAGGACGTGAACTGGGTGATGTCCCGGTAGGCCACGCTGATCGTGCGGCTGACTTCATTGATCGTGGTGTAGGGATCGGTATAGGCGAAGCTGTACACGGTCCGGTAGCGGCCCGAGTTGACGTCGGCCTGGACGCGATTGCCCGAGCCCATGAAATTCGTGTGCACGAAGCTGCCATTCAGGATCAGCTTCTGGGATGCCGAGTAGCCCACGCCGCCGCCGAACTGGCCCGGCAGCCCTTCGGTGATGTTGAAATCCAGATCCACCAGATCCGGGGTGCCCGGCACCGGGTTGGTGGATTCTTCCACCTTCTCGATATAGGGCAGGCGCTGGATGCGGATCTTCGACCGTTCAAGCCGGCTGTTGGAGAGGTAACCGCCCTCGAACTGGCGCATTTCGCGGCGGAAGACTTCATCGTTTACCGACGAGGTCCCGTTGAAATTGACCCGCCGGACATACACGCGCTTTTTGGGTTCCACATACAGCGTCACGGCCACGGTCTTGGCCGCACGGTCCAGCTCGGGCACGGGCTCCACCGTGGCAAAGGCATAACCCTCTTCGGAAAGACGCAGGCGGATCAGGTCGGCGCTCTGGGTGATGAGCCGCTGGGAATAGGTCTGGCCGGGCTTGACCTGCACGAGGGGATTCAGTTGCGCCTCCGACAACACGAGTTCGCCGCCAAGGCGCACATCACTGATCTTGTAGCGCTCACCCTCGACCAGGTTGACCGTGATGTAGATGTTGCTCTTGTCCGGCGAGATCGCCACCTGTGTCGATTCCACGCCGAAGTCGGCAAAACCGCGGTCCATGTAGAACGAGCGCAGCTTCTCCAGATCTCCGGACAGCGCCTCACGGGAATAGCGGTCATCCTGCCGGATCCAGGAGAGCCATCCGGGCGTCTTCAGTTCGAAGCGCTCGAGCAGCTCCTTGTCCGAAAAACTCTTGTTGCCGACGAGGTTGATCTGGCGGATCCGGGCCCGATCGCCTTCCTTGATGGTGATGGCGATATCGACCTTGTTGTCCGGCAGGTCCTTGACCTCGGCCTTGATCGTGGCCGCGTACTTGCCCCGGCTGAAATACTGATCGGTCAGCGACTGCTCCACCTCATCCAGGACGGACTGGTTGAAGGTCCTGCCCTTCTTCAAGCCGATGCGGGCCAATGGCTCCTTCAGATCCTCGGTCTTGATGTCCTTGTTGCCGGTGATCGTGAAATCGGCGATCGACGGCCGTTCGGCCACGACGACAACCAGCGTGCCCTTGTCCCAGCGCATCTCGACATCGCGGAAGAAGCCGGTGCCGTACACGGCCCGGATCGCTTCACGAATCCGGTTCTCGTCGATGCGGTCACCGATGTTGACCGGCAGATAGTTGAACACCGTACCTTCGGCGATCCGCTGCAGGCCTTCGACGCGGATGCCGCGCACGACCAGCTCGGTGGATTGATCCGCGGGCGATGCAACCGGTGCCTGGGTGGCTGGCGGTTCCGCGGCCGGCTGCTGGGCGTTGAGCCCGCGCGGCACGTCGACCAGTGCCGTCAACATGACGATCAGCAACAGACTGCGGACAGGGGCTGTAGACGCCGCTCGAAAAAGCATCTGCTGACTAACTGAGCAGTCGCGAGATGTCGTTGTAGAAAGCAAAAGTCATCAGTACCAGAAGGAAAGTGATGCCGATCTGCTGGCCTATGATCTGTGCACGTTCGGACAAGGGGCCGCCCTTGAAGGTCTCTGCCACGGTATACACGATCTGCCCACCGTCCAGCATCGGGATCTGCAACAGATTGAGCACGCCCAGACTGATGCTGACGATGGCCAGGAAACTCAGGAATGCGGTGCCGCCGATCGAGGCGCTCATGCCGGCGTATTGGGCGATATTGATCGGCCCGCTGATATTCTTCGGTGATACATCACCAGTGACCATGCGACCGATCATCCGCAAGGTCAGCGCACTCATTTCCCAGGTCTTGGCGACGCCCCGCTCCAGGGATTGAAGCGGGCCATAACGCTCCTCGGCCCGCATGCTTTCCAGCACGCCTTCCGGCAGGGCAAACGCGGCACCGATCTGCCCGATCGTCCCGTCATCGGTCTTGACCGAACCAATCTGCACCTTGAGCTCAATGGGCTGGCCAGCACGCTCCACGGTCAGCGCGATCGTCTCACCGGGGTGGGCCCGCACATGGTCGATCCAGGCGCCAAGAGCCTGCACGGGCTCTCCATCCATGGACACCAGACGGTCACCGGTCTGCAAGCCGGCAGCTTCTGCCGGGCTGCCCGGCGTGATCATGCTGACCACCCGCTCCGGCTCGGGCGACCAGGGTTTCAGCCCCAGCTCGGTGTACAGTTTTCCGGGCTCGGTCAGCGCCGATTCACGGCCGGCCGTCAGCATGGTGGCCACCCGGGTCGTGCCGCTCTTGCCGACCACATCAAGGCGAATGGCGCCGTCGGCCAGCATGTCGTCCAGCATGGCCAGCGTTGCCGACTCCCAGGTCAGGACGGGCCGGTCACCGACCGCGACAATCCGGTCACCATCGTGCAGGCCGGCGGTGGCGGCCACGGATCCGGGTGTCACCGTGCCGATCACCGGCTTCATGCCGGGCACGCCGGTCATGAACATGACGGCATAGGCAACGATGGCAAACAGCAGATTGAAGGCCGGACCCGCTGCCAGAATCGCGATCTTGACCGGCGGCGACTGCCGGTTGAAGGCCCGGCCGCGCTCGGCGAAGGTCACCGCGCAGTCCCGCTCATCGAGCAGCTTCACGTAACCGCCAAGCGGCAGTGCCGACAGGCAGTATTCCGTCTGATCGGCGCCAGCACGCTTCGACCAGACCACGCGGCCAAAGCCGATCGAATAGCGCAGAACCTTGACCCCGCAAAGACGGGCCACGATGTAGTGGCCATATTCATGAATGGCCACGAGCAGGCCGATGGCCGCCACGAAGGCCAGTGTCGAGGTCAGGATTTGCGACATGGCGCGAATCTTAAGGCATTACGTCCGGGCTTGCGCTGGCAAACTTGCCGGGGACGACCTGCCCGGGCAGCGCAGCAAGACCATGGCCATCCGGTGCTCAGACCGCCACCACGCCGTACCACGACAAGGCCAGTGCATACAGCGGTATGGCAGCCGTGATGCTGTCAAGACGATCGAGAATTCCACCGTGGCCTGGTATCAGGTTGCCACTGTCCTTCACGCCGGCGCTCCGCTTGAACATGCTTTCCGTGAGATCGCCGACCACCGACACGAGCGCGATGCTCACCCCGACCGGCAGAATGAAGACCACGGGCAGATCGAGCAGTGATCCACCGACGGCGGCGACCAGCCCCGCGAGCAGCACACCACCAATGAGGCCCTCCCAGGTTTTTCCCGGGCTCACCCGGGGAGCCAGCTTGATCCGCCCGTAGCGGCGACCCGCGAAGTAGGCGCCGCTGTCGGCCGCGAAGATGATCGCCAGCGCCAGCAGCAGCAGGGCCGCCCCCTGTTCGGGACTGGCCAGAATGGCCACGATGGCCGCCCAGCACGGCACCAGAACCAGCCATCCGGCGAGCGCCGCGAGCAGGGGCGGCACCGGCGTCGGATAGCGCAGCACCCACAGAAAAGCCAGCGCCCACCATGCCACGGCAATCCACAAAACCACGCCCAGCTCCACGAGGCCGGGCACCAGCCACGCGACGGTCGCCAGAATCAGCGCCGTCACCGCAGCATACGCGACGCGGGCCCATGAGCGCCGCAAGCCAAGGAATACCGCCCATTCCCAGGCGGCCATGATGAAAATGGCGGCACTCAAGCCGTATGCCAGCCAGTACGGCGCCATGAACAGCACCAGCACCAGTGCTGCAAGCAATGGAACGGCCGCGAAGATGCGCTGCCTCAACTGGCTCATGGCTGGCTATACCCCGCTGACAGGCGGGAAGCGGTCAATCGCCAACCGCTTCGAGTTGATCGCCCGTGAGGCCAAAACGGCGTTGTCTCTGACTGTAGGCATTCAATGCAAGGGATATCTGTCCGGCACCGAAGTCCGGCCACAGGACGTCGGTAAAGCACAGTTCGGTGTAGGCCAGATCCCAGAGCAGAAAGTTGCTCACCCGTTGCTCTCCGCCGGTGCGAATGAGCAGATCGGGTGACGGCAGGCCCGCCAGGGCCCGATGCCGGTCTATCAATGCTTCATCGATATCCGCAGGGTCGAGGTCGCCCCTGCGGACTTTCTGGGTAATGCGGCGAACTGCCTGCACCATGTCCCACTGGCCGCCATAGGCCACGGCCAGAACCAGTGTCATGCGCGAGTTGTTGGCGGTGCGCGCCTCGGCATCCGCCATGCGTTTGCGCAGAATGGCCGACAGGCTGTCGCGGGCTCCGATGAAGCGCAGCTGGATATCATTCTGGTGGAGGGTATCCACCTCACGCTGCAGGACCTCGACAAAGAGGCGCATCAGCGCATCGACTTCACTGGGCGGACGTTTCCAGTTCTCGCTGCTGAAGGCGAACAGTGTCAGGACCTTGACGTCCGACTCCGCGCAGGCCTCGACCACTTCACGGGCCGCCTTGACCCCGGCCCGGTGCCCGGCATGGCGCAGCTTGCCGTGGCGCGTGGCCCAGCGGCCATTGCCGTCCATGATGATCGCGACATGGGTAGGCCGAACCAGCGGCGACGACACGTCGCTGCCATCGCTGCTGTCCGTGCCTGTACGCCTGCTGGTGCCGGAACTGCTCATGCCACTGCCGCTCGGAGGATTCCCGTCCCTGGTACTGCGTCGAAAAATGCTCAGAACTCCATGACTTCGTTCTGCTTCTCTTCGGAGATCCGGTCGATCTCCGCGACAAACCTGTCGGTCAGTTCCTGAATCTGGCCCGTGCCCTGCCGTTCCGCATCTTCGGTGATCATCTTTTCCTTGAGGGCTTCCTTCAGGTCGGTCATGGCATCCCGCCGCACGTTGCGCACGGCCACCCGACCCAGCTCTGCCTCATGCTTGACCAGCTTGGCCAGATCCCGGCGGCGCTCCTCGGTCAGGACCGGCAAGGGCACGCGAATCACCGTCCCGGCAGTCACCGGCGTGAAGCCGAGATTGGCGCTCATGATGGCCTTTTCAATGGTGCCAACCATGCCCTTTTCCCAGGGTGTCACCGTGAGTGTCCGGGCATCTTCTATGGCGATGTTTGCCGTCTGGGCCAGCGGCACGGTGGTCCCGTAATACTCCACCATCAGATGCTCCAGGAGGCTCGGGTGGGCTCTGCCAGTCCGCAGTTTGCGTAATGCCTGCCCCAGCGCCGTGACGCATTTGGCCATGCGCTGATCTGCGTCCTGACGAATTTCATCGATCACGGCAAATCCCCATTCCCTTGAGCCTCACGGCGCAGCTATCAGCCGGTCACCAGCGTACCGACATTTTCACCCCGGACCAGACGCAACAGGTCACCGGGGACCTGCAGGTTGAATACCCGGATCGGTACATTGTTTTCCCGACACATCACGACTGCCGTCGTGTCCATCACATTCAATTTGTCATTGATCACCCGGTCGAATGTCAGATGATCATAACGACTTGCATCAGGATTGCTGACGGGATCGGCCGTGTAGACACCATCCACCTTGGTGCCCTTGGCCAGCACGTCGGCGCCGATTTCAATGGCCCGCAAGGCTGCTGCGGTATCCGTCGTGAAAAACGGGTTGCCCGTGCCCGCGGCAAAGATGGCGATGCGCCCTTTTTCCATGTGGCGGATGGCCCGGCGCCGAATGTAGTCTTCGCTGACTTCGTGAATCTGCAGGGCCGACATGACCCTGGCATGGGCGCCGACCCGCTCCAGGGCATCCTGCAAGGCCAGCGCATTGATCACCGTTGCCAGCATGCCCATGTGATCGCCGGTGACGCGATCCATGCCCGCCCGGGCAAGCCCTGCCCCGCGGAAAATGTTGCCACCGCCAATCACGATCCCCAGCTGAACCCCCAGGGAGACCGTGGCCTTCGCTTCCCCGGCGATCCGCGTGAGTACGTCCGGGTCGATGCCATAGTCGCCATTGCCCATCAGGGCTTCACCGCTGAGCTTCAGCAGGATGCGCCTATAGGCCACGGGTGCATCGTTCATCAGAGAATTCAACCGGACGCGGCTGGAATTACCGCACTATCAATGTTGGCCGGATTCTACCGGATATTGGTCTTGCCGGGTTCCGATCAGCCCTGCGAATTCATCGCGGCCACGGCATCGGCGATATTCTCCGACTTCTTCTCGATCCCTTCGCCGACTTCCAGCCGCACGTAGCGATGAATGCGGGCACCGCGACCCTTGAGCAGCTGGGCAATGGAGACCGCCGGGTCCTTGACGAAAGGCTCGCTGATCAGGGCAACCTCGCCCAGATATTTCCTGATCCCGCCTTCGACCATCTTGACGACGATTTCGGCAGGCTTGCCCTTGCCTGCGGCCTGCTCCGTCAGGATGCGGCGCTCGCCGGCCAACACCTCTTCAGGCACATCTTCCGGATGCAGATAACCGGGATTGCTGGCCGCGATGTGCATCGCCAGATCCTTGCCCAGTTCGGCGTCACCGCCCTCCAGGTCCACGAGCACACCGATGCGGGTTCCGTGGAAATAGCTGCCCAGTTGGCCGGATGGCCGCAGGTACTCGAAACGCCGGACACCGATGTTCTCGCCGATCTTGGCCACCAGGTCACGACGCGTCTCTTCCAGGGAGCGACCATCCGCCAGCGGCAGATTCATCAGCGCCTCGACCGTTGCCGGCTGGCCCCGGGCCGCTGATTCGGCGGCATTCCGCGCGAACTCCTGAAAGGAGGCATCCTTGGCGACAAAGTCGGTCTCGCAGTTGACTTCGATGATGACCGTGACGGCGGCGTCGGGACTTTGGGCCGTGAGCACCTGGCCTTCAGCTGCCGTCCGGCCGGCCTTCTTTTCCGCCTTGGCCTGGCCACGGGTCCGGAGCAGTTCAACGGCCTTGTCGATATCACCATCGGTGTCGACCAGCGCCCGCTTGCATTCCATCATGCCGGAGCCAGTCCGTTCACGCAGCTCTTTCACCACGCTTGCTGATACGGTCGTCATCTTGAGTCTCCTGCTTCAGGCGTCATCGCTGCTGTCGGCAACGTCAGTCGGTGCTGCCACTTCACCAGCTTCCGGCGCGGACGCCTTCGCTGATGACGGGGCCGCCTTGCGCGATGGGCGCTTGGCTGGCGCGGGTCGCCGGCGTTCAGCCGACTTCGGCCGGCCGTCGGCATCGAGTTCGACAAAATCGTCTTCACCCATCGGCACGGCCGGAATCGAGTCCTTGCCCTCCAGAACCGCATCGGCGATGGCAACGGCATACAGCTCCGCGGCGCGCATGGCGTCGTCATTGCCCGGAACCATGTACTGAACGCCCTCGGGACTGGAGTTGGTGTCGACGATACCGACCACGGGAATGCCCAGCTTGTTGGCCTCCCGGATCGCGATCTGTTCGTGGCCGACATCAATCACGAAGATTGCATCCGGCAGCGACACCATCGACTTGACGCCACCGAGGCTGCGCTCCAGCTTTTCACGCTCCCGGCGCCGGTCCAGCACTTCCTTCTTGGTCAGCTTGGCAAAATGGCCATCTGCTTCCATCGCATCGAGGTCTTCGAGGCGCTTGATGGATTGCTTGATCGTCTTGAAGTTGGTCAGGGTGCCACCGAGCCAGCGATGGCTCACATGCGGCATGCCACAGCGATCGGCCTGGGACTTCACTGATTCACGAGCCGCCCGCTTGGTGCCCACGAACAGGATGCGGCCACCGTCGGCGGTCAGCGACCGGACAAATGCCGTTGCCTTGTTGAACAGCGGTACCGTGTGTTCCAGGTTGATGATGTGGATGTTGTTGCGGGCGCCGAAAATGTACGGGCCCATCTTGGGGTTCCAGTAGCGGGTCTGGTGACCAAAATGCACACCAGCCTCAAGCATCTGGCGCATGCTGACGTCAGTCATGGGATCTCCTCGAAGCCAGCCACAGCTTCAACTGCAGTCCGGTCTTCTGTTATATGTGGGTTGGGGCCGCCGCGGTTCCCATCCGGCAACCAGCCGTCGAAACGACTGCTGGCACCCAGCCAGATGTGACGAACCGCGTGTGGATTTCGTTGCCTCAAGGGCGGGCGCTTTATACCATACGCGATTAGTCGTCACAACGCCGGTCCGGGCCGTAGCACGCATACCGGGCTACAGGACTCACGGATGAGCATCACGATCAAAAACCCGGCCGAGCAGGCCGCCATGCGGGTGGCGGGCCGCCTGACAGCCGACGTGCTGGACATGATCGGCCCGCATATCCAGCCGGGCATCACCACCCTCGAGCTGGACCGGATCTGCCACGACTACATCGTGAATGTGCAGCAGGCGGTCCCGGCCCCACTGAACTACCGTGGTTTTCCGAAGTCGATCTGCACATCGGTCAACCACGTCGTATGCCACGGAATCCCCACCGAAAAGCGCCTCAAATCGGGCGACATGGTCAACGTGGACATCACCGTGATCAAGGACGGCTTCCATGGTGACAGCAGCCGGATGTTCCAGGTGGGCAAAGCCACCGTCCTTGGTGAACGCGTCGCCCGGGTCAGCCGCGAGGCGCTCTGGATCGGCATCGGCCAGGCGCGTCCCGGCAAACGGCTCGGCGACATCGGCCATGCCATTCAGACTTTCGTGGAAGCCCAGGGCTTCAGTGTCGTCCGGGAATATTGCGGCCACGGCATCGGCCGCGGTTTCCACGAAGACCCTCAGGTGCTGCATTACGGTGAGGCCGATACCGGCCTGGAACTCCGCGAGGGGCTGACGTTCACCATCGAACCGATGGTCAATGCGGGCAAGCGGCATGTGCGTCTGCTGCCCGACGGCTGGACCGTCGTCACGCGTGATCACTCGCTTTCCGCCCAGTGGGAACACACGCTCCTGATCACCCGCGATGGTTGCGAGGTACTGACCCTGGGGGCCGGGGAACAACCGTGACCGCAGTGGCCAGTCCGGCGCTGGGTTTGTCGGAGGAAGCGCGCCAGCTGGCGGCAACGGTGCTGCAGACGGACGGCCTGGCCATCGACTGGCCCGCCGTGCGCCGCCTGGTACAGGCCCCCGGCAATGCGCTGCAGGTGTTGAAGCAGGCGCTGACCACCGGCGATGCGGCACTCAAGCAACGGTTTCTGGCTGATGAAACCGCCACCCGCCTCGTGGCCGACCGGGCCATGCTGGTCGATCTGGTGGTCTGCGAGGGGTGGCGTCGCGCCGGCGATGCCAGTCACGCCAATTGTGCGCTGGTGGCAGTCGGCGGTTATGGCCGCGCCGAGCTCCACCCCTGCTCCGATGTCGACCTGCTGGTGCTGACACCGGAGAACGATGCCCGACCCACACCGGACAGCCTGTCCAGCTTCCTCACCCTGATGTGGGATGCCGGCCTTGAAATCCGCCACAGCGTCCGCACACCCGCCGAATGTGGCCAGGACGCGGCCACCGACCTGACGCTGCTCACCACCCTGATGGAGTCGCGGCTGCTGTCGGGGCCGGAAGAGCTGCTGTGGGAGATGCAGTCGGCGATTGCGCCCGGCAAGGTGTGGCCATCCAGGCAATACTTCGAAGGCAAGATCCGGGAGCAGTTGAACCGGCACCATCGCTACGACGACACGGCGTACAACCTGGAGCCGGATGTCAAAGGCAGTCCGGGTGGTTTGCGGGATATCCAGACGATACGCTGGGTCGCCCTGCGCGAGTACGGTCGTGGTGACCTCGAGTATCTGGTCAGCCGCAGCTTTCTGAGTCCGCCGGAAATGCGGCTTTTGCTGCAGGGTCGGGAGTTCCTGTGGCGCATCCGCTTTGCGCTGCACCTGCTGACCGAGCGACACGAGGATCGCCTGCTCTTCGACTACCAGACCCGCATTGCGCAGATGTTCGGTTACCAGGATGCCTCCTACATGCTGGCCGTCGAACAGTTCATGCAGCGCTATTACCGCACGGTGATGGATCTGAGCCGGCTGAACGAGATGGTGCTGCAGCAGTTTCAGGAAGCCATCCTCAATGATCCCAATGCCGAGCCCGAACGGCTGGATGAGCACTTCAGCGTGCACAACGGCTTTCTGCAGGTGGCGGACAATGGCGTATTCGACCGCTCGCCGTCGGCCCTGCTCGAGCTCTTCCTGCATCTGCAGCAGCGGCCCGAACTGAAGGGCGTGGGCGCCGTCACGATTTCCCTGATCCGCCGCAGCCTCAACCTGATCGATGACGAGTTCCGCCAGGATCCGCGGAACCACCGGCTTTTTCTGCAGATCCTCCGGGCGCGGGACCGCGTCACGCACGAGTTGCGACGCATGAATCGCTATGGCGTGCTCGGGCGCTATGTGCCGGCGTTCGGCCGCATCGTCGGCCGCATGCAATACGACCTCTTCCATGCCTATACCGTGGACGAGCACACCCTGTTCGTCGTGGGCAATCTGCGGCGCTTTGCCCTCAGTCGCTACAACCACGAATTCCCGCGCTGTTCGGAGATCATGCAGGCCCTGCCTTCACACGAGCTGATCTACCTGGCGGGCCTGTTCCACGACATCGCCAAGGGTCGGGGCGGTGATCACTCGGAACTCGGCGCACTGGATGCCGAGTCCTTCGTCCTCGAACATGGCTTGAGCCGCTACGACGCCCGGCTGGTTGCCTGGCTCGTGCGCAATCACCTGCTGCTGTCCCTGACAGCCCAGAAGCGGGACATCAGCGACCCGGCGGTCATCGCCGAGTTTGCCAGCCACATCGGCGATGAAGTCCATCTGGACTATCTCTACCTGCTGACCGTGGCCGATGTGCGGGCCACCAATCCCAAGCTGTGGAACTCCTGGAAGGCGCAGCTCTTCGAAGAATTGTATGGACAGGCCAAGCGCGCGCTCCGCCGCGGGCTCGAAAAACCCATAGACCGGGACGCACTGATCGAAGAGCGCAAGGCTGCGGCCCGGGCCCTTCCTGCGCTGGCCACCGTCCCGGACACGCGCATCGATACGGTCTGGGCCGATTTCGGCGATGACTACTTCCTGCGTTTTCGGCCCGAGGAGATCGCGTGGCATACGCAGCTCCTGGCCGCCCGCGCCGACGAAGGCCGGCGGGTGCTGGCCGGCGTGCAGGCGGAGAGCTCCGGGGCCGGAACCGCTGTCATGGTCTACGCCCCGCTGGACCGTTATACCTTTGCGACGGTGACTGCCGTGCTGGACGAACTGGGGCTCGACATTGCCGACGCGCGCATCATCCGTCTCGGCAACGGCTTCAGCCTGTCCACCTATGTGGTCCTCGAGAACAACGGTGAACAGATTGTCGACAGCGAGCGGCGCGACCAGATTCGCCATCGGCTCGAGCAGGCGATAACGGTTGATGAGGAGCGCCCTCTGCAGGTCAGCCGCCGCCCGCCACGCCAGGTCCGCATGTTCTCCACGCCGGTACACATCAGCTTCGAGCCCGACGAAACCAACGACCGCACCGTCATGGAAATCGTGGCGGGCGACCGCCCCGGCCTGCTCTGCCAGGTGGGCCAAGTTCTGCGCCACAATCAGGTGGCGATCCAGGCCGCGAAGATCCTCACCGTTGGCGAACGCGCGGAGGATGTGTTTTATGTCACCGATCTTCCCGGAGCACCGCTGACTCCGGAGTTGTGTGAGCAACTCAAGGAATCACTCACACGAGTCCTCGAAAGCAACGACTGAAAGCCGCCATGAAAGAAAACACGCTACAAAGCCGGATTGAAACTGCCTTTGACGCGCGCGCCGGCATCGATCTGCCGAATGCGCCGGAAGACCTGAAGTCCGCCGTTGCCACGGCGATCGCCAGCCTCGATGCCGGCACGGCACGCGTTGCCGTGAAAACCGGTGGGGAATGGACGGTCAATCAATGGCTGAAGAAAGCCGTCCTGCTGCATTTCGGCATCGAGCGCAGCGTGCGCATGCCGGGCAGCCCCACGGATTTCTACGACAAGGTGCCGCTCAAGTACCACGCCTGGACCCTGGAACAGTTTGCCGCAGCCGGTACCCGCGTGGTGCCCGGGACCATTGTCCGCCACGGTGCGCATGTCGCCTCCAACGTCGTGTTGATGCCCTGCTTCGTCAACATCGGCGCTTATATCGACAGCGGCACCATGGTGGACACCTGGGCCACGGTGGGCAGCTGCGCGCAGATCGGCCGCAACGTGCACCTCTCGGGGGGCGTCGGCATCGGTGGCGTGCTGGAGCCGGTGCAGGCCGGCCCGACGATCATCGAGGACATCTGCTTCATAGGCGCCCGCTCCGAGATCGTCGAGGGCGTGGTGGTCGAGGAAGGCGCCGTGATCTCGATGGGGGTATTCATCGGCCAGAGCACGCGGATCTACGATCGTGCACGGGATGAAGTGAGCTACGGCCGGGTGCCCGCCGGGGCCGTCGTGGTGCCGGGCAGCCTGCCGTCCAGCGATGGCCGCTGCAGTCTGGCGTGCGCGGTGATCGTGAAGCGGGTGGATGCCAAAACCCGTGCGAAGGTTTCGCTCAATGAGCTCCTCAGCAGTGACTGACCCGGTGCAGGCACACGACGCGAAGAACCGCACGGTCGAGTTGGCGCAGGCGCTGATCCGCAAGCCCTCGGTGACTCCCGATGATGCCGGCTGTCAGCCACTGATGGCCCAAAGGCTCCCGGCGGCGGGCTTCACGGTGGAGTCACTGCAGTTTGGTGACGTGACCAACCTCTGGGCGCGACGCGTGCACGCGGGGCCGACCCTGTGCTTTGCCGGTCATACGGATGTCGTTCCCGCCGGACCACGGGAAGCCTGGCTGTCGGACCCCTTCGTGCCCGAAGTCCGCGATGGCATCCTTTACGGCCGGGGTTCAGCCGACATGAAATCCGGTCTCGCCGCCATGCTGGAGGCAACCACTGATTTTGTCGCCGCCCGTCCCGACCATCGCGGTTCGATCGCCTTCCTGATCACCAGCGACGAGGAGGGTCGGGCCCAGGACGGCACTCGGCGGGTCATGCAACACCTCAAGGAACGCGGCGAGACCCTGGACTGGTGCGTGATCGGCGAACCCTCCTGCGAGAAGCGTTTGGGCGATACCGTGCGCATCGGCCGCCGCGGTTCACTGAGCGGCATCCTGACGGTGCATGGCGTGGCCGGTCATGTGGCCTATCCGCATCTGGCACGGAATCCCATCCGGGATTTCGCCCCCGTGCTGCAGGCACTGCACGCAACCTCACTGGACGACGGCAACGAGTTCTTTCCACCCTCCAGCTTCCAGATGGTCAAGCTGGAAAGCATCGGCGATGCCGTCAATGTAACGCCGGGAACGCTGACCGCACGCTTCAATATCCGCTATTCCACGGTCTGGGATCACACCCGGCTTCGCCGGCATATCGAGACGATATTCAATGCCCACGACATCGATTACACGCTGGACTGGCATCTGTCGGGAGAGCCCTTTCTGACGCCGCGAGGCGTGCTCACCGACGCCGTTGCCGCTGCCGTGGCCAGACACACGGGCGTGCAGCCGGAACTGTCGACGGGTGGCGGCACATCGGACGGCCGGTTCATCGCACCCAGCGGCACCCATGTGGTGGAGTTCGGTGCGGTCAACGCGACGATACACAAACCGAATGAACAGATTCCGGTTGCCGACATCGCGACGATGCAGGCTGTCTATCGGGACATTCTCGAGCGCTTGCTGGGCTAGAACGAGCTGGCGCGACGGCGCACCCGGTTTGCCGCGCGCCAGTTGCAGACCACGCCGAAGATGCCCAGCAACAGCAGCGCAATCAGCACCCACGCGGGCATGCTCAGGCCCAGAAAATGCCAGTCGACCTTGGCACACTCACCGGAGCCGGACAGGACCATCGCCAGGGCATCGCGCAGCGGAAAAGCCTGCAGCATGAAGTCGAGCCCGGGGCCGCAGGCCGGGATGCGTTCCGGCGGCAGGGTGGTCAACCACACGTGCCGGCCGGCGACGCCGGCGCCGGCCAGCGCCGCCGCGCCGAGCAATACGGCGTAGAGCCGCCGCCCGAGCGACCCGGCTCCGTGCAGCGCGGAGATCAGGAACAGCACCCCGAGCGTGATCACCGCCACGCGCTGGAAAATGCACAGCGGACACGGCTCGAGCCCGAGGATGTGCTGGGCATAAAGCGCATACGCCATCATTGCCGCACACGCCACGGCACCGGCAAAGTTCAAGGCTCGAATATTCATCAATGGCTTCCTGAGGTGGCTGATTTTGGCAATGAGGCGACCTGCAGACGCAGATAGTTCGGCGCCGCCTCAACCGGCGATATCACCTCACCTCTCGCGAATTTTTGCCGGGCCAGTTCGGCCACATCACCGGCACCCGGCACGGCATCCGGCACATGATGCAGAATCCGGGCCGCAAACCGCTGCTGGAGCGCCGGATGGGCACTCCAGCCCGGGCCGGCCGCAATCCAGCCATCCTCACCCGGCAGCTGCACGTCAGCGGGGGCGAGCAACGCATCCGGCTCACGGGCCTTGAGGATACCGTCGCGGTCGCGTTGATACAGCCCCAGATACACCTCACCCAGGCGCGCATCCAGGCAACAGGCCACCTTGTTGGCCGTGGTGTTGCGCATGACGCCGGCCGCCAGTGCCGCGAGCGAGGACACCGGACACAGTGGCAGGCCACTGGCATAGCCCAGGCCCTGCGCCATGGCCACGGCAATTCGCGTGCCGGTAAAACTTCCCGGACCCGCACCAAAGGCGATACAGTCAAGCTCGTCGACCGTGCAGTGGGCTGCATCGAGCAACTCCTGCAGCCATTCAAAAACCACACGCGATGGCGCCTGCAGGCCGGAATCCGCCTTCACCAGCAACTGGTCGCCACGCATGAGGGCGAGACCGGGAACGCTGGTGGTCGTTTCGATGGCGAGACAGCTGAATTTCATGGCAGGCAGGGCAATTTCCCGGAATGGTCGGTGCGCCCTGCCGTTCGGGCCGGAATCGGCGGGCTGATCTGTATAATAGAACCTCCTCGCGCGACCGGCGACCCACAGCGCGCGAATATGTCAACAATCAGATGCGATGGTCGCCGCGCGAAACCGCCCCGCCAGACAGCTTCCACCAGAGACGCTGACTGGCTGGCGATATACCAGGCAAGGACAGTTCATGACCACAAGCAATACAGCGTTGAGTCGCTGGGTTGAAGACGTAGCAGCACTCACCAAACCGGCCTCCATCCACTGGTGCGACGGCACGGAAGCCGAGTACCAGCTGCTGCTGACGCAGATGGTGGCATCCGGCCCCCTGCTGCCACTGAATCCCAAGCCCTATCCAGACTGCTACCTGCACCGTTCCGACCCATCCGACGTCGCCCGCGTTGAACACCTGACCTTCATCTGCACCCCGCAGAAGGAAACCGTGGGCCCGAACAATCACTGGAAGGCGCCAGCCGAGGCCCACCAACAGATCGATGAGCTGTTTGCCGGCGCCATGCAGGGCCGCACGATGTACGACATCCCGTACTGCAGGGGCCCCATCGATTCGCCTCATGCCCGCTGCGGGGTCGAAATCACCGACAGCCCGTATGTCGTGGCCAACATGAAACTGATGACGCGCATGGGCACGCCGGCGCTCCGCCGCATCGAAAAGGAAAACACCTTTGTTCGCGGCCTGCATTCCAAGGGCGAGCTCGATCCCAACCGTCGTTTCATCATGCACTTCCCGGAAGAGCTGCTGATCAAGAGCTTCGGCTCCGGTTATGGCGGCAACGCCCTGCTCGGCAAGAAGTGCCATGCACTGCGCATCGCCAGCTGGCAGGCGCGACAGGAAGGCTGGCTGGCCGAGCACATGCTGCTCGTCGAGATCGAAAGTCCGACCGGCGAAAAACACAACCTGGCGGCGGCCTTTCCCTCGGCCTGCGGCAAGACCAACCTGGCCATGCTGATCCCGCCGGACTCGCTGCCCGGCTGGAAGGTCCGCACCCTGGGCGATGACATCGCCTGGCTGTACCTGGACGCACAGGGCCAGATGCGGGCCATCAATCCGGAGGCCGGGTATTTCGGCGTCGTCCCGGGCACCAGCCCGAAGACCAACCGGAATGCCTACGACATGATCCAGAGTGACACCATTTTCACCAACGTTGCGGTAACCGCCGACAACGAACCCTGGTGGGAAGGCAAGGGCAGCGGCACGCCCGTCACCGACTGGCAGGGCCGCCCCTACGACCCGAAGACCGGCCCCGCCGCCCATCCCAATTCCCGCTTCACCGTGTCGGCAACCCGCAATCCCAGCTACTCGCCGCTGGCTGATGATCCGGATGGCGTGCCCATCAGCGCAATCATCTTCGGTGGGCGTCGGCGCGAGCTGGCGCCACTCGTCTACCAGGCGCGGAGCTGGGCCCACGGCGTGCTGATCGGCGCCAGTGTGGCCTCGGAAACCACGGCAGCCGCAACCGGCGCCGTCGGTGTCGTGCGTCGCGACCCCATGGCGATGACGCCATTCTGCGGCTACAACTTCGGTGACTACTGGCAGCACTGGCTGAGCTTCGCCAAACGCTCCACGACGCTGCCAGCCATGTTCCATGTGAACTGGTTCCGGCAGGACAAGGATGGCCACTTCCTGTGGCCGGGCTTCGGCGACAACCTGCGCGTCCTGCAATGGATCATCGATCGCTGTGCCGGACGGGTTGGTGCACGCGAAACCCCGATCGGATTTCTGCCCAACAAGGCGGACATCAACCTCGAGGGAATCAAGCTGGCGCATGGCGCCATGCATGCCCTGCTGGCCGTCGAACCGGAGAGCTGGCAGGCGGAAATGGCAGAAGTCAAAAAGTACCTGCAGGGCTACGGCAGCCATCTGCCCCCTGCCCTGCTGGAAGAACACGAGCGGGTGGTCGGCGCCCTGCGCGCCGCATCGTCGGACGCCTGATCGGCGGATTCATGGCCGGCCGGGGTCGCCCCGGCCGGCCACCTGCCGTCACTCTTCGACGCGATACTCGATCGCCAGTGGCGTGCCCCGTGCCGCGACCCGGCCCATGCTGATAATGCCGCTGCCGGTGAGGATGGTGCTGTCACGCCGGACGTAGAGCTCTTCACCGGCATCCTGCTGGATGAACGTGCCGTTGGTGCTTTCATCCACCAGCACAAAGCGATTCCGTGCCAGATCGATGCGCGCATGCACGCGGGAAATCAGGTTGCCCTTGATGACCACGTCGTTGTCATCGGCACGGCCCATCGTCACCGCCACCTTGCCGCGCTCGCCGACGATGACCTCCTCACCGCGAAAACGCAGCCGCAGACTGGCGACGGACTGGGGCGATCGCATGGCCGGATCGATCGACGGCAGCATGTTCGTCGCTTCCTCGGGCTGCCAGAGCACCTCGAAAACAGCCACTTCGTCCGACTGCCCCTTCGGCGTGACCACATCGATCTGGCGCACCAGGGCCCTCCACTGCGGACCCAGCTGCTCCACGAGCGAGCTCGTGGTGAGTATCTGCCCCGCCTTGGCCTGCGAAGTCATCCGGTTGGCGGTGCTGACGGCAGCCCCGGCAATATCCCGTTCTTCGAAAACGACCGGGCCGAAATGGCAACCGATCCGGATCGACACATGCGAATCATCGGTTTCAATGCGGATCGTGTTGGTGATCCGCTGCTGCATCTGATTGGCGGCATTGAGGGCATCATCGGCCGACGGAAAGGTGGACATGACCTCGTCGCCCATGGTCTTGATGACGGTGCCGCCATATTGTTCGGTGGCCTGCTTCATGACCGTCAGGCACTGCTGAACCGTCTCCCGCGCCCGGTCATCGCCCAGCGCTTCGTACAGCTGCGTACTGCCAACGACATCGGCAAACAGGATCGCGAGTTTTTTCTCGGAAGCTCCAGCCACAGATCACCGGTTCCGCAATATGTCAAACGCCCGCCCGTAGTATGCCATGCGCTCAGCGTTCCGCGATCAGGTAGGCGATCCAGGCCGAGTCGGCTTCCCCGCGGGTCTCGGTGGTGAACACCCCGTTGCCGGTGCCATCCTTGGCTGTCCCCTCCCACCATGCAGTGACCCGGCTGAATCCCGCTTCTGCCAGCAACTCCCGCAGCTCCGGCAGCGTCCACAGCCGCCAGTCATAGGTGAAGGCCTTGTCGATGCGCGATCCATCCGGAAACCGGAAGTGGATATGGCAGAGCATATCGCCGGTGATCGGGTAGTACTTTTCCTGCTGCCAGATGTAGGTAAAGCCCTTGCACTTGGTGGTTTCGCGCAGCTCCTTGTAAGCCTCGTAGCCGCCGTAGGCATCCAGCACGAACAGGCCATCCGTCTCCAGGGCCGCCCGCGCCCGGCGAAAATACTGGAGCATCTCCGCCCGGGTCTTGAAG
>CAYLKO010000009.1:59312-63660 GCA_964384525.1 uncultured Chromatiaceae bacterium
CCAGTAGCTGAAGTTGAAGGCGCCGACGATATCCACCTTGGCGGTGCGCACCCGGGTGACATCGCCATGCACGAGTTCCACACGCTTCTGCTGCCCGGGTGTCAACCGTGAAAGATGCCGCTGCCGGCCGGATTCGAGGACATTGGCGTCCAGATCCACGCCGATCGCCCGGCGCCGGGGGCCGGTCTTCACCCATTCACAGGAAATGCTCGCCGTCCCGCTGAAATCTTCGCGCAGGCTCTGCGGCGCCCGACCACGGATCTTGCGATAGGCATGCAGAAGAAAGTCGCACTCCACGTCCGGCGCCTGCACGGCCGCCTCGTACGTGGCGTGCAGATCCGCCCGCTGGGCCAGCGTCAGCTTGCGTGCTGTTCCACCATCAGCCATTCGTCGTCACTCCCCTTTTTCAATTCAGCATTCGAAACCTCTGCCAGCGCCGCTCGAATGAGCTCCGCACCGGCATCGGGACGGGCGGCGCCCAGCGTGAGGCAGCGACGCCATGCCCTGGCGCCAGGCTGCCCATGATACAGGCCGAGCAGGTGACGGCTGATATGGTGCAGTCGCGTGCCACCCCGGAGTTCGCGCCCGGCATAGTCCGCCATCGCCAGTGCGATGTCGGTACGCGACGGGGCAAGCACGGCCTCGTCCGCGGGCCACACGGCCGCATCAACGTCGACCAGCCACCACGGATCCGCATAGGCCTTGCGGCCGATCATGCCGCCATCGAGGCCCGCGGCCAGTTGCTCGCGCACGCTGTCGGTGGAATCCACACCGCCGTTGATGATCAGGCGCAGTGCGGGAAAATCCTGTCGCAACCGGTGAACCACATCGTAGCGCAGCGGCGGGACCGTCCGGTTCTCCTTCGGCGACAAGCCGGTCAGCCAGGCTTTGCGCGCATGGATGATGAAGGTGTCGCAACCGGCTGCCGAAACGATCCTGATGAAATCCCGGACGAAGTCGTAGTCGTCCCGATCATCCACGCCGATCCGTGTCTTGACGGTGACCGGTAACGGCGTCACGGCCCGCATCGCTTCCACACAGCGTGCGACGAGTTCCGGATCCTTCATGAGACAGGCGCCGAAGGCGCCATCCGAGACCCGCTCGCTGGGACAGCCGGCATTGAGGTTGATTTCGTCATAGCCGTAGTCCGTGGCGAGCCGTGCAGCGGCTGCCAGCAACGCCGGTTCGCTGCCGCCAAGTTGAATGGCGACGGGATGCTCGCTTGGGTCGAAGCGCAGCCACCGATCGGTGCTGCCCCGTACAATGGCCGCTGCCGTCAGCATCTCGGTGTACAGCCCGATGCGCGGTGACAACAAGCGCAGAAAGTACCGGCAGTGGCGATCGGTACAGTCCATCATGGGGGCTATTAATACTTTTGATTTCATGTTGATACAGGTATTTTATCAGGCTATATCCAATATTGGATAATGCGGCGCGAACCTGAGACTCATCCGCTGGCATTCAGGCAGCTGCCTGGCCTAGAGTGCCACGCTCGACTCACAAGGACACTCTGACGATGACAACAAAAGCTGCCCACCAAGGGGCCGTATTGGTTACCGGCGGCGCCGGTTACATAGGCAGCCATGTGGTGCGGCAACTGGGCGAAGTCGGTGAAAGGGTCATCGTCCTGGACAATCTGAGCACGGGGTTCCGCTCATCCGTGCCGCATGGAACCCTGGTCGTCGGCGATGTGGCTGATCGCAGCCTGGTCCAGGGCCTCCTGGCCGAGCATGGGGTCACGACGATCCTGCACTTCGCGGCACTGACCATCGTACCGGAGTCCGTGAGTGATCCATTGCGCTACTACGCCAACAACACCTGTGGCACCCGCAACCTGCTGGCCAGCGCCGTGGCAGCCGGTATCCAGCAATTCATCTTCTCCTCGACAGCCGCGGTTTACGGCATTCCTCCGGACGGCGCCGCGAGCGAAGACAGCCCCACCTCCCCCATCAATCCCTATGGCAGCTCCAAGCTGATGAGCGAATGGATGCTGCGGGATGCGAGCCTCGCCCATGGCCTGAAATACGTGGCGCTGCGCTACTTCAACGTGGCCGGCGCCGACCCCGGCGGCCGCATCGGGCAATCAACGCGTCGTGCGACGCTGCTGACCAAGGTGGCCTGTGAGGCCGCGGTCGGCAAGCGACCCCATGTCTCCATCTTCGGCACGGACTACGCCACTGCCGATGGCACCGGAATCCGCGATTACATCCATGTGGAAGATCTGGCCACGGCGCACCTGGCGGCGCTGGCCTATCTGCGCAGCGGCGGCGCCTCGACCATCCTCAATTGCGGCTACGGCCACGGCTACAGCGTGCGCGAAGTCCTGGATGCCGTTGATCGCGCCAACGGCAAGCCGCTGACCCGCCGGGAAGAGCCACGCCGGGCCGGAGATCCGCCGATGCTGGTGGCCCGTGCCGACCGCATCCGCAGGGAGCTGGGCTGGCAGCCGCGCCACAATGACCTGGACATGATCGTGAAGACGGCGCTGGCCTGGGAGCGGCGACTCAAGGAGCACCCGCCGGAATAGCCCGGCGCTCCTGACTCAGGATTCAGGGCTCAAAACTCAGGGCGCGAGACGCTCCTTGTCGTACTGGATGCCGTACTTCTCCAGCAAATCGTACAAGGTCGGTCGGGTCACACCGAGCAACTGTGCAGTCTTTGAAATATTGCCATCGGTATAGGCGAGTGCATTGCGTATGGCCATGGTTTCAGCATCCCGGCGTACTTCGCGCAGGTTGACGTTCGGTTGCTGTTCGCCGGCCACGGCAAGACCCAGGTCGGCTGCCGTCAGATAGCGACCCTCGGCCATGATCACGGCGCCCTTGATCTTGTTTTCCATTTCCCGCACGTTGCCCGGCCAGCGGTAATTCTCGATGGCATTCTGCGCATCCGGACTGAAACCGCGGAACTGGCGCCTGTGCTGGCTGGCAAAGCGATCCAGCATGGTCCGTGCCAGCAGAATCCGGCACCCTCCATTGCGCTCGCGCAACGGCGGGATCCGGATGGTGATTTCACTGATCCGGTAATAGAGATCCTCGCGGAACCGGCCTTCCTTGATCGCCACGTCGAGATTCTGGTTGGTGGCGCAAACCACCCGGACATCAACCGGGATCTCCTCGCGACCACCCACCCGCTCCACCACCCGCTCCTGCAGAAATCGTAGCAACTTGGCCTGCAGGGCCAGCGGCATGTCGCCGATCTCGTCGAGAAACAGCGTGCCGCCGTCGGCATGCTCGACCTTGCCGGGCGTCTGTTTCACCGCCCCGGTGAATGCGCCGCGCTCATAGCCGAACAGCTCACTCTCCAGCAGGTTCTCGGGGATGGCGGCGCAGTTGATGGCCACAAAGCCCTTCTTGATGCGCGGACTGAGCAGGTGCAGGGCACGGGCGAGCACCTCCTTGCCGGTGCCGCTTTCTCCAAGCAGCAGCGTGGTGGCATCGGTGGGTGCCACCTTCTCGATCATGCGGCAGACCTGCAGCATCGCTTCACTGGCGGCCACCACACCGTCCAGCGGTGAGTTGCCCCGGTCCTGCAACAGACGCTGGTTCTGTCGTTCAAGCTCGTGGATGTGATAGGCGCGATCGACCAGCAACTGCAGCGTGTCGGTGTCGACCGGCTTCTGGTAGAAATCGTAGGCGCCAAGGCCAACTGCCCGGATGGCATTTTCCTGGTCGCCATGGCCGGTGACCACGATCACCTTGGTTCCCGGCAGCAGGGCCAGCGACTGTTCCAGCGCCGCAAAGCCCTCGCTCACGCCCTCGGCATCGGGTGGCAACCCCAGATCCTGGAGCACGACTGGCGGCTCATGGCGCCGGAGCTGGGCAAGCGCACTCTCCCGGTCTTCAGCCACCAGAACTTCATAATCGGTGAAGCACCACTTGAGCTGGCTCTGCAGCCCCGGGTCATCCTCGACAACCAGCAGTTTCCGGCGATTTTCGGTCAACGTCACGTGTCCTCCCCTGCAGCCGGCATCATAGCCCAGGGCCGGCGATCTCACGGGACGCTGATCGCAGATCCCCGATCGCGCGGGCGATCGCCGGACCATCGGCCGGGGTTGTCGCTGTCCGGCAAATGGATCGTCACACGGGTGCCTTCACCAACCACCGACTCCACGCGCAGCGAACCGCCGGCATCGGCCACCAGCGTTCGCGCCTGATACGCCCCAATGCCCATGCCCTTGCTGCCCTTGGTCGTGTCGAAGGGGCGGAACAATCGGGTCCGGATGAACTCCGGCTCCATGCCGCAGCCGTCGTCTTCTATCGTCAGCATGACGCCGCCATCGGCCAGCCCACCAGCGACGCTAACCCGGCCGCTGCGGCACGTCGCCTCCTGCGAAATGCCGCTAAGG
>CAYLKO010000010.1:0-27141 GCA_964384525.1 uncultured Chromatiaceae bacterium
CGGCCCCGGCGCCCTGCTCGGCGGCTGGATCGGCGAGCATATCGGTCTGCGCTACGCACTGGCTGTTGCCGGCTGCATCACCCTCGTGCTGTGCGTTCTCGCATGGCGCCAGCCGATCATCCGCACGATGCGCACGCTGCCGGTGGTCCCAGTCACTGCTTGATCCATTCGCGCCGATCTTGCGTATTGACAGCTCTGTAGTCACCCCCGGGATTCCGACGTCACGTGACAGCGCCTGACAGTGTCACCAGATTGAACACGGCAGTGGTTCTGTTCCGACGCGACCTGCGCCTGGCTGACCACCCCACGCTCGTTGCGGCCTGCGACGAGTACGACTGCGTGCTGCCGGTGTACCTGCATGCCCCGCAGGAGGAGGCTCCCTGGTCGCCCGGTGCCGCGAGCCGCTGGTGGCTGCATCAATCCTTGCTTGCCCTGCAGCGGCGCCTGGCAACGCTGGGCGCCGAGCTGCATATCGCCTGCGGCGACAGCCTGACGGTGCTGCGCGCGCTCATCGCCGCCAGCGGAGCCAAAGCTGTTTACTGGACCCGGCAGTACGAACCCGCCGCGATCGCCCGCGATGCTGCACTCAAGTCTGCGCTGTGCGCTGAGGGCATCACCGTCCACAGTCATCCCGGCAATCTTTGGTGTGAGCCATGGCGCCTGGCAACGGCGGATGATCACCCGTACCGGGTCTTCACGCCCTTCTGGCGCAAGCTCCACTCGCAACTGCAACCCCGGAAGCCGTTGCCTGAACCATGTGCACGCGCCTGGCTGCGCCTGCCCGACAGCATGCCACTCGATGCGCTGGAGTTGCGAACGAAGATCCCCTGGGATGCGGGTTTCGCTGAAACCTGGAATCCCGGTGAAATCGGCGCCCACGAGCACCTCGAGATATTTGCCGACGATGCATTGAATCACTATGTGGATGGCCGCAATCTGCCTGCACGCCACGGCACCTCCCGGCTCTCGCCCCATCTGCATTTCGGCGAGATCACTCCAAGCCAGATACATCACACCCTGCAGGTGCGCGCCGCAAAGGATGACGCCTGCCGCCGACCCGATCTCGAGCCATATCTGCGCGAGCTGGGTTGGCGCGAGTTTGCCCACCATCTGCTCTACCACTTCCCGGCAACGCCTGAGGTCAACTTCAATTCACGTTTCAACGGTTTTCGCTGGACTGACGACGATCCCCTTGCCCTCGCTCGCTGGCAGCAGGGCCATACCGGCATCCCGCTGGTCGATGCCGGCATGCGCGAGCTGTGGCGCACCGGCTGGATGCACAATCGCGTCCGAATGGTCACCGCGAGCTTTCTGACCAAGAACCTGCGCCAACACTGGCGCCACGGCGCTCGCTGGTTCTGGGACACGCTGATCGATGCGGACCTGGCCAACAACACGCTGGGCTGGCAGTGGGTGGCCGGCTGCGGCGCCGACGCCGCGCCCTATTTCCGCGTCTTCAATCCCCATGCGCAGGCGGCGACGTTTGATCCCGACGCGACCTACCTCAAGCGCTGGCTGCCGGAACTGGCCACCTTGCCACCAAAGTTGCTGCATGAGCCGTGGCGCGACCCCGCGGCGGTGGCGGCCTGCGGCTATCCCGCGCCGATGGTTGACGCCGTGGCCACGCGGCAGGCAGCCCTCGGCGCGTGGCGGGAAAGCCTCCCGCACTGAAGCCAACATCCAATCGTGCCCTTCGTCCGTATAAGCGGTTTGAATGCCTGCCCATCCCATGAAGCACACACATCTGCCTATGGCTCTCGCATGGCTGGCTATGCTGCTGCCGGCCTGTACGGTTACCGGCAAGCCGATCGTTCCGGTGCGTGATGTCGACCTGTCGCGCTACATGGGCCGCTGGTATGTGATCGCCTCCATTCCCACGCCCTTCGAACGCGGCGGCATCAACGCGGTGGAGACCTACAGCCTCAATGCAGGCGGTACCGTTTGCACCTGGTTTCGAATGCGTCCGGAAAGCTTCACTGCCCCCGTGAAGCTGATTCACTCCACCGCACGCATCGTGGAAGGCAGCAGCAACGGCGAATGGCGCGTCCGGGTTTTTGGTGTCCTGCAGGCTCAATATCTCGTCGGCTGGCTGAGTGCGGACTACAGCCAGGTCATGGTCGTGCGCGATGCACGCGATTACTTCTGGTACATGGCGCGTACGCCGCAGGTTTCGGACGAGCACTATCAAGCCATGCTGGACCGTGCCGCAGCCATGGGTTATGACGTTGCCACCATCGAGAAGGTGCCGCAGCGCTGGCCAGAAAGCGGTGAAGGCAGTGAGACGTTCAGGGGGGAGTGCCAATGAGATTACTCGTCGTGTTAGCCGCCTGGGCCATGCCGGTCATCGCCTGGTTATCCAACTCCGGCACCTTCGGCCCAAGCAATGGTGAGATTTCCGACCGCTACCCGACACTGCTGGTGGCAGCTGGTTACGCTTTCGCGATCTGGGGGCTGATCTTCCTGCTCGACGTGATCTACGGAACCTGGCAGGCCTTCGATCGTACGCCGGACGAGCGGCTGCACCGCGTCCGCCCCTGGACCGCAGCGGCCTTCTTCCTGACCTCGGCGTGGATGATCGTGTTCTCGCTCCAATGGTTCTGGCTGTCGCTGATGATTATCTGGGCAAGCCTCGCATGCATCCTGGTTGCGGCGTGGCACGTGTCGCATACGACAAAACACGTGCGCAGTCGTTGGTGGCAGTGGCTGCCGTTGTCACTGCATGCAGGCTGGGTGTCGCTCGCTGTATTTCTCAATGTCGCTCAGGTAGTCGTGGCATTCGAGCTGCTGCCAACCGGGGACATGCTGCCTTGGTCGCTGGTTTTGCTCGTGTTGGCAGCAGTCCTGCTGATCACGGTGACGGTGCGCCTGCGTGGCAACCCGTGGTACGCACTGGCGGCCGTATGGGGCGTGGTTGGCGTATTTGCCAAGCAACAGGCATCGCCTTTGCCTGGGGCCAGCGTCGTCGCGTGGGTTGCCCTCGGTCTGGGCCTCGCAGTCGTGGTGGCAGCGCTGTGGAAGAAGACCGCATGACCAGCACCGCCACCCTGAAGGGCGACGAACTGCGCCCGGACTCTGCTGCCAAGGGCGCATTGGGCCTGGCCGAACGGGGTCTTTTGCCAGATGCGCTCGTGCGGCTCGGCATTCGTCGCCTGTGCGCCGATCGCCTGAGAGCAGAGCGGACTGGCGGTCCGGCTGCGCAGACGCTACGCCAGACCCAGCTCATCAACATGCTCCGGCAGAGTCCGGTGGCTATCGAAACAGCCGCGGCCAATACGCAGCACTATGAGCTGCCGCCTGCATTCTTCGAGCAGTGCCTCGGCCCACGCCTCAAGTATTCATGCTGCCACTACCCGAATGGTGTGGAGTCCCTGGCCGAGGCCGAGGATGCAATGCTCATGCTGTATGCGGAGCGTGCGGAGCTGGCTGATGGCCAAAGCATTCTGGAACTGGGTTGCGGCTGGGGCTCGCTCACGTTGTGGATGGCGCAGCGCTACCCGAGGGCACGCATAACAGCCGTGTCCAACTCCAGCAGCCAGCGCCAGCACATCGAGGCACAATGCCGCGAACGCGGACTGGCGAACGTCACGGTGCTGACGCGGGATGTCAACGTGCTGGAGCTGCCTCCCGCCCGCTTCGACCGCTGTGTTTCCATCGAAATGTTCGAACACATGCGCAACTACCAGTTGTTGATGCAGCGGATTGCCGGCTGGCTGAAGCCGGGCGGCAGGCTGTTCGTGCATATCTTCGCTCACCGCACGCTTCTGTACCCATTCGAAACCGCGGGCGAGGACAACTGGATGGGCCGGCACTTCTTCACCGGCGGGCTGATGCCGGCCGCCGACACCCTGCTTTACTTCCAGCAGATGCTCCGGATCGAACAGCTCTGGCTGGTCGACGGCATGCACTATCAGAAAACCGCCAACCACTGGCTGGCTCGTCAGGACGACCGGCACGATGCAGTGATGGCGGTACTCCGCGACGTCCATGGCGAATACGCCACGTTGTGGTTTCAGCGCTGGCGGATGTTCTGGATGGCCTGCGCGGAACTGTTCGGCTATGCGGGCGGGCAGGAGTGGCTGGTGGCCCTCTACCGCTGCCTGCGGCCGTGAAGCTCAGCTCCTGGCAAACACGAAGAAGCCGACGTTGATGGTGCCGGCCTTGAACCCGGCCTCGCAGTAGCAGAGGTAATACTCCCAGAGACGGCAGAATCCGTCTGGAAAACCCATGTTCTTGATTCCTGGCCACGATGCCAGAAATCGCTTGCGCCACTCGCACAGGGTCCTGGCGTAATCCAGCCCGAAACTCTGCGTCGAGACCAGATCAAGATTGGCGATCCTGGCCTGCTTGATGATGATCTCCCGGGTGGGAAGCATGCCACCGGGGAAAATATGGCACTGGATGAAGTCGGCCGAGCGGCGGTAGGACTCGAAGCGTGCCTCATCGATGGTGATGGCCTGAAGCACGGCAATCCCGCCCACGTTCAGGCGGTCTTTCAGGGTCTTGAAATAAACCGGCCAATACGCCTCGCCGACTGCTTCCAGCATCTCGATCGAGACGATCCTGTCATAGGATCCCTCAACGTCCCGATAGTCTGACAACTCCAGGGAGATCTTCGCGGCAAGGTCTGCCTGGTCCGCACGCTGTCGGGCAAACGCCAGTTGCCTGGCGGAAAGGGTAATGCCGGTGACATGACAACCAGATCGCGCCAATTGCAGGGCGAGCGCCCCCCAGCCGCAGCCAATCTCGAGAATACGCTCGTCCCCGCCAAGATTCAGCAGGTCGACGATCCGTGCCAGCTTGCGCTCTTGAGCCTTCTCCAGGGTCTGGTCCGGCTTCTCGTACAGCGCCGACGAATAGGTCATGCCGGGATCGAGCCAGCATTGATAAAAGGCGTTGCCGAGATCGTAATGAAAGGCGATGTTCTTCCGGCTGCCTGACCGGCTGTTTGCCCGCAACAGGTGCTGGAGGCGATTGAGCAGTCGAACGGGGAACAAGCCGGACAATTTGCGGTTGATCCGGTCGATGTTGCGCGCCGCCACTTCCAGCAGTGTGACGAGATCAGGACTTGACCACTCGCCGTCAATATAGGCTTCCGCAAAGCCGAGGTCGCCCTGGAGCACAAGCCGGCTGATCGCACGCCAACGATGAACGACCAGCGTCGCAGACGCCCCTGGGCATGATCCTGAATGTTCGATCCGTTCGGCAGACGGCAGAATCAGCGTCAACTGCCCGTATTCGATTTGCGAGACGAGACGGCGCACAAAGCGGGTGGCCAGCCGCTCACCGCGTTTCGGATTGGCGGGCATTCGGCGCACCCCCGGTCGAACGGGCCACCCGGTGTTCAGCTTGGCGGCTGATGGTGAGCGTTTGCCCGGGAGCCGGGGCTCTTTGGTGCAAACGAACACCCTTCAGCCAGAGGAGCAGGGCTTCCCAGTGGATGCCGGCAATCACTTTCAGAGTCAGGAAAGGAAAAGCACAAAAAACCTGCGCCAGCGACGCGTCGGTCAGACCGCGCCTGACCGCGGAAAGGCTGGCGATGAGCAGTGGCCCCTCTTGATCGCGTCCAACGATGGAAACCGTCACATCCTCCCCCGGAGGAACGACAGAGAAGGAATAGACCATGTCGGTGGTCATGAACGGGGAAACGTGGAAGGATTTCCGGCTTTCCTGATGGATTCGCCCCTTCACGCCCGTCGAAACGGGAATGAGATAGCTGTGGCGCTCCCCGAAGGTATTGTTGACCTCATAGAGTATGGCCGACAGCGAGTTGTCCGGCCTGTGACAGAAGTAAATGCTGAGGGGATTGAAGGCATACCCCAATATGCGTGGCATGGTCAGAAGCCGGATCGCCCCTCCGGATTCAATGCCGCCCTCCCGCAAATGCCTCTCGATCCTGTCACGTGGCGATGTTGCCCCACCCTCGCCGTGGTCGCGATCATGGAAACTGAAGAGGTTGAAACGATTATGCGAGAAGAGCCGCAACCTGGCTGCCAGGTCGTCCACTTCGTCGAGATCGATCAGCAGGTAGAAAATGCTGTAGCGCAGGCGGTGCTGTTTTGGCCGCAACCGGCGATGCATCACCGAACCAACATAGAGCGCCGAATGAAGAGCCGACATCAGGCAGCCTTCGATTCCGGCATGACAGAAACTGCCTGGTGAAGATGGATCCGGCCGGATTCGTCAGGAACAGTCCATGGCCGCCGGACCCCGCCGATGGCCTCGGCAACGGCCAGCCCGGCCTGCAGGCCATCCTCGTGAAAGCCGGCGCCGAAGTACGCGCCGCAGAACCAGGTGTTGCGCCTGCCCTGCAGTGACCAAAGCTGGTCCTGCGCGTTCAGCGCCCGCGCATCGTATTGGGGATGGCTGTAACGCATCCGCCTGAGAACCATACTCGGCAGGATCTCGCGATGGGGGTTGAGCGTGACAAAGAGCGGGCGGTCGCTTTCGATTCCCTGAAGACGGTTCATCCAGTAGGTCACGGCGAGTCTGCGACCACCATCGTCGACTCTCGTCATGTAGTTCCAGCTTGACCACACCCGGCGGCGTTGCGGCATCAAGCCGCCATCGGAATGGAGGACCGCATCGTTGTCCATGTACTTGAACGCACCGAGCAGCCGCCTTTCGTCATCGCCGGGATCGGCAAGCATGTCGAGCGCCTGATCCGCGTGGGTCGCAATCACGACGCGGTCAAATCGGCGGTCATGACCGTCATGGCCGACGACATCAACCCCGTTTCCCATGCGTCGAACCGTCTTGATTGGATAGTCTGGAACCACTTCCGTCACGGCATCGGCAAGCAGCCTCACGTAGGACCGGCTGCCGCCCACCACGGTTCGCCACACCGGACGGCCGGACAACTTGAGGAGCCCATGGGTTTCGCAGAACCGGATGAACGACGCGGCCGGATAAGTCCCGATCTTTGCCGCCGGCGTGGACCAGATGGCCGCTGCCATCGGATAGAGGTGATCATGGCGAAAGCTCTCGCCGTACCCGGCGCCATCAAGGTATTCATCCAGCGTGATCAGGCCCAATGCGGCCACGTTGCGCGGCGCCTCGCGGTAGAATCGAACGAGATCGAACAACATCCGCCAGAATCGCGCGCTGAGCGCATTGCGACCCTGGGCGAAAAGACCCAGGAGGCCGGTTCCGGAGTATTCGAGCTTGCCATCATCCAGCGAGACGGCAAACGACATATCGGAGCGCTTCGTCGCGACACCGATGTGGGCAAATAGTGCGGTCAGGTTTGGGTAGGTGCTTTCGTTGAAGACGATGAAACCGGTATCGATCGCCACACCGGGGGTGTCAACCGTATTGCTGTGCCCACCCAGGCGATTATCGGCTTCGTAAAGGACGACCCGATGCTTTTTGGACAGCAGCCACGCGGCGGAAAGACCCGAGATCCCGCTGCCAACCACTGCAATGTCGAGGCTTCGGTCGCCGATTTGCCTGCCATATTGGCTACGTCCATCCAAAGGTTTCCCCTCCACTCGTTATACCGGCAATACATACGCAAAAAGACGGGCGACGGATCACCCGCGAGTGATCCACGGACACGGTCCCGGCGTATCAAGGACAAATGCATGCTGCAGGATTGCACGTTGACAGGAAGCTTGGGTGGCAGATTCGTGGGTCGGCGAGGCCAATTCACTTGACCGGGTCCGTACTACAGGAGGCACTACCGTCCTCCGACGAGCTTGTCCGCTTGATCGCCGGCGTTGCGCGCGAGCAGGATCGGAGCGCTTTTGCGCAGTTGTTCAGCTATTTTGCGCCGCGCGTGAAGAGTTTTCTGATGCGCTCCGGACTGCCTGATTCAGTGGCCGAGGAAGTGACACAGGAAGTCATGATCACCATTTGGCGAAAGGCGCCGACTTTCGATCCAGGCCGCGCGGGTGTGTCAACCTGGGTATTTACCATTGCCCGCAACCAGCGTATCGACCATTTGCGACGCAACCACGTGCAGACCACGGATCTTCCGTTCGATCTGGATAACGAAGCGGATCCCGCTCCGTCCGGTGCAGACTTTGTGATCACGACGGAAAGAGAAGCCTCCGTCCGAACGGCACTGGCAACCCTGCCTCCTGAACAGGCAACCATCGTGCGGCTCTCCTTCTTTGCCGAGAAGCCGCATGCGGAGATCGCCCGCGAGCTGGGCGTCCCGCTTGGCACGGTAAAATCCCGCGTCCGGCTCGCCTTGAACCGGCTGCGTCTCGCAATGGATGGCGACACATGACCATGAAACATCACGGGAGCGACGAAACCTTGCTGCGCCTCGCGGCAGGCACATTGAAGGCTGGTCCGGCGCTGGTCGTATCCGTGCATCTGGCAGGATGCGGCACCTGCCGGGATCGCCTGGCCAGGTTCGAGGCTCTGGGCGGTGCCATGCTCGAGGAAATGCCACGTGCTTCGCTCGTCGCAGATCTGTTCGGACGGACCATGGAGCGGCTTGAGCACACTCCAACCCCGCTTATGGAAAGACCCCGGTCAAGGCAACACCCGGCGTTGGGGATCGAACTCCCGCATGCGATACGCCACTGCGAGGTTGGCCCCTGGCGGTGGCTCGGGCCGGGCTTCCAGTGGAGCAAGGTCAGGATTCCCGGCAGCCCCGACGCCAAGCTGATGCTGCTCAAGGGCCGGGCCGGGCTTCATCTGCCGGCCCATGGACACACCGGTCTGGAGTTCACCCAGATCCTGTCCGGGTCGCTGTCTGACGAGCGTGGCCAGTACCTTGCGGGCGATCTCGACGAAGCTGATGACGGCGTGGATCACCAGCCCATTGTGGGCGATGAATCGGAATGCATCTGCCTCGCAGCCGTCGAGGGTGACACGCGTCTCCATGGAGTATTGGGACGCCTGCTCCGTCCAATCGTGGGATTCTGAGCTGTGGCAGCGATGTTCGTCGTTGCAACCGTTGCCCTGGCGATTTGCCTGTCATCGATCATGACCGGGGCGTGGCAGGTCGCACTTCGGACCGGCCGATCGGGATGGATCGACGCCATCTGGACGTTTGCGACCGGCCTCGGTGGTGCCACGGCCGCTGTTCTTTCGTTTCCCGACGCCGAAATCACCAGTCGCCAGACACTGGTTGCGACCATGGCAATTCTCTGGTCCTTGCGCCTGGGCAGTCACATCGTGATTCGTACCGCCCAGGGAGGCGATGATCCACGGTATCGGCAATTGCGTGAGGATTGGGGTAACGCTTATGCCGCACGCTTGTTCTGGTTCCTGCAAATCCAGGCCCTGGCTGCGCTGGTGCTGGCCTTGTCGATCATGATTGCGGCACGGAATCCCGCCCCTGCCCTGACGATCTTCGATTGGCTTGGCCTCGCCGTCCTGATCGTGGCGGTTGCGGGGGAAGGAGTCGCCGACCGTCAGCTCGCCGCCTTTCGCTCCGATCCTGCAAATCACAACAAGATCTGTGAAGCCGGCCTTTGGAGCGTGTCACGCCACCCGAACTACTTCTTCGAGTGGCTCGGTTGGCTCGCCTATGTGGTCATTGCCATCGGGCCTGCTCACCCGTACCCATGGGGCTGGTTGGCACTTGCCGGGCCATTGCTCATGTACTGGCTCCTGATACACGCTTCCGGCATTCCCCCTCTCGAGGCCCATATGCAGCGCTCGCGGGGGAGTGCGTTCAACGACTATCAGCAGCGCGTCAACACTTTCTGGCCTGGCCGGCCGAAACCCGCTGCTGGATAGGCCATCTCAAGACGCTGGTGTCATTGCCCGCGTGATGAGGAAGCCGGCTGTGGCGGCGGATGCCGTCAGGAAGGTGCCCCAGCACAAATCGGCAATGGTCACCGTCACCGGCCAATTTCGCAGTGTCGCGTGATTCGTCAGGTCATAGGTTGCATAGGCGACGAGACCGAGAAGCGCACCATGCAATGTCGCTGTTTGCCACCGGGCGCTGGCCAACGCAGGAGCAATGGCAAAGAAAACGATCCCGGCCATGTAGATCAAGTAAAACAGCACCGCTGGTGCCAGCCTGAAGCCCTCCAGCAACATGTCGCCCATCAGCGGTCGATAGACCCGTTGCGCCATGATCGTCAGCCAGATGGCGTCCATGGCAAGGAAGACCAGACCTGTTGCGAGATAGGCAATGCCGTAGGTTTTCACGAGGGTTTTCCCCCAAGCCGATAATGGAGGTGTTACGGGTTCGGAGGCTGTCCGGATCACAGGATTCGTACTAAACACTCATGTTGATCACCTTCGGCTCCGGCGCCACGCTGGTGTTCATCACCTTCCTGGCGCTCTGGCAGGCCGCCACGCCTGCACCGATGCTCGGCCGGATGACCAGCACCATGCGCTGGCTGATCCTGCTGCCCGCCGGCCCCGGCGCCCTGCTCGGCGGCTGGATCGGCGAGCATATCGGCCTGCGCTATGCACTGGCTGTTGCCGGCTGCATCACCCTCGTGCTCTGCATTCTCGCGTGGCGTCAGCCGATCATCCGCACGATGCGCACGCTGCCGGTGGCCGCCGACGCCCATCGGGCCGTGGATGCGCAGGGCGTGCCGTAGAGCAAGCGCACAAACAGTTCAATGGTCGCTCCCCGCGTCTCCGAGTTTGGAAAATTCAGCACGAATCTGGCACTGACGGATTGGGGTATACCGTGGTATTTCACTGGACAGGCCTCTCTCCAGATCGATCGAATAAACTCCAACATAGTCTAGGCCAGGGCTCTCGGCGGTGGGAGGATAGAACTCTGTACGAACTAGATAATATGCATTGCTAAACCGGAGAATGCCAAACGGCCACCCCGGTTGAAGAATCTGCGGTGTATGAACAAGTTCTCCATTCGTTTCGTCACGCATAAACAGCACCCCGCCGGTGCGTGAGAATCCCCGATGTGCCTTGATGACATCTTGATTGCAATCGTCGTTTCGGACGTAGCTAAATACAGCCACTGGCTTGCCGTTTGAACTTCGTAGTGTGGTCCTGCGCAGTCGAGGCTTGCTTTGCCCACCTGCAATCTCCTTCTCGAAGAGCTCCTGCCATTGCTGAAAGTTGAGCTCACGACGGCGCTTGTTGCTTTCCACGAGCGGGTTTATGGAGCGATCGATGCGGTAAACTAGATTTATGTTCTTCTGGATGTCCAGATCTTCCCATTCAGGTTCGCTGAACTCCGGAAAAGCCGGGTGCAGAGATACCTCGCAAGCCGTCGGGTGCGCCTCCGCTCCGTATGCATTCAGCATCTTGACAAAGTGCTCGCATACGGGAACTCCATCACCCGGAAAATCCTGACAACCGGCCGACGGTCCACCGGTGCAAATGTGGTACGCAATCTTGTCAGGCGGCGACGCATTCGCCGGAGAGGCGAAGTCACCGGCCAGTGTTGGCAGGGACACGCAGCCGATACTGAGGCTAAGCGTGGCAAAAGCGATGCGCACTGACCTCGCCACATCAGGTTTTTCAGAATCCATAACCGCCCTAATGCCGATCAATACAAAGATTTTTCGTTGCTTCCGCCACAAACAGCCAGTCCCGATCATCCGGTGATTCCAGCGATGCCTCGCGGCCTGCGGCGTGCACCGCTCCGGTCCGTGGATCGATCCAGCACACCGTTTGCAACTTGCCTGAGTAGCGGATCGTGGACGGATACGGCAGATAGGCAATCGTGGCGCCAGGCGACACCGCCACCGGGATTTCCTGCTCAGTGTCCGTGAGCGCAGCCAGCGCCAGGTCCGGCGAGTGTGGCGGATCAACCAGCCGGTCCCATGCCGTCGTCAGGCGCTCGACCTCGATCGGGGCATCGGCGAGATCCACCGCGATGGGTCGCTGACCTGCCTGCTCCAGGCGGGACCACAACTTGCCGGCAATGGTCATCGCACGGGAGCCCGGTGTGTCCAGGGCATCCCGCCAGTCGGAATCGAAACGCCAGATCCGCTTGTTGCCGAAAACGTGACCCGCCGACCCACCCAGCATCGACCACCACAACTGCGACTGCACGCAGAGCGGCGTCGACTCCTCCTCTTCGTACCGTCCTTCGATGTAAATCGACGGGCGGCGGGCAACGCGCCGACGATCGAGCTGGATCCTTGCCGGCGACTGTTCGCAGTCGGAATAGGTGCTGTTCACGTTGAGCCACGGCCGGTCGTAGCAATCGACGGCCGAGAAGTTCCGCGAGCAATGAGCGGTGTGCAGCGCGCCGGGCAGCACGGCATTGATGCCGTCGTACACCGCCTCGACCTTGCCCATCGCACCGTACTTTTGCGCAGCTACATCGCCACCGTGAACCCAGATCAGATTGGGGTAGTCCGCCAGCAATGTACCCACGTAACGCCCGTATGCCTTGAGCGTAGCATCCGGGGTCTTCAGCATCGCGCTGCACCAGCCCTCGCTGCCGCAGTCATAGCCCGGATAGGCCGGCGCCAGCAACACCAGAAAATCATTCTTGAGTGCCAGATCGATGACGGCGCGGGCGTGGGCAAAGTACGCCGGCGATGGCTGCTCGAAGGGCTGACCTTCCGGAAACGGCAGATCCCCCGCCCGATCGCGCGGGCCGGAAAACTTCGGCTCGATCAGCTGGACCAGGATGGTGTTGAAGCCTTGCGCCTTGCGGGCCTGCAGGTAGTCGCGGGCTTCGTCCAGCGTCAGCGCGACGATCAGCGTCCAGGGGGCATCGCCGATGATGCGGAAGTCCCGACCGTTGGCATCGACCAGCCGCTGGCCCTCGGCGTGCAGCGGAAAGCGCGTGTCGCCGGCATTTGCTCCCCCCGGCCCGGCAATGGCGACGAGCAGCAACGATGCAATCCAGCCAGCCGCCCTCATCGGGATGCCTCTACCAAAGACCTTTGAGCTTCTCCGCCAGCTTCGCCACCGCCGCCGGATCGGCCTGGCTGACATCTGCGTATTCGGTAAACCGTTCCGGCACCTTGATCGTCGCGTCGATGCCCATCTGCTCACCGACCGTCGGGAAGCCCTGCGGGCCCTTCGGCGCAGACGGATCCAGCACGAAGGCCTGGCCCGAGCGATTGATGATGATGTCGCTGTAAGGCTGCACGCGGGTCTGGATCGCCCACTCGATCGACGACAGATCGTAGGGATTCACATCCGGGCCAACGACCACGGCAATCTTGGCGGTGCGCGGCCAGCGGCCGGCGGCGCCCCACAGGGCGTGCAGCACGTACTTGCCGAATTCCGGATGCGGTTTGCTGGCGCCATCCACATTGAGCTGCACGACATAGGTCATGTTTGGCGTGATCGCGCAGTCCTTCACCTCGGGAATCTTCCGCTGCAAGTCCGACAGCATCTCACCCTCGATCGGAATCAGCGCCAGGTAGTTGTGGTCGAAGGGCGGCATCATTTCGATGGTCGCGTACCACATCGGGTCCTTGCGATGGGTGATTGCCGTGATGTCGAACAGCGGAAAGACCTGGTGCTTGTCGTAGTAACCGACGGCATTCGAATGCCAGCCGATGATCTGCTGCGGCACATCCGGCTGGAAGACGCCCTCGATCACGTACTCGGCTGTCGCCGGCACTTCGAGGTCCACCGTCTCGCACTTGACCAGCTCCACCGGTGAGCCGCGCAGGCCACCGGCATAGTCGTATTCATCCAGACCATAGGGAATGCCGGTGGCAGCCGCCATGTGGATGGCCGGATCGCATTGGCAGGCAACGGCGATTTCCAGCGGCTTGCCCATGCGCTGCGCCTTGGCGAGGTGCAGGCCGACATGGTTCATCGGCGGATTCCAGAACGCAAAGATCGAGAGCTGCTTCTTCTGTTCGGTTTCCGTGTAGGTTCCGCCCTGCGGGTGTTTGCAGTTCCACAGGCTGGTGAGGCGATACCAGCCGACGTTGCGCACGCCGGTTTCCGGATCCTTGGTCACCACGACACCGCCACAGATATAGGAGGCGCCCTCCTTGCCCAGCCAGACATGCGGTATCTGCTTGTCGATGGACACCTGCTCCCGCGGAATCACCACGTCCTTGCACGGCGCGTTCTTGCGATCCACCAGCTTCGGCTTGTGCCACGTACTGCGATCGGCCAGGATCGCCGCGTGCTTCACCTTGGTCTCGATCGGATCGAGGGAGTCGATCGTCAGCCCGGTGCGTTCGCGGGTGCCGAAGGGGTTGAAGATCACCGGCACGCCGGGCGTGTTGTAACCCTGCAGGTTATCCAGGATCACACCCGGACCATTGGTCTCGGCAAGCAGCCGCATCAACGTCTGCAACTCATTGGTGCCCTGCGCCACGTCCAGCGGGGCCGTGATGTGCTTCAGCTGACCCATCTCATCCAGCTTTGCCAGATACTCCCGCATATCCTTGAAGGCCATTGATTGCTGCTCCCGTGCACGTAACCCAAAATGGTCGGCAAACGTTAGCACGGGGTCCGGCGGCGCGGATATGGGCTACGCTGGCCGCTCACCCAACGGTCACGACCATCAGGAACGCACCATGCCCAACAACACGAAAAAAGTCGCCATCGTCACCGGCTCGGCCACTGGCGTCGGCGCGGCCACCGCCATCCTGCTGGCGAGCCACGGCTGCAATGTCGTGATCAATTACACCCGCAGCAAGCAGGAAGCCGAGGAAACTGCAGCAGCCTGCCAGGCCAAGGGTGCGGAAACCATCGTGTTCCAGGCGGATGTGTCCGATGACGACGCCTGCCAGGCGATGGTCAAGGCTGCCGGTGAAAAGTGGGGACGGATCGACTACCTCGTCAACAACGCCGCCCGCACCAAATTCAATCCGTACAAGAAGCTGGACGGCGTGAGCAAGCAGGATTTCCTCGACATCTACGCGGTGAACGTGGTCGGTGCCTACCAGATGATCCGTGCGGTGACGCCGTGGATGAAAAAGCAGGGCCACGGTTCCATCGTCAATGACTCCTCGATCGGCGGAGTCACCGGCATCGCATCTTCCATTCCGTATGCCGCCTCCAAGGCTGCCTTGAACCTGATGACCAAATCCCTGGCTCACGTGTTGGCGCCAGAGATCAACATCAACACCGTCGTGCCTGGCATGATCCAGACCCGCTGGCTGAAAGGCGGCATGGGCGAAGAGCAATACGCCGCGATGCTCAAGACCCAGGGCGACCAGTTACCACTGAAGAAGGTTGCAAAGCCGGAAGATATCGCAGCGGTCCTGGTGTGGTTCCTGGAGTCCGCCCACCTGATCACCGGCGAGACACTGATCGTGGACAGTGGCATCCATATCGGCACGCTGCCACCCTATTCGAGTGGCGACTCTTACTGACGGAGCAACTACAGCGTCGTCTCCCACTTCCAGCCAAAACCATGGCGGCTGTCGATGAGGCGGATCCATGAGGGTGTCAGCTGCCAGAACGGTGCCCGTTGCAAGCGATCCGCAATGATCTTCTCGTTCTGGTCGCGCGGCTGGTCAAACAGCCGCTGGATATCCGGGAACTTCGCCAGGTAGCAATTCAGCGCCGTGAGGCGCGCCTCGCCTTCCAGCACCACCGCCCGGCCCTCCAGCTGCAGCCCGATCACCCCACCCCAAGTCTCGACATCATGATTGATGGCCCCGGCCACCTGCGCATGGTGATGCAGGGCGCGGCCATGGCGTGTCTTCAGGTCTGTCACGAAGTAGAGGGTCAGATCCTCGTCGCTGGCATAGAACACCGCAGCCGCCCACGGACTGCCGTCGTGAACGGTTGCGAGCGTGACTGTGCTGTGCCCGGCGAGCAGTTCGCGGACTCGATCCAGATGGTCTTCAGGCATGGCTGGCATCTTAAAACTTTTTTGGCTGTTGTTCAGTAAAGCCCTGCGAGCAGTTCACGCGCTTCACGTGGGGCCAGGATTCGTATATCCCGAAAGCTCCCGAGGGTCAGCAAATCGGCATCGCCGGACACGATGATGTCAGCCTCGGCACTGAGCGCGACGGCAAGGACTTGGTCATCATCCGGATCGCGGGCTACACGTGGCACTTCAACGGGCTCCACCAATTCAACAATCTCCAGGTAGTCGGCCAGCACAGAGTGTGGATTGCTGCCGATTGCTGCCAGTTGTCGCATGATCGCCGGCCGCGAGAGTACCTCGGCCAGTTCGTCGAGGAGTGTGGGGCTGGTGTAGAGCTGTGCGGCCGGGACGGCACGCAGGACGGTCAACAGGTGGTACGGAGGACCGCGCCAAAGCAGCGCGGAGATCACTACATTGGTATCAAGGACGATCCGCACCGGGGGCACCGCTCCGTGTCCGCCGTTCGGTGCGTGCGGCCTTGATCTCGGCCTGGATTTGTTTCTCGGTCAGCGGTGCGACCGCCGCGGCTTCGAGAGCTGGGACAATGGCAAGCAATCGATCAAATGCCGCCTGCTTTCGCGCTTTGGTGGCCAGGAAATCAACGAAATCCTCGACTTCAGCGCGTTGCGCCGGCGGCAGCGCCTTCAGCTTCTCGAGCAAGAGTTGTTCAGGTTGGGCGTTCATGAGCGCATCCTGATGGTTAACCGGTACATAGCAATATTTCCATGAGATACAAGGATGTTAGCACTGGATTTCCCGCCAATGCAGCAACCAGGTCCAATACCAGGACAAGGCCGCTTGATCAGGGGTTTACGGAGACTATTGCAAGACAAACCCGCACCTTCAACCGCCACGTTGCCATCGCTGCTCCGCGGGCGTAGCTTGCCATTCAGCCCGGCCTGTGTGCCGGGCGCTCAACCTGCAAAAGGAGATGGACAATGCGCAAGACAATGATGTTCGCCTGCGTGATGGCCCTGGCCGGGCTGACAGCGGCTCCTGCATTTGCCGATTGCCAGACCGAAATCAAGGCGGCGGAAGACGCCGCGATGAATGCCACCAATGCCAAACAGAAGGCTGATGCAGAGGGCCACCTTCGCATGGCGAAGGCCGAGCTCGCGAAAGGCAACGAGAAGTCATGCTCCCAGCACGCCGCGGAGGCCAGCGCCGCGCTGAAGGCCAAACCGGCAACGAAGGCACCTTACTGAAGGTCCGGCCCTGCTGAAGTTTCGGTGGGACAGGTCATGGGCGCCGGCTTTCGGGCCGGCGCTTTTTTGTATCCTGCGGACCGGAGCAAGTTCACGCCAACATGAAGGAACGGTACGTCGATGCAGACAAAGGATATGAATCATGGGACGCACTATTAGCCTGAAAATCAGCTGTCTGCCTGCGGGCCGTCGGCGCCGCGTCAAGGAGCGAGCGGCGAAACTGATTCGCGAGCAAATGCCACTTGCCGAATTACCGACCCGGCCGCCGGTACGGTTCGAGCCCATGGACCGTACTTGAGTACCGAATGAGTATCCGTATCAACGCTATTCGTTACGAACAAGACCGTAACAATCAAGCGCTCCCCATTCCGGAGTTTTCCTGGTCTGAGCCGCGGTATGGGCGATGGTATCCACGACCCAGTATTCGCAGATAGGCAGTTCTTGCTTCCAGTTTGATTGCACTTTGGTAGCCTGCGGGAAATTGCGTCGTGCCACGAGTATCTTCGACCCAACCACCCTGTACTCATCAACAGTGGGCTCAACGACGACACCCCTGTCTTGGGTATTTGTGGAACTGATGAACTTGTCCAGACTGCTCGCATCTCCCGGATGGTTGTAAAAGTAGCCATTGATCAATTCAGTTGGCGGATAACCTTCTGGAGAAAAGACGCCCCCCAGAAAAAACGCCAAGACCAAAACCAGCCAAGTCGTCCCGACCGTAACGACGATGAGAAACAAAGCTCTTTTTACCGTGGGAACCCTTTTCACGGACGGTCACCCTGCCAGCTTCGCTACCCCGCTCCGCCGTTCCTCCGCGCTTCCCGTGCCCCCTTCCAGCGCCGCACCAATCCACTCTCGATCCCGAAGAGATCGAGCACGCGACCAATCGTGTGGTTGAGTAGGTCATCAATGGTTTCGGGCGCGTTGTAGAAGGCCGGCATGGGCGGCGCGAGGATGGCCCCCATCTCCGCGGCGTGCAGCAGCAATCGACAATGACCAACATGCAGGGGTGTTTCGCGCGGCATCAGGATGAGCTTGCGCTGCTCCTTCAAGATGACGTCAGCGGCACGCACGACCAGCGTGTCGGCATAGGAAGTGACGATGCCCGACAGGGTCTTCATCGAACAGGGCGCGATGACCATGCCATCGGTCTTGAATGAGCCGCTGGCGATGGTGGCGGCAAGGTTCTGGTCGCTGTGCACTTCGTGGGCCAGCGCTTCCACGGCCTTCAGTGACCAGTCGGTTTCGAGTGAAATATTGAGCTTGCCGCCATTGCTGATGACGAGGTGGATCTCGGCCTGCGGGACTTCACGGAGGGCTTCCAGCAAGCGGATGCCGTAGATGGCGCCGCTGGCGCCGGTGATGGCGACGATGAGTCGCATGAGAACTCCCGCAGACCAAGTCGGTGGCATGATACTGGCCGAATTGCGGAGGTACCAGTTGAAGCGCGTTTATGCCACGCCCTCCCTGTGGGAGGCCCGGGAGATCCTGACGCTGCTCGAACAGCAGCGTATTCCCGTGACCCTGCTCAACGAGCACATGGCGGGCACGCCGGGCGTGTTGCCCTTCAATGCGCGCATGGCGGTGGACGCCGAGGTCTGGGTGCTGGAAGACGACCTGGCGCCACGTTGTGAACGACTGATCGCGGAGTACCAGTCGGCCCTGCAGGCCGACAAGACTGCAGGTGCCGATGACAGCGCAACCTGGCGCTGCGCCTTCTGCTCCGAAGAGAACCCTGCGCGCTTCGAGCTATGTTGGTCCTGTGGTCGAAGCCGCGCCTGAGCCGAACAGGATCTCGCGGGCCTTGGCATCGGGCGTGAACTTTTCCGGGAGGCCTTCGGTCAGCACCTGCCACGCCTCGGCCGTGGCCGGGCGGGCCGCGATCCGCGCCACCCACTCGGCAACGGCCGGCCACTCTTCCGGCGACTCCAGCCGGATATCCGAACCTACAACCCATGGATAGCTCGCCATGTCGGCAATGCTGTATTCGTTCCCGGCGAGGTAAGGCGCCGTGACCAGACGGCCCTCCATGACTGTGAGCAACCGCTTCACCTCGTTGGTGTAACGATTGATGCCATAAGGGATTTTCTCCGGCGCATACCGGCGGAAATGATTGGCCTGGCCGAACATCGGCCCGATGCCCGCCATCTGGAACATCAGCCATTCCATGGCGGCAAAGCGGCTGCGGAAATCAGCGGGCAGGAACCGGCCGGTTTTCTCCGCCAGATACCAGAGGATGGCGCCGGACTCGAAGACCGACAGCGGCTGACCATCCGCCGTGGCGTGATCGACGATCGCGGGAATCCGCCCGTTCGGGCTGACGCGGAGAAAGCCCGGCGCATGCTGCTCGCCCGTGGCGATGTTGACCAGATGCGCCTGGAACTCGAGGCCGCATTCCACCAGCATGAGGTGGACCTTGCGGCCGTTCGGTGTCGGAAAGCTGTAGAGGTCGATCATGGCTTGCGGAAGCGGAGCACGAACTTGTCGGTTGCAATGCCCTTCATCTCCGGGGCAAAGAATGGCTTCTGCCGATTGTCGGCGGGGTTGCGGAGCACCGGACTCTCGCCATCCAGCACGAAGCCGGCCCGCTTGAAGGCCTCCTTGGCGTACTGCTCATCGATGCGATGGGCGCCGCGTGGATCAATGGCCATGCTGTTGCCCGAACCCGCAGGCGCGGCATGATCCACCACCACCACCCAGGCACCCTTCTTCATGCCTCGGTAGAGGTCAGCCAGCACGTCATCCACATCCTTGCTGATGGAGTAGAAGTCGTGAAACACGAGGTTGATCATGGCGCCGTCAAAATGGTTGGCGGGCAGCTCCAGGTCGTTGAGCGGCTTGTCCCAGCGCACGACGTTCGGCAGGCGATTGTCGGCGAGACGCTCGATGACGGCCTTGCCGCCGTTGCGTGCCAACACGGATGGCGGGTTCTGCATGTACACCTGCCCGGTTGGCCCGACGACCCGTGACAACAGCTCGGCGTACCAGCCGCCGGCACTCATCATGTCGATCACCTTCTGTCCCGGTGCGATGCCGGAGAAGGCCAGGACCGCCGCCGGCTTGCGGCTGGCATCCTGCTCGTGGTCCTTCGCCGGCCGAGCGGGACTGTCGATGGCCGCCTGAATGGCAGCGGTGCGCTCCGCCGTCGACGAACCTGCCACCGTGTGGCCGACGCCGGCACAACCGGCGAGCAACAACGTGGCAACCAATGAGCAGCTGGCGAGACGAACAGGCATGGCAGAATCCCCTTTGCTGAAGTCTGCCCAGAGTCTAAGCGAAGCCGCCGCCGTTGGCCCTCGTCAATGCCAGAGCGGCGCCAACCAGCGCCGTGCTACGCTACGCGCCCTTCCAGCCATCCCCAACAAATCATTCATCATGTTGTTACAGGTTATTGATAATGCTTGAATTACTCATGCAGCCAGAAGCCTGGATCGCGTTCCTGACGTTGACTGCACTGGAGCTCGTTCTCGGCATCGACAACATCATATTCATCTCGATCCTCGTCGATCGGTTGCCGCGTCACCAGCGCGACCTGGGGCGGCGGATCGGCCTGTTCCTCGCCATGTTCATGCGCATCGCACTGCTGCTGGTGCTGTCGTGGATCGTCGGCGCCACGGCGCCGCTGTTCGCCGTGCTGGGGCACGAGATTTCCTGGCGAGACATCATCCTGATCATGGGCGGCCTCTTCCTGCTGTGGAAGAGCACTCGGGAAATCCATCATCTGCTGGAGGATCATGCCGACGAGGGCAAGGCGACAGTAGCCACGACCTTCACCTCCGTCATCCTGCAGATCATCCTCGTGGACATCGTGTTCTCGCTCGACTCCATCATCACGGCCGTGGGCATGGTCGACGAGGTGGCGGTGATGATCGCGGCCGTGGTTGTCTAGGTGGGCCTGATGATGCTGTTTGCCTCACCGATCGGCAATTTCGTCTCCGAGCACCCGACCATCAAGATGCTGGCGCTCTCGTTCCTGATCGTGGTGGGCATGGCCCTGGTCGCGGACGGCTTCGACACCCACGTGCCCAAGGGCTACATCTACTTCGCGATGGCCTTCTCGGTATTCGTCGAGATGCTCAATATCCGGCTGCGGAAAAAATCGCTGGCGGCGGCCGGCAAACGGGAATGAACCAGGCGATGGAAACTGCCCGCGATCTCTTTTCCTACCGGAAGTTCTGGGCCAGCCGGCTGACCCCGGCGCCGGTGCTGCCGATGTCCCGGGCCGAAATGGATGCGCTGGGATGGGATGCCTGCGATGTCATCCTGGTGACCGGCGACGCGTATGTCGATCATCCCAGCTTCGGCATGGCGGTGGTCGGCCGCCTGCTCGAGGCACAGGGTTTTCGCGTGGGCATCATCTCGCAGCCGGACTGGACTTCCACCAGGGCCTTCGAGGAGCTGGGCACGCCAACGCTCTTCTTCGGGATCACCGCCGGCAACATGGACTCGATGGTGAACCGCTACACCGCGGATCGCCGCATTCGCTCCAACGATGCGTACACGCCGAACGGCGAGGCGGGCAAACGCCCCGATCATTCGGTCATCGTCTATGCCCAGCGCCTGCGCGAAGCCTTCAAGGGCGTGCCGCTCGTCATCGGCGGCATCGAGGCCAGCCTGCGCCGGGTTGCCCATTTCGACTACTGGTCCGACACGGTGCGACGCTCCGTGCTTTTCGACAGCAAGGCGGACCTGCTGGTCTACGGCAACGGCGAGCGGCAGATCGTCGAGATTGCCCATCGCCTCGCGAAGGGCGCAGCGATCGGCGACATCACCGATATTCGCGGCACGGCTTACCCGGTCAGTGCAGTTCCGGAAGACTGGACGGAAATCGACTCCACCAGCATCGACGAACCGGGAGCCATCGACCCGGCCAAGGATCCTTATGCGTCCAGGGCGACATCCCGCAATGCATTGGCCAAGGATGGCCTGCCCCGCCGCGCCCCCAGGCTGGAACGCTCGCGCAGCGTCATCCGCCTGCCCTCCTTCGAAGCGGTGCGCGGCGATCCGGTGCTGTATGCCCATGCTTCGCGCGTGCTGCATCTGGAAACCAATCCGGGCAATGCCCGCGCGCTCATCCAGCGACATGGCAACCGCGACATCTGGCTGAACCCGCCGCCCATTCCCCTGCAGACGAAGGAATTCGATACCGTCTACGAGCTGCCCTACACGCGTCGCCCGCATCCGGCCTACGGTGACGCGACCATTCCCTCCTGGGAGATGATCCGCTTCTCGGTGATCATCCAGCGCGGCTGCTTTGGCGGCTGCACCTTCTGCTCGATCACCGAACACGAAGGTCGGGTGATCCAGAGCCGCTCCGAAGACTCGATCATGCGCGAGATCGAAGCCATCCGCGATCAGACGCCAGGCTTTACCGGCGTGATTTCCGATCTGGGCGGCCCGACCGCCAACATGTACCGGCTGGCCTGCAAGAGCCGGGAAATCGAGGCTGCCTGCCGGCGACCATCATGCGTATTCCCGGCGGTGTGCCCGAACATGAGCACCGACCACTCCGCACTGATCAGCGTATACAAGCGGGCCCGCGAGCTGCCGGGCGTGAAAAAGGTGCTGGTCGCATCCGGTGTCCGCTACGACCTGGCGGTGGAGTCGCCGGAGTACATCCGTGAACTCGCGACCCACCATATCGGTGGCTACCTGAAGATTGCGCCGGAGCATACCGAAGCCGGGCCGCTCGGCAAGATGATGAAGCCCGGCATCGGCACCTACCACCGCTTCAAGGAATTGTTCGAGAAATGCTCGAAGGCGGCGGGCAAGCAACAGTACCTGATCCCCTATTTCATCGCGGCGCATACCGGCACCACCGCCGAAGATATGCTGAACCTAGCGCTGTGGCTCAAGACCAATGACCTGCGTGTGGACCAGGTACAGAACTTCCTGCCCTCCCCGATGGCAACCGCCACCGCGATGTATCACTCCGGCAAGAACCCACTCCGGCGCGTCACCCGGCAGAGCGAAAGTGTCACCGTGCCGAAGGGCATCAAGGTTCGCCGCCTGCACAAGGCCTTTCTCCGCTATCACGATGCCAAGAACTGGCCGATGTTGCGCGACGCCCTGAAGCGCCTCGGCCGCAGCGACCTGATCGGCAATGGCAAGCAGCATCTCATCCCGGCCTGGCAACCCAAGGGTACCGAGGGCTGCAAGCCCGAGCGTACCAGCCAGGGATCGGCCCGGAGTTCAGGCCGGAAATCCGGAAACCGGAGCTTCTGACAAATGGGGCAGACGCGGGGTGGCGGTTTGCGTTAGGGTGAGAAAAACATAACAAGAAGAATCCCATGTCCGTCACCCTCGAAATCGCTCCGGCCCGGGCAGCCGACGCCGCCACCATTGCCGACATGTCCCGCCAGCTCGTGGAAGTGGGCTTGCCCTGGACGTGGACCCCCGCACGGGTTGCCCGCCACCTGCAGCATGCCGACTCGCTGGTGATCACCGCCCGGATGACCACCGCCACCGCATCGCCGGCTGCCTTTGCGATCATGCACTTTGGCGACGAGACAGCTCACCTGAATCTGCTGGCCGTGCACAGCCAGTGGCAGCGACGCGGCATCGGTCGACGGCTGCTGACCTGGCTCGAACACACGGCCATTACCGCGGGCACGTTCATGATCACGCTCGAAGTCCGGGCCCGGAATCCGGTCGCCCTGCTCTTCTACCGGTCCCTCGGCTTTGCAGAAGCGGGCCGGGTCCCGCGTTACTACAGTGGCCGCGAAGATGCACTGCGGATGTCGAAGGATCTGCGCCACCCGCTGGCGCCTGCTGCACCACTGATGTCTGCACAAGGCATGGCCTCGGTTCCATCAGCGGCTGAGTGGCTGGCCGAACTGCTGAGGCAGTCACCACCAGGGCATTGAGGCCCTTTGGCAGCGCCGGCTCAGTCTGGTGCTGCCTGCCCCACGAAATGCCAGCAGAGGATGCGCGGACCATCGAGGTAGCGGCGATCCAGCGTCACCATGTGAAAGCCTGCTGCCTCGATCTCCATATCTATCTGGCGATTGAGATTGCAACCGGCGAGCCCGCGGAACACCGGCGCGAGTCGATCCTGCCATTTGCTGACGGCGGCATCGGGCGCCCGGCCGTGTTCGAAGAACAGCAACCGGCCGCCCGGCCGCAGGACCCGGCGCATTTCCCGCAGTGCTGCCGGCAGATCCGGAATGGAACAGAGCGTCCAGGTGCTGAGTACCGTGTCCACACTGCCTGAATCGAGCGGAATGTTTTCCGCGCCCGCAGCGAGCAATTCAACGGGGAAGCGTACCGATCCGGTTGCCGACTCCGCCTCGGCGCGCAGGATATCCGAGGGCTCCAGACCAATCAGGCGCGTGACCGCCGAGGTGTAATAAGGCAGGTTGAGGCCGGAACCCATGCCGACTTCCAGCACCGTGCCACCTGCCAGTGCCGGCATCTGCGGGCGGTACTGCGTCATCACCTTGTTCTTCATGCCCGCGGCGATCACTCGCGGCATAATGCGTCTTGCATAGAAGCCCATGTCGGTGTGCACCTCGAATGACAACCGCAGCACCCAGTGTCGTCCTCCGTGTTGCCATCTGCAACAACCACACTGGCAACAGCCACAATGGCAACAGCCATGGTGATTGAGCCCTACTTCTGGCTCGTGACCCTGCACGTGGTGCTGTTTGCCTACTGGCTGGGTGGCGACTTCGGCGTGTACGTATGTTCTCGCTACATCGTCCGCCCCGATTTGCCCGTTGCCGAGCGGGAACGCTTCCTGGAAGCCTTGATGGCCATCGACATCCTGCCGCGCACGGCGATCGTGCTGCTGCCGGTCGTCGGCCTGCAGCTTGCCGTGATGCGCGGTTCGGTCGATCTGCAGCCGGGCGGTCAGGTCTTTGCCTGGCTGCTGGGTGTCAGCTGGCTGGCTGTCGTCTGGATGGCTTATCGCACGCTGCGTCAGCCGTCGGGCGCTCGCTGGCAGCGGATCGATGTGGCCTGGCGCATCGTCCTGATTGGTGGCCTGATCGTGATCGGGGTACAGTCACTGCGTCATTCCACACCGGTGCACAGCAACTGGATTGCCACCAAGCTGCTCGTCTATGCCGCGCTGCTGATCATCGGGCTGTATCTGCGCATCAGCATCCGGGGCTGGCGGGAAGGCTTCAGGCGGTTGCGGGCTGGCGAACGCAGTGCAGAGGTTGATGCCCTGTTCATCGATGGCCATCGCCGGGCGCGCCATGCGGCATGGCTGTTCTGGTCGCTGATCATCACGATGGCCTGGCTCGGCATCACGCAGCCGTTCTGACCATTCGCCACGGGAGAAGTACCGGCGATGCTTTATCTGGTTTACCTGGAAGACATTCCGGACAACATGCGCATACGCAAACCCCTGCTCGACGCGCACATGGCGCACATGGCGGCGCACCGGCAGGCCATCCGGCTTGGCGGGCCCATCCTGCGTGATGACGGCAGCGCGCCAGCCGGCGGTGTACTGATCATCGAAGCGGAATCGAAGCAGGCGGTCATCGAGCTCATCGATGCTGATCCCTACAACCAGGCCGGCTTGTGGTCGCGGATCCGGATTCATGCCTTCAAGGATCTCATCAATACCTGGCAGCAGCCGGCATGACGGCATGCCTGACCTCGCCATGAACCACCCGCCAGCAACCCCATCCACCGAGCTGATCGGCCGCCTCAAGGACTGCATGGGGCCGGACTGCGTCATCACCAGCGATGCCGGGCGTGAACTTTTTTCCGGCGATCTGTACGCGCAGGGCAAACTTGCTGCCGCGATCATCCGACCCTCGAACACGGCCATGCTGGCCACGGCGGCCAAACTGATTTCCGCAGCCGGACATGCGCTCATTCCCCGCGGCGGCGGCATGACCTATACCGGCGGCGTATGCCCGACCGCGGAGGCGTCGGTCGTCATCGATACCACCGCTCTCACCGGCCTGATCGACTTCGAGCCGGGCAACATGACGGTCACCGTCCGGGCCGGCACCACCTGGGAAACGATTTACAACGCCCTGGCGCCGCATGGCCTGCGCCTGCCCTTCTTCGGCACCTTCTCCGGGCGCCGCGCCACGGTCGGCGCCGGGCTTTCCCATGGCGCCGTGTTTCTGGGCACCGCCCGTTACGGAAGTGCGGCAGAGAACGTGCTGGGGCTCGAAGTCGTCACGGCTGATGGCCGCGTGCTGCGCACCGGCCAGGCCAGCTTTCATCATGGCAAGCCGTTTTTCAGAACCCATGGCCCGGACCTGACCGGCCTGTTCCTGCACGATGGCGGCGCGCTGGGCATCAAGACCGAAGCCACCTTCAGGCTGATCGAGATGCCCCGGCACAATGAATATCTGTCCTGCGCCTTCCCGGATGCGCAGGCAGCAGCCCGCGCGTTGTCGGCCATCGCGCGCTCGGGCGCGGCCGAAGAAGCCTATGTATTCGACCCGCGCACCACGGCCAGAAACATGGCTGGCAGCACGTTGAAGGGTGACCTTGCCCGACTGGGCCGCATCGTCGCCGGTCAGGAGAGCCTGCTGACCGGCCTCAAGGCGGGTGCGCGGGTCATTGCCGCCGGCAAGCGACTGGTACCGGAGGGTGCGTGGTCCCTGCACCTGGTTTGCGCCGGCCGCACGGCAGCCGCCGCCAGCGCCGACCTGGAACTGTGCCGGCGCCTTCTCGAGCAGCAGGGCGGCAGGATGATTCCTGCCTCGATTCCGCTGGCCGTGCGCGCGGCACCGTTCGATAGCCTCAATGGCGTCCTCGGGCCCGATGGCGAGCGCTGGGCCGCCGTCAACGGGAAGGTGCCGCACGGCGATGCCGAACGACTGATCGAGACTTTCGATCAGCTGCTCGGCCGGCAGGGAACCGCGCTGTCGGATGCCGGGGTTGAACTGTCCATCCTGCTGACGGCGATGCAGACGCATGTGTTCAGCTTCGAAGCCGTCTTCCACTGGCACGACAGCTGGCTGCCGATGCATCGCGCGGTGCCGGATCCCGCGCACCTCGCCCGACTGGCTGAAGCGCCACCGAATCCGGCTGCGCGGGAGCTGGTGGCCCGACTGCGCTGCGAGACCCTGGCATTGTTCGATGATTTCGGCGCGGCCTCGAATCAACTGGGCCGGACCTATGCTTATGCGGAGAAAATGGCCCCGGAGCCCCGGGCCCTGTTGATCACCCTCAAGACCCAGCTCGACCCGCAAGGCCTCATGCACCCCGGCGAGCTCGAATTGCCGATCGACGACAGCGGAAAATCATGCTGATGCACGACGTGCT
>CAYLKO010000010.1:27151-54557 GCA_964384525.1 uncultured Chromatiaceae bacterium
CATCGTGGTGGGTTACTGGCTCGGCTCGGATCTGGTCATCAACAGCACCTTCCGCTACGTGTCACGGGCCGCATCGTTGCCCTTCGTGGAGCGCGAACGGCTGCTGGATCACGTCATGGATGTCGACCAGCACGTGCGTTATGCCTTGATCCTGCAACTTTGGCTCGGCACCTCACTTGGTGCCTTGCTCGGCTATTTTCCCGGCGGCCTCCGGCTGGCCGGCACGGCCACACTGCTCGGCGTTGCCTGGCTGATCCTGGTTGAATTCACCCACCGTCTGCGAAAACGCCCGCCGGGCCCCGCGCTGGGCCGGCTCGATCGCAGCCTCCGGTACGTCACGATCGCCATGACGCTCGTGATCGCCGCCGGCACCCTGGCCGGCTATTTTTCCGTTGCGGGCTGGCTCGCCATCAAGCTGGCCTTGCTTGCCTGCGTCATTCTCAGCGGGCTCGGCATCCGTTTCGAGCTGGTGCGCTATTTCCTGGTCTGGGACGCCATCCGGACCATGGGCTCAACAGCCGAGCTCGAGCAGCGCCTGCGCAGCCGCTATGCCAGCTCAACGGCTGTGCTTGTGCTGCTGTGGCTGTTCGTTGCCACGATCGTTGTCGTGAGCGTGCTCAAGCCGGGCTGAGACCCGTTACCGGCTCTGCCCGGTTACCCGGGGTTACCCACCGGGATGCCCCAGTATCGCCGTGGTCAGCTTGTCGTAGGCGCCACCGAGATGGTGTCCGCCGGGAAATTGCATTACTACCGAAGCACCCTTTGGCAACGCCGGACAAATGCTGTCGTGGTCTTCGGCACCGTAAATGCACAGCGACTTCAGCGGATCCAGCTTCACGATTGCGGGCAGTGTGGGCAGCCCGGAGCGGCGGGCATCGAGCCAGTCCAGCGGCGAGAAATCGAAGCGGGCCTCGCGCCCGGGGCTGATCAAGGCCACCGCAGCAATTGCGCCCTGCTGGTTGGCGGGCAAGCCTTCCACCATGAAGGGCAGTGTCTCGGCGCCAAAACTGTAGCCCACCAGAACGACCCGGTGCTTCCCCCATGCCGTGCCGAAATGCGTGATGGCCCGCGACAGGTCCCTGGCTGACTGCGCCGGGGACTTCGCTGACCAGAAATACCAGAGCGTGCTCCAGCCCACCACCGGCACACCGCGGGCGGCAAAGGCCGCGGCCAGCGCCTGATCAAAATCGGCCCAGCCGCCATCGCCCGAGAGAAAGATGGCGAAGCTGTCTGTCGTCGGCGCTGCCCTATCGACCACGCTGACCAGCGGCAGATCATCCAGGCCTGATCGAGGGGAAACACCACCTGCCGGCAGCAGCCGGGCAGCAGCGGGTGGCGTGCTGATGAGACTGCGATAGGCCTTCTCGAACTGCGGCCACCAGTTGGGAAAGACGGCATAGCCATGGCCGACCTTCGGCAATTCGATCAGCGTGGCAGCGTAAATCTGCCCGGCAAACGCCCGGGTGGTGTCGGGATTGGCCACCTGGTCCTGCAGGCCTTGCAGCACGATCCATGGCGTTGCCAGATTGGCCGACGGTTCGGCCACAAAGCCCCTGGCCTTGTCGGCCGGATGCGACTTGAATTCGACATTGTGGCAATAGGGTTTCTGGTTGTAGAGATCCGGCGCGAAACCCCGGCTGATCGCCCCCCTGCAGCTGGCCGGTGACTGGGCCAGCGTGATGTATGCCAGCGTGGCGCCGGATGAATACCCCACCAGCACGGGTTCCATGTACTACTTGAAGCCGAGCCGCCGTTGCGCATATTGCGACAGCATCTGCAGATCCACGGCCGCCGAATGACACTTCTCGTTTGCCATGGCATCGCTGCGCTTGATATAGACCGGCGTGTTGACGCCCAGCACCAGCGCCCCGGTCTTCGCGAGCGCGTTGGCCATGTCGACCACGCCACTGTTCCAGCCGCCGTCGCCGCCCAGGAAGATGGCCACACTGGTGGGGTCACCGGGGGGCCGGATCACCGCGATGTCCCCCATCGGCTGGAACTTGAGCTGACCTGGCTCGATTTGTTGAACCCGATCATCCGGCGGTGCGTCCGCCAGGCCGACACTGGCCGCGCCGACACTGGCCGCGAGGCTGATCGCCACCACCCAGGCAGCTCGTCGATGGATACCGTCCGGCACTTTGCTCTCCAGCGTTTTGTCAGCTTCGACCATGTCAATAATAAAGCGGCACGACCGGCTCCCGCAGCCCCGGATGGCCTGGACTGAAAATTCTTGATCCATCGGCCGGTACCTCGTACCGTGCGGCTCGTGCCGCCTGCCACGAGCGGATGGCCGCTTCCCGCGTACAGGTGATGGCAATGCGGATTGGTATCCCCGAACTGGAGCAGACCGGTGACATGGTTCGCCTGGCTGCCCCCGTTTCCTCGGCAGACGGCGAGGCGCGCCTCTGGTTCGAGGTGGCAACTGCGCATGGCAATGCGCTGCTCCGGGAGCGTGCGGACGGTTTCGTCGTGGCGCTGCTGCTCCGGGCCATGCAGCGCGGTGAGGATATGCGGGTGGCCGCACCGATCTGCTCCCGGCTGCATCACAACCTCATGCATCACTATCAGCCGCTGATGCGCGTGCTCTACCCGGATCTGCAACCGGTACGCATCGAAGCCGAGCTTGTCGACACGTCGCCCAGTGATGCGGCGACCGGTGTGGGCACGGGCTTCTCGGCCGGCATCGATTCATTCGCGGTGGTTCGCGACTACTTTGTGGATGCCGTGCCGGCCGGATTGCGCCTGACGCACCTGACCTTCAATAACGTGGGGTCTCACGGCATGCGTGATCATGCCCGCGCCCGCCACCTGTTCCGGCAACGTTATGCCGCCATCCGGGGCTATCCGGAGAGCATCGGTCTGCCTTTCATCGCCATCGACTCGAACCTCGCGGAACTGCTTCCCATGGGCTTCGAGGAAACGCATACCACCCGCAATCTGGCGGTGGCACTCGTGTTGCAGGGTTTGTTCAGGCGGTTCTATTACGCTTCGACCTTTCAATACCGTGATCTGACGATCGCCCAGACCAACGACAGCGCCTATGCCGATCCGGTTGCCGTTCCCTTGCTGTCGAGTGGCTCCCTCAACCTGGCGTCGGTGGGCAGCCAGTACACCCGTGTCGAGAAAACCCGACGCGTGGCCGCCGTGCCGGATGCCGGCCGCTGGCTGAACGTGTGCGCGACGGAAAGCCTGGACGGACACAACTGTTCGCACTGCTACAAGTGCTGCCGGACGCTCTATACACTGGAGATGCTCGGGCTGCTCGATCACTTCAGCGCGGTATTCAATCTGGCGCGCTGGCGGCGTGAGCGCAACCGTTTCATCGTCACGCGGTTGCTCACCGGCAGCCATCCGCAGCCGCTGACCGCGGAGATTCTCGCCCATGCCCGTGAGCATGGGCACGGCTTTACCGCTGGTCAGCGGCTCATGGGGCTGTTGCTTCGGCCGGTGCCGAAGCCCTTGTACCGCCTCGGACGCTCGTTGCGCCGCCGGATAATGGACTGAGATCACACAGGAGGAGATATCGTGAGTTTTGCCATCGAGAAGGCTGCAGCCGGGGATCGCGCCGCCATCCTCGACGTCATGCGTCATTACAACATGCACCATGCCCCCTCGCCGGAAATGGACTTGCTGGATCTGGAGTGTTCCTTCGTCGTGAAAATGCAGGGCCGCATTGTCGGCGCGGCAGGCTACCGCCTGCTCGCGCCCGGCCATGGCAAGACAACACTGCTCGGTGTACTGCCGGAATACAGCGGCCACGGCATCGGCAAGGCACTCCAGCGGCAACGCATGGAAACCATGCACCGGGCCGGCGTGAAAACACTGACCACGAACGCCGACCGGCCGGACACCATCCTCTGGTATCGCAAGCATTACGGCTACCGCCCGGTCGGCACCCTGCGGAAGCTCTGTGCCTTCGGCCTCGATAAGGTTGATCACTGGACGACGCTCGAGACCGATCTCGACAGCTACTTTGCCGTCTGCGAGGGCCAGGAGCGCGATCGCCAGGCCTACATCGCGGCCAACGATGCCCATCCACTGGCGCCCTACCCGCCCCTCATCATCAACGTTTGCCTGACCGGCATGATCCCGACCAGGGCACTGACGCCGCACGTGCCCCTGTCGGTCGACGAGATCATCGCCGATGCCGTCGCGGTGCATGATGCCGGGGCCAGCATCGTGCACATCCATGCACGCGATGCCACCGGGCAGCCCACCCCGGATCCGGCGCTGTTCGAGAAGATCATCACCGGCATCCGTCGCGAGCGGCCCCAGCTGATCTGCGCCGCGACCACTTCCGGGCGCAACTGGTCGGACTTCGAACACCGTTCCGCCGTGCTCCACCTCGATATCGATGCGCGGCCGGACATGGGGAGCCTCACCCTCGGATCGCTCAATTTCCTGACCGGGGCGAGCACCAACTCGATCGAGATGGTCGAGCGCCTGGCGCTCGCCATGAAGGACCAGGGGGTGAAACCCGAACTCGAGGTGTTCGATCTGGGCATGCTCAATCTCGCGCGTTATCTCGAACGCAACGGGCTGATCGGGGGACGCAAGTATTTCAACCTGATGCTGGGCAACCTGAATACGGCGCCGGCCACGCTCGGCAGCCTCGCCACACTGGTGGCGGCGCTGCCGGCGGATTCCGTCTGGGGTGCTGCCGGGCTTGGCTCGTTCCAGCTGCCGATGAATGCGGCGGCCATCATCGGCGGCGGTCATGTGCGGGTTGGTCTTGAGGATTCCATCTTCTTCGACAATGCACGCACCCAGCTGGCAACCAACCGGCAGCTGGTCGAGCGGGTGGTGCGGCTGGCAGGCGAACTGCAGCGGCCCGTGGCAACGACAACCGAGGCCCGTGCGCTGTGCGGCCTGGCGCCTCGTCGGGCAACGGCCGGTGAGCATCAATCCGCGGCATGCGCCTGAGCTGGCGCGGCATCGGCGATCCCGGGCGCTGGCTGCGGAGTCGCCCCGGCACCCGGCGGCTGCGGGTCGTGCATTTTCACTTCCGGCCCCGCTACAACGTGGGCGACGAGGCGGTCGTGCTGGCCGTGCGCCAGCTGGTCGAGACCGCCATCGGTCCGGTGCGCTGGACGAGCCGGCGGCTGCGGGTGCTCCAGCAACCAATCGCTGCCCGCCAGCAGCGCCACATCAACACCCATGACCTGGTGATCGTGGGTGGCGGCGGGCTGTACTCGCGCTGGGGACTGCCCCTCGACACCCGGGCCGTGGCCGGTATCGACCTGCCGCTGGTCGTCTACGGTGCCGGGCTCAACCGCAATCTCGACGAGGGGCCGCTCGAACCCGCCCAGCTCGACAGCATTCACCGGCTGCACGAACGGGCCGCGCTTGCCAGTGTGCGGGACGAAGCATCACGCACATTGCTGGCCTCACTGGGCCATGAGGCGCAATGCACCGGCGATCCGGCCCTGTTCCTCACGCCGCGCCCCCAACGGCAGTGTGACGGCACCGGCAGACCACTCATCGGCATCAACTTTGCCGCCCATGGCTGGCAGGGGCAGGAACGGCTGCTGGACACCGTGCTCGACCGCTGCGTGCCGGTCTTGCGCGAGCTGGCCGCGCGGCAGGGCGCCGGGCTCTGTTATCTGGTGCATGCCCGGGCGGAGTTGCCACTGCTGCCGCGCCTGCGCGCAGCACTGCCGGGTTTGCGCATCGTGCATCTGCCGGCGCCACAGCTGGCCCATGCCTATCAACAGATGTCGCTGGTCGTGTCGATGATGTTGCATTCCTCGATCCTGGCCTGGGCGGCCGGAGTCCCCTTCGTGAACATCGGCTATGACGACAAGAACCGGGCCTTCATGGCCGATATCGGCCGGCTGGCGTACCACCTGCCGGTCGATGGAATGACCGACGGGCATCTGCGCGCAGCGGTCGATGCCGCCCTCGCGGACCATGAGGCTGTGGTTTCCGGCAGGCAGCTGCTGCAGACCCTGGCCGGGCGGACAACGGCCTTTGGCCGCGCCATCGCCGCTGTCGTGAATCGCTGAACCGTCGACTGGCCGGCCGATTGATCGCTGGGTACGATTGTTCATGGCTCGAAGCTCCCCACGTTCACGACGCATCGCGATTGCAGGGCGCTCCATCCGTGATGCGTCGGGCAGTTCCCGCGTCATCCTTGGATTGACGCAGGCCCTGAGCAGAACCGGTCATGAGGTGGATGTCTACGGGGAGAACATCAACTATGCCCTGATACGGCGGCATGGCGGCACACCGCGGGCCTCGGTCCCCTTTTTCATGGCAGGCGGGCTCGCCAGCCGACGACGACTCAGCAAGACAGCCACGGCGCGGATCGCTGCCCGGTCGTACGATCTGGTGGTGGGCAATGGCACGCTGCTCGAGCAGAACGTGCTGATCGTGCACAACGCCGTGCGCCGCGCCGCCGAGGTGCGGGGGGCCGCGAATGCACGGATCCATGACGAGGCCGTGCTGCTTCAGGAACGGGTTCTCGCGGCCGGCGGCTTCGATATCGTCGTGGCGAACTCCACACTGCTGAGCCAGGAGCTGCAGAAGCGCTACAGCCTGCCGGCGGATCGCCTGGCGGTGATACCTCTAGGCATCGATCCTGCCCAGTTCACACCGCTGACCGAAAGACACCAGCGCGAAGTCGTGCGACAGCACTTCGGTGTGGCTCCGGGGCAGAAGCTCATCGGCTTCATCACCTCGGGCGATTACTGGTTGCGCGGCGTCGACACCCTGGCGCAGTCAATCGCCGGCCTGCCGCCCGCGTTGCGGGCGAATGTCCGCGTGCTGGCGATAGCCAGCAGGAAGAATGCGCGGATCATCAGGGCGGAATTTGCCAGGCAGCGACTGACGAATCACCTGAGCACCGCAGCCAAGACGGATCGGATACAAGACTACTATCACGCCATCGATCTGCTGTTTCATCCGGCGCGGCTGGAAACCTTCGGGCTGGTGGTCGCCGAGGCGGCCGCCTGCGGCTGCCCGGTGCTGACCTCCACCGCGGTTGGCGCTGCGGAGCTGTTCACCGGGGAGTCGCGCCTTGGTGTCGTTGCGGATCCCTCGGCAGAGTTGTTTACCGCCCGGCTTGCGGTGCTGCTGGATGACCATCGGATGCTCCCGTTACTGGGCGCAGCCCAGCAATCCGATATCCGGCCGTACACCTGGGCTGCCTATGCAAACCGGTTCCAGGCAATGATTCAGGACCGGGGATTGCTGCTGAATTGCTAAAGAAAAGGCCCTGACTCGCAGGGCCTTTCCTCGTTCTTGCGCGGGCTGTCCGCCCCCGTTGCCTGCATCCGCTATTCAGTCGGCTCGATGGCCTTGAATGCCGGGTTGTCGTGCTTGCCATAAGGCTTCTTCAGCGATTCGCTCATGTAGAAGTCCGGATCATATTTGACGTCCTTCCACATATAGAAATCAGGCTTCTTGATGTTTTCGTATTCGACCACCAGCATCGAGCCGGCCATCTCCTTGCCGCCGGCGGTGGTGTGCTCCTCGATATGGTCATGCACCATCCAGATGCCCGGGTTGTTCATCTTGATGATCAGGTCATAGCGCTCACCCGGCTGCATCGCCATCACGTCAACGGGATAGGGCACAGCCAGCGGCAAACCATCCTTGTGGGTCACCAGCGCATCGTGTCCGTGCAGATGGAACGCCACCGGCGAGGTGGGCGCATACAGGCGCAGGCGCAGCACGTCACCCTCCTTCACGCGGATGGGTTGATTGCCCGGGTGCGACTTGCCGTTGATGGAGAAGTAGTCCAGCTCACGGTGCGGCACGGCGTTTTTCCCGTACTCCTTCGCGACCGTGGAATCCCAGCCGGAGAAGAACAGGATCGCATCCTTGGTCACCGACTTTTCGAGCTTGGTCGGCTTCTTTGGATCGACGATCAGCGCGCCCCACATGCCGCGCAAATCGATGTGCTCGGCGGTGTTCACGTGGCAGTGGTACCAGAGGCTGCCCGGCTTGTCGGCCACGAACTTGTAGGTGAAGCTGTCACCCGGCTCGATGGCCTTCTGCGAAACATCGGGTACGCCGTCCATTTCCCAGCTGTTGGTCTGGTAGATGCCATGCCAGTGGATGGTATGGCTCATGGTGGTGTTGTTGGTCAGATTGACTTCAACCGTATCCCCTTCCTGCACATGTATCAGCGGCCCGGGTACCTGGCCGTCGTAGGCCCAAACCTTGGTGGTCAGGCCCGGCGCCACTTCGAGGTCGAGTTCTTCGATCGTCATGTCGAACTTGCGCAGCTCCGCCTGGGCCGGAAGCATGAAGCCGACAAACATGAGCAGGGTGATTGCAACGCGTATTGCCATGGTGTTGTTCCGTTTCACTGGATTGTTCACGAGTGCCTGACCGGCGCTCCACTATTTCTTGCAGCACAGGTCGCGCAAATGTGCGACCAGCGCATGGATGTCGTCATCCGTGAAGTTGCCGCCCCACACCGGCATCAGAATCGACTTGTTGATGGATGCACCGCCCTGCTGGATCACCTTGAACAACTCTTCGTCGGTGCGGGCAGTCATCTCCTTGGTATCGGTATGATCACGCGGAGCAACCGACATGGCCGCTGCATTGATCCCCTTGCCGTTGCCGCTGACGCCATGGCACTGCGTGCAATAGAGCTTGTACAACTCCTCGCCATGATCACCGGCGGCGCTGGCGCCGCCGCTCAGTGCCAGCAGACAGATGGCAAACAATATTTTTCTCATGGCTGTGTCTCCCCGATGACTTTGAGGTAGTCGGCAATCTTCTGTACCGACGCCGCGTTGATGTTGCCCTTGGGCATCAGCGTGTGCGGATCCCAGGCCACCGGATTACCCATGTAGGAAGCAATGAAGGCCGGCTGCAGCCGTTGCCACGCGGTATAGAGCTCCGGCCCCGAGAAACCGCCCACGCCGGCGGCATCCTGGTGGCAGGCATCGCAACCCTTGAACTTGCCGAAGTTCATCTGTCCCATCCGCTTGGCGATGGTCCCGGGCTTGTAAGTCTCGGCCTCGATCAGGTTGTCGAAGGGTTTCAGCGTCATGAGGTAATCAGCCATCGCTGCGGCCTGGTCCGCCGTCACCGACGGGTGCTTCACCAGCGTGTCGGCATCGATGACATCACCATCCGGCCCGCTCTTCACGTGGGCCGAAGGAAATTCGCCGGCTGGCCGGATGCGGGTCGGGCTCTGCAGCCAGCTCACCAGCCATTCACGCTGGAATTTGTTGCCGGCGTAATCGAGCGGTGGTGCCTTGCGGTCGGCACGCTCCACCAGCGGTGCAGTCGCATAGTCATGGGTGAGTGCGTGGCACTCGCCACACTGTGCCTGTGCGTCGGCCGCGGCGTCCGCATTTGCCGCGAGCGGCAGGCCCGCCATGAGCAGGGCTGCAGCGCCAATTCCAAACAACCGTTTCACGGTATTTCCTTTCCTTCCTGTCATTTCGATATGTCGATCAACGCAGAATCAGTTGATCGCCGTGCCCCTTGGCCGGATCGGCATCCTTGCTGGTCATCAGGATGGAGATGCCGCCGGTCAGCGCGTGCGCCATGCTGTGATCAACGAGTGCGTTGTTGGTTGCGCGATCACTCGGCGTGATGAGATCAAGCACGACACCGTGGGCCGGCGCCACCGACATGGTCTGCATGCCATACAGGACGTTCTGCGGATTGCCGTTGTCCCACACGCGATCCCAGATGCCGGCAATCGGGTGGAATGCCGCCCATTCGTTGATCATGGCGTTGACGAAATAGATGCGGACGCGCTCGCCCGGCTTGGCTTCCAGCGTGATGGCGGCATTGGCGTCGTGTACCGGGGCGTAATGGAAGACCTTGCCATTGACCAGCACGCCCTTCCACTTGTCACCTGCCGTTCGTTCTTCGGCCGATGCCCCTTCGGCATACAGGTCACCGTGCACCAGGACATACTCACGATCCGGCTTCGGGTACGCCTTGGTGTAGCCCTCCTTCGGATCGACGATCACCACGCCGTACATGCCGCGCGAGATGTGCTCCGACATCGAATCGGCACAGCAGTGTAACTTCCAGACACTTGGATGCTCGGCCTTGATGGGTAACTCATGGGTGTCACCCGGCTTGATGGACTCGAACTCGGTCAGGACATCGAAGCGGCCGGCGTGAAAATCGATTGAATGGCTGTTCTTGTTGGCCGCGTCGTTCTTCAGCTTGAAGTCGATCGTGTCGCCCTCCTTCACTCTCACCAGCGGTCCGGGGATCGTGCCGTTGTAGGTCCACATCGATTGTTTGGTGCCGGCGTTGTCGATCTCCAGATCGGCCACTTCCACCACCGGTATTTCCAGCTTGAGGACGGCGGCCATGACATCGACGCTGGCCAGAGAGCTTGTCAGCAACAGCGCGGACAAAAGAGGGCTTGCTTTCATGTAGGGGTTCCCCGAGGTTTTTAAGAAGACTTGCCTCCCTGTCAGCAAGAATCAGGCCAGAAACAATAATCGTTCCTGTTCATGGTCTTGCATACTGATGATGTACAATGCACAGCACCGTAACCGGCGTCTTTACAACAACACTGATGTCTTTATGACTACTTCCAATGCTTTCGTGAACCTGGCTGGGGTGGTCGCAGATCTGTCCCGGTCCATGGCGCGCGAACTGCGCTACACCCGGCTGCTGGATGCCTTCAATCGCAGTTTTCCCTGCAATGCGATCGCCCTGCTCGAACGCGACGGCGCCTTGCTGATACCCCGCGCCGTGGCGGGACTGAGCCGCGACACGCTGGGCCGCCGCTTCGTGATCCAGGACCAGCCCCGGCTCGCCCAGATCCTGCACAGCACGGAGCCGGTGCGTTTTCCGGCCGATTCGGCCCTGCCCGATCCGTATGACGGCCTCGTCGAGGAGGCCGGTGATCACCTCTATGTGCACGACTGCATGGGTGCCTCGCTGTATATCGATGGGCAACCCTGGGGCGTGGTGACCCTCGATGCCCTGGCTCCCGGGACCTTCGATGCGATCGACCCGGCCACCTTCCAGGCCTTCGTCGGCGTTGCGGCAGCCACGGTGCGCGCCGCTGACTGGATCCAGCGGCTGGAAGCGCAGCTCGAGCGCCATCACCGCATCCAGCAATCCAATGTGCAGGAAAGTTCGGGCGATGAACTGATCGGCCACAGCCGGCCCATGATGCAGCTGCTGCGTGAAACACGAACCGTCGCCTCATCCGATCTGCCGGTGCTGATACTCGGCGAGACCGGGGTGGGCAAGGAGCTGGTTGCCCGCATGATTCACCGGCTGTCGGCCCGCGCGCAGGAGCCGATGGTGTACATCAACTGCGCGGCACTGCCTGAATCGATTGCCGAAAGTGAATTGTTCGGCCATATGCGCGGGGCATTTTCCGGCGCCACCGACGACCGCATGGGCAAGTTCGAACTGGCCCATGAAGGCACCCTGTTTCTCGATGAAGTGGGCGAACTCCCGCTGACGGTGCAAGCCAAGCTGCTGCGCGCCCTGCAGAATGGCGAGATCCAGCGCGTCGGCAGTGATTCCCACCATCGGGTCGACGTGCGGGTCATTGCCGCCACCAATCGCAACCTGAAGAGCGAGGTTGCCATTGGCCGCTTTCGTGCCGATCTTTACCATCGGCTGAGTGTCTACCCGCTGGTCGTGCCGCCATTGCGCGACCGGGGCGAAGATGTCCTGCTGCTCGCCGGGTACTTCATCGAGCGCAATCAGCGCCGCCTCGGCTTGCGCGGGGCACGCCTGAGCCGCGGAGCGAGCCAATGGCTGGCCAGCTATTCGTGGCCGGGCAATGTCCGGGAGCTCAACCACACCTTGTCGCGGGCGATGGTTCGTGCGCTGAGCGTGGCGCCCTCGCGCGACCGCATCATCGAATTGACCACCCAGCATCTGGGCACCAACAGCCAGACGGTGCCGGTCGAAACCATGCTGGCCGCGGAGGAAGCCGCCGGCGACACACGACCGCTCGACGAAATCATGGAACACTGTCGTCGTGAAGTGATCCAGGCACGCTTGAAAGAGCATGGCGGCAATCGCGCCTCCGCCGCCCGCTCACTCGGCCTCGACCGCGGGAACTTCCACCGGTTGTTGAAGAAGATTGGCTTGAGCTGAATGGAGTAGTGCCCATGCTCGACTGGAAGGAAGTGATCCTGCGCCTGCTGCTCGCCTCCCTCCTCGGCGGCGTCATCGGCTGGGAACGAGAGCGACGCACCCGGGCTGCCGGATTGCGCACCCACATGCTGGTGGCCCTGGGCTCGGCACTGGTGATGATCGTCTCGGCTTATGGCTTCGAGGACATCCTCAAGCATCCGTCGGTCATCCTGGATCCCTCGCGCATGGCGGCCCAGGTGGTTTCCGGCATCGGCTTCCTCGGCGCCGGGGCGATCCTGTTCGTGCACCGTACGGAGATGGTGCACGGGCTGACGACCGCGGCCGGGCTGTGGACGGTGGCGGCGATCGGTCTCGCCGCTGGCAGCGGCCTGTATGTTGCCGCCCTCGCCGCCACGGTGATCGCCTGGCTGATTCTCGTGGTGCTCAAGCTGTTCGAGACGAAGTTCATCGATCACGGCAGCCATTGAATGCTGCGTTGTGCGTTTTGACATAAGCGCGGGCCCGTTTGCCAGCCGCGCCTCCTGCCCGCTAGGCTCCATGGATGACGCCGCGCCAATGAAGGCTCCGACAATGCACCCCCGCTGGTTCCGCCCCCTTGCACTTGCCCTTGCACTCTTCCTGGTCGCCTGCGGTGGCAGCAGTGGCGACGGCACCAACAGCGGAGAAATGGCCACCCCGCAGGCGGCATCCGTCAGCCTGCTGATCACCGACGCGCCGGTCGGCCGTTGGGACCAGGCCATTGCCACCATCACGTCGGTGACGCTCATCGGCGCCGACGGCCAGGTACCGCTGTTCGAAGGCCGCGAAACACTCGACCTCCTCAAGCTGAGCGACTTCTCCGAACTTTTTGCCGCGTCCGACAACGTGCCAGCCGGCCACTACAGCAAGATCAGGCTGCAGCTGAGCGACCTCGTGTTGCGTGACCTGGACGACCAGGGAGCCCTGGTCGAAGAACAGCATCCAAAGATCGTCGGCAACGGCAAGATCGACCTGAACCCGCGCGGCCCATTCGACCTGGCGGCCGGCGATGTCGTGTGCGTCGAGCTGGACTTCGACATGCAGAAGTCCCTCAAGATCACCGAGGCCGGCAACGGCAAGCTCATCCTCCGCCCGGTGATCTTCGTCAACATCCGTTCCGCACCAAGGCTCGATGGCCGGCTCACCCGGATCCATGGCGAGATCACGGACGTCGATGCAAGCGACCGCAGCTTCCGCCTGTGCCAGACGCGATTGGCCTCGGCATGGGACGATCGTGACGATGGGGACGATGATGTCGATGAGATGGGTGATGGCCATGCCCGACGCTGCGTCACCGTCAGCACCGACGACGACACCGGTATCTTCAATGCGGATGGCGAGCCGCAGGGTTTCGACGGCCTGGTGGCGGGTGACAAGGCGACGGCCATCGGCCACCTCCGCCCGCGCGATCACGGCGATCACGATTTCAGCGACGATGACAGCGACACTGACGAGGATCATCCGGTAGTACTGGATGCCATCGTGGTGGAGGAAGGCCCACTACGTACCTTCCAGCGAGTGCGCGGCATCATCGACTCATCGGGGGATCCAGCCACCAACCTCTTTGCGTTCAACCTGGCGGCCAACCAGGGTATTGCTGCAGACGGCCCCCTGCCCGTGCAGCTCTATGACCAGAGTCGTATTTTCAGCCAGGATGGCGAGGAGCTGCAGCGCGAGGATATCCAGGCAGGTCGTGAGGCGCTGGTGGATGGCGTCCTCGCCGTTGGCGCCGAGGATGTGATCCGTTCTCCGCTGGTCATTCTCCGTGCCGGGAATGCGCCGGACGAGCAAGCCTTCGACGGCACGGTACAGACCGTCGACCCGCTGATCGTCACGGTGGCCGGTGGTGATCGCTGTGTCGATGCCAGCGGCACCGACGTGTTCCTGGTGGACGACAGCGATGGCTTCTCCAGCCGCCGCGGCAGCCCGAGCGACCTGGCGTCGGGCCAGTCCGTATCGATTTATGGCACCGCAGGCATTGGTGGCTGCATCATCGCGGATACGGTCATCGTTGAAGCGAACTGAGCATGGCGGCAGATAGCTTCAGATCAGACCGCCATGACTTCCCGCAGGACTTCAGGATGCCGCGCGACGATCTTCAACAGGGTCTCTGCCGCACCGGACGGTTGCCGGCGGCCGTCCGCTGGCTGGTAGAAGAGACGGGAGAGCGCCTCGTCTAGTCGCTCAGAACGCAGGAGCCGTGCAAGGCTCTGAGATGCCGATCCCCGTCCGGCCCCTCCAGCCGTTTCTTGTACCAGGGATTCAATGACAACCGCTCTTTTAAGCGTTGTCTCGCCCGCGCCCGCCGCTCTTCCTCTTCGGGAGTTAGCGAATTCCTCGAAAGCAGCAGGTCCAGCTTCTGCCCAGGCGTCAGTTCCTGCGTCGCTTCCGGTTTTTCGTTCGAATCGTCCATGCTCGAAATTATACCGGAAGTCGGCCAATTCCGGAAATTGCAGGAGTGTGTTTTTATAGGATATTTCAATGAGTTGCGAGAGGTTTTCCGTATCGTCTGCAGCCCACTTCAATGGATGCAGGGCAAACCCAAAATCCGCCGGTTTCAACTGTGCAGAACCGGGTTTCACGTGCCGGGTCAAGCCGTACTTGAGCGCCGAGGATACGCTCGAACTCGGCAGCCAGTCCGGTAGCGGCTCACCTCGGCAATCTCTGGCGTGTAGGTACCAGGCCTGCCCCGCTCGCGCTGCCCGGTCGTCACGGTGCCATTCCACCACTGCGGCGCGCCAAGCCGCTCCCACAAACCAGATACCGCAACCTTCAAGCTGCCATCCCCTGCTCGCCACGGCGGCGGATGGCTATCGCTGAAAACTGCTCTGCTCTCCACGCCACCCCGGTGGCAGCCACGCGTTACCCCGGCACCTCAGTCAGCACCGCTGACCATCGCACCGGAAAATCACCTAGGCAGTGAGAAATGCGAGCCAGGAGGCCGGGCAGACCTCACGATCAACGATACGCCCATCTGGATTCGTCGAGTCTGAGCCATGACGCGCAGGCTGCGGACGATCCGGGGCACGATTTGAGCACGTTGAGAAAAGACCGCAGGGGAAAAGTGGCGTCAGTGTTTTGATTTTTGGTGCCGGGAAGAGGAGTCGAACCTCCGACCCCCGCATTACGAATGCGGTGCTCTGCCAACTGAGCTATCCCGGCGACCGGGCGGAAGTATAGGGAAACACCATCGCCCCATCAAACCCGGGCAAACCCGGCGACGGATCCGGGCCGCAGCGGCATTTCAGGGCAGGTGCGGGTGGTCAGTCACGCTTGCCACCCAGGCCTTCGATCCGGATGGGCCCGCGTCCTGCTCATAGCCAGTCTGACGCTCGATCAGGCGGCGCACGACTGGCCACCCGGACCCTCGGTGCAAAGCCCTGATGCGTTCACCAACTGTCGAGTCCTGCTGGGTGAAGCGCCGGTTGTGCCGCACATATTCAGTCCAGGTCGGGGTGTGATAGCGCTCGATCCAGACCTCTGCATCGGACAGGTCGCGAAGCAGGGTCCATTGCCGCGCGCCATTGCGGCGCCGGATCAACTTGCGCTCGCCCATGGCGGCAAGAAACGCCACCACGTCTGCCTCCGCAATCCGGTATTCAATGGTGATCACCACGGGCCCACTGCGGCCCTGGATGGGCACTGCCGTATCCGGCTCGCGAAACCCCCTGAGGTCGAGGTTCATGTCTTCGGTATCGACCAGATGGAACCAACGGCCGAGCAGCGCGCAAACCAGCTGCACACCGGCGGCGCACAGCAGCGCCACCCGGAGCCCGGATTGCTCCGTGACATAGCCCCAGGCCCAGGCGCCAAAAGCCAGGCCGCCGAATGTCACCATCTGATAGATCGAAAGCGCCCGCGCCACGACCCACCGTGGGGCCGACAGTTGTACCGTGGCGTTGAGGATCGACACGACCAGCACCCAACCACCACCGACCAGCACCATCGCGAACATCGTCAGGGCAAGCCAGGGGCTGAAGGCGGCCAGTGCGATCCCTAACGCCGTGCTGGCGAGCGCATACCGGACAATCCACTCGTTCGGGCAGGCAACGCGCAACCGATGTGATCCGAGAGCACCGGCAACCGCACCGACGCCGAAAGCACCGAGCAGCAGGCCATAAATCACCGGCCCGCCCCCGATCAGATCGCGGGCAACGAGCGGCAGCAGCGCAGCCACGGCACTGACGCCAACGCCGGCCACGCAACCCCGCTCCAGGGTGGCATTGATGAGCGGGCTCATTGCCACATAGCGGATGCCGGACATGATCGCGCTGCCGAGCCGCTCGGGCGGCAGCTGGCGCTGCTCGCGCACCGGCCGCCAGCGCGCCAGCACGATGATCAACCAGACATAGCTCAGCGCGTTGAGGGCAAAGGCAGCGGCAGCGCTGGCGAGGGCCACGATCAGACCGCCAACCGCCGGGCCCACGCTGCGGGCCAGATTGAAGCCTGCACTGTTCAAGGCAACGGCCGAGGGCAGGTCCTGGCGCGGAACCATCGCCCCGACAGAGGCCTGCCAGGCGGGTGCGTTGAGTGCAGCACCACAGCCAATCAGGAAAGTGAAGAACAGCAACAACCAGGGCGTGACCAACTGGAGATAGGCGCAGACGGCCAGCACCGCCGACGCGGCCAGCATGAAGATCTGGGCCACGATCATGAGCCACCGCCGGTCGAATGCATCGGCGAGAGCGCCCGCAACGAGCGAAAGCACGACGATCGGCAGCGTGATCGACGCCTGCACCAGGGTCACCATCTGCGCCGATGCACCCAGCGACACCATCATCCAGGCAGCCCCCACGCCCTGGATCATCCCGCCGAATGTGGACACCAGCGTGGCCATCCACACCGCACGGAAGATCTCGTGCTGAAACGGCGCGAGGGCGGAATCTCCAGGCTTCATGGGTGGCTGCTGGTTGTCAGTCATGGTGATTGGCTGCGGCTGAATGCATGGCTCCGTGGCCCGCGGCATATCCTCCATCACAGCGGCAGCGTGGCTGGGTATGCCTTCACCGATGAGCGGGCAACCGTACCGCAGGTGAAGGCATACCCAGCCGGGATGCCGCGGCGATGAAGTGATGACTCACACAGGCGAAAGGCCATCCAGCCGGGATATCGCGAGCCACGAAGTGCACCCCCAGCTACACCCGCCGTCGTAGCCGGATGATCACTTCCACGCTGGCGGCCTGCATGCCTTCAGGCAGCCGTGGCAGACGCATGAGTTCGACTTCGGCCGGATCAATATCGATCAGCTCACCCGTGTCCTCGATCAGGAAATGGTGGTGACGGCTGGTGGTGGAATCGTAAACAAGCCGGCTGGGATCCACGGCCACCTCACGGATGACGCCGGCACACGAAAAGAGATTGAGCGTGTTGTAAACCGTGGCCTTGGAAATCCGGCTGCCACCCGCACGCAATCTTTGCAGGATCTGGTCGGCCGAGACATGACAGGGTCCGGCCAGCAGCAATCGACCAACTTCCAGCCGGCGGGGTGTCGGCTGTATCCCGTGGGCGCGCAGTGCGGCTTCGATGTCGGGATTTGCTGGCGGACTCATGGCTGCCGAGTCTAGCGCAAGTCGCCAATCCCGGCAGTGCATGGCCTTTGTGCGCTGGCCGCATGCCAGGCTGTTGGCCTACCGTCCCGCTCCATGCACCAGTCTCCCGGTTTTACCCTGATCGAACTCCTGATCGCGATGGCGGTTGGCCTCATCCTCGTCACGCTCGCCGTCCCGGCCTTCACCACCCAGGTGCTGAACAGCCGACAAACCGCTGCCATCAACCGCTTTGTGCACGGCATGCAGGTGGCCCGTCATGCAGCCCTGACTGCCGAAGCCGACGTGGTTCTCTGCCGCAGCACCGACGGTCGGCAGTGCCGGAACTCCGGCAACTGGGCCGATGGCCTCCTCGTCTTCGTGAATCGCGACCGTGACGACCCGCCACGAGTGGATCCGGGCGAGCGGATCCTGCAGGTGGAGCCTGCCTTGGCCCTACCCTCGATACTGGCGAACCGTCGTGCCTTCGTGTTCCGACCCTGGGGCCTGCGCTCGGTGAACGGCACGCTGACCTTCTGCGATCGGCGCGGATTTCCGGCCGCCCGCGCCGTGGTGGTCAGCTATACGGGGCGGCCCCGGGCAACGGCCGCAACGTCAGCTCATGGCGCCATGAGCTGTCCGACCTAATAAATTGATTGCCCTGAAACAATTCAGGCCATCTCCGTTATGAGCCCGGCTGTCGCCCGAATGCCCATCAGGTGGCTGCTTGCGGCAAGATGCCTGCATCTGACGCCAATCGGCTGCGGCGGCTGCGGTGCCAAGCAAACCACAACAAGAACGGGGCTTCAGCCTCATCGAACTACTGGTCGTGCTGGCGGTCTGTGCGATCGCCCTGGGGTTCGGTGTGCCCGCATTCACGTCACTGTTCGCCAATAACCGCATGAGCGCCACCACGAACGATCTCGTCTCCAGCCTGCATGCAGCGCGGGGCGGCGCCATCACCCGCCAGACCACCGTCACCCTCTGCCCCATGGCCAATGATGGGGCGAGCTGCGCCAGCAGCGGCAGCCTCGCACCGGGCTGGATCGTGTTTGTCGACACCAATGCCAACGCCGTGATTGACCCGGACGAAACGATTCTCCAGCGACATCCGGCCATGCCACCGGAACTCGCAGCCGGGGTTAGCACGAGCCCGGCCGGCGCCCCTGGTTACATCAGCTTCGCCGGCGACGGCACGATCGGCACGCCAACCCTGCCCAACCCGCTCCGCGACATCCAGTTGTGTGACCACCGCGGTGACGTCGATACCGGCGGTGGCGTGGCGGCCGGCCGCTGGATCCAGCTGCATGCAACCGGCCGGGTCGAACTGCATCGTGATCGGGCGGTTTTGCAGGGTTCGTGGGCGCCGTTGGGTGGATGTTGAAGATGATGCAACCATCGAAGCTGCCAGGCTGCCGGTCCCGGATGCGGGGTTTCACCCTGGTCGAGGTGCTGGTGGCGCTGCTCGTGATGTCGGTGGGCATGCTCGGCATCGCCGGCCTGTATCTGGAGGGCCTGCGCTGGGGACGAACCTCACTCTATCGAACCACGGCGGTGAGTCTGGTCGCCGACATGGCCGACCGCATCCGGGCCAATCCGCTGGCAGGCCCGGCTTATGCAGGAACCGGCCCGGGCGTGGATGGCAAGTGCGTGAATGGCAGCATGGCCTGCACGGCAGATCAGCTCGCGGCCGATGACTGGTTCAGCTGGACTGCACAAATGCAGGCGCAGCTTCCAGCCGGGGCCAGCGGCGAAATCGCCGTCAGCGGTGCAGCGCCACGCACCTACCGGGTGACCGTGTCGTGGCCGGAAATCGGCCTCGAGGAACCCGCCACCTACTCGATGAGCCTGCAGCCATGACCCACACCACACGACGGCAACGTGGCATGACGCTGGTCGAGCTGACTGTCGCCATGGCCATCGGCCTCTTTCTGATCGGCGGCGCGCTCTACGTATATGCCCAAAGCCGGAACAGCTACCGGTCCAGCGACAGCCTGGCGCGCCTGCAGGAAAGCGCCCGATTCGCGATGGACACGCTGGAACCGGACATCCGGCTGGCGCGCTACTGGGGCCTGAACGCCACACCCGCCCGAATCTCCGTGCCATCCGCTCTGATGGCCCGCTGCAATGACGTTGCGGCACCCTGGGCGCTCAATGATCTGTCGGCGGTCAAAGTCCTGGATGACACCTGGACACTCCCCCCCTGCAGCCCATTCAAAAACGACGCCCGCGCCGGCAGCGATGTGCTGATCCTGCGCCATGCGGAACCGTGGCAGGCGGGCAACCAGCCAGCCGCGGATGGCGCCCGCATCCAGGTGCAAACAACGCTGTCGCAAGGGCAGGTGTTCCGGGATGTGGTCGCTCCGGGCCTCGGCGATCCGGCGGATCCTGATTCAGCCAGCCTCAACAATGTCACGGTCAACGCCTACTACGTCAGCAATCAATCCAGTTTTGATGCCGCCATTCCCTCATTGCGCCGCCTGTCGCTTGGACCAGCCGGCGACTTCGACGACGAAGAGGTGATTCCGGGCGTCGAGAACCTGCAGGTGCAGCTGGGCATGGACACCAACGGCGACGGCACGGTCGATCGCTATGTCGATGGCGATCAGCCGCTGCTCGATTCGGCATCTGCCGACTTCGATGCCGATGCGCGGGTCGTGGCAGTGCGCTTGTGGCTGCTGGTCGGCACACCGGCCGATGATCCCGCCTGGCGGGATGAGCGCAGTTATCCGATGAGGCCACACGATGCCAACCTGGCAGACATCGTGGCCGGATCCGCCGACTACCCGGCGGCCAACCGGCGGCTGCAGATCACCAGAACGATCTTTCTGAGCAACGAGGGCACCTGAGATGTCCAGAGCCCGACCAATGCCGTCACGTGATACCACCCGCATGATCAAGCATGGCAGGCAGCGCGGCGCCGCGTTGATCGTCAGCCTGATCCTGCTGATGGTCCTGACCGTACTCGCCATTTCAACAATGCGTGGCGCGAGCCTCGGCCTGCTGATGGCCGGCAATGTGCAGTATCGCGAGAATGCTTTTCAACTGGCGCAGACGGGCATCGAGGCGGTCCTGCGTCGCGGAGATCCCGGTGGCGGCGTGGGCAACTGCACGGCGCCTGTTGCCGAGGCGCCGGTCAGCGTTGCCGGCCTGGACGGCCAGTACACAACGTCTGTCTGCTATCGCGGCGTGTCCTTCACGCCAGGCGACAGCGCCCGGCTGCAGACCTACAACTTCGAAGTGAGCTCCACAGGCAACACGGATCAGCGCGCCGCCCGGTCGAGACTGGTACAGGGTTATGCGCTGTCGGGAGCCATCGGCAGATGAACAGGCAGCATCCCGGGAAACTGATCCAGCTGGTGGCCAGCCTTATGCTGACCGGCGCGATGTTGCCGGCAACGGCCGCCCTGCAAACCATCGAACAGGCCTACGAACTCACCCGCCATCAACTGCAGTTGCCCACCAAAGCCGACAACCGTCTCCGCGTCCGGCCCTGCCCGAAGTGCCCGACAGCGGTCTTGCAGATCACCGCGGAAACGCAATGGTTCCTGGCACCGGGCGCCGACACTGCAAACCGGAAGGAATGGCAGGCTGCCTTTCAGCAGGCGGCCCTGCAGCCGGCCACGCTGATCTATGTCTACTACGAACCACAAACCCGGCGGGTAAAACGCCTGGTGCTGGATCGACGCCCCGGAGCACTTGAGCCATGAGTCGCGCCACCAGATCTGCCCGCTCCTTGCTGATGCTGAGTGCAGCAGTGCTCGCCTTGCCGGCCCTGCTCGCGTCGAGCGCCGCCCATGCAGACGATTCGGAACTGTTCCTCAGCGATTCGGGCGCCAGCACCGTCCGGGCCAATGTGCTCTTCCTGATCGACACCTCGGGCAGCATGGACACCCTCGTCAACACCCAGGCCACCTTCAACACCAGCCAGACCTTCAGCGGTTGCTACGACGGCAATGTCCTGTACTTCACCACCACCGGGGCCATCCCTGCCTGCGACAGCCCCAACACCCTGCCGAAAACCATCAATCGCTGTGCGGCATCGCGCACGGCACTGGAACAGGTTGGCTACTACGCCGACTTCCTGCTCGGTTGGGACGGCAGCCGCGAACGCTGGGATTCGCTCGCCACGGACCGGGCCGACGCTCCACTCGAATGCAAGAATGACCGTGGCATCGATGGCGATGGAACCCCTGCCAAACCGTTTGCGGCAAACGGCAGCGGGGGACCATGGGCCACCACCGCGGCCAGCGAACCGGCATGGACCTCGCGCTACACGATCTACGACGGCAACTGGCTCAACTGGCGCAGCAATCCGCCAACCGTGCAGAAATCCCGCATGGCGATCATCAAGGAAGCGGTCAATGCCGTCACTGCCAGCCTGCGCGATGTGAACATCGGCGTGATGCGCTTCAACGGCGATGAAGGCGGCTCGGTCATCGCACCCCTCGAGGATATCGAGACGTCCCGTGCCACGGTCACCGGCATCGTCAACGGACTGGGCGCCACGGGCCGGACACCGCTGTCCGAAGCCCTGTATGAAGCGGGCCAGTATTTTGCCGGTCGTGCCGTCGACTATGGCAACAGTGGCTCGATCCGGAGCGTGGCTGCATCGCGGATCGGGAATACGCTCTCCTCGCCGCTCTACCGCTCACCGATCACCGACGCCTGCAGCAAGAACTTCATCATCCTGCTGACCGATGGCGAACCCGTCAGCGATACCAGCGCCGACAGCAAGATCACGTCCCTGCCCGACTTCGGAACGCTGATTGGCGGCAGCTGCGATGGCAGCGGCGAAGGTCGGTGCCTGGACGACATGGCCGCCTACCTGCTGCGGCAGGACCTGAGCAGCACCCTGCCCGGCATGCAGAATGTCATCACCCATGCGATCGGCTTTGAAGCCGACTTTCCGCTGCTGGTGACCACCGCAGCCCGCGGTGGTGGCGACTATCACCTGGCCGACGACACGGCATCCCTGTCGACGGCCCTGAGCGGCATCGTGCTCTCCATCTTCGACAATGTCGGCACATTTGCGGCGCCCGCCGTGCCGGTCAACGCCTTCAACCGCAGCGAAAACCTGAGTGATGTGTTTCTCTCGGTCTTCCAGCCGACGGACACCGCCCGCTGGCTGGGCAACCTGAAGAAATACCGCCTGAAGGATGGCGTGCTCGTCGGCCAGGATGGCCGCGCGGTCATCGATCCGAACACCGGCTTGTTTGCGCGGGATGCGCACAGCTACTGGTCCACCCTGCCCGATGGCGATCGGGTGAGTGCCGGCGGTGCGGCCAGCCGCTTGCCGGCACCCAATGACAGGCACATCTACACCAACCTCGTGAACGGCAACCTGTCGAGCGCCGCGAATCGCGTCCAGCCGACCACCCCCGGACTCGTTGCCGCATTGGCAACGGTGCCGGCCGCCGAACGCGCTGCCGTCATCGACTGGGCCCTCGGCCACGATGTGCAGGATGTGGACCAGGATGGCAATTTGACCGAGGGCCGCCAGGACATGGGCGACCCGCTGCACGTGCAGCCACTGACCGTTTTCTACTCCGGAACGGCGGATGATCCGGTATCGACGGTGTTCCTGACGACCAACGACGGCTTCCTGCATGCCATTGATGCAACGAGCGGCCAGGAACTGTGGGCATTCATCCCGACGCGTTTGCTGAATCAACTCTACAAGCTCTATCGCAATGACGCCGCAGCAACCAAGACCTACGGTCTGGATGGCGAAATCAACCTGGTCATCCTCAACGACAACGGCGTGCCCGGCCTGTCCGGCACGGAGCGGGCCATCCTGCTGTTTGGCATGGGTCGCGGCGGGGATGGCATGTTTGCCGTGGACGTCACCTCGCGGAATGCACCGCAGCTCCTCTGGGAAATCAACAGCAGCAATGCCGACTTTGCCGATCTGGGCCAGACCTGGTCCACGCCAAATGCCGCCAGAGTCAACATCGGCGGCACAGTCAGGGATGTTGCCGTCTTTGGCGGCGGCTACGATCCCGGCCAGGACAATCGCAGCTTCCGGCAGGACACCCAGGGCAACGCCATCTACATGGTTGATCTGCTGACCGGCTCGCGCTTGTGGAGTGCCGGCAGTCCCGCAGCCGTGGGGCCCCACGATCTGGCCATGCCGGCCCTTCGCTATTCGATTCCGGCACCGGTGCGGCCGCTTGATCTGGACGGCAACGGCCTGGCTGAGCGCTTCTATGTCGGTGACATGGGCGGCCAGGTCTGGCGCTTTGACATCGTCAATGGCCGGAGCAGTAGCAGCCTGGTTGAAGGTGGCGTTCTCGCCTCGCTGGGCGGAGCTGCCGTTGCGACACCAACCACGGCCGACCTCCGCCGCTTCTACGAAGCGCCCGATGTCGCCCCCGTGATCATCGATCACCAGCTGCTCGTCTCGATCAACATCGGGTCGGGCTATCGCGGCCACCCGCTGGACTCGGATATCGAAGAGGCCTTCTTCTCGATCAGGGACTTCAAGGTGTTCGGCGTGATCAACCGCCTTGATTATCCCGCCTCACCGCTGACAGTCGGCGGGCTCGTGGACGTCACGGATGATGCCGAAGCCGAAGTGCCCCTGGCTGCCGCCGGCTGGCAGCTCCGCCTCGTGCAGGGGGCCGGGGAAAAGGTGCTCGGTGAATCGCTGACTTTCGACAACGTCACCTTCTTCACTTCCTTCACGCCAGGTGAAACCGTCAGCGAATGCTCCGGTGGTGTCGGCATCAACCGCCTGTATGCCATCAGTGTCGTCAACGGCCGGCCGAGAACCAACTTCGACAGCCCGCTGGGCGAACCGCTGACCGTGGCGGACCGTTCCCGGACCTTGAGCACGGGCATCCCGGTGACCGATGTCAGCCTCTATCGCAGCAGCAACGGCCCCACCGTTTGCGCCGGCACGGAGTGCCTGACGGCAGAGGAACAGGCTGCCCTCGATCTACGCCGGGCGACCATCCGGCGTACCTACTGGTTCCCGCGTGAAGGCCCATAACGCTCCGGTGCGCATCAATCACCACGGCGGCTTTACCCTGGTGGAGCTGATGATCGTGGCGGCCATCCTGGCAATCCTGACCACGGTGAGCGTCGCCGGCTATCGCCAGTACGTCCAGCGGGCCAATCGGGTGGATGCCACCAGCGCTCTCCTGCGCATCTCGGCCGCGCAGGAACGCTACTACCTGCAGAACAGCCGCTACGCCACCACGGCCGATGAATTGGCAGACCCGCCACCGGCCGGCCTCGGCATCGACAGCACGCTGCATGGCCTGTATGACTTGAGCCTCGAGCCGGATCCGGGCGGTGGTGCCGCGGTTGGCTATGTGGCCGTGGCGACCGCCTCGGCTGCCGGTGGCCAGCGGGATGATCGTTGCCAGGTTTTCCGCATCGACCAGAGTGGCCAGCGCAGCGCCGTTGACGACGGCGGCAGCGAAGGCGCCGAAGTCACGGCTCGTTGCTGGCGCTGACGCCGGACTCCACCGGATTCCGGTTCCTGCGTCCTTCCAGAAAGAAACCATCGATCAGCAACAGGACGACGCCCACCGTGATGGCGGAGTCGGCCACATTGAATGCGGGAAACGACCAGCGGTCGTAGTGCACCAGCAGGAAATCCACCACATAGCCGTGTTGCAGGCGGTCGATCACGTTGCCGACGGCACCGCCGAGCACCAGTGCCAGGCCCAGCGGCACCACGACCCGGCCGGCGGGCAGGTGATACAGCCACCAGAGAATGACGGCACTCACCGCGACCGCCACTGCCGTGAAGAACCAGTTCTGCCAGCCAGAGGCATTGGCCAGAAAGCTGAACGCCGCCCCGGTGTTGTGCAAACGGACGATGTCGAAGAACGGCAGGACGGCGTGCCGATCGTAGAGCTCGAAGCCCGCCATGATCAGCCGCTTGGAATACTGGTCGATCGACACGACCAGCACCGTGGCCAGCAGCCAACGCAAGTTGCGACCCGCGGTCATACGTAGCGCCGCGTCTCGCCGGCACCCTCCACGTTGTCCACGCACCGGCCGCAGAGCTCCGGATGGGCGGCCGACTGTCCGGTATCCGGGCGGTGTTGCCAGCAACGCACGCACTTGGGCGATGAAACCGGTGTCGCGGTCAGCCAGCAGCCCTCGCCAGCCAGCGCCTCGGGGGGGCGCTCGGCGGCGGGCCGGACCGTGGCTTCGGAGGTGATGAAGAGAAAGCGCAGCTCATCCCCGAAATGCTCGAGCTGGGTGCGGAGCGGGCCATCTGCATAGACCGTCACGCCAGCCTCCAGCGCCGCACCGATCCGGCTCGACGCACGCAGCCCTTCCAGGGCCTGTGCCGCGAGGTCACGCACGGCAAGGAGCCGGTTCCAGTCGATGCCATCGGCTTCGGCCACCGGCAATTCATGCCAGGTCGACAACATCACGGATCCCGGCCGCTCACCTGGCCCGGCGCTTGGCAGATGCCGCCAGATCTCTTCCGCGGTGAAGCTCAGGATCGGCGCCAGCCAGCGCACCAGGGCCTCGGCGATATGCCACAACGCCGTCTGTGCCGAACGCCGCGGCAAGCCACGGCGCGGCGTGGTGTACAGGCGATCCTTGATGACGTCCAGATAGAAGGAGCCCAGGTCGACGACACAGTAGTTGTGCAACAGCTGATAGACGCGATGAAACTCGAAGGCAGCATAGGCCGCGCAGATCTCGCGATGCATTTCCGCGGTGCGTGAGATTGCCCAACGATCGACTGCCACCAGCGAACCCACGGGAACCGTGTCGGCCGACGGATCGAAGCCATCGAGATTGCCGAGGAGATAACGGGCCGTATTGCGCATCCGGCGATAGGAGTCCGCCATGCGCTTCAGGATCTCCTGCGACACGTTCATCTCGGCGCTGTAGTCGCTGGAAGAAACCCACAGCCGGAGCACATCGGCGCCCAGCGAGCTGATCGCCGTCTGTGGCGCCACCACGTTGCCGAGGGACTTGGACATCTTCCTGCCCTTCTCGTCGACGGTGAAGCCATGGGTGAGGACGGCGCGATACGGCGCCGCGCCATTCATCGCCACGGCAGTCAGCAGGGAACTCTGGAACCAGCCGCGATGCTGATCCGATCCTTCCAGGCACAGATCAGCGGGATACCCCAGCTCCGGCCGGGTCTCTGCCAGGCAGTGATGCGCCATGCCTGAATCCATCCAGACATCCATCGTATCCATCACCTTGGCGTACTGATCGGCCGTCTCGCCCAGGAGCTCGGCGGGCTCCAGTGCGAACCAGGCCTCGATGCCCTGCGCCTCGACACGGGTGGCGACGGCCTCCAGCAAGGCCACTGTTTCAGGATGCAACTCGCCGGTGTGACGATGAATGAACAACGGAATCGGCACGCCCCAGGTGCGCTGCCGGGAAATGCACCAGTCCGGCCGTCCGGCCACCATCCCCGCAATGCGCTCCTGCCCCCACTCCGGATACCAGCGCACCCCGGCAATCGCCGCCAGGCTGGCCTCGCGCAAATGATTCTGGTCGAGACTGACGAACCACTGCGGCGTGGCCCGGAAGATCACCGGCGTCTTGTGGCGCCAGCAATGCGGATAGCTGTGCTGGAGATCCGCAGCGTGCAGCAGATGACCGCTCGTCCGCAACAGCTCCACGATCCGCGGATTTGCCTCCTTGATATGCATACCGGCCAGCAGCGGCGTCCCCTCGACATAGACACCTCGCCCGTCGACCGGGTTGTCGACCGGCAGCTGGTAGCGGAGTCCCGACTGGTAGTCATCCTGACCGTGGGGCGGGGGGGGGTGGACCCGGCCGGGGGCGGCGAGCAACGGGGCGGAGGAGGG
>CAYLKO010000010.1:54567-62829 GCA_964384525.1 uncultured Chromatiaceae bacterium
CCGGCGTACCGGGTTGTCTTCGGTCAGTTGGTCGCGTTGTCCCTTCTGTTTGCCTCCCTTACCGGGGGCCGGCGTGTTATCCACCGCCCCGGTACCGGCATCCAGCGTGACGTAGTCGGCGAGAATCACCGGCACGCGGCGGTCCTGGAAGGGATGGCGGAGTTCGAGACCTTCGAGCTGGCTGCCGCTGAAGGTTGCCAGCGTCGTCGAACGTTCCGCGCCATAGCGCTGCAGGGCTGCGGCCGCCAGAGCCTCGGCCAGCACCAGCAGCACGGGCCTGGATTCAAGCTCCACGGCAACCAGCACATAGCCCAGCTCAGGACCCAGTGCCACGGCCTGGTTCGCCGGCAGCGTCCAGGGGGTTGTAGTCCAGATCGGAATAGCGATCGGCAGCCCGCGATATGGTTCCGGCAGGGTCAGCGCCAGCCGCTCGCACAAACTCCGCGGGTCGACGAGGTCGAAACGGGCATCCAAGGCAATCGACGTCCGGTCGGCGTACTCCACCTCGGCCTCGGCCAGTGCCGAACCGCAATCGAGGCACCAGTGCACCGGCTTGTAGCCGCGCAGCAGATGGCCGTTGCGGATGATGCGGGCAAAACCGCGGATCTGTTCGGCCTCGAAGCGCGGGTCGAGCGTCAGGTAGGGATGGTCCCAGTCGCCGAGCACGCCCAGCCGGCGGAAGTCCTCGCGCTGGCTCGCCACCTGCTGCAGGGCGTATTCACGGCACGCCTTGCGAAACTCCGCGGCACTGAGCTTGACGCCGACCTTGCCGTGCTTCTTCTCGACCTGATGTTCAATGGGCAGGCCGTGGCAATCCCAGCCCGGGACATACGGGGCATCGTAGCCGGCGAGCGTCCTGGACCTGACCACGATGTCTTTCAGGATCTTGTTGACTGCATGACCGATGTGAATCGCCCCGTTGGCGTACGGCGGCCCGTCGACCAGCAGAAAGCGCGGCCGCCCGGCAGCCGCCTGGCGAATCTGCCCATACAGATCACGGGCATTCCACTCGGCCAGCATCTCTGGTTCGCGTCTCGCCAGATCGCCCTTCATCGGGAAACCGGTTTGCGGAAGATTCACCGTGGTCTTGTAGTCCGTCACTTGCTGTCCCTTATGTCTGTCGGCCGCATGCCAGTCGTTCCCGCGCTTCGGCTGCATCCCGTTCGATCTGCCGACGCATCGAGTCGAGATCGTTGAAGCGCACTTCATCGCGCAGGTGCGCCACGAAATCCACCGCCACCTGAAGTCCGTAGAGATCGCCGTCGAAGTCGAAGACGTGAACCTCCAGCAGGGGTTCCACACCCTCGACGGTGGGTCGCGTGCCCACGCTCGCCACGGCATCCCGCGGGCCTGCATCGATGCCGTGGATGCGCACGGCAAAAATGCCGCTGACCGGGCTCACGCGCCGGTGCAGGCGGATGTTGGCCGTGGGAAAGCCGAGCTCCCGGCCCAGTTGCCGCCCCCGGCTGACGCGGCCCACCATCCGGTAGGGACGGCCGAGCAGCAACTGCGCGCGGGGCACATCACCGGCGGCCAAAGCCTGGCGTATGGCCGTGCTGGACACCCGCTGGCCCGCCACGGTGACCCCGCCGACAGCTTCAACGCCAAAGCCGGATTGTCGGCCAGCCGCCTCGAGATGCGCAAACGTGCCGGCACGACGATGGGCAAAGCGGAAATCATCACCGACCACCAGATGCCGGACACCCAGCTGGCGCACCAGCACGTGGTTGATGAAGTCCTCCGGGCCCAATGACTGCATGGTGCTGTCGAAGGGCGGGCAATACAGGTAGTCGAGGCCGACGGCGTCGAGGACCAGGAATTTTTCCCGCAGACGCATCAGCCGGGCCGGCGGATGCGCCGGATTCATCATCTCCTGCGGGGTCGGCTCGAAGCTGAAGACCAGCGCCGGCACGCCATGGTGGGCGGATGCGGCGAGGACGCGTTCGAGGATGCGCTGGTGACCGAGGTGGATGCCATCAAAAACCCCGATGGTGGCCACGCAGCCGGAAGGCACCGCCGAGACGCTCGGCCGCAATCGCCGCAAAACTCGCATGATCCCCGGATACCAGAAAAACGGCGATTATAAAACGGCACGCAGCCGCAGGGCCGAAGGTCGCAGACCCACTGCCAGCAGCGTGGCGAAATACACCAGGGCTGAACCACCAACCGCCACGGCCAGCCATGCAATCCGGACCCAACCGCCGGCGGCCAGCCACGCCGAGGTGGGCGGCTTCAGCAGGATCAGCAGCGTGGCCATCAGGGCCACGCCCAATAACACCTGGAGCAGAAAGCGCCCCCAGCCCGGTTGCAGCTGGAAGACGTCAGTACGACGCAACCCGCGATACAACAGTCCCGCATTGATGAATGACCCGATCGATGTCGTGGCTGCCAGCCCGGCGTGGGGCGCCAATCCGCCACTCAGCGCATAGGGCACCACCAGCAGGATATTCAGCGTCATGGTGGAGCCGAGCGCGATCAGGCCGATGCGCACCGGCGTTGCGGTGTTCTGCCGGGCAAAGTAGCCCGGCGCGAGCACCTTCACCAGCGTGAACCCCATCAACCCGCCGGCATACGCCACCAGGCTGTAGGAGGCCTGCGCCACATCGTGTTCGCCAAAGGCGCCACCGTAGAACAGTGTCGTCAGGAGCGGACCGGCCAGAATCATCAGCCCCAGTGCAGCCGGGACCACGATCAGCACCACCAGGCGCAGGGCCCAGTCCAGCGTGCGACTGAAATCCCCGGCTGCCTGCGCCGCATGCTGGCGCGACAGGTTCGGCAGCATCACCGTGGCCAGGGCAATGCCGAACACGCCCAGCGGAAATTCCATGATGCGATCCGAGTAGTACAGCCAGCTGATGCTGCCGGTCACCAGGAAGGACGCGATGAGTGTGTCGAGCAGGATGCTGATCTGCGCCACCGACGAACCGAACAACCCGGGCACCATCAGCTTCAGGATCTTGCGCACACCGGAATGCCGCCAGCCCCAGCGCGGGCGCGGCATCAGGCGCAGCCGGGTCAGCGAAGGCAGCATGCATGCCAGCTGCAGGATGCCGGCAACGAACACGCCGATGGCCAGCGCCATGCCGGGCCGCGCAAAGTGCGGGGCAATCCATACGGCAAAAATGATCAGTACGACATTCAGCACCACCGGTGAAAAGGCCGCGGCCACGAAGCGGTGATAGGTGTTGAGAATGCCGCCGGCCAGTGCCGCCAGCGACACGAACAAAAGATACGGGAAGGTCCAGCGCAGCATGTCGACAGCCAGGGCATAGCGATCGGCATTGGCGCCGGCGTCGGGCCCGGCATCCGCGGCGAGGAAGCCCGGCGCAAACAGCATCACAAACAGGGGAGCAGCAATGGAGCCGATCGCGGCGATGAGCAGCAAGATGGCGCCCAGTGTTCCGGTGGCGCGATCCACCAGCTCCTGCACCTCGTGACGTTCGCGCGAGTGGTCGTACTCGGCAAAGACCGGCACAAAGGCCTGGGAGAAGGAGCCTTCGGCGAAAAAGCGGCGAAAGATGTTCGGGATCCTGAATGCCACGAAGAAGGCATCCATCACGTAGCCCGCGCCGAACAGTCGTGCATAAACGACATCCCGGACGAGACCCAGGATGCGCGACATCAACGTCCAGCCACCCACGGTTCCGGTTGAGCGCAACAGCCGTCGGCCATCGGGCCGATGGCTGACGGGATCGGCAATACGCTGGCCCCGGCTGGGAGGCGTGGCTTTGTCGCTCATGCGCGCGCCAGTCTACCGATCTTGACTTCCCCCCGGGGAAACCAAAGAATACGCGCCCGTTGCGGGCCTCCGCGACCTGTGTCAAGCAATCTGGAAAAATCAGTGGCGAACACCCCGTCAGCAGCCAAACGCGCCAAGCAGAGCGAACAACGCCGTCAGCAAAACGTTGCCCTGCGTTCGCGCATGCGCACCTCTCTCAAGAAGATCGCGAAAGCGATCGACGAAGGTGACACCGTCGCCGCCGCCGCCGCCTTCAAGGCTGGCGCCGCCGAGCTGGACAGCACCGTCAACAAGGGCCTGACTCACCGGAACAAGGCTGCCCGGCGGAAAAGCCGCCTCAACAAGGCCGTGAAGGCTCTCGGCACCGACGCCGCAGCTGCCAAGGCGGCAGCCAGCGCCAAGACCGGCACCCGTTCGACGTCCAAGTCGGCTGGCGCCAAAAAGAAGACGACTGCGAAAAAGACCACGGCAAAAGCCAAGAGCTGAGTCCACCGGAGCCGGGCTCACTGGCCTGATCTCATCGGCCTGATCCATTGGCCTGATTTCACGGAGGCCCCGACGCCGGTGTGGCGTCGGCCTCGCGCTCCGCAGCCAGCTGTTGCAAGCGGTTCATCAGGGCTTCCATCAGCTTTGAAACCCCCACACCCGTCAGGGCGCTGATGCGGTGTATGCGTGCCTGCTCGGCGTCCACGCCGAGCGAGGCGCAGCTGGCTGCCTGCAGGGCAGCCGCCTCCTCCTCCCTCACCAGATCGGTCTTGTTCAGCGCGAGCCAGCGCTCCCGGTCCGCCAGATCGGCGCTGAAGCGCTCGAGCTCCACCACGACCGTGCGTGCATCCTCGGCCGGATCACTGCCGTCGAAAGGCGCCAGATCCACGAGGTGCACCAGCAGCCGCGTGCGGGACAAATGCTTCAGAAAGCGGATGCCTAGCCCCACGCCATCGGCCGCGCCTTCGATCAAGCCGGGAATGTCTGCCATCACGAAACTGCGCAGCGGTCCGACAGACACCACGCCCAGGCCCGGGTGCAGGGTGGTGAAGGGATAATCGGCCACGCGTGGCCGGGCCGCCGAGACGGCCCGCAACAACGTCGATTTCCCCGCATTGGGCTTACCCAGCAGGCCGACATCCGCCAGCAGGCTGAGCTCCAGTTTCAAGGTCCGGTTTTCACCTGGCGTACCCGGCGTCGACTGACGCGGGGCACGATTGACGCTGCTCTTGAAGCGGGTGTTGCCACGCCCGCCCTCACCGCCGGCCGCCACCAGCAGTCGCTGGCCGTCGGTGGTCAGGTCGCCGAGCAACTCGCCGGTGTCGGCCTCAATGACCTGGGTGCCGCACGGTACCAGTACATCCAGCGACTCACCGCCGCGACCCGTGCAATCAGCCCCGGAGCCGCCTTCGCCGTGGCGGGCCGCGAAGCGCCGGCTCACCCGGAAATCAGCCAGGGTGTTCAGCCCCTTGGTCGCAACGAGCCACACACTGCCGCCATCCCCACCGTCGCCACCATCCGGCCCACCCTTGGGGATGAACTTTTCCCGGCGGAAACTGACGGCGCCCGGGCCGCCGTTGCCAGCGACAACCCGGATACTGGCTTCATCCACGAATTTCATGTAACCAACATCCTGCGCCCGTATGGCATCGATGGAAAATCAGCGTCAATAAAAAACCCCGCAACTGCGGGGTTTTCTGCATGACTTCAGGCCGGCATGCCGTTACTCCGGCATATTGCAGGCACTGCGTTCGTTCAGGCAGTGACCTGATCAGCCGTCAGCACATTGACCACGCGACGGCCGGTGGCGCCCTTGATCTCGAACTTCACCACGCCATTGGCCTTGGCAAAAAGGGTGTGATCACGCCCCAGGCCCACGTTCCTGCCCGGGTGATACTCGGTGCCACGCTGACGGACAAGGATGTTGCCGGCAATGACGGCTTCGCCACCGAACTTCTTCAGCCCCAGTCGCTTCGACTCGGAATCCCGGCCGTTGCGCGTACTGCCGCCTGCTTTTTTGTGTGCCATGACTTGTGTACCTCAGTGTTGCGTGAATGGACGCTCAGGCGCCCGCCGCGATGCCGGTGATCTCGACCAGGGTAAATGCCTGGCGGTGACCGTGCATGCGCTTGTAGGTGGTTCGACGCTTGAACTTGATCACGCTGATCTTGTCGTGACGGTCCTGGGCGACCACCTTGCCGGTAACCCTGGCGCCGGATATCAGGGGTTGTCCCACCGTGACGTCGGCGCCCTCGCCCACCATCAGGACTTCGGCAAACTCGACTGTGTCGCCGGCAGCGGCTTCCAGCTTTTCGATCTTCAGCTTCTCACCCTGGCTGGCGCGGTACTGTTTGCCACCGGTCTTGAACACAGCGTACATGTGGTTGTTCCTGGAGCAGACCACAGCGGGAAATCCCGAGTGGTCGTCAACTGTTGATTGTGACGGTTTGGTGCCTCGACGGACGAAAGCCAAGCCCGTGAAAAGCCGGCAAATTCTAGAGGGTTGCGTGGCGGCTGGCAACCTCCGGTTGACACCCGGGCGGTGCACCCAGCGCCGCATCGAGGCGACCCGCCACCCGCACCCCGGCCAATTCCAGCCGCTTGTTCAATACAGCACGGGTATCTTCCAGATAAGCCGGCGACAGCACGATGGGCGCCGCAGAACCGCCAGCGCCGGGCTCTGGCGCCTCAAAGCGATAGATCCGCGCCCGCAGCGCCAATGATTCCTGCGCCCAGTCGAGAACAGTGCCCGCCTGCCAGCGCCTCACCGTTCGCCGCGATCGGAGGGGCAATTGGCCCGCCACAACCCTGGGCCCTGATGCACCCTTCGCCCACAACCACTGCCCATCCCACACCTGATGCAGATTGAGCATCTGCTTGCCCGACCCATTGGCCAGGCGCACCGGAATCCGGTTACCGCCGCGATCCGCAGCCCGGCCCACATGCAGGGGCTGATGGACATCCGCAATCAGATGCACCACGAAGCGCAGGGCAATGGCCCGTTCCGGCACGGGCAACGAGGTGTCCCGCAGCGTGCTCTCGAAACGCCCGAGTGCCGACAGCACATTGTCCGGAGCCTGACGGACAGCCGCACGCAGGGATCCGTGATCATCGACGTTGATGTAGTGCCACGGACCACTGTGCCGCCACTCCGGCAGACCCCGGATCGTGTCCGGCCACACGCCCGCCTGGGCCAGCGATCTTCCCGGCATGGATTTTTCGGCGAGCAGCGGCTCCAGTGCGGCGCGGGTCTCGGCGCACAGGTAGCGCCCGGCCACATAACCCACATACCGGTGCCCTGATGGTCCGAAGGCCAGCGCCGGGCCCGACCACAATGGAACCAGCAGCGCCAGCACGCAGATTCCACGGTATACAGAACACCACATCGGGGGCATTATTCGGGTCGTCATGCATCTAGTCCAACCCGAATACCCGCGATTTGATCTCGAAGCCGTCCGCAACCTGCTGGGCGATGACTGGCCGGCTGTCAATCGGGAAATCACGGCCCGCCTGAGCAGCGACGTGGCCCTCGTCAACAGCGTGGCCCACTACATCGTGGCCGGTGGCGGCAAACGCCTGCGTCCGCTGATCACGCTGCTCGCCGCGCGCGCCTGCGGCTATCTCGGCGACCGCCACATTGTCACGGCGGCGATCATTGAATTCATCCACACCGCCACCCTCCTCCATGATGACGTGGTGGATTCGTCCGATCTGCGCCGCGGCCAGAACACCGCCAACAGCGTCTTCGGCAACGAAGCCAGCGTGCTGGTCGGCGACTTCCTCTACTCGCGTGCATTCCAGCTCATGGTGCAGGTCGGGCAGATGCGCATCATGGATGTTCTCGCCGACGCGACCAACACGATCGCCGAGGGCGAAGTCCTGCAATTGATGAATTGCCATGACCCCGAAACCACCGAACAGCGCTACATGGATGTGATCCACCGGAAAACCGCCAAGCTGTTCGAGGCCGGCTCACAGATCGGCGCCATTCTGGCCGATCAGACCCAGGCCGTTGAGGAGTCGCTGGCCGCCTACGGCCGTGAACTGGGCCTCGCCTTCCAGCTGATCGACGATGCCCTTGATTACAGCGCCAACCCCGGCGAACTCGGCAAGCGGGTTGGTGATGACCTCGCCGAGGGCAAGCCCACCCTGCCCCTCATTTATGCCCTGCAGCGCAGCTCGCCGCGGGAACAACGGATGATTCGCCGGGCAATCGAAGACGGCGGCCGGGACGACATCCAGGCCATCCAGGATGCCATCCATACCACCGGCGCTCTCGGCTATACGGCCGCCAAGGCGCGTGCCTGCGCCGCCCGGGCGCGGTCAGCCCTCGAACCGGTACCGGATTCGGCATTCAAGACGGCCCTCTGCAATCTGGCCGACTTCGCCGTCGAACGACGCTACTGACGTTCCATCGCCCGCCCGTATACAATGGCGCCCGCTTCGGGCACCACCTTCACTGCCCGATGTTCCACTTCCCATTCGGGGTGTAGCTCAGCTTGGTAGAGCGCTTGCTTCGGGAGCAAGAGGTCGCAGGT
>CAYLKO010000011.1:0-26203 GCA_964384525.1 uncultured Chromatiaceae bacterium
GAGCGGCAGGGCCCGGGCGAGCCAGCGCCAGCCCCGGGGAATGCGCCCGCCGCGCACGAGGTAACCGAGATCGGGCAGCGCGCCGTAGATGCGCGTGCGGGTGATGGCCCGCTCCACGGCGGCGAGGACGGCCCCGGCGGGTTCGCCTGCCTGGGCGTGTTCGGCCGCACACAGCACGATGAGCCCGAGGCCGACCGAGACATTGCGGCTGTCCACGACCGTCAGTTGCGCTGGCTGGCTCATGCGGCTTGCAGCCGATACAGCCGCCTGGAAGGCACCACTCAAGGCGCCTGACACACTGAGGGCGATCACCTGCTCGAAATGCGACGACAGCAATTCGTAGGCGCGACGGTAATCGCCGGGTGGTGGCTGGGAGGTTTTAGGATGCACGTCGTTGCGCGCCAGCTCCTGCCAGAAGCGGGTTGCCGTCATGCCCACTTTGTCCAGATGGCTCTCGTTGCCGAAGTGGAGTCGCAACGGCACCATCTGGATGCCGTACTGGTCCCAGATGGCGGCCGGCAGATCGGCGCCGGAATCGGCCACGATCGCCACGCGCCGGCCATCCGCCAAGAGCGAGCGCTCCTGGCGCAGCATGTCATCGGCTTTTTCGGCGGACACCTGGCCGTGGCGCCGCGCGATCTCGAAGGCCTCCGCCGGGTCGTTCACGTGCACATGCAGCCGGGCCTTCAGCGCGCTGCCCACCACGACGACGCTGCTGCCGATGCCCGCCAGCTCGGCACGCAGGTGATCGCGGTCGATGGCGCTGCCGGTCATCAGGCACTCCGTGCAGTAGCGATGCTCCGGCGGCCCGGTGTGGCTCAGGTCAGCCGCACGCCGCGCCGAAGGATCGTCGTCGTCCACGAGCGTGGCTGCCGGCGCCAGCCCGGGCTGCAGCGCATCGGCCATGCCTTCCAGCAGCATCAAAAGGCCACGGGCGCCGGCATCTTCCACGCCTGCATTGCGCATCGAGGCGAGCGTGCGCCGCGTGGTGATGACGGCAGCCCGGGCCTGCTCGAGGAGTGCGGTCAGCAGGGTCGGGAAGTCGGCATCTGCCGGCAGCTGACCCGGTGCCACCGCCGTCGCGATTTCCCGCATGACTGTCAGCACCGTGCCTTCTTCGGGATTCTGGATGGCGCTGCGTGCCTGGCGTTCCGCTGCGGCGAGAGCCTGGGCAAGCGCCTCGGGCCGGACGCGGCTGTGGCTGGCCAGGAACTCGCTCAAGCCCTGCAGATACTGGGCAAAGATGGCGCCGGAGTTGCCGCGGGCCCCGTCGAGCGCCGCGTCGGCGGCGGCCGCCAGCAGCTCACCGGCATGCCGCGTGTGGGTGACGCCAAGCCGCTCGCCGACGGCGGTGAAAGTCAGGGCGAGATTGGTGCCGGCGTCGCCATCCGGCACCGTGTATACATTGATCCGGTCCAGATGACCGCGCTCGCCGATGAGCCGGGCGATGCCCCCCAGCAGGAGCCGCTGGAAGCGCCGCCCGTCGAGGTAGCCGATCCGCAGAGATACCGGCGCTCTCATCAGCGCACCCCCACCTGCCTGCCCTTATTTACGTGCCCTTACTTGCGTGCAAGGGTGAAGCGTTGCCCCTGGCTGCTGAGAATGGCCCCGTCGGTGGTGATGCTTTCAACCAGCGGGCCTTCCGCAAGTCGATCGCCTTCGCGGTATTTGTGGCTGTTGATCATCACGAAGCGCTTCGCCGGCTGGTTGCTGTAGACGTGTAGATCCAGATTCAGCATCGGCACATCCAGCTTGCCGGCGCCAATCAGCTGTTCCATGGGCGGCGGCGTATCGGTGGGCGTGATGCGTGGAAAGGGGTCCGGGCGGACGGCTGGTGTTGCGGCCAGCATGGTGGTGTCCGGCAGCGGTGCGATGCCGGCAGCAGGCGGCGCCTCGGCCGTGACGCGCACCGGGGGCGGCGCCACCGGCAACTCCGGCTCGGGCGTGTAAGGCGGCCGCAGTTCGGCAAATTCATTTTCCCGGGCCAGTGGCCGGATGGCGGCGGCCGGCGGCCCGCTGGCGGCTGTACTGGGTGCTGGTGCGCGGTCGTCGGCAGCCTGGTCATGGACGACTTGGCCCATGGTGCTTGAGTCGTCGCCCGCGGCTGGTGATGGCGCAGGGTTCTGCCGGTTGAACCATTGCACGCCCATGAAGCCGATGTTCACGAGCAGCACCACGACCAGCAGCGGCAGCCAGATGTTGCGCCGGGATGGGCGCCGGGCGTAGCGCACGTCGGCCAGGCCCGGCGTGGCCGCGCGCTGGCGTTCGGCGTCGCTCTTGCGCAAGGCATCGAGGATGAAGGACATGTGACCAGACTACCGCGCTTGCGCCAGACGCGGCATGTCGTTGCCGCCCAGGTCGGAATTGATTGCGACCTGGGTGGCATGGCCGGCCATGCCGTCGACCGGCAGGCCGCGATCGCGCTGATAGTCGCGCACCCGGGCCGCCAGCGCCTCGTCGTAGATGTCGGAATCCACCGGCTCCACCGGTTTGCCCTGAATCTGCCCCAGGCTCTGACGCAGCCAGAGCACATCAGGATCCCGCATGCCCGGCAGGAAGGACTTCACGGTGGCGGTGCCCGGGCGCCAGAGCAGCAGATATTCGCCAAACCACAGTTTCTCGAGTTCGGCGATCGCCACCTGATAGTCCTTGCCGCCGATGTCGATGGTGGCGGATTCCGGACCCAGGTGCGCCAGCACGACCTGATGCGGATCGTTGTCGCCATCGCGCAGGGTCATGATCACCGGCCTGCCCAAGGTCCGGACCTGGGCTAGCGTGCCGCGCTGGTACAGGCAGTGCAGGCCGCGCTCTTCGGCCTGCACGCAGGGTCGCTTGGTGTCGTTCTGCAGGTCCACATGCCAGAGCCGGAACAGTGCGGTGAAGGCGCTGTCGGTCCCGGTACGCATGGCATTGGCCTTGAGCAGGGGTGCCAGCGGGGTCAGCGCTGGCGCGGCCGGCAGCATGGCTGGCGCCACCGCGGTGGCAGTGGCTGGCACGGGTGCACGCTCCGGCCCGCGGTCACTGCGCCACCACTGCATGCCGGCGAAGGCCGACACCACGATGATCAGCAGGCCGGCCGCACCAAGACCCAGCAGGCCGGATGGATGCGCCCACCAGGGACGACGCCACCACGAGCCAAAGACATGGCGCGGCTGGTCATAAACTTCCGCGCCGGCCTCGCGGACCAGTTCCGGCGTGATCTGGTGCTCCTCGATCGTGAAGGCGCCGAGCAGTGCGCGATCGGCGATCACGTTGATCATGCGGGGAACACCCCCGGACAGCTTGAACAGCTCGCGCTTGGCCGCAACGGAGAAAATCGGACCGATGGCTCCGGCAACCTTCAGGCGGTGATCGACATAGGCGCTGCTTTCCTCGCGGGTGAGCGGCTCCAGGTGATAGCGGCCGGTGATGCGCTGCGCGAGCTGGCGCATGTCGTTGCGGGCGAGCAGCTCCCGCAGTTCCGGCTGGCCGATCAGGATGATCTGCAGCAGTTTCTGCTTGGCTGTTTCCAGGTTGGTCAGCAGGCGGACCTGTTCGAGTACATCCACGCGCAGGTTCTGGGCCTCGTCGACGATCAGGATCGTGCGCCGGCCCTGGCTGTGATTGTGCAGCAGGTAGGCGTTCAGCACGTCGGTCAGCGCCTTGATGCTGTTGCGCTGTTCCGGCAGCGTGACCTTGAGCTCTTCGCAGATCGAACTCAGGAACTCGACGCGCGACAACTGCGAATTGAGCACCACGGCCACGTCGGCGAAGTCCGGCAGCTGCTGGAGCAGGCTGCGCACCAGCGTGGTCTTGCCGGTGCCCACTTCGCCGGTCAGCTGGATGAAGCCGCCGCTTTCCTTGACGCCATAGATCAGGTGCGCCAACGCTTCCGCGTGCCGCTCGCTCATGTACAGATAGCGGGGATCCGGCGTGATCGAGAAGGGCTTCTCGTTGAGGCCAAAAAATCCGGTATACATCCGCGGCTTTGTCCGGGCGGCGTCAGCTGCGCTGACGGAGCACGATATACCGCGCCGCCCAGCGCAGGCCATCGAACTCGGCATTGAAGGGGGCGAGGGCATCCATGGCCAGTCCGAGCAGCTCGTCGGCGCGTTGCCGGGCCTGAGCCATGCCGAACAGATGCGGCCAGGTGGCTTTGCCCCTGGCCTGATCCGAGCCGCCGCGCTTGCCGGTTTCCGCGAGCGTGCCTTCGATGTCCAGGATGTCGTCCTGAACCTGGAAGGCGAGCCCGAGCGCATCCGCGTAGCGTTCGAGGGCATGCAGGGTGGCCACCGGCACGTCGGGCGCGCAGCAGGCGGCAGCCAGCACACTGGCCCGCAGCAGGCGACCGGTCTTCAACCGGTAGATGTGCTCCAGCTCGGCGGCGTCCGGGCTCTGCCCTTCGGCCGCCAGATCCATCGACTGGCCGCCCGTCATGCCATTGGAGCCGCAGGCTGTGGCCAGCAGGGTCACCAGTTTCACCTGGACGGCCGGCAGGGAGCGCAGCGCCGGATGTGTGGCCAGGATTTCGAAGGCAAGCGGCTGCATTGCATCGGCAGCCAGTATGGCCGTGGCTTCATCGTAGGCCCGGTGCGTGGTTGGCCGGCCACGCCGCAGGTCGTCGTTGTCCATCGCCGGGAGGTCGTCGTGCACCAGCGAGAAGCTGTGCATCAGTTCGATGGCCGCCGCCGGGGCATCGAGCAGCTCCACCGGCACCTTGAGGGCTTCGCCGGTGGCGTAGACCAGCAGCGGGCGGATGCGTTTGCCGCCATTGAGGGTGGAGTAGCGCATGGCTTCATGCAGCCTGCGCGGCGCAACGGCGGCATCCGGCAATTGCCTGGCCAGCACGTTTTCGATACGCGCCACACAGGCGTCAGCGCGGGAACTGAAGGACATACCTCGGGTGGCACTGCTGGCGAACACTGCGGACAGGATAGTGGGTTCCGGCGGAACGAGCCAACCCGGAGGCTATAATCCGCGGCCCTGAAGCCGTCGTCCAGCGAGGAGCCACCATGCGGGCCGTTGCCGTCGCGCACCCCAACGTGGCGCTCGTCAAATACTGGGGCAAACGGGCGTCTGCCGGCAATCTGCCGGCCACCGGCTCGCTGTCGATCGTCCTCGGCGGGCTGTTGACGACCACAACGGTGAGTTTCGCCCCCCGCTTGACGGCCGATCAGCTGCTGCTGGACGGCCATGCAGATCCGCAGGCCGCAGCGCGGGTGTCGGCCTGCCTCGAGGTGCTGCGCCGGGAAGCGGGCGTGGCCACCTTCGCCGCGGTCGAGTCCCGCAATGATTTTCCGACCGGTGCGGGCCTCGCCTCCTCGGCCTCGGGCTTTGCCGCGCTGACAGTGGCCGCTGCCGCCGCGCTGCATCTGGACCTGACGCCGGCGCGCCTGGCTGAAATCGCCCGCATGGGTTCGGGTTCTGCGCCGCGCTCTTTGGCGGGAGGCGTGGTCCTGCTGCGCAATCACGACAACAGCACGGTGTGCGAGCAGTTGGCCAGACCGGCCGACTGGCCGCTGGAAGTGGTCGTTGCCGTGACCACGACCGGCGCGAAAGCCATCGGTTCGCGGACGGGCATGGCCTTGAGCGAACAGACCTCACCCTACTACGACGCCTGGGTCCGCACTCACGACGCTGACCTCGAGGCCGGCATTGCCGCGGTTCGGGACCGCGACTTCGACACCCTGGCGACAGTGGCCGAGCACACCTGCCTGAAGATGCACGCCGTGATGCTCACCACCCGGCCACCCCTCTTTTACTGGACGCCCGGCACCGTGGCTTGTCTGCAGCGGATCGGCGAGCTGCGCCGGTCGGGCCTGCCGGTATTTTTCACCGTGGATGCGGGGCCCCAGGTGAAGGCTGTCTGCCTGCCGGGCAGCGCAGACGCGGTGGCTGCGGCGCTGGCCGACGTGCCGGGGGTGCTCGCCATCCTGCGCAGCCCCCTGGGTGAAGGTGCGCGGGTGCTGAGTGACATAGGCCGATGCTGATCGAGGCCCACGCGCCCGGCAAGCTCGTGATCGTTGGCGAGTATGCCGTGCTGGAAGGTGCTCCGGGCCTCGCGGTTGCCGTCGATGTCCGCGCCACGGCCCGGATTCAGACCAGCGCGATCAATCAGCTGGTGATCCCGGATACCGGCCGGAGCCATGCTTTTCGCTGGGTGCCGGATGCCGGCCCACGCTGGGAAGGGCCGTCGCCCGGCGCCTTTGGCCGGCCGCTGACGGCGTGCATCGAGGTGCTGGCCGCCCGCGGGTTGTTGCCGCTGCCCTTCACTGTGCCGCCGTGCCGGATCGAGCTCGAGAGCAGCGACTTTCATCAGACTGCCGACAATGGCCAGCACATCAAGCTGGGGCTGGGATCCAGCGCCGCCATCGTGGTGGCGCTGACCGGCGCGCTGTTGCGCTTCGTCGGCGCCCCGCCGCTGACGCACCAGCAGCTGATCGATGTCTGTTGCGAGGCGCACCGCCGGCTGCAGGGCGGGGTCGGCAGTGGTATCGATGTGGTCACGTCACTCACCGGTGGCGTCGTTGCCATCCGCTTTCATCAATCGCCGCGCCGCCCGCCCAGCCGTGCGCCGCGCTCGGCCACCAGTGCGCCCCTCGCCGTGGCGCAGGCGGAGCCGGTGGGCAGGCCCCCAAGCCAACGGCAGGTGGCGGCGTGGTCCGGCGAAAGAGCCTCGTCGCCGGCGATGCTGGCCCGCCTGCGGAGTTTCCAGGCCAGGGACCCGGCCGGCTTCGATGGCCACATGGGCCGCTTGAGCGCCAATGCCGGCCAGGCCGTAGCCGCCTGGACCAGCGACGATGTGGCTGGCCTGCTCGCCGCCATCGCAGGCTACGAATCAGGCTTGCGACAGCTGGACGAAGCAGCCGGCATCGGCATCTTCTCGCCGGCCCACGAGCGCTTGCGGGCGATTGCCCGCCAGCATGGTGCGGTTTACAAACCCTCGGGCGCGGGCGGTGGTGATTTCGGCATTGCCCTCACCGACTCCCACGATGTCGAGCGCGCACTGCGTCAGGCCTATGCCGCGGCTGGTGTGCCGCTTCTCGATGTGGGGTTGTGCGCGCGCGGGCTGAACGTCAGGACTGCTTGAGGTGGGCGTGAAGCGATCGTCGGGGCGGCTGGACGCAGCAGCCGGATCACCCCGTGGCGCTATTCAGAAATGTGGCGATAAAGCGTTCGAGGATCCACCGGGAACATGAGTGTTGGGAAAGTGTTCGTTGTACAACATGTATATGCGCAGGGGGATGGAACTGAGGACGTGAAACTCATTGGCGTCTATTCATCCGAGTTGCACGCTCAGGGTGCCGTTCGGCGCCTTCGCGAGATTGCGGGCTTCCGCAATCATCGAGATGGATTTGTAGTGGACTGTTACGAGGTTGATAAGGATCACTGGACCGAAGGCTTTGTCACGGAATGACGGTGACTGGTATTGGTATCGCTGTCGGGGATACGGTATCTGAATTCGGGCGCTCATCGTACAGCAGTTGGTACGAGCGGGTGGTCCATTCGCCGGACTTAGACGTCGTCGCCGTAATCCGCAAACTCGAGCCCTAGCCGCAGTTGGAGCGACACAAGCGCCCAATGCTTAGCCGACGGCTATCCTGCGTGCCGCAGAAGACGACACCAGCGGGTCACCGCAGCAGGATCTTCACGTGCCGGATCGCAACGCCATCGGCTGTCTGTGGCTGGTCCGCGAGGTGCGCACCACCCCACGATTCGCTCATGAGGTGAACGTGATCCGTGCGGCCTTCCTTGAGGAATTCGAGTTGCTTCAGTAGCGACTGAAGGCCCTCTCGATCGAGATGAACCTCCACTTCGTCCGGCAACACCCCCGAGGTAGGCCGCTTTACTTCGATACTGATCGTCACAGCCCCTCCAGCGGGTTCATCGCACGTCAACCGGTGGCTTCGTCGACGGCCTCACGTTCCCTGGTTCTGTGCTTTCGCCATCTGCCGATGCGGCCTCAGCTGTTCCGGTACTCGGGATTCCGGCTAATGCACGTACCGGTAGTACTCGACGCCGGCATCCTGAAATGCATGCCCGACCTGGTGGCCGATCCGTTCGACGATGAATTCTGATTCCGGCGTGACGCGGAGGCCCGCGGGCGCCGCGCCATCGCGCAGCGCCAGATACTGTTCTGAGGTCACATCGATGGCGGAGCCCAGCGCTTCGGCCACCTGGATCTGCCGGGCGGCGCGTTCCCAGCCCGGGACCACCTGCAGCGGAATGGCGGCGGCGGCGTTGCCGCTGCCATAACCGATGGCGAGCAGTTGCCGGTCGGCGAGGGGGCGGCCGTGCAGGGCGGCGTCCGCGAGGCCGGTGGCGAGCCAGGCCGGCAACGCACCGGTGTAGAGATTGCCGACTTCGCGCATCCATGCCGAACCGAGCGCCATTTTGCCGCGGACCTCCGTCTGGAAGGTTTCGCTGTGCCGGAACACCTTCAGCACGGCCATCGTCAGCGGGAAGATTTCATCCTGGATGCGCTCGCTGACTGCGAGCACATTCAAGGCGGGCTCGGCGCGCATTTCGGCCAGCACGTCGGCCAGCGCGATGCCGGCGCCGCGGCAGTAGCTTGCCAGCTCCTCGTGATCGCCGGCGCTGCCCTGGGCCAGCGCAAACAGCCAGGCCACGCCGAAGCCGGTTTCGGGCATGCGTGCATAGGGCCGATGCATGAACACCGCCTCCACCGTGCGTAGATACGCCGCCGGATTCAGCTGGCCGCGGGCGTACAGGTCGTCCAGCGCGCGCCGCACCTCGTCGATGTAGCAGTTGGTTGAATACCGGCCGTTGTACACCGGAATATCCAGGGATAGGGCATGGCCATTGAGGCGGCCGGTGAGTGGTTTGCGGAAATCGATGCCGCGGTATTCCGAGGCGGTGCCTGCCCGGCGCAGATCGATGCTCGCCAGGGTCGGGTTGGTTTCGAGCAGCATGGCAACAGCGCCTGCGCCCTGGGTGGGCTCGCCGCTGCTGCCGAGTTCGTAGAGCGCCTTGTCGGTGCACACGACCACCGCAACGCCGTCGCCGCCATCGGTGTGGAGGAAGCGCACCGCACCTTTCAGTGCGTAGATGCCGCCGAGGCAGGCGTGCTTGAACTCGGGGACTTCGCAGTTCCGGGCGATCGGCGGCAGGCCGAGCGCGCGCAGGGCGTCGTCGACCATGCCCTTGACGATGATGGCGCCGGCGGCGTTGTCGGTGCTCGATTCCGTGCCCAGCGCGAGGTAGCGGATGCGTTGGGGATCAACCTGGTAATTGCGGATCAGCCGCAACAGCGCGTTGGCCGCCATCGTATAGATGCTTTGGCGCGGCCCGAGCAGCCGAAAGCCGGAACCCACAACACTTCTGATCTTGCGCCAGTCGGAGCCGGTCCAGGTACACCATTTCTCGAGGTCCACCCGATAGCACGGCAGGTACAGCGCCATGCCGCTCAGTCCCGGGTTGACGCTCGCTGCGGGATTGGCCGCCATGCAACCCCCGGCCGGATCAGCTCGATTGGAATTGCAGGTCAATCATGGCCACGGGTCTACTTGACGGTGATCGTGATCGGCGTGGATGCGACCGGCGGGTCGTGCGGAATATGGTTGCTGTCGCCAAGCAGGAGTTGCAGCGTGTGGGTACCGGGCGCCAGCGTCACTTCCGCTTCGGTCTGCCCGTTACCCAGATGGACGTGCTGGGCATCCTTCGGGATCGGCTGCGAGAGATCCGGCAGCGGGGCGTCGATGAGCAGATGGTGGTGCCCGGAATTCGGCGTGGCGTCGCCGGCCGGGGCCAGCGTCATGCCCTGGATGTCCATGACCACCTTGACCGGTGACGACAGCTCATCGCCGTTGCGCGGGCTCAAGATCGCCACGGAGGCGCCCGCTGGCGCCGGTGTTCGCGGCATCGTGGAGGCGGTGGCGGCGGCATCGGCCGGGGCAGCCGTATCTTGGGCAGCCGTGGCCGGGGTGTTTGTGGGCTGGGTGGCAGCGGGCTTCGGCTGGCCGCAGGCGGACAGGCCGAGAGCAGCCACGGCAACCAGGGAAAGGGGCAGCAGGTGTTTGTTCATGGACAGATACTAACCGACCGCTCCCACGGTGTCATGAAGGGGCGTGGTTCGCGGCTTGCCGGCCGCGGACAATTCCGCAGGATCGAAGTCATCGACATGGATGATTTCCATCACGGCTTTGTCGAAAGCCAGCATGTCGTGCGCCTCGTCGGCAGTGATCACGCCGCGCTCCCGCGCCCGCTCGATGAGTTCGTGGGCATCGCCCGCCTTGATCAGCTCGGCGCGCACGGCATTGCGTATGCGCAATTCGACCGGCGCCAGGCGCTCCGCCGTTTCCAGGACGGCCTGCAATTGTCCCAGGGGTGAGCCGGGTTCCTGCGGAGCGTAGATGCCCTCGCAGAGTCTGGTGCGGGTCTCGGTCGGCCGGGTGATCAACTGCACCACTTCGTGGCCCAGCTCATCGGCCGGTGCGGAGTACATGCGGCCGCGCGGAAAGATGCAGATCCGCAGCAGCACCGCCACCATCCGGTTCGGGAAATTCCGCAGGAAGCCATGCAGTTGTTCCTGCGCCTGGTAGAGCAGCGTGCGACAGGCCCATTCCACCAGCGGCAGATCGCCTTCCGGCCGGCCCTGGTTGTCGAAATGCTTGAGCACCATGCTGGCCAGATAGATGCTGCTGAAGACATCGCCGAGCCGGGCAGACAAGGTTTCCTTGCGCTTCAACTTGCCGCCGAGCACCAGCATCGCCACGTCCGCGGCGAGCGCAAAGGCCGAGCTGTAGCGATTGACATGCTGGAAGTACCGGGCGGTGGGCCCGTCCACCGGCGTGCTGCTGATTTCCGCGTTGGTCAGCGCCAGCACGAACGACCGGGCGGCGTTGCTGATCGCATAGCCGATATGCCCGAAGAGATGGCGGTCGAAGTCGCGCAGGCCACGGGCAAAATCCGGATCCTTCGCGGCTTCCATTTCCTTCAGCACGTAGGGATGACAGCGGATCGCGCCCTGGCCGAAGATGATCAGGCTGCGGGTGAGGATGTTGGCGCCTTCCACCGTGATCGCGATGGGGATGCCCTGGTAGCCCCGGCCCAGATAGTTCGAGGGCCCCAGCATGATGCCCTTGCCCCCGTGCACATCCATGGCATCGCTGACCACCTTGCGGGCCAGTTCCGTGCAGTGGTACTTGAGCACGGCCGAGGGCACGGCGGGCTTCTCGCCGCGGGCGATTGCCGTGGCCGTAACCATCATGCCGGCATTCACGATATAGGTATAACCCGCAATGCGGGCCAGCGCTTCGCTCACGCCTTCGAATTCACAGACCGGCAGATTGAACTGCTTGCGCAGCCGCGTGTAGGCGCCCGAGGCATGCACCACCGCCTTGCAGCCCCCCATGGCGTTCGATGGCAGCGTGATGCCCCGGCCGGCTGACAACTGCTCGACCAGCATCTTCCAGCCTTGCCCGGCCCGTTCCGGCCCGCCGATGATCGCATCCAGCGGCACGAAGACGTCGTGGCCGCGGGTTGGCCCGTTCTGGAACGGAATGTTCAGCGGGAAATGCCGCCGCCCGATCTCCACGCCGGGCGTCTGCACCGGAATCAGCGCGGCGGTGATGCCGCGCTCGGTTTCTTCGCCGATCAGGTGGTCCGGGTCGTACAGCTTGAAGGCGAGACCGAGCACGGTCGCGATCGGCGCCAGCGTGATGTAGCGCTTGTCCCAGTTGAGCCGCAGGCCGATGACTTCCTCGCCCTGCCATTCGCCGCGGCAGACCACGCCGCTGTCGGTCATCGAGGCGGCATCGGAGCCCACCCGCGGTCCCGTCAACGCGAAGCAGGGGATCTCGTCGCCAGCCGCCAGCCGCGGCAGGTAGTACTCGCGCTGGGCATCGGTCCCGTAATGCAGCAGCAGTTCGGCCGGGCCCAGTGAATTGGGCACACCGATGGTGGACGACACCACGGTGCTGCGGCTCGACAGCTTGGCAAGCACGGCCGCGACGGCGATCGGCGAAAACTCGAGGCCGCCGTAGCGCTTCGGGATGATCATCGCGAAGAAGCGTTGCTGCTTGATGTAGGCCCAGACTTTGGGCGGCATGTCCGCCAGCTCGTGGGTGATCTGCCAGTCATCGGCCAGGCGGCAGAGTTCTTCGGTCGGGCCATCGAGGAAGGCCTGTTCCTCGGCCGTGAGGTGCGGGGGCGGCAGGGCCATCAGCCGGCCCCAGTCGGGCAGGCCGGAGAAGAGTTCGCCATCCCAGCCGACCGTCCCGGCTTCCAGGGCTTCCCGCTCGGTGTCGGAAATCGAAGGCACGACTGTCCGGAAAAAGCGGAGCAGCGGCAGGGTCAGCCGTTCCCGGCGGAAATTGACCGAATTCAGCACCACGAGCCCGGCAAACAATGCCCAGAGGGCCAGCTTCCAGATCAGCCAGCCGGTGCCGAACAGGGAGTAGACGACGAGCGCCAGCCCGAGGATGAGTGTGGAAGCCGGCAGATCGATGCGACGGTAGGCCAGGGTCAGGACGACCGCCGCCAGTGCCAGGTTCCAGAGCAGCCAAATCATGAATTCAATCATGGCCAGTTCTCTAGCGTATGTTCCCTGACTATAAACCAGCCCGTCCGGGGTCGAGGCACGGCGCCTCGGATCAGGCGGCGGCCAACACCGTGGAACCGGGTGGCAAGCCGATGCTGCAACCCGGTTCCGCGGCTTTGCAGGCGTCTTAAAGGAGTGCGGCGATGGCCTCGCGTTCCTGCCGCAGCTCGTCTTCGGTGATCTTCATCCGCTCGCGGCTGAAATCGCTGATGGCAAGGCCCTGGACGATCTCGTACTTGCCCTTGGTGCAGCGCACCGGATAGGAATAGATGATGCCTTCCTTGATGCCGTAGCTGCCGTCGGAGGGAATGGCCATGCTCACCCAGTCGTCGCCGGGTGTGCCGAGGACCCAGTCGCGGATGTGATCGATGGCCGCCGAGGCTGCTGAAGCCGCACTCGACAGGCCGCGGGCCTTGATGATGGCGGCGCCGCGCTGCTGCACGGTCGGAATGAAGTCATCCTTGATCCACGCGGCATCCACGAGTTCGGTGGCCCGCCGCTCGTTGACCAGGGCATGGCTGATATCGGGATACTGCGTGGCCGAGTGGTTGCCCCAGATCGTCATCCGGCTCAAGTCGTTCACGTGGGTGCCGGTCTTGGCTGCGAGCTGGGCCAGCGCGCGATTGTGGTCGAGACGCGTCATGGCGGTGAAGTTGGCCGCATTCAGGCTGGGCGCATTGCTTTGGGCGATCAGCGCATTGGTGTTGGCCGGATTGCCGACCACCAGCACCTTCACGTTGCGGCTGGCGTGCGCATCGAGGGCCCTGCCCTGGCCGGTGAAGATCTTGCCGTTGTCACGCAGCAGATCCCCCCGTTCCATGCCCGGGCCCCGCGGCTTGGCGCCCACGAGCAGCGCATAGTCGGTGTCCTTGAAGGCCACGTCGGCGTTGTCGGTGGCGACCACGCCCCGCAACGTGGGAAAGGCGCAGTCCTCCAGTTCCATGACGACGCCCTTGAGCGCGTTCAGTGCCGGCGTGATTTCCAGCAGCTGGAGGATCACCGGCTGGTTCGGGCCCAGCAGCTGGCCTGAAGCGATCCGGAAGGCGAGCTGGTAGCCGATCTGGCCTGCAGCACCCGTAATCGTGACTCGTGCAGCCTTGGTCATGAGAAGTCCTTATTTTGCAGTCTGCGGATGAGCGGCCTTGTAGGCGCGCAACTCGGTGTTGAAGGCGGCGGCCGCAGCTTCCATGGCATCCACGGCGGCGTTATAGCGCTTGGTATGCAGGGCCTTGCTCTCATCGGTCTGCGCTTCGACCGGCACGGCGGCGTTTTCGGCGTCGAGGCACTTCATATAGTCGTCCAGATCGCCGAGGTACTTCTTGACGGACTCGCTGGTCGCCAGGATTTCCGGTTCGGTGGCGGACGCGCCGGGCGGGATTTTTACCTGGGGCGGCGGCTGCGAAACCGAAGGTCAGGCTCAGAAGGGCAAGCTGCGTGGGTGTGCGCATGGGGGGTGACTCCTGAATGGCAGGGATTCGATGCTGGATTGCGCCCAAATTATGACCGATGGCAGACCGCCGGGTCAGCCCCCGGTGGTTTCCGGCTCAGCGGTGCGCAAAAAGCGGGCGAAATCGACCGGCAGTCCGGTGCTCCAGCAGCAGGTCCTGGAAATCATCGGCGGTCATCGCCCGGCCAAACAGCAGCCCCTGGGCATAGTCGCAGTTCAGCGCCCGCAGAAAGCGCAGCTGGTCTTCCGATTCCACGCCTTCTGCCACCACATCCAGCTTCAGGCTGTGGCCCATCTCGATGATCATCGCGACGATCGTTGCCCGGTCGTGGTCCACAGTGGCCTTGCCGACAAAGGACTGGTCGATCTTCAGTGTGGAAATCGGGAACTGCTGCAGCGCGCTCAAGGACGAATAACCGGTGCCGAAGTCATCGATGGCAAGGCGCAGCCCCAGGTCGTGCAACTCCCCCAGCAGCCGCAAGGTGCGTGTGGGATCTTCCATCAGCGTGGATTCGGTGATTTCCAGCTCCAGCGCATCCGGCAACACGCCATGCTGGCCATAGATGGTGCGCACGCGGCTGATGAAATTGCGCTGTTTCAATTGTCGCAACGACAAATTCACCGACACCCGGCCCGGGTGCATGCCCGTGCCTTTCCAGCGTTCGAGATCGGCGCAGACCTGGTTCAGCACCCACTCGCCGATCTGCAGGATGAGGTTGCTTTCTTCCGCCAGGGGGATGAATTCGGAGGGCAGCACGATGCCCCGGTCGCTCAGCTCCCAGCGCACCAGCGCTTCCGCGCCGGCGATCGAGCCATCGCGCAGATCAATCTTCGGCTGGTAGTGCACCCGCAATTCATTGTTCTCGAAAGCCTTGCGCAGCCGGGTTTTCAGCATCAGCCGTTCAACGGCCGCGGCATTCATGTCGGCGTGGTAAACCTCCAGCGCGCCGCCGCCCAGCCGCTTGGCCTTGTAGAGCGCGGCATCGGCATTGCGGATCAGGTCGATGACGTTGTTGCCATCCGCGGGATGCAGCGAGATGCCGGCGCTGGCGCTCATGTACAGCTGGTGTCCCTGGAAATGCAGGGGTTCCGTGATTGCCTGCTGCAGGAGTCGCGTGGTGGCCACGACCTCCGCCCGCAGATTCCGCGCCGGATCCAGATGGTCGAGGATCACCCCGAACTCGTCGCCGGCCAGCCGGCCGATGACGGCGGATTCCGGCAGCAGCCGGCGCAGCCGGTCGGTCAAGGTTTCCAGGCACAGGTCGCCAGCCGTATGGCCGTAGGTGTCATTGATCTCCTTGAACTTGTCGATGTCCAGGTAGATCAGCGCCAGGCGGTGTTCACCCCGTCTGGCGCGGGCGAGCGCGCGCTGCAGCAGGTGCTGGAACTGCATCCGGTTGGGCACCTTGGTCAGCGCATCGATCCGGGCCAGATAACGGATCCGCTGCTCGGCCACCTTGCGTTCACTGATGTTGCGGGCCGTGATGACATAGCCCCGCAGGGCCGGATCCTCGGCCGTGAGTGCGGCACAGGTATAGGACACCGGCAAGGCGGTACCGGCGGCGGTGATCAGCGTCAGCTCGCGGGCATGACCCCGATCTGCCGACAGCCGGAAGGTGGCGCGCTGCGAGGCTTCAACGAGATTGCTCAAGGGTTGCCCGCGGAGCTCGGCGGCCGACTGCCCCAGCAAACGCTCTGCAGCGGGATTCAGCTGGGAAATCGTGCCATCGAGGCGCGTCAGCAGCACGGCATCGCTGATGCTGGAAATCACCTCGCCCAGATAATCGCGGGAACTGATGGCGGAGCGCAGGGTCAGCCGCAGTCGATTGAGGGCATTGGCCAGACCGTCGAATTCTCCGGCGGCGGCCGTGGCTATTTCCAGGGCCAGCCTGCCCTGGGCTGCGGCATCGATGGCGGTGGTCAGGTCGAGGATCGTGCGTTGATTGCGCACCAGTCGGGCGCGCAGCCGCAGCGTCAGCCCGACCAGCCCCGCGAGCAGCACGCTGAGCAGCAGAACGATGGCCAGCAGCAGCCCTGCCGGATCCGGCCCGGTTGGTGCTGGATCGATGACCGCGACCCGGTTGTCACAGCCAGCCAGAAGGCCGGCCTGTATACAGGCCACTACCGCCAGCCGCACACGGGATCGCCAGACGGTTTGCATCGTGGTTAGCATGACGACCGACGTCGTTCCAGACAAGCGGGCCTGCGTCGCTCTATTCGCTAGTGGCCCGGGTTTAGAATGCCGCCGTGACCTCGAAGAGCGCGCTTATCGTTGACGATTCACGGACGGCCCGGGAGGGCCTCCGGCGGATGCTCGCCGAGCATGATCTGCACGTGGAAACCGCCGAGTCGGCCGAAGCCGCCCTGGAGTTTCTCACCGCGCATCGGCCGGACGTGATCTTCATGGATCACATGATGCCCGGCATGGATGGCTTCCAGGCCGTGAAGGCCATCAAGGAGAATCCGGCGACTGCCACGATTCCCGTGATGATGTACACCTCGCAGTCCGGCGAGTTGTACGTGGGGCAGGCGCGCGCCCTGGGCGCCGTCGGGGTGCTGCCCAAGCAGATCAAGCCGGTGGAGGTGCGCGAGGTGCTGCACTCCCTGCATCTCCTGCCGGGCGACCCTGCCGCGTTTCCGGCCCGCCGCGCCGGTGATCTGCCGGGGCTGCCTGGCGTGGAGTCGGTGAATGCGCCGGCCGACTGGTCTGACCTGCATCGCTGGCTCCAAGAGATGCTGACCGATTACAACCGGGCGCTGCGCAGTGATCTCGAGTCCACGGTCAGCCGTGTGCTGGGCGAGCGCCTGCCCGAGGCGCGCACCGGAACCGGACCAGCCTCGACGTCGGTGGGCCGCAGCCGGGTGCCGTTGTGGCCGGCCGGCGCGCTGATCGCCACGCTGGCGATCGTCGCCGCCACCTTTCTCTGGCTGCATCTGGATTCGGAAGCCCGCTGGCGCGCAGTCGCCCGGCAGAATCTCGGCCTGCTGGCGGCGCTGAATGACCAGCGGGCCACCGATGTTGCCGAAGTGGGTGATGCCAGACTGAAGCTTGACCAGACGCTGGCCGGTGAATCGGACAAAACGGCCGGCGTGGCTGCCGCGCTTGAATGGAGCCTCAACCAGAACACCACCTATCCGCTGGAAACCCTGCCGTTTGGTGACGAGCGCCTGGAAAAGCTTCGCGGCCTGATCGAGCGCCTGCGGACCATCGACTTTCACGGCATCGTCCGGCTCAAATCCCACGTGGGCGATTTCTGCATGCAGCGGACGGCCGAGCAGGCTTATGCACCGGCGCCGGCTGATCTGCCGGCAACCCGCTGCGACCGCATCGGCCTGTCGACCGAAGAAGCCCGGGCGGATTCCGCCCGGCAATCCGTCGCCTTTGCCAACTATCTCGCGGAACTCACCGTGGCGGGCGGGCCGATCCGCGTGGATCTCGAGCCGATGGGTCGCGCGCGGCCGCTGGTGCCCTATCCGGTGCTCACCGATGATCTCAAGGCGGGCGACTGGAATGCCATCGCCCGGCAGAATCATCGGGTCGAGGTTCAGCTGGTCGCCGATGCGCCCGACTCCCGCTGATCGGGACCTGATCCATGCTGGAAGTCACGACGCCTGCGGATTGCTTCATCGATGAGCCCGTGTATGCGCCGCCACGAGTCCTGCGGCATGCCGACGTTCAGGCCGCTCTGGCCAACAGCGGCTGGCGCCGCCGCCGGGTTTTTGCCAATGCGGAAAAGCTGCTCGCGGCCTCCGAGGTCCGGATCGTCGAGTGTGGCAATGGCGTGCGTCTGTCGGCGGAGATCACGACCAATCCACATGCCGATCCACATACCGGCGGTCGCGTGGCCATTCTCCTGCATGGCTGGGAGGGCAGCTCCCGATCGCTGCATGTGATCTCGGCCGCCGAGCGGCTGTGGCAGGCCGGCTTTCACATCGTCCGGCTCAACATGCGCGATCACGGCGACACGCAGCACCTGAATCGCGACATTTTTCATTCCTGCCGGCTCGCCGAAATGCTGGATGCCACGCAGTGGGTCGCAGACCAGTTCCCGGACGACGCGCTGTATCTGGCCGGTTACTCGCTGGGTGGCAATTTTGCCCTGCGCATCGCCGCGGACTGCAGTCCGGCCATGCGCCTTGCCCGTGTCATGGCGATCTGTCCCGTGCTCGATCCCGAAGAGACGATGGTGGCGCTGGACACCGGGTTGGCAATCTATCGCCGTTACTACCTGGGCAAGTGGCGCCGCTCGCTGGAGCGGAAGGCCCGGGCGTTCCCCGCCGACTATGCCTTCGGGTCACTCCGCCGGTTCACCCGGCTGCGCGAGATGACGGATTATTTCGTCACCCGCTACACGGAGTTTCCCGATCTCGAGTCCTATCTCAAGGGCTATGCCATCACCGGTGACCGGCTGGCCGATCTTGCCGTGCCGTCCGACATCCTGCTGGCCGACGATGACCCCGTGGTGCCGGTCGCCACCGTCGACCGGCTGGCCCGCCCGCCGGCACTGGCGATACACCGGACGCGCTGGGGTGGGCACTGCGGCTATCTGGATGATTACCACCTGCGGTCCTGGTCGGATGACTTCCTGGCAGACGCCTTCAGCGACGAGGGGGGTCACGGGTTTCGCGATACCGTGTAATCTGCCGTCGCCGCCCACCCGGGTTGGTGTAACAGGATCCACTGTGGGCCCGCTGCTGGAGTCACGACTTAAACGACTCGCATTACCGGCGATTGCCGGTCTGGTGCGTGGCGGCTTGCGTGGCATCGAGCGGGAGTGCCTGCGCGTCACGCCCACCGGGCGGCTGGCGAAGACACCCCATCCGCCAGCGTTGGGTTCCGCCCTGACCAATGAATACATCACCACGGACTATTCCGAGGCGCTGCTCGAGTTCGTGACGCCGCCACAGGGCAGCAACTGGGAAACCATCCAGTTCCTGTGTGACATCCACCAGTTCACGCTCAACCACATCGGCGATGAACTGCTCTGGCCGTTATCCATGCCGTGCGCCATCAGCAGCGACCAGGATGTGCCGCTGGCCGAATATGGCACTTCACATGTCGGCCGCATGAAGCACATCTATCGCCGGGGTCTGGGGTACCGCTACGGGCGGACGATGCAGGCCATCGCGGGCATCCACTACAACTACTCGTTGCCCGAGGCGTTCTGGCCGCAATACCAGGCGATGGAGCAGGCGTCGGGCACGCTGCAGGATTTCAGGTCGGCCGCCTACTTGAGCACGGTGCGCAACGTGCGCCGGCTGGATTGGCTGCTGCTCTATCTGTTCGGCGCCTCGCCCGCCCTGTGCAAGAGCTTTGTCAGCGGGCGCGGCGATACCGGGCTCGAGGAGTTCGACGCCGGTACGCTCTACAACCCATATGCGACGTCCCTGCGCATGAGTGATCTCGGTTATCACAACAGCACCCAGGCGCGGCTCACGGTGTCGGCCAACAGCCTCGATGAGTACGTGGCCGATCTCTATGCCGCCACCCATCTGCCCAACCCGGCCTTCGAGTCGATCGGCATCCAGGTTGACGGTGAATATCGGCAGCTCAATACCTGCCTGCTGCAGATCGAGAACGAGTTCTACAGCACCATCCGCCCGAAGCGCGTGACCCTGCCAGGCGAGCGGCCAACGGCGGCACTGAAGCGGGCCGGCGTGCAGTACATCGAATTGCGGGCGCTCGACATCAGCCCCTGGGATCCAGTGGGCGTCAATCAGCGGCAACTGCGCTTTCTCGAGGTGTTCCTGATCTACTGCCTGTTGAGGGACAGTCCGCCGATCCTGGCGGAGGAGCAGCGCGCGATCGACCGGAACCATGCCCTGGTCGCCCGCCGGGGCCGCGAGCCCGGCCTTCGCCTGCAGCGCGATGAGGGCGGGATTCTGCTGGCCGACTGGGCCACCGCGATCTGCGAGGGGATGACGGAGGTCGCCCGCTTGATCGATCCCGATGAATCCCAGGGGCATGTGGCCGCCATCCAGCATCATTTATCGCTGGTCGAAGATCCGGATCGCACCCCGTCGGCGGCGCTGTTGCGCGAACTGCGCACCACCGGTCTGCCGCTGGCGCGCTACGGCCTGCAACTGGCCGAACGCACCAGAAGCTATTTCCAGTCGCTGGCGCCGGAACTCAATCGTCATCGGGATCTGCTGATCGCCACCGCTGAAAGCTCGCTCGAGCGGCAGCGGACGCTGGAAGCGGCTGATACCGGATCTTTCGAGGCATATCTCGCCGACTATCTGGCCGGGACCCCGCCATGAAGCGCCTGTTCCTCGTCGGGTTCGTCGTCGGCGTGCTGGGTGTCGGTCTGGCCGCCTGGTTCTGGCCACTGCCGAGCCACGTGCGCGAGCGGTCGCTGATCACCGTGGTGCCGGACGGGGGGCGACAGGAAAAATTCGTGATCCACTGGCCGGAAGATCGCATCAGCCTGCCCGACACGCCGTCCGCCCCGAGTGCAGATCTGCCGGCCGGCATGGCGGCGGGTGCGACCGTACTCGAAAACACCGCGGGTCAGCGGGTCAGCGCCGAGGTCTTTCGGCTTCGGGATGCGGACGACAACGTGATCGGTGTGGCGAGCCGGCTCGCCGGCGTGGGCGGCGCCCTGGCTGATCCGAGGCGCTCGGCCTCCAACTGGATGCTGGTGATTCCCGGTCGGGGCGCACTGTTTCTGGCGCAGACCGACAGCCTTGACGCCACCGCCCTGCAACAGCTCACGGCCGCCGGCGCGGTGACCATTGCCCCGGCGCAGACCACCGCGTTCTGGGCCGGCCGCACCAGAGTCGCGGTCAGCGCATTGGCGCCGGTTGCGAAGGGGCCGGCAACCACCGGGCGGGTCGTGCGGGGCACCGATGAATTCGCCGGGCTCGCCGGCCGCTTCACCGAAGCCTGGACGCTCAAGAAGATCCAGGCCGACGGCAGCACGAGCGGCCGGATCGAGTTATCGACCATGACCGAAGCGGTGCCGTGAACATGCGGTTATTGGGCGCGCTGCTGGGACTGTTGTCCGGTGTCATCGCCGGCACGGCGCTGGTCGCCATGAATCCGCTGACCTGGGCTCGAGACACGACGCCGCGCGCCATCGACGCACCACGCCGGGCGTACAGCTGGGACAACTACCGGGGCATGAACGGCAACGTTGCCGATCTGCTTGGTTGGGGGCTCAAGGCCGGTGACGATCCGGGCGACGGCCAGCGCTCCTTGCACAGTCAGGCGCTCGACAACGTGCGCATCGGCATCATCCGGCTGCCGTCCGGCAACGGCAGCCCGGCTGCTCTCGCCGTCAAGGTATCGACGATCGACAGCGGCAATGCCCTCTGGCGGGCGCAGCTGGGTACCGATGATTACTGGAACATCTACTGGCCGGGCGAGGGCAGCGTGTTTGCAGCCGGCTACAGCAACTTCTGGCCGATCGCCCGTGATCGCCTGTGGTCACTGGCGGGCCTGCCGGCAGCTGATGACGGCAGTGTTCGGGACTATGCCTTGTCGGCTTTCCGGCCCGACGGCGCCAGGACAGGTGTGGTCGGCGCGTCGGGACGTTATGCCGGTTACACCGGAGAGATTCGCGAGTGGTGGGCCGGCGAGCTGGACCGGACCCTCGGCATCACGGTTGTGCCGCCACCGGTGGTCGCGAGGTAGCTTCGAGACTGCTGGCGATTTCCTGATAGGGGATGCGGACGTCGCCCAGCACGGCCGGGTCGGGTCGCGCCCCGAGGGCAATGAGCTTCTTCGACAGCATGAATTCCCGCGGGCTGTTGATGGCGTACACCGCCGCCAGACGACCGTCGTCCAGGTAAAACACCGCAAAGGAACGGCTGGCCGGATCGCCGCGGATCACGGCCTGCGAGCCAGCCGGCGAGAAGCCGACGATCTGCAGCTTCAGTTCGTACTGGTCCGACCAGAACCACGGCACCTGGGCGTACGGCTCCTCGCGGCCGAGGATCGTGGCCGCCGCCGTCTTGGCCTGCTCCTGCGCGTTGTGCACGGACTCCAGGCGCACGCGATGCCCGAGGAGTGCATTGGGATGATTGCTGCAATCACCGATGGCGAACACGTCGGCCGCATTGGTGCGGCAGAATTCATCACACAGGATGCCGTAGTTGCAGAGGATGCCGGCGGCTTCCGCCACTTCCACATTCGGCACCACACCCACGCCGATGATGGCGATGTCGGCGGGGATCTCCTGGCCATTGCTCAAGGTGACGCCCTGCAGCCGGTTGATGCCGCGGAAGCCGCTCACGGCCGCGCCGCACCGGATCTCCACACCCGCCTCGCGATGCACCTGCTCCATGAAGGCCGAAACCGCAGGCGCCTGGACGCGCGCCATCACCTGGTCGGCCAGTTCGATGACCGTCACCTTGAGACCCAGCGAGGTGGCCACCGCGGCGACTTCCAGGCCGATATAGCCCGCACCCACGATCACCAGCGAGGCGCCGGGGCGGAGCTGGTCGCGGATGCGATCGACGTCTTCAATCGTGCGCAGATAGTGCACGCCATGCAGCTGATGGCCTGTCGTTTCGAGCTGGCGGGGGCGGCTGCCGGTCGCCAGGATCAGCTGGTCGTAGTGCAGGGTGCTGCAGTCGCCGAGTTCGGCCGTGTGTGCGCCGGGATCGATGCGGGTCACGCGCGTCCGCAGGCGGACATCGATGTGGTGGTCCACATAGAACTTCTCCTGGCGCAGCAGCAGCCGTGGCATGTCCAGTGTGCCGGCCAGAAATTTCTTCGACAGCGGCGGCCGCTGATACGGCAGGTACGGCTCTTCGCCGACAAGCACGATACGTCCATCGAAGCCGCCCTGGCGGAGCGACACGATTGCCTGGCCGGCGGCGTGTCCCGCGCCGGCGATGACCACTGTCTTCTGCATTCGCGGATTATACTGTCAGCATGACAAACGAGCAGACACAGGCGATACGCGTACACGCTTTCGGTGGTCCCGAGGTGTTGCAGTGGGACGTTGTCGAGCTGCCGCCACCGGCGCCCGATGAAGTCCGCATCCGGCAGACGGCCATCGGCCTCAATTTCATCGATGTCTACCATCGGTCCGGGCTGTATCCACTGACCCTGCCTGCGGGCATCGGCGCCGAGGCCGCGGGCATGGTGGAGAGCGTCGGCTCGGCGGTGGACGATTTTGCCGTCGGCGACTGGGTTGCCTATGTCGGACTGCCGCCGGGGGCCTATGTCGAACGGCGCAACTGGCCGGCCGAACGCCTCGTGAAATTGCCGGCCGGCATCACCGACGATCTGGCTGCCGCGGTCATGCTGAAAGGCCTGACGGCCTGGTATCTGCTGCGCCGCAGTTATCGGCTGCAGGCGGGCGAAACCGTGCTGCTTTACGCGGCTGCCGGCGGTACGGGCACCTTGCTCGGCCAGTGGGCCACGGCGCTCGGCGCCCGGGTGATCGGCGTGGCGGGCTCACCGGCCAAGGCGGAGCTGGCCCGTGCCTGTGGTTGCGCCGAGACCCTGCTCGCCAACGATCCCGACTTCGTCGCCAAGGTCCGCGACTGGTCCGATGGCGGCGTGTCCGCGGTCTACGACTCCATCGGCAAGGACACCTTCATCCAGTCTCTCGATTGTCTGCGGCCACATGGCACGATGGTGACCTTCGGCAACGCCTCGGGGCCCGTGGCGCCGTTTTCGCCCATGGAGCTTGCCAAGCGCGGCTCCCTGCATGTCACGCGACCCTCGCTTTTTGATTTCATCGGCACGGCGGCTGATATCGCCGAAGGCACCGGTGAACTTTTCGGGCAGATAACCCGTGGCGCCATCCGGATCACGATCGGCCAGCGTTACCCGCTGCGCGATGCCGCCAATGCACATCGCGCGCTCGAGAGCCGCCGGACCACCGGCGCCACCCTGCTGGATCCATGAGTGAGAATTCGACACTGCAGTCCATCTGGAACGTGGTCGCCGCCATCCCGCCCGGGCAGGTGGTGACCTACGGCGATGTGGCGCGCCTCGCCGGCATGCCGGGCCGCGCCCGCCGGATCGGCGGCGCCATCGGCAAGGCGCCACCGGGCATGCACTTGCCCTGGCATCGGGTGGTTGCGGCGGGTGGGCGCATTGCGCTGCCGGTCGACAGTCCCGGTTATCGCACGCAGATCCGGAAGTTGCGGGCCGAGGGACTCACGGTGGAAAACGGCCGGGTCGACCTGAGCGAGCGGACATGGACCCCGGATCTGGATGAGTTGCTCTGGGGTCCAGAAGGGGGCCCAGAAGGTACCGGCCCGAAAGTCACCGGTCAGGGGCAGTCGTAGCCATGAGCACCGTGTGCTTCTCGCATGGCCAGGAAAGTGGCCCGTGGGGCACCAAGATCACGGCGCTCGCGGCCATTGCCCGGGCTGCCGGCCATGCGGTCGAGTCCATCGACTACCGCGGCATCAGCGATCCGCGTGAACGGGCCCGCAAGCTGATCGCCTGGAGTCAGGCGCAGGACACGCCGGCGATTCTCGTCGGCAGCAGCATGGGTGGTTACGTGGCGTTGGCAGCCGCCAGCGCGGTTGGCGCCCGCGGATTGTTTCTGATGGCGCCTGCGCTGTACGTGCCGGGATACGAGGATATTCCCGTTCCGCCACCGCCATCGTGCCGGATGATGATCGTCCATGGCTGGCAGGATGAGGTGCTGCCGTGGGCCGGCAGCACGCGCTACGGGCAGGAGAGTGGCGCCCGCGTGCTGCTGGTGCCGGACGACCATCGTCTCGTTGCCGATCTGCCGGGCCTCGGTCGGCTGTTCCGGTTGTTCCTCGGTGAGTTGCAGGGAGACGGATGATGAGCAGAACGCCACGATTCCATGGCATTGCGCTGTCGGTGCTTTTGTCCGGCGCTTGCCTGATGCTGACTGCCTGCGGCGCGCCGCAGGAGCCGCCGGCGCCGCGCGCCGACGCTGCCGCCCCGGCCGACGTGATCGGTGCGCCATTGCATGAGGCGCTGGACAAGGCGAAGTCGGTCGAGGGCCTCGACAGTCAGCACAAGAGTGCCATCGACGACGCCGTCGATCAGGCCAACAGAGTCTTGTCGCGCGGCGGACAGGATTCCGCATAGGCCGCCAGTCCCCGCAGTGCCGGCTGGTCCGCGGTGATCACCCAGGTCGGGATATCGGCCAGAAATGCCCGGTAGCGGCCCTTGTCTTCAAAGCGCGTGCGAAAGCCCGAGGCGGCCAGCTGCCCGACGTAGCGCGGCGTAATGCCCCCGCCGATGTAAACCCCGCCAAAGGCGGCGAAGGTCAGTGCCAGATCGCTGACAACCGTGCCCAGCAGCTCGAAAAAAATATCCAGCACTTCCAGTGCCAGCGTGTCGCCTGCCTCGATGTCGGCGCCGATTTCCTTTGGGTCCCGTTTCCGGCCCCCACTCAGCACCTCGTGGATGAAGGCCAGGCCGGCCCCGGAAATCAACCGCTCGGCCGAGCAATGTCCAAAGCGCTCGCGACCGAGCGCAATGAGGTGCGCCTCGCGTTCGTTGGCGGGGGCCATCGTCACGTGCCCGCCCTCGCCGGTGATCGCGTGCCACTGGCCGCCGAGATGCACGAGCCCTGCCGTGCCGAGACCCGTGCCGGGTCCGGCCACCACCTTCGGTGCCCGCTCCACCGGTGTGCCACCCCCCACTTTGACGAGATCGGCCGGCCCCAGGACCGGCAGCGCGTAGGCCTGGGCCGCAAAATCATTCAGTGGGATGACCCGTTCGAGGGACAAGGTGCGGGCGAGTGCCGTGACCGAGAACGACCAGTGGATGTTGACCATGTGGATCTCGTCGCCACGGATGGGCGCCGCCACGGCAATCACCGCCTGATCGGGTCGATCGGCGGGCGGCAATGCGCCAAGGTAGGCGGCCAGCAGCCGGTCGAGGCCTGGGAAATCGCGGTTGCGGAAGGCTTCGACGGCATGGGGCGGTTCGCCCGCGCGGGCAATCGCACAGCGTGTGTTGGTGCCGCCGATGTCTGCGATCAACCAGCTCATCGTTGGCCAGCATACACGGGGATCCGGATTGTGGCGTCGCTCCCTTCGTCCGTCTATGGTGATTGCCTGCAGTCTTCCGCCATTGGATTGGAGGCGATCATGAAGAAGATCCTGGGTATTTACGACGCACCGCGCTCGCACTGGGTGGGGGACGGATTCCCGGTCCGGTCGCTGTTTTCCTACAACACCCACGGCCGCGGCCTGAGCCCGTTCCTGTTGCTGGACTATGCCGGGCCGCACCCCTTCGGCCCGACTGCCGCGCGGCACGG
>CAYLKO010000011.1:26213-33264 GCA_964384525.1 uncultured Chromatiaceae bacterium
GCCCGGCGGACTTCGCGCCGGCCGACAAGCCGCGCGGCGTTGGCACCCATCCGCATCGCGGCTTCGAGACCGTGACCATCGTCTACGACGGCGAGGTCGAGCATCGTGATTCCACTGGCGCCGGCGGCAAGATTGGTCCGGGCGATGTGCAGTGGATGACGGCCGCCTCGGGCATCCTGCACGAGGAGTATCACTCGGCCGATTTCGGCCGCCGTGGCGGTCCGTTCGAGATGGTGCAGCTGTGGGTCAATCTGCCCGCTGCGGACAAGATGACCGCGCCGCGCTATCAGACGCTGCTGAATGCGGAGATTCCCGCCGTGGCATTGCCGGACGACGCCGGCCAGGTGCGCGTGATTGCCGGTGAGTACGCGGGCCATCACGGCCCGGCGCAGACCCACACCCCGATGAATGTGTGGGATGTGCGTCTGCAACAGAATCGGTCGGCCCGATTCGACCTGCCCGCGGGCCACACGCTGGCGCTGGTCGTGTTGCGCGGCACGGTGCTGGTCAACGACAGCCAGGTCGTGCGCAACGCGCAGGTGATGGTGTTCGACCGCACCGGCACCGACATCGTAGTCGAGGCCAACAACGACTCTGTGTTCCTGCTTCTCGGCGGTGCACCGATCAACGAACCCATCGTCGGCCATGGCCCGTTCGTGATGAACACCGCAGAGGAAATCCGGCAGGCAATCACCGACTTCAACAGCGGCCGCTTCGGCAGGACCGCTGCCTGAATCTTCGCGAACCAATCTCCCGGTGGTGCACCGCCGGGAGGCCCACCACAAGGAACCTGATATGCGACTCAAACTGCACACCATCATTGCCAGCACCCGCCCCGGCCGCGTCGGGCCAGCGGTGGCCAGCTGGTTTCACGGATTTGCGCAGCACCACGGCGGCTTCGACCCGGTTCTCGTGGATCTGGACGGGTTCAAGCTGCCCGTCTATGACGAGCCGGTGCATCCCCGCTTTCAAAAGTACGAGCACGAACACACCAGGCGCTGGAGCGCGAGCGTGGCCGCTGCCGATGCCTATGTCTTCGTGACCCCCGAGTACAACTACGGGCCGACACCGGCGCTCGTCAATGCACTGGATTACCTGTATGTCGAATGGAACTACAAACCCTGCGGGTTCGTGAGCTACGGCGGCGTTTCCGGTGGTTTGCGCGGGGCACAGGCGTCGAAGCTGCAGGTAACCACCTTGAAGATGATGCCGATGATGGAAGGCGTGATGGTGCCGATGGTCCAGAGTCATCTCGGCGACAGCGGTGTATTTGGCTCCAATGAGCTGATCGACTCCTCCGCAAAGACGATGCTGGATGAGCTGTTGCGCTGGGCCAAAGCGTTGCAGCCGATGCGCGCGTCCTGATGCACTGCCGCCTTCTCCAGCCAGTCCGCGTTGCCTGCACGGCAGGCAATGTAGTAACGTTGCTACATTGCCTGCCAGGAGCCGGACCATGACCACCCTGACCAGCCGCGAACTGAACCAGGATGTCGGCCGTGCCAAGCGCGAGGCCATGAAGGGGCCGGTGTTCATCACCGACCGCGGCAAGCCCGCGCATGTGCTGCTGTCCATCGAGGACTACGAGCGACTGACGGGTAGCCGACGCACTCTGGCCGAGCTGCTGGCGATGCCTGACGGGAATCAGGCTGTCGACCTGGAGCTGGATATTCCACCACGCCGGCATTGGAACTTGCGCATCCCGGATTTCGACTGACCCGCCGTGTACCTGGTCGATACCAATGTCGTGTCCGAGTTGCGCCACATCGCGGCGGGTCGCGGCGATGTCCAGGTCGCGACCTGGCAGGCGCGCATCCAGCCCGCGGCGTGTTACCTGTCCGTGGTGACATGGATGGAACTGGAGATTGGCGTGCTACGGATGGAGCGTCGTGACGCCACCCAGGGCCGATTGCTCAGGCGCTGGCTGAGCGCATCACTGCAGCCGGCTTTTGCCGGACGTATTCTGGATGTGGATGTACGCGTTGCCACGCAGGCTGCGCGCTTGCAGGTGCCCGATCCGCGGCCACCCAACGACGCACTGATCGCCGCAACTGCGTTGGTTCACGATTTGGTGGTGGTCACCCGCAACATTCGTGATTTTGCCGGCACGGGTGTGTTGCTGCTCAATCCGTGGCAGTCGACGTCGATACAGGAAGCCGCGGCCGACTATCAGACTTGATCGGCAGCTGCGCAGCCGGGGCCGACACCCGTGCCGATAGGTCATGTAACACTCGTGTGCTACATTTTCCCGGTGCATACCGCGCCGGGAGCCCCGCATGAGCACCACCACCATCCGCCTGCCCGAGGAACTCAAGGCCCGCGTCGCCCAGGCAGCCGAGGCGGCTGGCACCACTTCACACAACTTCATCCTGGAGGCGATCGCCGAGAAGGCCGAACTGGCCGAGCAGCGCGCCGCGTTCCATGGAGTGGCGGATCAACGCTATGCGCGGTTTCTCGAATCGGGAGAAAGTATCCCGTGGGAGGAGGTACGCAGCTACCTCAAGCAGCGGCTTGCGGGAAAACGCGTGAAGCGGCCGCTGGCCAGGAAGCAGGCCCGATAAGGTGGCGCGCGTCCGGCTGGCATCCGGCGTCATCGAAGACCTGGACCGGATTGTCGACCATCTGCACAAGCACGAGGTCGCAGCCCCCGAGGCTCGGGTAGATGAGATCATCAGTGCCCTCGATGTGCTGGCGGACAACCCGCTGATCGGCCGTCCGGCTGGTGACGACCGGCGGGAACTGGTGATTGGCCGCGATGCGCATGGCTATGTGGCGCTGTATCGCTACCTGCCGGTGATCGACACCGCCCTGGTCCTTGCCATCCGTGCGCAGCGCGAGGGCGGCTACGTGCGCCCATGATGGAGACCGAGGCCGATATACCCGCGCCATCCCAATCAAGGCGCTACGCAGACGCTTCGACGACGTTGGCACACACGGTTCGGTAACCCCAATGAATCTCTGTCGTTGTCCGCCCCGGCAGGCAGCCGTAGCATGAATTTGTAGTTGAATGTGTGGAGGTGCGTCGTGGCCACCCATCTCGCGCTTGACCCCACCCTGATCGACCGCGCCGTCGCGGTCAGCGGCGAGCTATCAAAGAAGGCGGCCGTCACCTGGCGCTCAAGGAGTTCATCGCGCGCCGCGAGCAGGCGCTCCTTGCGCAGCTAAGCATCCAGCACGATTTCGCCCTGCCCACGGCCGACGGCGGAAGCGATGCCGTCATGGTCGTTCTGTGATAATGGCATCTGATCTTCACGTTCTGGAGTTGCCGCTCGATGTCGCTGGAAGCACAGGAACAACGTTTCATCGAGACTTTGAAGGAGCTTGGTGGCTCGGCAGGCAACGGTAGTCTTCGCAACGAGCTGGGCTGGGCGGACAGCACCTACCAGCGGATCAAGGCACATCTGGTCGATGCAGGCCGGATCGTACCGGGCCGCGGGCGTGGCGGTTCCGTGGCGCTGGCCGGCAAGACCGAACCTCCTGCAAAAGCCAAGGCGCCATCGGCCAGGCCCGGCAATGGCCGCAATGGTGAGGGTGGTTCCTACAGCCAGGCCTTCAACGCCATCGACAAAGCGATGCGCAACGACGGAGGGCTGGCGTCGGAGCTGGACTACGCCGAACAGACCTCGTGGCTGCTGTTCCTGAAGTACCTGGACGACATGGAGCACGAGTGGGCAGACGAAGCCGCGCTCAAAGGCAGGGCTTACGAAGCCATCCTGGCTAAGCCCTACCGCTGGCAGGACTGGGCTGCACCGAAGACGAAGGACGGCAAGCCCGACCCCAACGCGCGTACCGGCGACGACCTGATCGAGTTCGTCAACGGCAAGCTCATCCCGCATCTCAAATCGTTCAAGGACAGCAGCGTCCAGGCCGACAGCCTGCAGTACAAGATCGGCGAAGTTTTCTCCGAGGTCGCCAACCGCTTCCGTTCCGGCTACACGCTGCGCGACGTGCTGCAGATCGTGGACACGCTGAGCTTCGGCAGCTCCGAGGCCAAGCATGAGTTGTCCGACCTGTACGAGACCCGCATCAAGCGCATGGGCAACGCCGGCCGCAACGGCGGTGAGTACTACACCCCGCGCCCACTGATCCGCGCGATGATCCAGGTGGTGCAGCCGCAGGTCGGCGAAACCATCTACGACGGTGCCTGCGGCAGCGCGGGATTTTTATGCGAGGCTTGGGAGCACCTGCGCCGCGATGACCTGTCCGCGAAGGACTGGGGCACTCTGCAGCGCAAGACCTTCCACGGACAGGAGAAGAAGTCGCTGGCCTACGTGCTGGGCGTGATGAACATGATCCTGCACGGCATCGATGCGCCCAACATCCGCCACACCAACACGCTGGCGGAGAACGTCATGGACATCCAGCAGAAGGATCGCCACGACATCGTGCTGGCCAATCCGCCGTTCGGCGGTGGCGAGCGCAAGGAGGTGCAGCAGAACTTTCCGATCCGCTCATCCGAGACCGCCTACCTGTTTCTGCAGCACTTCATCCGCAAGCTCAAGGCCGGCGGCCGTGGCGCGGTGGTGATCAAGAACACCTTCCTCAGCAACACCGACAATGCCAGCGTCGAGCTGCGTCGCGAACTGCTGGCCAGCTGCAACCTGCACGCCGTGCTGGACTGCCCCGGTGGCACCTTCCAGGGCGCCGGCGTGAAGACCGTGGTGCTGTTCTTCGACAAGGGCTCGCCCACGCGCAAGGTCTGGTACTACCAGCTCGATCCCGGCCGTAGCTTGGGCAAGACCAATCCGCTGAACGATACGGATCTTGCCGAGGTCGTTTCTCTGCAGAAGACCAAGGCAGGCGGCTAGAAAAGCTGGACGGTGGACGTGGACGACGTGGACGCCTCGACCTGCGACCTGTCGGTCAAGAACCCGCACACCCCGGAGGCGGCATCGCAGCGCACGCCACAGCAGATAATCGACGACATGCTGGCGCGGGATGGGGAGACGGCGAAACTACTGGCACAGGTGAGGGGACTTTTGTGATCGGTCGGGTCTTGTCACTATCGCAAGATACAACGTGGAAGTCGCTGCCGATGAAGGAGGTGTGCGAGCTGCTTAACGGGCGCGCATACAAAAAGACCGAGTTGCTCGAATCGGGCAGATATCGAGTACTTAGAGTTGGAAACTTCTTTACTAACAATCACTGGTATTACTCCGACTTGGAGCTGGAGCCGCGAAAATACTGCCAGAATGGCGATCTTCTTTACGCTTGGTCCGCGTCGTTCGGCCCTCGGATATGGACAGGCGAGAAGTGTATTTATCACTACCATATCTGGAAGGTACAACCTGCCGCCGACAGGGTAACGCGAGACTTTTTGTACTACTTCCTTGAGTGGGACAAAGAGAGGATTCGCGTCGAACAAGGTGCCGGTGCAACCATGATTCATGTTTCAAAGCAGTCCATGGAGGCCAGGGAGGTTCCAGTCCCGCCCCTGGGGGAACAGAAGCGCATCGTCGCAGTGCTGGATCAGGCCTTCGCTGCCCTCGACCGCGCCAGCGCCAACGCCGAGGTGAATCTGGCGGATTCCACGACCGTAGCCATTGATGCGAACGAGAAGCTAATCTCTCGGGCTGTAGCAACAGTTCAAATGGCAAAGCTCGGCGATTGCTGCGAATTCGTTCGAGGGCCCTTTGGCGGAAGCCTGAAGAAGGCGTGCTTCAAGCCGATTGGTTATGCGGTCTACGAGCAGCAGCACGCCATCCATCGGCGTTTCGATAACTTCCGCTATTTTGTCGATCAGCAGAAGTTCGAACAGATGAAACGTTTCCGGGTTCGTTCCGGCGATGTGATCATGAGTTGCTCTGGAACGATGGGGAGAGTTGCTGTTGTTCCGCCAGATGCGCCTGAAGGCATCATCAATCAGGCTCTACTCAAGCTCTCGCCCTCAGGGGCGCTCGCGCCTGCGTTCCTGAAAAGGTGGATGGAGTCCACGAGATTCCAGTTGCAACTCTCAGCGAACAAGCTTGGCGTCGCCATCGAGAACGTGGCATCGGTCAAAACATTGAAGTGCCTCGAAGTGCCGCTCCTACCGTTGAGTAAGCAATCGGAATTACTCAAGGAGATGGAAGCTATTGAAATGAGATCCGCAGAATTGCGTCTGCGCTACAAGCGAAAACTGGCCGACGTCGCCACCCTCCGCCAATCTCTACTCCAAGCCGCCTTCTCCGGCCAGCTGACCTGATAAGGTCGCCTCATGCGCAAACCTGAATTCTGTACTCCGCTCAGCCATAATGCCCCAAGGCTGCGCACGCCTTTTCTGGACATGTGTGCGCCATGACCAAGCCATCAGCACCAGACGAAAAAGGGCAGATCCCTCTCTTCGGGGATCATGTACCCAGGCACGTGGGCGAGGCAGGTCCGCTGGTGCCCGGCAAGCAGTACAGCCAATACGTGGTCTACGTGGACGAGAGTGGCGACCATAGCCTGGAGAGCATCGATCCTCAATATCCGGTGTTCGTGCTGGCGTTCTGCGTTTTCCACAAACACCACTACGCCACGCACGTGGTGCCCGCGCTGGAAGGCTTCAAGTTCAAGCACTTCGGCCACGACGTGGTGGTGCTGCACGAAACCGACATCCGCAAGGAGCGTGGGAGCTTCCGTTTCTCCAGTCGACCCCACAAGGAGGCATTTCTCGATGAAGTGACGGGCCTGATTGAAGCCGACAACTTCATCCTCATCGCCAGCGTCATCGACAAAGCAAGGTTGCGCGACCGTAGCCAGAACCCTTACCACCTGGCTTTGGGTTTCTGCCTGGAAACCTTGTACGAACTGATGCAGGAGAAACACCAGGACGAGCTGCCGACCCATGTCGTGGTCGAGTGCAGGGGCAGGAGGGAGGATGCCGAGCTGGAGCTGGAGTTCCGGCGCATCTGCGCAGGCGAGAACCGGTTCGGCAATCCGCTGCCATTCGAAGTGGTGTTTGCCGACAAGAAGACCAACTCGACGGGACTGCAACTGGCCGACCTGGTGGCGCGCCCCATCGGCCTGTCGGTGATCAGGCCGGACCAGGCCAACCGTGCGTTCGAAGTGCTGAAACTCAAGTTCTTCTGCA
>CAYLKO010000011.1:33274-57917 GCA_964384525.1 uncultured Chromatiaceae bacterium
CGATGTGCTTAACCTCATTTCCTCCTCTTGGGGTGGGCGCTGTAACGTCGGTATCGGGTTTGAGGGGTGGGGCTTGAAGATCCACCCAGCCCCAGAAAGCGAAAGGCCCCAGTGAACGCACCGAGGCCATGACGCCGGCCGGGAACCCCCAACCCACTTGCGGCCAGTATGCGTCCCGACTGTTGGCGAACGCAAGGACGCCAGGCCGCACAGCGGTTGGATGCGGGCAACAGGGGCGGTTAAAGTCATGAACATGGGGGAAACCGAGGCCGATACCCGCGCCAACCGCATCGATCCCGTGCTGCGCGATGCCGGCTGGGGCGTGGTGGACGGCACGCGTGTGTATCGCGAGCTGATCTGCCCGGGCCGCATCCTTGCCGGCGGCCAGCGTGGCACTCCGCTGTCGGCCGACTACGTACTGAGCTACCGCGGGCGGAAGCTCGCGGTGATCGAGGCCAAGCGCGCCGGGCTGGGCCACACCACGGGCGTTGGCCAGGCCAAGGACTATGCCGGACGGCTCAAGGCGCGCTTTGCCTACGCCAGCAATGGCATCGGCTGGTACGGCATCGACATGCACACCGGCACGGAGGGCGACATCGCCCTGCCGTTCCCGACCCCGGAGCAACTCTGGCTGCGCTGCTTTCCGGACGGCAACGACTGGCGCGAGCGCTTCGGCGCGGTGCCGTTCGAGACCGGCGGCGGCAAGTGGCAACCGCGCTATTACCAGCACAACGCCATCACCGCCGTGCTGGAGGCGATCGCGAACAACCGCGACCGCATCCTGTTGACGCTGGCCACCGGCACCGGCAAGACCTCCATCGCGTTCCAGATCGCGTGGAAGCTGTTTCATTCCAGATGGAACCTGAGCTGGGACCCGGTGCGTCGCCCGCGCATCCTGTTCCTCGCCGACCGCAACATCCTTGCCGATCAGGCGTTCAACGCCTTCAGCGCCTTCCCGCCGGATGCGTTGTGCCGGATCAGGCCGGAGGAGATCCGCAAGCAGGGCAAGATTCCGCGCAATGCCGGCGTGTTCTTCACCATCTTCCAGACCTTCATGACCGGCGGCGGTGAAGCGGAGGAGTCGCAGTTCACCTTTGAAGGTTACGAACCAGACTTCTTCGACTTTATCGTCATCGACGAATGCCACCGCGGTGGCGCGCGCGATGAAAGCACCTGGCGCGCGATCCTCGATTACTTCAAGCCAGCGGTGCAACTCGGCCTGACCGCCACGCCCAAGCGTGATGTCAACGCCGACACCTACGCCTACTTCGGCGAGCCGGTCTATACCTATGCGCTGAAGGAAGGCATCGGTGACGGCTTCCTCACGCCGTTCAAGGTGCGGCAGATGGCCTCGACGACGGACGAATACCGGTGTTCCGATGGCGACGAAGTTTTGGCTGGCGAGCTGGACCGCTACTAGACCTACTCCGAAGCCGACATCAACACCCGGCTCGTCATCGATCAGCGCGAGCAGAGCCGCGTGCAGGAGTTCATGGACCAGATCGACCAGCGGCTGAAGACGCTGGTGTTCTGCGCCACCCAGGACCATGCCGCCCGGGTGCGCAACTTCATCAACCAGGTCAAGACCAACCCGGACCCGCACTACTGTGAACGCGTGACCGCCGACGACGGCGAGCTGGGCGAGCGCCACCTGCGCGAGTTCCAGGACAACGAGAAGACCCTGCCCACCATCCTCACCACGTCGCAGAAACTGTCCACCGGGGTGGACGCGCTGAACATCCGCAATATCGTGTTGCTGCGCCCGATCAAGTCGATGATCGAGTTCAAGCAGATCATCGGGCGCGGCACCCGTACCTTCGAGGGCAAGGATTACTTCACCGTCTACGACTTCGTGAAGGCCTACGAGCACTTCAACGATCCGGCATGGGATGGCGAGCCGCTGCCGCCGGATGCCCCGGGCGGACGCCGGCAGCCCGGAGAGCCCGGTGAGGATGGGCCGGACGGCCCTCCGGGCGATCCGCCTGGTGTCGATGAGCCGCCGCCGCCCGAGCGCGTGGTGGTGAGACTGTCGGATGGCAAGGAGCGAAGCATCCACTACCTCTCCGCGACCACCTACTGGCACGATGGCCGGCAGATCACCGCCCAGGAGTTCATGCAGCAGCTATTCGGCGATCTTGGTTCGCTGGTGACAGATGAAGACGAGCTGCGCGCCATCTGGAGTGATCCGGACAAGCGGGAGGCCTTCATCCAACGCCTGGCGGACCTCGGCTACGACAGCGAGAGACTGGACGACATGCGACGCCTGATCGATGCGCCCAACAGCGATATCTTCGATGTGCTGGCCTACGTGCGCTTTACGCTGGTGCCGCTTGCCCGGTCCCAACGCGTTCGATCAGCCAAGGCCACCGGCATGAATGGGTACGAGCGCGAGATGCGCGCATTCCTTGAGTTCGTGCTGGACAAGTATCAGCACGAAGGCATCCAGGAACTGGCATCAGGCAAGATTGCCGATTTCCTGCGCATCCGCTATGGCGGCGTCAATGATGCCAAGCGCGTCCTGGGTAGTGTGGAGGGCATCCGTCGCGCGTTCGTCGATATCCAGGGGTGCTTGTTCCGGCAGGAATAGTGGGTTGCCCCCACATTCACCCGACACCGTCCCAAGGTAGATCGTACGCCCAAAAAAAACCGCCCCTGGGCAAGGGGCGGTGGGGATGGGCTTGGATGGAGTTTTGCTCTTCTTGTTATTTTGTTTTTTATTTTTCTTGTTGAGGTTCTGAATACTTTGCAGGGTCCTGAAACTAGCTTTGGGGTTTGGGCTTGGGGTGTGGGCTGCTGTGTTGTTCCAGATCAGTGTTCAGAGTGGTCTCGATGAAGACTAGTGCAGCAACCGTGCCAGCCGTCGGCGATCACTCCGTTGATTTGACAGAAGACCGGCAACCAGCCGGATTGTGTGAACTGCCTCCCATTCCCGGCGCCATGCTGCAGGCCACCCGGCCTGCGGACGGACGCCGGCCCGCAGCGATTTTTCCGGAAATGTATAGCGAGGCGACGGTGGGTGCGGTGGTGATCCGCAGCGGTGTTGGGCGAAGTTGCCAACAATCCTTGTTTAACAGTGACTTGGATGCGCCATTGCTACTGTAAACAGTACCGACAGTCGTTGCGGGCGCTCAGGCGTTCAGGTCGGGAATCAGGGCGCTTTCGAGGCGGGTGATGATGTCCTTGAGCCGCAGCTTTTCTTTTTTCAGGCGGCGTACATGCAGTTGGTCGACATCGGCGTGGCGGGAGAGGGTGGTGATGGCCGTGTCGAGATCGCGGTGGGCCACTCTCAACGCTTTCAGGCGTTCCAGCTTGCTGAACCCGTCGGTGTTGATGTTGTCGCTCATGTCCGGCAATGAGGATACCAGCCGCCGGTCTCAATCACCGAATGCCGCCAGCCAGTCGCGTCCCGCATCACCCCGCGCGTAGAAATGCGGATTCAGCACCTCTGGTCCGGTGTTGTAACGCAGCGGCTGGTTCTGCAGGTTGAGCACTGCGCCGCCCGCCGCCTCGACCACCACCTGCGCGGCAGCCGTGTCCCATTCCGATGTGGGCCCGAGTCGCGGATAGAAGTCGGCCGTGCCTTCGGCCACGAGGCAGAACTTCAACGAGCTGCCGGTCGGCACGAACTCATGCGGCCCGAGTCTGGCAAAGACCCGATCCAGGCTGGCGCCACGATGCGATCGGCTGCCGGCCACCCGCAGTGGCGGCGTTGCCGGCGCTCTCACCCGGATTTCGGTGGCCACCTGACCGGCATCGGCACGGAAGGCGCGCCCGCCGTCGCTGGCGTAATAGATTCGCCCGGTCACGGGCACGTACACCACGCCGAGCACCGCCTTGTGGTCCCGGACCAGCGCAATGTTGACCGTGAATTCACCATTGCGCTTGATGAACTCCCGGGTGCCGTCCAGGGGATCAACCAGCCAGAACTCCGGCCAGTCGCGGCGCGCGGCCCAATCCACGTCCGATGATTCTTCCGACCACAGCGGAATCCGTGGCGTAAGCGCTTCGAGACCGGCAGCAATCACCGCATGTGCCGCCCGATCCGCCGCGGTGACGGGTGACTGGTCGGCCTTGTGTTCAATCCCGAAATCGATCCGGGCATAGATGGCGTTGATCGCCTCACCGGCGGCGCGCGCCACCGCCTGGACGCCGGTCATCAGCTGGTCTGGCGCTGCACTCACGAAGCTACAATACCCACCCATGTGCAGAGATTCCATCCGGACGTGGCGCGACTGCGACACCATCCTGCTCGACATGGATGGCACCATCCTCGACCTGGCCTATGACAACTTTTTGAGGCTGGAACTGGTGCCGCGGAGCCGGGCGCGCGCCCGTGGCTGCGATCCGGCCGAGGTGCGCACCGCACTCTTTGCCCGCTTCGCCGAACTCAGGGGCACGCTGAACTGGTACTGCCTGGATTTCTGGTCGGCCGAGTTGTCGCTGGATCTGCGGGCGCTGAAGAATGCCAGCAGTCAGCGGATTGCGTATCTGCCGGGCGCCAGTGAATTTCTGCAGAGCCTGCGCGCCACCGGCAAACCGGTTGCCGTGGTGACCAACGCTCACGGACACACCCTGGAAATCAAGAAAGGCGGCGCCGGCCTGGGCCGCTGGGTCGACACCTTTGTCTCTTCGCATGACTTCGGTGCGCCCAAGGAGTCACCGGAATTCTGGGCCGGTGCCCGGCAGCGTCTGGGTTACGACCCGGCGCGGACGCTCTTCATCGATGACAGCCAAGCCGTGCTGGATGCGGCGGTCGACGCCGGGATCGCCCAGGTATTGGCGATTGGCCGGCCGGACAGCCGGCAGCCGTCGCGGGAAGTTGAACGGCACCTCAACATCGAGGCGCTCGGGACGCTGCTGCAGGTGTAAGGACTGCAGCTAGCGACCGCGACGTCCGCCGCTGCCGGAACTCCGGCCTCCGCTGCTGCGTCCACCACTGCTGCGCCCCCCACCGCCGCCACCGCGACGGGGCGGTCGCCCGCCCTGGGGTGGATATTTGCGTGGCGCCCAGGGTGGCCGCGTCACGCCTTCCAGCAGTTTCGCATCGACGGTGCTTACCGGAATCCGGTTGCCGAGGTATTCCTCGATCTCCGGCAGGGAGAAAGCATAGGTCTCGCAGGCAAAGCTGATCGCCGTGCCGCTGGCGCCGGCGCGGGCGGTGCGGCCGATCCGGTGCACATAGTCGGCCGCATCCTGCGGCAGATCGAAATTCACCACGTGGCTCACGTCCGGCACGTGCAGGCCGCGGGAAGCCACGTCGGTGGCCACGAGGACCGGCAGGGTGCCGTCCTGGAAGTCCTTCAGCATGCGCAGGCGTTTTTTCTGGGGCACATCACCGCTGATCGCCTCGGCCGGCAGGCCGTTGTGAGCCAGCAATCGCGCGATATCTTCGGCCACCCGCTTGGTGTTGACGAACACCATCGTGCGCTTGGCCTGCATGCTGCGCAGCAGGCCGACGAGCAGTGGGCCCTTCTCTTCGTTGCCCGGGAAATAGATGGACTGATTGACGAGGTCCACCGTTTTCTTGTCGGGCTCGATCTGCACGGTTTCCGGGTTGTTCATGTGCTCATAGGCGAGCTCGAGCACGCGATGACCGAGCGTGGCGGAGAAGAGCAGGTTGAGGCGCTTGTCCGGCGGCGGCAGTCGCCGCAACAGGAAGCGGATGTCCTTGATGAAGCCGAGATCGAACATCCGGTCGGCCTCGTCGAGGACCAGCACCTGAACGTGACTCAAGGTGTAGATGTGTTGGCGGAAATAATCGATCAACCGGCCGGGGGTGCCGATGAGCACGTCCACGCCCTGCTGCAGGTGTTCGCGCTGCTTGTCGTAGTCGGCACCGCCGTAGACCACGGCAAGGCGCAGACCCGTGGCACCACCCAGGATTTCCGCATCGGCATGAATCTGCACGGCCAGTTCACGCGTCGGGGCCACGATCAGGGCGCGCGGTGCGGGCTGGTTGCTGTGCGGTACCGGATGCTTCAACAAATGGTTGAACATGGCGATCAGGAAGGCGGCAGTCTTGCCGGTGCCGGTCTGCGCCTGTCCGGCAACATCCTTGCCCTTCAAGGCCACTGGCAAGGTCTGCGCCTGGATGGGCGTGCATTGCTGAAAGCCGGCGGTACGTACGCCGGCGAGGATCTCCGCCGGCAGGTTCAGTTCGGAAAATACAACCTTGTGTTCGCGATTCATTTCACCCTACAGTCAAAAGCGGTTCCGCCCCCTTGCAAAAGCCGCCGGGACAGGTTCAAATTGGTCATCCGCCGCGCGCCTATTCGGCTTCAGGGCTGCGGCAAAACTACAGACTCCAGTTACAGGACGCGCAGGCCAAAAGCGCGGGCCAGGCGCGCAGGAAGCGCCAGGGAATGCTTCCCGGTTCAGGCCCCTCCCGGACAGATTGTGCCCTATCCGGCCCCGCGCTTCACGCCGGCTTCACGCAAGAGCCCGCCTGAAGCTCCCGACTTGACCACTCGCGGATGGCCGGGCCAGTGGCTTTGGCAGAGGTCGCCTCCTGTCGGAGACACCATACCGTCACTCAGGACGATTCAAGCAAGAGAAGGATCTGATCAACCATCATGAGCATAGTTCACGTTGCCGACGACTCATTCGACGCCAAGGTTTTGCAGGCCAGCCGGCCGGTGTTGGTGGATTTCTGGGCGGAATGGTGTGGCCCCTGCAAAGCCATCGCCCCGATCCTCGAACAGATTGCGACCGAGTATCAGGACCGTGTCGAGATCGCCAAGGTCGATGTCGAGGCCAGCCAGACCACGGCCATGAAGTACGGCATCCGCAGCATCCCGACGCTGATGCTTTTCAAAAATGGCGTCGTCGAAGCCCAGCACGTGGGCCTGATGTCCAGGGAGCAGCTGAAGAAGCTCCTCGATGCCAAACTCGATTCAAAAAGTTAGGCGAATCCCCCCGCAGCCGCATGGCTGCGGGCTCATGAACCCGGGCTTTCCCGAACCGCTTTCCAAACCACTACTTCCCGAATCACTTCCCAAATCACTTCCAAGGATTTATGCATGAGAGGCTATCTCGGCAATTCAGCGCGCAATCGCCCCAAGGGCGGCGGCAATGCTGGTGGCAACAACCCCGGCAACAACTCCGGCAACAACGGCAACACTGGCGGCGGGCACCGCAATCGCAACGATGACATGGGCAAGCGGCCGCGCCGGCGCATGGATCATGACGAGGTCGTGACCTTCTCCGAGGATGAGGTGATTCCAAAGAGCCAGCTGGAAGGCGGCGCCAACCTGCTGAGCCTCAACGAACTGAAGATGAAGCCGCCGGGCGAGCTGGTGGGCATGGCTGAAGCGATGGGCCTGGAGAACATGGCCCGGTCCCGCAAGCAGGACATCATCTTCGCGATCCTGAAGGCCCACGCGCAGAGCGGCGAGAACATCTTTGCCGACGGCGTGCTCGAGATCCTGCAGGATGGCTTCGGCTTCCTGCGCTCGGCCGACAGCTCCTACCTGGCCGGTCCCGACGATATCTACGTGTCCCCCAGCCAGATCCGGCGCTTCAATCTGCGCACCGGCGACACGGTGTCCGGGCTGATCCGCCCGCCGAAGGAAAGCGAGCGCTACTTCGCGCTGCTCAAGGTCAGCGAGATCAACTTCGATGCACCGGAAAATGCACGCAACAAGGTGCTGTTCGAAAACCTGAAGCCGCTGTTTCCGAAGAAGCGCCTCGGTCTCGAACAGGGCAACGGCAGCACGGAGGATCTGACCTCCCGCATCATCGATCTCTGCGCGCCAATCGGCAAAGGCCAGCGAGGCCTGATCGTCTCGCCGCCGAAGGCCGGCAAGACGATGCTCCTGCAGAACATCGCGATGTCGATCACCTCGAACCATCCGGAATGCTTCCTGATCGTGCTGCTCATCGACGAGCGGCCGGAAGAAGTCACGGAGTGGGAGCGGTCGGTGCGCGGTGAGGTGGTGTCCAGTACGTTTGACGAACCCGCCAGCCGGCATGTGCAGGTCGCCGAGATGGTGATCGAAAAGGCCAAGCGTCTGGTCGAGCACAAGAAGGACGTCGTGATCCTGCTCGATTCCATCACCCGACTGGCGCGTGCCTACAACACCGTGGTGCCGTCCTCCGGCAAGGTGCTCACCGGCGGCGTGGATGCCAACGCCCTTCATCGCCCGAAGCGTTTCTTCGGTGCGGCCCGCAATATCGAGGAGGGCGGTAGCCTGACGATCCTGGCCACCGCACTGATCGACACCGGCTCCAAGATGGACGACGTGATCTACGAGGAATTCAAGGGCACCGGCAACATGGAGATCCACCTCGATCGCCGGATTGCCGAGAAGCGCGTGTTCCCGGCCATCAACATCAATCGCTCCGGCACCCGGCGTGAGGAACTACTCACCAAGGAAGACGAGCTGCAGAAGATGTGGATCCTGCGCAAGGTTCTGCATCCGATGGATGAACTCGCGGCTGTCGAGTTCCTGCTGTCGAAGATGCAGGACACCAAGAAGAACGTGGACTTCTTCGACGCGATGAAGCGTTGATCGGGGAGCGGATTCCGTTACGGGCCGAGTTTGCGGATCTGCCGGTCGTGTAGACCGGCAAAGAACAGCAACGCAGTCACGGCGCCGATCAGTGCACTGAACATGTCGGACTGGGTATCCCAGACATAACCCTGGGTGCCCAGGAATTCCTCTGCGCCCTGGCCCAAGGCCAGGGCAGCGCCCCATTCGATGAGTTCGTAGGTGGCGCTGATCGCCAGGACCACGCACACCACGACAAACGCCAGCATTTTTCGGCCGCGCACATACGCGCCCCGCAGCAGAATCTCGCGGGCGGCGAGGGCGGGGACGAAGCCCTGAAAGAAATGCCCGATCTTGTCGTAGGGGTTCCGGGTGAGCCCGAGGAGATCGGCAATCTCGAAGCCCAGCGGGACACGGGCGTAGGTATGGGTCCCGCCCAGTATCAAGACCAGGGCATGGACGAAGATGCACGCGTACAGCAGCGGCGTCAGCGGGTAGCGCTGCCAGGTCAGCCAGAGCAGCGGTATCACGATAACGACCGGCAGCACTTCCATGATCCAGGTGGCGCGGTCGTAAGGGTGAAGCCCCGATAACACCAGGAGCGCAAGCAATACCGACACAGCTGCGAGCAGCCAGGCTGTGCGACGTCCTGGTTCCGGCACTTCAATGCTCACAGCCAGCGGCGCACCTGTTTCTGGTAGTCCGCATATTCGGCGCCAAACAATCGTGACATCGAAACTTCTTCAGGCCGCACCTGGAAGCGGTCGATGAAGAGCAGGAAGGCCGCAGGCCCGCACAGCGCCCAGGGTGCACCCAGCGCAACTGCCCAGCCGATCAGGATGATCGTGAGCCCGAGATACATCGGATTGCGGGTGTGGCGGTAGATGCCGGTGCGCACCAGCACCGTCGCGGCGTCCGGATTCAACGGATTCTTGGTGGTCTGTGCGGCGCTGAACGCCCGGATGCCGCTGTAGGTGACCCACCCACCCGCAAAGGTGAACACAAGCCAGATCAGGATCCGATACTCGATGGCGAGATCCCAAAGCGGCGTGAAGCGCCCGGTAGCCCACATGGCCACCGCCACCACCAGCCCCACCAGGGGCGGCGGAATCCTGTGTTCGAGTGCTTTCATCGAGATGACTCCGGCCAGACTTCCACTGCTTCACCGCCAGCGTCTTCCACCACCAGCCAGTGCAGTGGTCGCCGTGGCAGCCGATTCGCAAGCTTCGATTCACTCAGGTAATGGGCGGCATTCTCCACCAGAACCTTGAACTCTTCAGCGCAACGATGGGCTGCTGGTTCCGGGTCGATCACCTCGCAGCGGATCGAGCCTGGCGTCGGGCGCAATGTCAGCCGGTCGCCCAGCTGCACCGCGCCCTCACAGCGCTCCAGCCGTTGCGCAGCCAGAACAAGATCGTGCTCCGCAGCGGCCTCGTCAATGATCAGGGCTGGCGTGTAGGCCGACGGGCGCTTCGGCCTGCGCCGGTTCACCGCTCTGGCTCGGCGTTTTGGCTCACCGGGCCGACACAGCCGCCGCAATCACCAGCAGCGCCAGGAACAGATTGAGTGCCACCAGCCGCCGGATGACGCTCAACACCGCGCCGGCCACCGGCCAGGCCGAGGCCTCCGTGTTGCGCACGAGCTTCGGATAAAGCGCCCAGTAAACGTAGGCAAAGATGATGGCCATGACGAGCCCCAGCACCATCATGAGGAGCCAGCCATGCGGCGTAGTACCCATCTTGATCGCGCCCATCATGCCGAAGCCGCTCAGGATGATCAGCACCACGGAAATCGCGGTGTACAGAAAGAAGGACTTGAAGGTGGCCACCCACAGCGGCAGACGCTGCGGCGGCTCAAGAAGCGTTCCCGCCGCGGGCCGCAGGCAGAAGTACGCGAAGAACATGCCGCCAACCCAGATGATGGCGCCGGCCAGGTGCAGGAAAAGAAAAATGCTGCGCATCGGAAATCCCCACTTCAGGTGTGATGCCGCATTATTCCAGTATTCCGCTCCGGTTGTCCGGGATACCGGCTGCGGCAACGCGCCACGTCAGTCGCGATCCGGGGCGCCGAGCGGGAAGTAGCTGCGGTAGGGCCGTGCCTCATCCACGGCGCGCCGGACGGATGGGCGGGCCAGCAGACGGGCGCGATAGGCGCGCAGGTTGCCGCAGGCTTGCGGGATCTCGTGGGTCCAATCGGCATAGAACAGCGATGGCGCTGCCGCGCAGTCGGCCAGGGTGAAGTCTGCACCTGCAGCCCAGGCATTGCCGGTGAGCTGCCCATTCAGCCAGGCATAGATGGTGTCGAGCAGCCGTCGGGCCTCGATCACGCCATGGGGGTCACGATCAGCTTCGGGTCGAAGCTCGTTCCCCACGATCTTCTGTATCGGCGTCATCACGTAGTTGTCGAAGACGCGGTCGAGCATCCGGGGCTTGATGCCGGCATCGCCAGCCGGAATCAGACAGACCGGCCCCGGATGGTGAATCTGCAGGTATTCGATGATCGTGGTGGTTTCGAGGATCGTGCGGTCGTGGTCCACGAGTATCGGAAAGCGCTTCAGCGGCCACAACGACGCCAGCTCTTCATTGGCGCCGGGATCTTCCAGATTCGCGTAGTCGAATGGCGTGCCGTTTTCGTACAGCGCGATCAGCACCTTCTGGCAGTAGGACGAAAAGGGGTGGGCGTAGAGTTTCATGATCGAATGAACGAGTAGATCGCGGCCGGTGCCGGCTTTCCCTGATGGAGCAGTCGATTCTGCGCAATGCATTCGAGCGTTGCACCACATTTCTCGGCGACCCGACGACTCGCGATGTTGTTGGCCAATGCCACGATCTCCAGCCGAACCAGGCCAAGCTCACCGAAGCCGAATTCCTTGATCCTCAGTACCGCCCGGGTACACAAGCCACGGTTCTGCCCGGACTCCCGGACCCAGTAGCCAAGGCTGCCAATCCTGTTCTCCATGTCGAGCCGGTTGAGGGAGATTCCTCCCATGAGCAACCCGCCGTCGGCCAGGAATATGCCGATGTCGTAGCTGGATTTGCCTTCAATACCTTTGCGACAGACGGAGAACCAGGAACGTGCGTCCTCTTCGGAATAATCCGCTTTCCACCACGGCAGCCACGCACCAACGGTTGCGTCACTTTCACGAACCGCTTCGACGAACGACGGGATATCGCTGTCATCGAACGGTCGCAGGACGATGCCCTTGGTTGAGAGCGGCTCCACCGTCCCTTGCTTCAGTCCCACGCTGGTGTGAAGCGCCGTTTGGGGCGCGTCCTGGGCGGCATCTTCAGGAACGACACCTCCCTGCCGGAATCGGCGACGGCCACGATCCGGTAGCCGTCCATCCGCAGGCGCCTGATTGCGCGTCGGGTCTGATTGATGCTGATGCTGCGGAAACGATGGTGGAACTCGATCAGCAACTGCCGGGGAGCGACAGGTAGCGTATCGAGCACGTCGTACTCGGCCCCTTCAACGTCCAGCTTCAGCAAGTCAATGTGATGGTGGCCGAGCCGTTGCATCGCAGAGGTGATGGTCAATACGGGAACCTCGACGCCGTACCCCCGTGCCGCCTTTTCGGCTTCCTGCGTGTACATGACCTCCGACAGCGTGCCGTCCTTCCGGACTCGCGGATAGAGCGTCATGCTGCCGTCATGACCGGCGATGGCCCACGGATGGTGGTAAAACCTCGAGGGCGGAATCCTGGTTGCGAGCCATCGCGCCGTATAGGGTGTGGGGTCGAATGCATGGACTTCGCAGCCGAACTGCTCGATCAGGCCCACATCGAAATCGATGTCGTTGCCGATGCCCACGGAGTAGACGATGCTGGTGGGGCCAAGGCCCTCCGGGTTAACGCGCCAGCCACCGTGCGCCACGGTGTCCACGTGCGCTTCCCGGCGCAACCAGAGCTCCTCGCCCGACGCCCGCTTCAGAAAAAGCTTCGCCGCCCTGTACGGACGACTGCCGGAAAGCCACTTCCAGGACGGGTTGCCCATCGGGGCTCGCTCGGAAAAGATGCCTCACTGTAGCAAGAGCTGTGGGTTCGCGCGACTGGCGACAGGCACACCCGGGGTCATGATGAAGCGATCGCCATCAGGACCGTTGGGTAGAAGGCCAGGTCGCGATCTGCAGCTCAGGCTGCAATGTCCACGTAGTCGACGCGACTGGATGCCGGAGGGATCGGCAACTGATCGGCTCTTAGTCCCTCCAGGTGAAACTGGATCGCCTCCCGAATCTGCGCTTCGGTTTCTTCAATCGTTGATCCAGTGGCAACACATCCTGGAAGGTCAGGTACATAGGCAGAAAAGTTGCCCCCGGCAGTCTCGATAACAATTGCATATCGCATTAAATGCTTACCCCTTCAGGCCGGCCTGCTTCAGGATACTGTTGAGCGTTCCGGGTGCCAAGTTGTCCGACAACTTGCCTGGCACCGCTACCCGGCGGATGGAGTCTCGGCAGGTATGGCCGCCGGGTCCATCCAGAACGGTCCAATGACATGGCCATCGGGATCGGCAATGTCACGGCTGTACATGAATCCCAGGTCCTGCACAGGATTGATGTCGGCTGTGCCACCGTTGGCGGCAGCCGCCTTGACCATCAGGTCAACCGCTTCGCGATCGTCACAATTGAGTGCGATCGCCACTTCGCTCGAGGTCGCGGGCGGAATGGGGCGGGTCGTGAACGTTTGCCATTTGGCGTGCGTCAGCAGCATGATGAAGATGGTGTCGCTCCAGACCATGCACGCTGCCGTTGCATCGGTGAAGTGGGGGTTGTTGCCGAAGCCGATGGCCTTGTAGAAGGCCATTGAGGCATCGAGGTTGGCAACGGGGAGGTTCACGAAGATCATTCGGGCCATGGCGGATCTACTCCTGGGTGGCTGCAATGAGCGCCCGGGTGGGCGCCCCATCGTCCATCAGTCGAGTGGCCGGCGGTGATTTCGACAGGGCAGGGAAAATATTCTGCAATCCCCTGCCCAGATTCCCTGAGGTCTGGCCTGCAGTCTCAGCCTCGCCACGCCGCCTCGATCGCTGCGATATCGATCTTTGTCATCGTCATCATCGCGTCAAACGCCCGCTTGGCGGCCGCCTTGTCGGTATCCGTCACAGCCTTGATCAGGATCGCGGGCGTGATCTGCCACGACAGGCCCCATTTGTCCTTGCACCAGCCGCAGGCACTTGCCTCGCCACCGTTGCCGATGATCGCGTTCCAGTAGCGATCGGTTTCGGCCTGGTCGATGGTCGAGACCTGAAACGAGAAGGCCTCGCTCTGCTTGAATGCAGGTCCGCCGTTGAGTCCGACGCAGGGAATTCCCATGACCGTGAACTCGACGGTCAATACATCTCCCTGTTTCCCGGACGGAAAATCCCCCGGCGCGCGATGGATCGCACCCACCGAGGAATCGGGGAAGGTCCTAGCGTAGAAGCGTGCCGCCTCTACGGCGTCGCTGTCGTACCAGATGCAGATGGTGTTCTTGGCGGGATTCGTCATGTCGCTACTCCCCGTTATGTGTCCGGTGCTCCCGCAGCGTCTCCACCAACTTCGGATGCGACTCCAGTCGCATTAGTTGCGCATAAAAATCAGGATGCCGGCTTTCGAGGTGCTTTCTGGTACCAGACCACTGCGACACGACCACGGCCAGGAAGGCCAACGCGCCGGGATCCGGATTCTCAAGGCGGGCGCCAAAGGTGTCGGCGAAGACCGACCACTTCCGATGCAGTTGCGCACAGGCGGCCGAGCGGACCTCTTCGTGCGCTTCCTTGGCCAGCGCCGTGGTCCATTGGTCGGGGAAGTCGCACACCGTGATGGCCGAGTAGCAATTGGCTGCGATATAGACCAGGCCGCGGATATCGAAGGCGCGTTCGTGTGGTGTTATCGGCAGCAGGCCGGACGCAGGGCACTCGAGGCCGAGCCAGATCAGTATGGCGGCACTCTCGGTCAGCACCGTGCCGTCATCCAGGACGATCGTTGGAATCTGGCCCAGTGGATTGACCTTGAGGAGTTCCGGGTAGGCTGAATCCTTTTCCCATGAGGATGCCCGAATGAGCGTGCAGGGGATGCCGGCTGTGCGCAAGCCCATTTCCACCGCGGCAGAGCCTGATCCACGTGAGCCGAAGAGTGTGGCTGTCATGTCTTGGCCCTGCTCTTCCGATTACCGGACTCCCATCGAGAGCCTTACTCGTTGCGCCACTTCACCTGGAACTCAATTTCTTCTTCACGACCGGACCGCTCATGCTCAACGGTGAATGTTGCGCGCGCCGGAACGTGAATGCGCTCACCGGCAATCTGGATTTCAAAGCGGCCGTCACTCTCGATGGCATCAGCCAGGCGGCGAAGCTTGGCGATGAACTCAGCCTTGGAATAGACCTTTTCGATATCTCTTTGGGGTTTGGCAGTCATGTGGTTGTCCTTGTTCGGCACAGGACTTGTAAGTGTGCGCTGTCACGCCGGGCATGCCAAGGCTCGTGCGCAAATAAGCCTGCGCTCCAGCCGACATTCTCCGTGATCATGAGTTGCCATCGTGATTATCCGTGCTGCCTTGATCAGGGATCTCGACCAGCTTCAGCCGTGCCGATGCGCCCGACTTGATCGAGATGGCGAACTTGCGACACTGGAAGTGCGCGGCCACGAGCTCAATGAGCTCGGCATTGGCCTTGCCGTCCACCGGCGGGGACTTGAGTTTTGCGAGCCAGGTGCCGTCCGCTGCCGGCACCAATTCGGATGTCCGTGCCCGGGGCTTTACCTTGATTTGCAGGATCACTGGCATTGGGGGGTATGCCACGCTATCCCGGCCCCTGGAGTTACAGGCTACCGGGTGCTGCCACCAAGTCTTGCGCCTGCAGGTCTTTGACGAAGGTGAGCATGATGTCTTCAACGACTTCCTCGAAACCCAGGATCGGAGTAGTAGGCTTCGTGCTCACGGGAGCACAAGCCTTTCCAATGGTTGTGTAGAGCGCATGGTGGTAACTATTCGAGTACTGCTTGCCGCTGACGTCTTGGTAGCTACAAGTGAATTCATATTTGTCGTTTACGGTTGATCCAACCACGCCAAAGGTAAGTCCTGTTCCAAACCCCTTCGCCCGTGCCGCCCCAACATCTCCGATGTTGCTTGCAACCACTTTGATGACCGCAATGCCGGACGTGTCCGACTTCGGGATAAATACTGCGGTGGCCCGAAGGGCTCGCTCAACGATGGTGCGCAGTTGCGGGTCGGCGGATGGGTAGGCTTCACCGTTACGCTCAAAGTGTACGTTTACCTGGACCGGCACAGGCTGGGCGGGTCGGGCTATCTGGTCGTAGTCTGTCGTGTGAAACTGTGGATCAACATAGGTGTGGGCGGATATGCATGCACTGAGCGTCAAGCAGACGACGGCTGCAATCACAAATCTTTTGATGATCTTCATGAGTGTGTTCCCATACGAGTTGTCCTCTGATGTGAAACCCTGGTAGGCCCGATCGCACTGTCATGATCGTGCTTCAGTGCTTCCCTAACGAGCCAGCCGCTCGTGCAGCCTGGCACCTAGCCACAAGTTGAGCTTTCCCGAGTATTGCTTTCCAGCCAGTCCCTCTGGAAGCTCCTCGCGTTCTGCTTTCGCCTGGTCCGCCCATTCGTCGATGACCTGGCAGAGCTCGGCAAAAACCTTCTTCTCGTCCCTGCCGTGCACCCCGCCCAACATGAGCTCCGGGCACCGGCCCACGTAGCAGCCGTCCTCATCAGACCACTCGACAATCTTCATGTAGCGATCTGAGCTCTTCATGCCTCTCAAATGCGGGACTGCTTGAGATAATCGGCGCACGCTATTCGTAGCTAGCGAGCATCGAGGTGACCGGATAGCTAGCTGCTACTGGGCAAGCCATTTGCCCAGTAATCCTCATGGACAATCGCGATTGTCGCGCCGTCATTCTTTAGCTCCATGGCTTTCTCGATCTTCGTGCCGAAGCTCCCGTGTTTCCATTCTGGACTGCCGAGTCCGCCCACGACGAGGTACTGTACCTTTTTTGACACGCTCGACTTTACGATGCTGCCTAGGTCGCTGATGGTTTGCGCGCAGACGCTGCGCGGCCCGAAGACGAAATCACCGGTCAGGCAGAATGTAGTATTGGGATATGAAATTACGACCTGTTGGTACGGCAAGAGCTGCGTTACGTGGGTTGATGTAGCAAGCTTGTCCAACGTGCCACCTATGAGCTGCTGCAGGGACTTTACAAGGTGAACCCGCTCATCTTCTGTGATTCGTCCGTCCGCGAGTACCGACTTTACGCGGGCATGGATTACGTCGCCTGGCCAATCGGTGGCAATTGCCGAGTTGTTGTTGAGCCATAGGTCCAGAAACTCAACTTCGGCGTCGGCTAGCTGGCGGTCGGCCAACACGCCGGTTGCAATGCCAAGCAACGCACCGAGGCCGCGATTCATGTCATTGATGTACGCCGCCTCGCGACGTGCGAAGAAGTTGGACATGCAGACTTTCTCCTGTGGCAACTAACGAAGCGGTAGCAATTACGTTGCGCCTTTGCGAATCGGCCGACCGCAGGAAACGAGATCCATGCGACCGCTATTCATCGGCCCTCAGCGCGTGGCGAGGTACTTTCCTCAATCTCCGTCGACGCCAGAGCTGGCGTTCATTTCGGAACGATCCTGGATTCTCAATCCGGTGGCCACAACGCAGGGTGGATGTCCTCGCAGGCCTTCTGCGCCGGGGCTTGGGCTTATGGATTTCTGAGCGTGCAGGCTGGCGAGGGCACTTTACGCTTGCGTTCCAATGTCTTGCCTTCAGCGTGTTTGAGAAGTGCGACGAGGTCGACGATCCTCTGCATAAATTCAGAAGCTCAGCCACGACCAAACGTCGGGTCGCAATAGACCGATCACGTTGGCAACCATGTCGCCCACGAAACCGATAACAATCCACATGACCGCCATGATGGCGATGAAAAGTGCTACCACAATAGCTTGGATTCGCAAGTCCGCAGTGCGCTCCCAAATCGTTGCGGTCGGCACCATTGCTAGAAACCGCGCGAACTCGACCGTCTGATCTGGGAGCAAACGTAGTTGGTTTGAAGGATCCCTTGAGGACTCTGAAACGACAATGCCGTTAGTGTAAAGAATCAGTGTCGGCCACTGTGCTCTGCTGTCTGCCGGGTGGTCCAGCCACACAGCATCGACCACCTTCTGGCTGGTGGCATGGTCTATCCGATATCCTGCGGCTAGCAAAGCATTCAAACGAGCCAAAGTCGGCGGATCGTTGGTCACAAACTCGTTAGGACCAACCATAGTGGACCCCACTGTTAATTGGTCGCGCCACCGGTATTTTGGCTCTCATCGCAAATGCTGCCTATCGATTTGGCGATTCCTGCTCTGGACACGATGCCTGCGCCGCCCCAACTTCTACCCCCGCCCCACCGCCCGATACCCAATATCCCTCCGATAAACCATCCCATCAAAATGAATCTGGTTCACCACGCGATAGGCCTCGCTCTGCGCGGCCTTGATGTTATCGCCGGTGCCCACCACGGTGAGCACGCGACCGCCACGGGTGACGATCTCCTGGCTGGTGTTGTAGCCAGTGCCGCCGTGGAAGACCTTGCTCAAGCGTGATGAAGAGTCGGGGAGCCCGGTGATGACATCACCCTGGCGGTAGTCGTCAGGGTAGCCGCTGGCGCAGAGGACCACGCCGAGGGCGGGGCGGGGGTCCCACTCGACTTTGCTGTGGGCGAGTTTGCCGTCGAGTGCGGCTTCGATGAGCTGGACGAGATCGGACTTGAGGCGGAAGAGGATGGGCTGGGTTTCGGGGTCGCCGAAGCGACAGTTGAATTCGAGCACTCGGGGTGTGCCGTCGGCGCCGATCATGAGGCCGGCGTAGAGAAAGCCCGAGTAGCGGACGCCTTCGTCGCGGAGACCTTCGACGACGGGGCGGATGACTTCGTTCATCACGCACTCGGCGATGGCGGAGGTGATGACGGGTGCAGGCGAGTAGGCGCCCATGCCGCCGGTGTTGGGGCCGCGGTCGCCGTCGTCGCGGGCCTTGTGATCCTGTGAGGTGGCGAGTGGCAGGATGGAGCCGCCGACACCGATCATGGCGATGAAGCTGGCTTCCTCGCCGGTGAGGACTTCCTCGATCACCACGCGCGCACCGGCTTCGCCGAAGCGGCGGTCATCGAGCATGTTGGTGAGGGCGGCGTGGGCTTCCTCGAGGGTTTGCGCCACGACGACGCCCTTGCCGGCGGCGAGGCCATCGGCCTTCACGACGCTGGGTGCGCCGACTTCTTCCAGATAGGCGCGGGCTTCGTCGCTATCGGTGAAGGAGGCATAGGTGGCGGTGGGGATGCCGTGCCGGACCATGAATTCCTTGGCGAAGGTCTTGGAGCTTTCGAGCTGGGCGGCGTGCATGCGCGGCCCGAAGATGCGCAAGCCCGCAGCCCAGAAACGATCGACGATGCCGGCGGCGAGCGGCGCCTCGGGGCCGACGATGGTGAGCCCCACGTGTTCCCGCTGGGCGAGCTTGAAGAGTCCGTCGATGTCATCGGCCTGCACGGGCGCGTTGCGCACGCCGGGTTCGAGGGCGGTGCCGGCATTGCCGGGCGCAACGATGACGACTTCCACATCCGGTGACTGGGCAAGCTTCCAGGCCAGTGCATGTTCGCGGCCACCGCCGCCGATGACGAGAATTTTCATGTAAGGCCCATCCCGGTAGTGAAATGATCAATGTCTGAAGTGGCGCATCCCCGTGAAGAGCATGGCGATGTCGTGTTCATCCGCCGCGGCGATCACGTCGGCGTCGCGCATCGAGCCGCCGGGCTGGATGATGGTGCGAATGCCGAAGCTGGCGGCGAGGTCCACGCCGTCGCGGAAGGGGAAGAAGGCATCGGAGGCCATGGCGGCGCCGGCCGTCTTCAGTCCCGCTTCTTCGGCTTTCCAGGCGGCGATGCGCACGCTCATCACCCGGCTCATCTGGCCGGCGCCCACGCCGATGGTGGCGCCATCGTGCGCGAAGATGATGGCGTTGGATTTCACCGCGCGCACCAGCTGCCACGCAAACACGGCATCGGCCCGTTCGGTGGCGGTGGGTTGGCGTTTGCTGACCACGCGCAGCGCGTTGTCGGGCAGGACGGCAACATCGGTGTCCTGCACCAGCATGCCGCCTTCGATCTGCTCCAGGCGGAATGCCGGTGGCAGGGTGGCGCGCAGGGGGCCGGTTTCCAGCACGCGGATATTCGGTTTGCGGGCAAGCGCCGCGAGCGCCTCGGCCGTGTACTGCGTGGCGACCATGACCTCGACGAACTGCCGTTCGACGATCGTGGCCGCCAGCACGCCATCGACCACGGTGTTGAAGGCGATGATGCCGCCGAAGGCGGATGTGGGGTCGGTGGCATAAGCCTTCTCGTAGGCTTCGGCTGCGGTGCGCGCCACACCAACACCACAGGGATTGGCGTGTTTGACGATCACGCAGGCCGGTGTGGCCAATGCGCGCACGCACTCGAGTGCGGCGTCGGCATCGGCGAGATTGTTGAACGACAATTCCTTGCCCTGATGCAGGGTCGCGCCGACCACCGTATCCGCCGCGCCGCCGGGCGTGGCGTACAGGCCGGCACGTTGATGGGGATTCTCGCCGTAACGCAGGGTGTCTTTCAGATGCAAACCGATCGGTAGGTTCACGGGCAGCCGGGTGTCGCCATCGGCCGTGCGCAGCCAGTTGAAAACGGCGGCATCGTAGGTGGCGGTGTGGGCAAAAACCTTTCTCGCGAGATAGCGTCGGGTGTGCTCGCTCACATGGCCTTCGGCCTCGAGTTCGGTCAGCACCTGTTTGTAGTCGGTGGGATCAACCACCACGGCCACGGCCTCATGATTTTTTGCAGCTGCACGCAGCATGGCCGGGCCGCCGATGTCGATGTTCTCGATCGCTTCCTCACGCGTGCAGCCGGCGCGGCTGACGGTGGCCTCGAAGGGGTACAGGTTGACCACGAGCAGGTCGATGGCCGTGATGGCGTGTTTCTGCATCACCTCGGCGTCGAGCTTGCGCCGGCCGAGCAGGCCCCCGTGGATGGCGGGATGCAGGGTTTTCACCCGACCATCCATGATCTCCGGAAAGCCGGTAATTTCAGAGACATCAGTCACTTGCAGCCCGGCATTGCGCAGTGCCGCAGCCGTGCCGCCGGTGGAAATCAGGTCAAAGCCGAGTTGCCGGAGTCGCAGGGCGAGTTCGACGATGCCGGCTTTGTCGGAGACGCTGAGCAGTGCGCGAGCCATCACCAACCCGACTCAGGCCAGCAACTGGTAATGCCGCAGCTTCTTGCGCAGCGTGGCGCGATTGATGCCGAGGATGTCGGCGGCCACGCTCTGATTGCCTTTGGTGTAATCGAGCACGGCCTTGAACAACGGCTCTTCAACTTCGCCGAGCACGAGATCGTAGAGATCGCCGGGACGGTGGCCGTTCAGTTCGCCAAAATATTTCTGCAGGGCTTCTTCGGTGTAGTCACGCAGCGGGCGGTTTCTGACCCGGACCGATGACGGGCGGGCAGTCGAGAGCTGGACTGAGGTAACCTGGGTGGTCGGTGTGGCATGTCGGCTGACGCCGTTTTTCTTTGTTGCAGCTTTGCTGCGTGCACCTTTTACCACCACTCACTCCCTCCAAAGCAGTCAATTCCGTCAACCATGCCGCGGTGTGCTGCACCGCTGGCGTTGTTTGTCGATTCGGAACTGCGGAATATCCGGATGTTCGCCGCGCTTCGTCGAAGATTTTTTGGGTCGCTGGCGAGCGCAGGAAGCATACCACGATGAGTGCCCGCGCTGGGCATTTGTTCGCCACGTCCATTGCATGAATAGGTACAAGTCACGGTGTACCTGCAGACAAATGGTTGCAAGCGATTCGTGAAGTGAGTTCAGCGTGCGAATGGTTCCAGTTCGGCGCGACACGTCAGGCCGCTGCGCCGGTTCATCAGGCAGAGATCGATATTGATGCCTTGCGCATCGGCGCCGGGATCCTTGAGATGAATGTCCACCGGGATCATCGTGCCGGGAACCAGCGGTTCGCGGGGTCGCGGGTTGTTGCCGAGATATTCTCCAGGGTTGAACACCCGCACACCGAGTGGCTTGCCGAAACGATCAGTGAGGGTAATGCGCACCAGGGGCAGCCCGACCGGCTCGTTGCCCACCACGGCGATGCGCGCCAGCACATCGAGCGCGCCGATGCTGCTGCGGTCGGCAATCGCCTCGTACTGGCGCACTTCATAGGCGCGCAGGTCCCAGGCCGGCCACAGCGGCAGATCGAGGGCGGCATACAGCCTGGTCATTGCTTCGGTGAGGGCCGGGTATGTTGCCAATCGGTCGCGTTGCTGATGAATCACCTGGGTTGCCAGCAACAGCAGCAGCACCGCCGAGCCGACGGTGTAGATCCACCGGCCTGCCGGATGTTTTTCCGGCGGCGGTACCGGGGGCGTCCAGACGAAGGGCCGATCGGCCACGGTAATCGGGGGCTCCTCGTCTGCCGTGGCGGGAGGTTCATCGGTGGTGTGCAGGTGGGCGGCAAAGTCGGCCGGCAGCGGCGCCGGGGTTGAGGTGCGGTCCAGCACCGACTCATCCCAGGCGCCTTCCATTGCCAGCGGGGCATCCAGCGGATCGTCTGACGGAAGAGCTGGTTCTGCTGGTGGCCCGACTGGTGCTTCGGGCAGCCGCTCTTCGCTGATGACATAGACGGGCTCCACCACGGCATCGTCTTCGGGCATCTCGTCCAGGAGCGTCTGCCAGTCGTCGTCCTTGTGTGGCAGCTCCAGCTCCTCCGGCTCTTTCGGCTCTTCCGTGGGCGGTTCCTCAGCAGCCGCTTCGGGGGCGGCTTCCGCGGCCGCCTCAGCCGACAAGGCGCGGTAGAGGCCAACCTGATCGACGGTTTCCGAGCCGATGCCGGTGCCGATATCGTGCTCGTGCTCTGGCTCCGCCACGGCATCACCTTCGGGCTCCAGCTCCAGCTCTGGCTCCTGCTCTGGCTTTGGCTCCAGCTCCGACGCAGGTTCAAGCTCCGGCTCCGGCACGACTTCCGGTTCAGCCGCCGCTTCATTCCCGGCCGGGGCACCCGCTGCGAATGGCGGAGCTGTCGGCAGACCCTTCTCGAAGAAGTGGGTCCAGCTGTCTTCGGGGATATTGAACTCCAGCACCTCGTCATCCGCCGGCTCTGGCGATGGTTCTGGCGATGGCTCTGGTGTCGGTTCTGGTATCGGCGCTGGCGGGTGCGGCTCGGTGGGCAGGACGAGCTGGTTCAGGGTAACGGTCGGCGGCGGCTCATCGACCAGCGTGGTCAGGGCGTTGAAAGTGGCCGAGCAATGGCCGCAGCGGGCATAGCCCTCCGCTGCGCGCAGGTCGTGAATGCTGATGCGGTAAACCGTGCCGCACTCCGGACAACTCGTGTACATGGCTCAGCGCGTCACTGTGCCGGCAAGCAATACCCAATCGTCCTGCGCATCGGCGACGGTCAGGCATACCCACGGCTTGAACGCGGCAATTACCTCCGGGGCCTGGTCCGACAGGATACCGCTCAGCGCCACCCGCGTGTCCGGGCCGGCATGGCGGCGAAGTTCGGGCGCCAGACGCACCAGCGGACCGGAAAGAATGTTGGCCACGAGGATCGCAAAGGGTTCGCCCGGCTCCACCACCTCGCCGACGGTCAGCCGGTCTGCACAATCATTGCGGGCTGCATTGGCCCGCGTGGCAATCAGCGCCTGCGGATCGATGTCCACGCCAACCGCCCGACGCGCGCCCAGGGCGAGTGCGGCAATGGCCAGTATCCCGGAGCCGCAGCCGTAGTCCAGCACCCGGGCATCGGTCAGTGCCGCTGACTGTGCCTCCGCATCGAGCCAGCTCAGGCACATGCCGGTGGTGGGGTGGGTGCCGGTGCCGAAGGCCAGCCCGGGTTCCAGCGTGATGGAGATGCCGGCCGGGTCCGGGCAAGCCTGGCCGACCGGGCAGATCCACAGCCGCCGCCCGAAGCGCAACGGTTTGAGCGAGCGGCGCCACTCGGCATCCCAGTCGCGGTCGGACACCACGGCGAACTCAAGCGAATGTCCGGGCAGGGCCGCGCTGAGTGCCGTCCGGGCAGTTTCCGGCGGGAACAGGGCCGTCACCCGCACGGCTGCCCACAACGGCGTGGCGCCGGGCTCGGGCTCGAGGATCTCTTCCTCGTCCGCCGCCTCGGTCCAGGAGACGAGGGCGCCAAGGGACTCCAGGGTCTCCTCGACGGTGGCCAGGATGGATTGCGGACAGTCGAGGGACGCCTGCAGCCAGGTGTCGGGCATGGCCGGCCTCAGAGGTGGAGTTTTTTCTCGAGATAATGAATGTCGGTGCCGCCCTGGCGGAAAGCGGCGTCCTGGCACAGATCCTGATGCATCGGAATGTTGGTCTTGATGCCGTCGACCACCATCTCGGTCAGCGCAATGTTCATGCGCGTGATGGCGGAGTCACGGGTGTCGCCGTGCGCGATCACCTTGGCGACCAGTGAATCGTAGAAAGGCGGCACGGTATAGCCGCTGTACAGATGGCTGTCGACCCGGATGCCGGGGCCGCCGGGCGTGTGCCACAGCTCGACCTTGCCGGGCGATGGCATGAAGGTGCGCGGGTCTTCGGCATTGATCCGGCATTCCACCGCGTGGCCGCGCACCGCGATGTCTTCCTGGCGAAACGACAATTTCTCGCCGGCCGCGATCTTGAGCTGTTCCTTGACGATGTCGATGCCGGTGATCATCTCGGTGACCGGGTGTTCGACCTGCACCCGGGTGTTCATTTCGATGAAGAAAAACTCGCCTTTCTCGTAGAGAAACTCGAAGGTGCCGGCGCTGCGGTAGCCGATCTCGCGGCAGGCCTGCACCACGCGGGCGCCCATCTTCATGCGGAGCTCGTCCGGGATGCCCGGTGCGGGGGCTTCTTCCAGAACCTTCTGGTGCCGGCGCTGCATCGAGCAATCGCGGTCGAACAGATGCACGGCATTGCCGTGCGCATCAGCCAGTACCTGGTATTCCACATGTCGCGGGCGTTCCAGGTATTTCTCCATGTAGACCACGTCGTTGCCGAAGGCGGCGGCGGCCTCGCTGCGGGTCAGGGTCACGGCATTGCGCAGCGCGGCGTCGCTGCGCACCACGCGCATGCCGCGGCCGCCACCGCCACCTGACGCCTTGATGATGAC
>CAYLKO010000012.1:0-45967 GCA_964384525.1 uncultured Chromatiaceae bacterium
ATTAAAAACCAAGGTCTTGGCTTCGTCGGGGCGATATATGTATTTCATGCCGTCCTCTTCCAAAGCTGCGAAAACCTCGCCACCAAAAATCCCTGCCTTTCCCCATGGCATGTCAATTGCCGGCACCTGAAAGCATCGGATCTCATTGGCAATTCGAACGGTAATGTCCTGCTTGAATTGCCAGTTATTGACCGATATCCACTGTGTCTCATTAGCAGTCAACCGAAAACGAACGCGGAGTGTTGGGTCCCCGGCATTCTGCCCGAGAATCTCAATCGGTCCATCAGTCATATTCTTCAGCCAAAGCTTTCCCGGTGATGTGCAACTCACCAGCAGAAAGACGCACCACATTAAGCACATCCCATGGAACGGTATGCGTTTGGCAATCACGCGACACCGCTCACGGGTCAGGATAGCCATAGAGGTAGTTACTAAACGGCGAGCCTTCCATGAAGTTAAGCCGTTTGGTAAATCAGCCCGATCGAGCCAACGGCTCATCAGCACGGCTGTGGCGCCAATGGAAAGCCTGCTGGCTGTACGGGAGGTGGGTGAGTAAAAACCATGTTCTTGTCTTCGTCGGGTCGATAGAGGTAGAGCATGCCGCCCTTCTCCAAAACAGCGATTACTTCGGGGCCAAAAAAGCCTACCTTGCTCCATGGGATTTCAATGGCCGGCACTTCGAAGCACTGCACCTCATTGGCGATTCGAACTTTTATTTCCTGCCTGGACAGCCAAATGCTGACTGACACTCTCTGTGCCTCATCGGCAGCCAGTCGATAACGAACGCGGAGTGTTGGGTCCCCGGCATCCCGCCCGAGAATCTCAATCGGTCCATCAGTCGCATTTTTTAACCAAAGTTTCCCTGGTGGCGTACAGCTCATTAAAATGAGTACACAGGACATAAGGCATATCCCCATGAGCGGCATGCGCAACGGAATCACGCGGTACGCCCTCACGGACCAGCTTCTCCATATAAGTGGTTACAAAACGGCGAGCCTTCCATGAAGTTAAGCCTACCGTGGACCGGGCTGGCGCGCTGAAGATCCGGGATTGGATAACTCAGAAGAGACAGACCCATGCCAATGAGGTCCAGGGGCATATAGAACGGGCCGGTGAATTGTCGGCCGGACATCCAATCAATACCAGAGCAGACAGCAGGATGAAAACTTCAACTGCTCGTCGACTGCCATAGGCGACAAAGCTGGTATTCACCATCAGAAATCGGAGCGCTGGGGGCAGTCTCTCGTCCCTTTTTCACGTTTAACTACGTAACTGACGATGACTCCATCAACTACCGTGAACTCTGTGGTGCATCCGCGGCCCTCCGGGTAAACCACGACATGCCGGCCATCGGCAAGTGTACTCTCCGTGAGACCGATCCCTGACCGAGATGCATAGCTATCAGGCAATGCAGCTAGGCGCCTTAACACTTCCACAGGCTGCCCAACTACTCCTTCGGCCATTCGCTCAACTGACGGTACTGCCGGACATCCAATCAACACCAGAGCAGACAGCAGGATGAAAACTTCAACTGCTCGTCGACGCATACGATTCACCCTGCTTTCAAACCTACTCATCGACAGCCAACGCCACAGAAGGTTGGCCGCGCATCAGCGCTGAGTATGTGACCGCTGCGGTTACGCCCATGCCCGGAACGTTGAAAACGTATGTCCTCATGAATTCACCGCTGCGGCCGAAAGCCCGCTGAACTCCTATTTGCCACATATCATGAAGCCCCAACCGCGACAGGCGAACACCATAAGCCATTCTCGCGATCCCGATGACGACATGCCTGCCGAAATCGATTTTCCTGGCGGGACTCGTGGCATGTTTCATCAACCTGGCGTGGCGTTGCCAGACCGCCATGATCCGTACGTCGGTCACCAGCTGGGTGTTATTTCCCTTTAAGCCACTTTCGCTTGGCCAAATCATCGATCGCAGTGGAAAGGGTCAGAACTTCCCGCTGTTCCAGGTTGGTTTCCAACTGTTCAGACATCTCAAAGGCGTCCCGGTATAGCCGGGCACGCTCCGCATTGGCCTGGATTTCGTAGTTGGTACGCCCTGAATAGATCTCGTAAAGCAGAGCCTGGGCCAGCTGGTTTCCATGTCGGGCAGCTGCCTCATACCACGTAACTGCCGTCTGATCGTTCTTGTCCACGCCCAGCCCCCGGTAGTAGGCCACACCTAAAACCAATTCAGCTCTATTCCGCGCTTGAGCATGTTGGAAAGATCGCTTTGCCGGCGCAACCAGCTCCCTCAGCAATCGGATTCCGGCCTCTGGCTGACGCATGTCAGCGCTACCGTCAAACAAGTAGATGTTCGCTGCTGCCAACCTGGCCGACAAGTCGCCGGATGCAGCGGCTTTCTCATAGAGCCGCAAGGCCATGCGTAAATCGGCGGGCTTGCCTTGGCCTGTTCTATAGCAGTTACCCAGGTTGTACTGGGCAGACACATTTCCGAGGTTTGCGGATTGTTCGAATAATGCGCACGCTCGTTCGAAATCCTTGCCGTAGGGGCCGTAGCCAAACCAGTAAACGGTGCCACGATCAAAAAGGGCCTGCGCATCCAGACCTGCAGGCTCTTCCGCAGGCTGTCCCGCAAACGTAGCAATGGACACCACGAATGCGATGGATGCCAACCACCTCCTGATTCTGATTCCGATCCCGGTCATGGCCATCTCCCCCGGTTCAATACGCCTCAACCATTTGCACAATACTCGCCTGGCAATAGATCGCTAACCACCCTCCCCCAACGCCGGCAACGGACAATGCAGCAGCGCACAGAAAAGCCGCAGCAGCTCGGCTTCCGGCACATTGACCTTGCCGTCCTGCGCTATTGCGGCTGTCATGGCGCGGATCACGCGCTGCTTGTCGCGGTAGGCGAGACGGTCGAGTCGGGTCAGGGCGCGGTCCATGTCGCGGGTCCATGGGTTGGTGGTGTCGGCAATGCCGGCATCAGATCCGGTGACGCCGGTGGCCACCGGCCCGGCAGGTGGCAATTGCAGCTGCGCCCAACCGGCATTGAAGGCTTCCTCCACAGGCGTGTACGCATTCCTGGCGCCACAGCGGGCGACCACGCTGAGCACCACGCGCAGGTCTTCCCGCACAGTGCGCAATGGCAGATTCCGGATGCTGAGGGTGGTCGGCACACTGTCCTGCAGGAAGGCCACGGTGCATTTCCGCAAGGCATAGCCGAAGACGGTGGGCGTGCCGGCGCGGGTGAGGAGACCGCTGATGACGGCGATCAGCTGCCGGCGCTCGTCTGTAGTCCATTGCCGAAGCGTGCCGAGCAACAACAGGACAGCGGGCAGGCGCTGGGCAATCGGCAGCTGCCCGGCCACGGGCAGCACAGCCTCCACGGCCTGCGAGACATCCGGCCCAAGTTGCGTGCGCAGGAATGCCAGCCGCATTTCCCGATTCCGCGAGCCCAGCGCAATCGCCAGCAACAGGCTTTGTGCGGCAACGGGCTCGCGCGCAGCCTTCAGCACTTCGGCCGGCAGCGCGCGATGCATCGTCATGGCCTGCGCCACCTGCTGCGGCCCGGGGTTGCCGACGAGGTCAGCCACGGCCTGCACGGTGGCAGCCAGTGGCAACGCGGTGGAAGTGGAAGCCGATGAATGCAACTTGCCGTTCTCCGGCGTGTCCGCCGACTTCCCGGCGCCAGCCGCTTCCCGCGCATCGAGGACATGGCGCATGCGCCCGAATTCCGCCGTCTTGAACGTGGGATCCAGCGCGCGGATCCGTTCGCGCAGCGGCGGATGGGTGGCGAAATCCAGATAGCCCGCAGAAGCAAACAACATATGGCTGACGCGATCGACGCCGGGGTGGTTCAATCGCGAGCCGATGCGATGGGCGCCGACCTTGACGAGTGCATTGCGCAGGCCACGCGACTCGCGGGTGTACTGCACGGCCGACGCATCGGCGAGCCGTTCGCGCTCACGCGCCACGGCCGCCTGCAGCACCCGGCCAACGAAGAGCCCCGCCAGGCCAACCACGAACAGCGCGCCGCCGGCCAGGCCCCAGCCGCCACGATGCTCGCTCTCGTCAGTCTGCCGGCCCGGCCCCAGCAACCGGCCGAGTGCGCTGACGAGAAACAAGCCGTACAGGAATCCGACCAGCCGGGTGTTGAGCCGCATGTCACCGTTCACGACATGGCTGAACTCATGGCCGATCACGCCCTGCAGTTCATCGCGATCCAGCGCCAGCAACGCGCCCCGCGTGACGACCAGTGAAGCTTCCGCCGGCGCATAACCGGCCGCCAGCGCGTTGATGGCTGGCGACTCGAGCACATGGATCGATGGCACCGGCACGCTGGCCGCGATCGCCATCTCCTCGACCACATTGCGCAGCCGGTGCAGCAGCGGATCATGCTGCCCGTCGTCAACCAGCTGCGCACCCAGATCACGGGCCACAACATGCCCACCCGCCCGCATCTGCAGAATTTTCCAGACACTGGAACCAACGATGCCGCCGACCACCAGCAGCGTGGTCAGCCAGACCGTGCCGGCATGCGTGTCGAACCAGTTGCCGAAGCCCAACACGACGGCGGAGCCGAGCCCACTCCAGAAGGCCAGCGTCGCCAGCACGATCAGGTTCACCGCCAATGCGACGGCGCACACGGCGAGCGCGAAGGCCAGCACCAGCCACCGCGACGCCCGCCGGGCGCGGTCCTGCCGGCCAAAGAAATCCATGGCGAAAACCTGTGCCGGCTAGCTGAAAGTCACCTGTGGCATGTCGCGCTTCGTGGCTGATTCGATCTGCAACAGCTGGGCTGGCGTGAAGCGAAAGAAGCCCGCCACCAGATTGCCGGGAAAAGTTTCACGGGCGTTGTTGTAGTCCATCACCTGGTCGTTGAACGCCTGACGCGCGAAAGCCACCTTGTTCTCGGTGGTGGTCAGCTCCTCGGACAACTGCGCCATGGTCTGGTCCGCCTTGAGATCCGGATAGGCTTCGGCAACCGCCAGCAGTTTGCCCAAGGCGCCGGTCAGCGTGTTCTCCGAGGCGGACAGCTGCTGCAGGGCCGCCGGATCCAGCCCGCTCGTCATCGCCTTCTTCAGGCCATCCACCGCATTGCTGCGGGCCGCGATCACCGCCTCCAGCGTCTCCCGCTCGTGCTGCAGATAGCGCTTCGCCACTTCCACGAGGTTCGGAATCAGGTCATGGCGGCGCGTGAGCTGCACGTCGATCTGGGCAAAGGCATTGCGAAAGGCATTCCGTGCAGTGACCAGCCGGTTGTAGAGGCTGACACCGACCACCACGATGAGCACGACGACCAGCAGCACGATCCACATCATGGCGTCTCCTGAGGGTTGGATGGGTCAAGAATACGCGGCAGCCAGCCCCTCACGCTAGGTTCGCGTCTTGCCGGTTTTCTTCGCCAGTTCGAGGATCCCGCGGGCTCTCGCAATGTCACCGAGCACGGCGGCCATCAACGCCGGATCGCCGCCGGCTTCTTCCATTGTCACGTCCAGGTACCCTGCGATCGCTTCCTCGCTGGTCAGGTGCTCGACCGGATCCCATGGAGTGAGTGGGTTACGGTTACTGGCGGCTGAAACTTTGGTTGCCATGGAAATTGCTCCGGTTTGCGGTCAGCCTAATTCGACAGACCCGATTGTGGTTGCACCGTGGCCAGTACTTCAGTTATTCCTGCGGGAGAGCTAAACCCTTTCACGAAAATGCCAAAAAGCCCGTCCACAGCTACGGAACACGATCTCGCAGCATCTTGCTGAGCAAGTAAGTCGACCAGCCTGATGCAATAGACCCGGACGTTAGACCGAATGAATGGATCGGGGCCAGAGTCATAAGCGTACCGACTCATCGGACGGTCGCTGCGTGTGTAGGTAAAGCAGTTCCCACCAGTCGCGAACACACCAGCAGGTTTGCCGCTAGCGCCGGCAGTCGCGCAGACGGCCACTGGAGAGCGGGCGCTGCGGAACTGATAAAAGCCAGGCCCAGAGAGCATGGAAGGGGTTTCGTAAACGTCCTCGGAGTACTCCACCTCGGCGAATTCAAACCCTCTGGTATTCAGCCAGTCGGCCAACGACGGATGATTACTGTCTCGATCCATAGCCAACAGTAGTCCGGGCACTTCAATCGGACCTTCTGGCATCAGACGCCCGAACTTGGCATACCAGGAATTCGCTACATAGATGCCGATGACTGTCTCGGTCCACGGCAGAAGCATTATCGCCAGGAACGTCACCCAGAAGGCGCTACGCCACCCGGTAACCTTCTGAATCAGGTACCCCACGCCCCAGCCGACTAGAAGCCAGAGCAAAAACGCAAGGATGATCACGGGCCGGACTCCTCATCACCTGATCCGAGTGCCGCCGTGCTGGGCACTACCGCTAGAGCCGGCGGCAGAGAGCTACCCGGACTGAAATCGGAATCGCGAGGAGTCATTGCCGGTCTCCACGATGTGACGGTGGTGGGGAAGCCGTTCGCGCAACTGCGGCGTCATCTTAGGTGAAGAACAAGGCCATCAACGAGGCTTTGCGTCACAAGAATTGATGTGGACGTACCTTATACGGTACTTTCCAGAACATCGAAGGAGCGTGATGGGGCTGACCGCCACATCGTCGGCCAGGACATCGCCACCGCCGAATTCGGCTGGCCTGTCGAGATGCCGATCTGCTGGTCAGTTTGGGCAAGAGATCGTGGGAAAACCGCATTGGGATCAGCGACACGCACCTTATGAAGGAGTCCAGCAAATGAGCAGGAAGAAGGGGCGTATCGGCTCGACTTTCGAGGGCTTCCTGAAGGATGAGGGCACCTACGAGAGAACCAGCACGCTGGCGCTCAAACACACCCTCGCATGGCAGCTTGAAAATGCGATGGCAAAAGAGAGCCTGACCAAGAATGAAATGGCCAAGCGAATGCACACGAGCCGCAGCCAACTGGACCGCATTCTTGATCCAGACAACGACAAGATTCAGCTCGATACGGTTTTCAAGGCCGCGCGGGCGCTCGGGCGAGAAGTAAGGCTGGATCTGGTGTAAGCCGTGTTTGTGCCGCCGACGACCTGGGCCTCATAGGCTGCCAACCGACAATTCTCGTGGTGCGCCAGATTATTCGCGAGGTTCCACCTCTTCCGGAAACAACTCCTCCACAAACCCCAATACGGTTGACGTCAAGTGCAGGATCCAGGGGATTGACCGTGGATACTGCAGTTGACCAGTCACATACCGCGACATACATTCCGGCCATATTCGTCGTCAGGCCTACACAGGTGGCAGGCATCAAGCGGATGCAAAAGATGACTGCATAAGCAGGTCTGCACGATGCTCCCGGGCTGGCTGGGGACCGTCGCACGGACTAAGATCGTCGATATCGATGGCCGGAGAACGATATGAGTGCAGTCAGTGACGAAGTGGCCACGGTCCTGAAGCACCTGCCGAAGGACAGTACGCTGGAAGACGTCCAGTACGGGCTCTACGTGCTCGAGAAAATCAAAAACGGTCTCGCTGATGTCGAGGCCGGCCGTACCCTGACACAGATTGAAGTGGAGCAACGACTGGCCAAATGGCTCAGCGCCTGATCTGGTCGCAGGCGGCGGTCGAAGATCTGCAGAGCATCGCGGAGTACATCGAGCGCGACTCGCCGCGCTACGCCACGGCGGTAGTCGGCAAGATCGTTGACCTCGCCCGCAGCCTGCCGCGCCATCCAGGACTTGGTCGGGTGGTGCCTGAGTTAGGCCGCCCGGATGTGCGGGAACGCTTCGTCTTCAGCTACCGCGTCATCTACCAGCTTCACGACGACGCTCTGGTGATCATCAACGTGATCCATGGCCGCCGACTCTACGAGCCCGGCCTCAAACTCTGACGTCAATCTTCCGACCCGGGTCCCGCCCATTCCGGAAACAACTCCTCCACAAACCCGAACCTTGTGAAGTCCTGAACCCGCATCGGGTACAGCACACCGATCAGGTGATCGCATTCATGCTGGACGACGCGGGCATGGAAACCCTCCACTTCGCGATCGATGGCGGTGCCGAACTGGTCGAAGCCCTGATAACGGATGCGTGCCCAGCGCGGCACGACGCCACGGAGACCAGGCACTGACAGGCAGCCTTCCCAGTCCTCTTCTACTTCCGGACCCAGCGCTTCGATGTGCGGATTGACGAGCACGGTGCGCGGCACCGCGGGGGCATCCGGATAGCGCTCGTTGTGTTCGAAGCCGAAGATGACGAGGGCGAGATCCACGCCGATCTGCGGGGCGGCGAGGCCGGCGCCATCGGCTGCGGCCATCGTGTCTTCAAGATCAGTGATGAGCGCGTGCAGCTCCGGCGTATCAAACTGCGCTACGGGCCGGGCCGGCTTGAGGAGTCGGGGATCACCCATCCTGAGTATGTCGCGGACTGCCATGGCAGCATTCTGGCCGAGTCACGGATCGGAGTCGACCAGACGTTGCCGCGATAACCGAAGGCAAAGATCGCGAGACAGACAAACCACATGAGCGCCGCACTCCAGAGATCGTGGGACAGGAAATGGGCGCCACGGGCTTCCTGGCCGAAGGCGAACACACCACCGAGCAACAGGGCTGCCGCAAGAGCCATTTTCGCGGCCCGGGGATGGCGGAACGCCAACAGGAAATAGAGCGAGAAGAGCGCGAAGCCGGACGAGGAGTGACCGCCCGGAAAGCAGCGGGCCATCCCGAAGCCGGCAGGTCGCTGCGCAAAGAGATGCACATAGGGCCGATCGCCACCGAATCCGGCAAGCGACCACGGACAAGCCACATTGGTGGTCTGCTTCAACACACCAACGAGTCCCGCGCCCACCGCAATCGACAGCACAAGATAGCCGGCGGGCCGACGCCAGCGCTTGAGCCGGTCAACGAAGAAGGTGGCCAGCCAGAACACCAGCACCATGCCGCCCAGCACACGCACCAGCAACCCGCCGTCCGAATGCAGCAGATCCTTGGCCCACCATTCGCCAGGCCCGGCCCCGATGAATTGGCGGGTCACGGCATCGAAGGCCCAGGCGCGGGTCAGGTATTCATCGAGCCCCGTGGTGGCAAAGACCATGGCCAAAGCGGCAAACAGCAGGCCGGGCCACAGGGCGTGGCTCTGCCAGAAGCGGGTTTCCGGGATCAATCGGGGCCTGCGTCTTTCATGCCAGCCAGCGGGGAGGCGGCTACTGCCGGTCAGACGCCCGGGGGAGTTCGAATCAATCGCGATTGATTTATCGTGACGGTACCGTCCCACCCGGATACGGGGATTGCTGGAACACTCCGGTGACTGAGTCCACAGAACTGGTACAGCGGATGCTGGCGGGCAACGAGCAGGCCTTCACGGTCTTCTTCGACGATTATTTCCCGCGCGTCTACCGCTTTGCACTGCCGCGCCTCAACCGCGACAGCAATGCCACGACCGAGGTCGTGCAGGCCACACTGGTGAAGGCGATGCGAAACCTGGGCAAATTCAGGGGCGAGTCATCCCTCTTCACCTGGGTCTGCCAGATCTGCCGCAACGAGGTGGTGGACCACCTCCGCCGGGAAAGCCGGCACAGCAGCAACGTGATCCTGATGGAGGACAGCCCCGAAGTGCGGGCCGCCGTCGAGGCAATTGCCGCACCGGAACTGAATGAGCCGATCCAGCAGTACAGCCAGCAGGAAGTCCGGCAACTGGTGCGGGTGGTGCTGGATCGCCTGCCGCCCCGCTACGGTGATGTGCTCGAAATGAAATACGTGGAGGGCCGGTCTGTCGACGAAATCGGCCAGGCGCTGGGCATCGGCGTGACGGCGGCCCAGTCGCTGCTGGCCCGTGCCCGGATTGCGTTTCGGGATGCCATCGAAGCCGTGTTTGGCGCCGCCGCGCAGGACGTCATGGCGACCTTTCGCTGAGTGCCGCAGGACGGGGGAAGAGCAGCATGAACAGCCAGAATCAAAACCAGGATCAGGAACTTCGCAGCGGCGAAGAGCATGCCATGGAGGGTTTGCTGCGCGAGGCCGGCCCCCGGGCCGAGCCATCTCCCGAAACACGCCAGCAGGTCCGGCAGGCGGTGCATGCGGAATGGCAGGCGGCTGTCCGCAGCGCCGCGGCTGCCCACAGCGCCGCGGCTACCCGAAGCACCGCGCCAGCCCGCACCCGACGCTGGCAGCGACCCGCCCTGGCCCTGGCGGCCAGCCTGGCGGTGGCGGCAGTGGCGCTCGGGATCGTGCAATGGCAGTCGACCACCGTCGTGCCGGTGGCCACGGTCGCCCGGTTGAGCGGCTCAGTGGAAGTCCGGGATGCGTCAATCAAGGATGCCGCCGGCTGGCGGCCCGTCGTGCCGGGCCAGGTGCTGGCATCCGGTCAGGCGCTGGTTACCGGGTCCACGGGCAAGGTCGCGCTGGCGCTCCCCGATGGCAGCACCCTGCGCGTGGACACCGACACCCGGCTCCGGATGGCGGCAGTTGATCGCGTGGTCGTCGAGCGCGGTGTCGTGTATCTGGATGCGGGCCTGCAGCGGGCGGCGGACACCGGCGACCTGCGCATCGACACCGCCTATGGCCGCACCCGCCATCTCGGCACCCAGTACGAAGTCGACGTGAATCCGGACCGCATGCTGGTGAGCGTGCGCGAAGGCAGGGTGGCGGTGTCGCGTACCGGGGCGTTGTCGCATTTCGAGGCGCCGTTCGTGGCCGGCGTCGGTGAACAGTTGTCGGTGGACCAGATCGGCACCGTGCAGCGGGGCGTGGTTGCCCGGCGTGATGCCCACTGGGACTGGATTGCGGAAGTCACACCGCCCTTTGCCATCGAAAACCGTCGGTTGTCGGACTTCCTGCTGTGGGTCAGCCGCGAGACGGGGCGTGACCTGGCGTTCTCGTCCAGCAATGCAAAGACGCTTGCCCATGACATGGTGCTCCGTGGTTCCGTGGCCGGGATGACGCCGGACGAGGCGCTGGCCGCGGTCATGGCAACCACCAATCTCACCTACTCGAGCAGTGGTGGACAGCTCACCATCCGCTCACTCACCCGGTAACGCTCCCCTTGCTGCTATTGTTGGCGCCGCATGCGCTCACCCCCCTTGTCACGGTACGTGCGCCACGTGCTGTTTGTCCTGCTTGCAGGCCTGACACTGTCGGCGCATGCCGCAATCCCCCATGCCGGACAGTCGCTGCGCGCGGCGCTCGCCGAGCTGCTGCGCCCGGATCTGACGCTGGTCTACAACGATCAGCTCGTGCCGGATTCGATGGTGGTCCTGAAGGAGCCGCGTGCCACCTCCCCGCTGCCCCTGCTCCGCGAAATCCTCGCCCCGCATGCTCTCGAGCTGCGCCAGATGGGACCGGGAACCTGGGCGATCGTGGCCCGCACGCCAGGGGCGCGATCGGCCGCACGGGATGCGTCTGCCAGTGCCGGGCGTACCGGCAGCAGCCTGGATGAGGTGATCGTGACCACCAGTCAATATCACCTGCTGCAGAAAGAGCCACCGCTCACGACTTTCATCGACCAGGCCAATCTGCGCAGCCTGCCGACCCTGGCTGATGAATCGCTGCGGGCGGTGCAGCGTCTGCCGGGCGCCGCGAGCAACGGGCTCTCGGGCCTGGCCCACATGCGCGGCGGCGACACCCGGGAAACCGGCCTCCTGCTGGACGGCATGCCGCTGCGCGAGCCTTTCCACCTGAAGAGTTTTTTTGGGCCGGTGAGCCTGCTGGATGCCGAGTTCGTGGCCGGCCTCAAGGTGTATGCCGGCGGCTTTCCGGCCGACTACGGCGGTCACATGAGCGCGATCATCGACATCGACTCGATCTCGCCGCCGGAAGACCACCCCTACGGCCTGGGATTGTCGCTGTTCCACACCTCCGCACTGGCCACCAGCACCTTTGCCGGGGGTCGCGGTCAACTGGTGGCGTCCGCACGCCGCAGCAATCTGGCCGAAGTGATCAATCTGGCCGAAAGCAATCTCGGTGAGCCGCGCTATCTGGACACCTTTCTCAAGGCCGGGTTCGCGCCGAACGACAGCACCACGCTGGCGGCCCATGCGCTGTTCGCCCGCGACCAGATCCAGCTGAACAACTCCGATGAAACCGACTTTGCCAGAACCAGGGACCAGAACACGCATCTGTGGCTGACGGCCGAGCAGCGCTGGTCACCCGATGTCATCGGCCGGGCGCTGCTCGGCTTGTCCAGCATCGACAACGATCGCTCCTGCCGGGTGGATGACCCAGGCAAGCGCAGCGGCGCCGTGGAGGACCATCGCAGCACCCGCACCTCGCTCATGAAATTGAGTCTCGACTTCGGCACTGCCGACATCCAGTGGCGGGTCGGCGTGAATGCGGCCTGGCTCGAGGCACGGTACAGCTACCGGAGTGCGCTGGATCTTGCTGCCGACTATCCCTTTCCGGGCGATCCGGCCTCGTCAGTGGCGCGCAACGCCCGGCTGGATCCGGAGGGCGCCAATGTCGGGGCCTTCGTGGCCAGCCGGTGGCGGCTTGCCGAGCACCTGACCGGTGAAGTGGGCCTGCGCTGGGACGACCAGAGTTATGACCATGCGGGTGGCACGTCGCAGGTCAGTCCGCGCGTGAATCTGCTCTATGAGCTGTCGGACCGGACGCAACTCCGCGCCAGCTGGGGCCGCTTCTTCCAGGAGCAGGGCATCAACGAGCTGCAGGTGGAAGACGGCATCGACCGGTTTCTTCCCGCCCAGCGTGCCGATCATCTGATCCTGAGCCTGGAACACGTCTGGGCAGACCGGCTGTCGACGCGCATCGAGGCGTACTACAAGGACTACGAGAAGCCGATGCCGCGCTTCGAGAATCTTTTCAACCCGCTGGTCATCCTGCCGGAGCTGGAGGCGGACCGCGTCGGGATCATGCCTGATGCGGGCATGGTCAAGGGGGTGGAATTGCTGGTGCAGGATCGCAGCAGCCAGAACTCCGGAGGGCCCGCCGAACAGCCCTGGAGCTGGTGGCTGAGTTACACATGGTCCAGCGCCGAGGAAAAGGTTGATGGCGAGTACATCGCCCGCAGCTGGGACCAGCGGCATGCCTTCAATGGCGGCGTGAGCTGGACCAAGGGCCCGTGGGAACTGTCGCTGGCCGGCACGTGGCACACGGGCTGGCCGACCACCCCGGTGCGGCTCGATGAGGCCGGCACTGGCGTGGTTGGCGCACGGAACTCGGCTGACTTCAGCGCCTTCCGTTCGGTGGACGTACGCGCCGCCTACACCTTCCATCCGGGCTCCACCGAGCTCCTGACCTTCGTGCAGATCACCAACCTGTTCGGCATGAAGAACCCCTGTTGTGCGAAATATTCGATAACAGACGACAACGGTGTCCTGAAGCTGCACGAAGACATCGATGACTGGCCACGCTTCGTGCCGAATCTCGGCCTGAGCTGGCGTTTTTAGCAAGACCCATACTCCCATGAACACCGGACTCCGCGACTGGTGGCACCGCTCGCGCCCCACCTTGGGCACCGAGGTGATTGTTTTTCTCGCCTCGGTGGCTTTCGCCGCGGCCTACAACCACGCACTCTGGCACCTGCTCTTCGGCGCGGCCGACTTCAGCGAACCACGGTCCGTGCGGCTGTTCGCGGCCTTGTTCGGGATCGTCGTCTGCATCCAGTTTGCCGGTCTGGCGCTGCTCCTCACCCGCTGCACGGTCCGGCCGGTGCTGGCGGTGCTGTTCATCGCCACGGCCTTTGCCTGCTATTACATGGACCGCTACACGGTGTTCCTGAACAAGGAGATGTTGCGGAACATCCTGGACACCGATCCGGCGGAAGCAGGCGAGCTGCTGACGCTCGAACTGATCCCCCATCTGCTGCTTTATGCGGCGCTGCCGGTGCTGATCCTGGCCTGGATCCGGGTGTCGGTGCGTCCGCCAAGGCGCGCCGTGCTGATCCGCCTGGCGACCGTGACGGGTGCATTGCTGATCGCTGCCGTACTGTTGCTGACACAGTATCGGGATATAGGGACACTGGTGCGACGCCACCGCGATGCCCGCCATCTGGTCACCCCGACCAACTATCTCGCTGCCCTGTACAAGCTGGGCCGTAACACACTCTCCGGCCCGGTCGGACCGCGTGTGCCGATCGGGCTCGACGCCCGGCGGGTGGTGCCGGCCAGCGGGGAGAAAAAGCCCGTGTTGCTGGTGCTGGCCATCGGCGAAACGGTGCGGTCGGCAAACTTCGGCCTGAGCGGCTATGCCCGCCAGACCACGCCGGAACTGGGTCGCATGGATCTGCTGGTTTATCCGCGGATCGAAGCCTGCGGCACCAGCACCGAGGTGTCGTTGCCCTGCATGTTTTCCGCATTGGGCCGGCGTCACTACGATGAGCGGGCGATCGATCATCAGCAATCCCTCCTGCAACTGCTGGACCGGCTCGGTTATCAGGTTGTCTGGATCGACAACCAGTCCGGCTGCAAGGGCGTGTGCGACGGCCTGCCGCTCGATCAGCTCCCGGGCACCGCCGATCCCACGCTCTGCAATGGCGAACGCTGTTTCGACGGCATCCTCGAATCACGGCTGGCGGCCGTGGCGAACAACAAGAAGGGCGATCTCGTCGTGGTGCTGCACATGCTGGGCAATCACGGGCCGGCATACTCGCACCGCTACCCGTCGAGCTTCCGCCGGTTCGTGCCAACCTGTGAAAGCCTGGAAATCAGCGATTGCTCCACCACGGAGATCGTCAATGCCTACGACAACGCCATCCTGTACACCGACCATGTGCTGGCGGATCTGATCCGGTATCTCAAAAGCCGCACTGACCGCGACGCCGCGTTGCTCTACGTATCCGATCATGGCGAGTCCCTCGGGGAGTCGGGCATCTATCTGCACGGCTTGCCGCGGAGCATTGCGCCGGAGATGCAGCGCCAGGTTCCCATGGTGGTCTGGCTGTCACCGGGGCTTGAGCAGTCGGAACGGCTGGATCCCGGGTGCCTCAGGCAGGGAACCAGTGCAGAATTGTCCCATGACAATCTCTTCAGTTCGGTGCTCGGCCTTCTGCAGATCGATACGACGCTGCGCGATCCCGCCCTCGATATCTTCTCGCGCTGTCGGACGCCGGCACAACCTCAAGGCGGCTCCTGAGCGGCACGTGCTCGCGCTGATGGTCGGCCTGCTTGTGGCCGGCTCGCTGATCGGTTCGCTGGCGGACAGCGCCCATGCGGCAGCAGCAGCCGCGTGGCAGGTTGAGCCGGAACGCATCCAGTGGCGCAGTATCCGCCTCGAAGCCCGGAAGTTGTTTCTGTCGGCAAGCACCACGGCGGAATGGTCGCTCACCGAAGGCCGCCGGGTACGCAACGACCTGCTCGTGGATGAAGGCCACCCGCTCATTCCCGTCAGCCCGCAGGTGGCCAGGCTCGAGGTCTATGCCACCTTGCCCGGCATCCGCTCCGCCACAACGCTGTGGATGGATGCAGACAACGGCAATGCCCTGCAGTACCGGATTCATGACTCTGGCCGACGCTACCGGGAGCGTACGGTGCGCTTCGCCACCACCGGGGCAACACAACACACGCGGCGACCGGCCGGCAATGATGACAAAACCACGCCAGCCACATGGACCGATCTCTCGGCGGATTTTTGGCCCTACGCGACCTTGCCGGACAAAGGTCCGGTGCTCGATGCCCTGGGTCTTTTATATGTCGTCGCCGGCGGCCCGCTGCTGAAACCCGGCGATCATCTCGACACGCTGGTATTCCAACGCCGGAAGCTCGCCCAGGTCGGCCTGACCGTGGATCGCCTCACCGACGTCCCGGTGTCCTACCGCATCACCGGCCCGAAGACCGCGCGGACCTGCACGGGCACGGCCAAGGCGCTGCAAATCCGGCTGACCGTCGACCCGTACCGCAGCGACCAAAGCGACTTCGAGTTTCTGGGGCTGAAGAGCGACATCTACGTGCTGGTCGAGCCGGAGAGCCGGCTGATCCTGAAAATCGAGGGCCAGGCCGCGGTGGTCGGCCATGTGGTCTCCACGCTGGCAGCGGCCGAGCTGCCCTCAGCCGCCCGCTGTCCCGGCAGCGTCGGTCGCTAGGGCAATTGCCTTCAGCCGCTCCAGCTTGCCGTGATACCGGTTTCTGAGCTGGTCGTCCCGAACCACCGCTTCGGCACGCGCCATCCAGCGTTGGGCCTGCCTGCCATCCCCCTGCCGCTCGCACGCCAGGCTCATCAGCACATAGAAGCGGTCTTCCTCCGGCTTCTGCCGGATGGCGTACTTGAGATGGCTCACTGCCTCGCGATACTCGCCGCGGCTGAAAGCCACCCGGGCGAGCTCGTAACGATAGTAGGGATTGGCGCTGCGAAAGCGCTCGATGCGGGCGACGAGACGATCCGCAGCGGCCACCCTGCCGGTGCCCCGGTACAAGCGTTCGAGATTGCTCATGGCCGCGTACTCGCGCGGGGCAAAGCCCAGGGTGTGCAGCCAGGCTGCCTCGGCAAAGGCCGGCTGGCCGGCGCGGGAATAGAGTGCGCCCAGGTTGACCCAGGCGGCTTCGAAGCGGCTGTCGGCCTCGATGGCCTTGCGGAAATTCATGAGGGCGGCCAGCGTATCGCCCGCCGCCATCCGCTCGATGCCGATGTTGCTGTGGAAGTGCGCCGCCGCCCGCGCGTCGCTGATGATCCGTCGGGCATAGGCGGTGCGGAAGTCCGGCATGTTGAAGTCCACGACGCGCTCTGATTTGTCTTCAGACTCCACCAGCGTATTCACATGCCGGCTCTGCACGAAACCGGCGGCGCTGCGCGACCAGTCGGCGGGGACATCGACTTCCTGGAAGTGCACCGTCAACCCGGCGGCACGCGCCAGTGCGACAAAAAGATTGGTATAGCCTAGGCAATTGGCGCGCCGCTGGCGGAAGGCTTCTGCGGCGGTGTAGGTGTGCTCGTCGTACTCAAGCCGGTAATCGGCATCTTCAAGCAGGGTGCGCAGCAACTCGTGCAGCCGCCACTGATCGGGACCATTGGGCGGCACATGCTCCGCCACGAAGCGGCGCATGTCGGCGTTCAGCGCCAGGATGTTTGCGGTGGGCAAGGCCGGTGGTTCAACACCGCCACTCAACGGCCTGCCCTGCACCAGCATCTGCGGCGTGATCATCCGGGCCGTCGGGGAGACGTCGCTGGCAGGCAGCGTGGCGGTGCAACCGCCGACCAGCAAGAGCGCGGGCAGCAAGCCGGCCATTACGCCGGCCATTACGCCGGCCAGACGTCCCCCGCGGAGATCTTGATCGGTCATGTGACCCGCTCCGGATTCACTGCCGGTCGGCAGTATAGCGCCGGCACCCGATGGCAATGCGGTGATAGGCTGCGCAACATCCATGTGGAAATTTCGTTCATGCACTTCATGCGTTTGCTGGCTGCCCTGCTGATGATCACGCTGCCGGGCGCCTGCTCCTCCCCGTCGACATCAACCTCTGCTGCAGCGCCAAGCGAAGCCGCCGATGCCCGCATCCCGGCCGCGCCGCCAGTGGCCCTGCGCGTGCCGTTTGCCGTGAAATCGCCCAACGGCACGCGCATCGATGATTACTACTGGCTGCGTGACGACAGCCGGGAATCCCCGGCGGTGCTGGACTATCTGCGCGCCGAGAATGCGTGGCGCGACGCCGCCATGGCGCACACCGCTGCTCTCCAGGAAACCCTGTACCAGGAACTGATCAGCCGGATCGATCCGGGCGACAGCTCGGTGCCGGTGCTCGACAACGGCTACTGGTATTACACCCGCTACCAGGGTGGCCAGGAGTACCCGGTATACGCCCGCCGCAAGGGCACACTGGCGGCCCCGGAGCAGGTGCTCCTGGATGGCAATGAGCAAGCCCGGGGCCATGATTACTATCGCATCGGCGGCACGGCCGTCAGCCCCGACGGCCGCATGCTCGCCTGGACGGAAGACACGGTCGGTCGCCGTCAGTACACGTTGAAGATCCGCGATCTGGAAACCGGCGTCACGCTGGCCGACACGGTCGGCAACATCGAAGAGGAGATGATCTGGGCCGGGGACAGCCGCACCGTGCTGTATGTGGCCAAGGATCCGGTCACCCTGCTGTCGAAGGAGGTGTACAGCCACAAGGTCGGCGAGAACTCAGGGGCCAACGCGGCGCCAGACCGGCTGCTCTACGCCGAACCGGACGACAGCTATTACATCAGCTTGAGGCGCAGCCGCTCGGGGCGTTATCTCTACATCGACCTCGGCAGCACGGACCAGACCGAGACCCGGTATGCCGCCGCCGATGATCCGCAACTGCACTTTCAACCCGTGGCGCCGCGCGAAGCCAACCACGAATACAGCGTGGATCAACTGGGTGACGACTTCGTGATCCGCACCAACTGGCAGGCGCCGAACTTCCGGATTGTCCGTGCGCCGATTGCCTTGAGTGCGGACAAACGCACATGGCGCGATGTGGTGCCCCACCGTACGGCTGCCTACGTGGAGGATTTTGAGGTTGCCACCACGCACCTGGCAGTCAACGAACGGATCGGCGGGCTGCTGCGCATTCGTATCCTGCCCTGGCCGTCGGCTTCATCCGCGAGCACACAGGAGGCTGCCGGTGAGCTGATCGAAGCCGGCGAACCGGCCTTTGCGATGACCCTGATCCCGACCCCGGGCATCGACAGCCCCGTGATCCGCTACAGCTATTCGTCGCTGATCACACCCAGAACCATTTATGACCGTGATCTGCGCAGTGGCCACAGCGAGCGCAAGAAGATCGACAGGATTCCCGGCTTCAACCCGGCCGACTATGCAACCGCTTTTGTGCGGGCGCCGGCCCGTGACGGCCAGCAGATTCCGGTATCGCTCGCCTGGCGCAAGGGCACGCCACGCAATGGCACGGCGCCGCTCTATCAATACGGCTACGGCTCCTACGGCCTGTCGACCGATCCGGAATTTTCCAGGAACTGGGTCAGCCTGATGGACCGCGGCTTCGTCGTGGCCATCGCCCACGTGCGTGGTGGCCAGGAACTGGGCCGCCAGTGGTACGAGGATGGCCGGCTGCTGCACAAGATGAACACCTTCACCGACTTCATCGACGTCACGCGTTTTCTGGTGCACCAGAAGTACGCGGCACCGAACAAGGTGTTTGCCCACGGCGGCAGCGCAGGTGGGCTTTTGATGGGCGCCATCGCGAATATGGCGCCGGACGAATACCGGGGGATCATCGCCAATGTGCCCTTTGTCGATGTCGTAACCACGATGCTCGACGAAACCATTCCGCTCACCACCAACGAATTCGACCAGTGGGGCAACCCGCAGCAGAAGATCTACTACGACTACATGCTGGCCTACTCGCCGTATGACAACGTGCAGGCACGGAACTACCCCGCCATGCTGGTGCAGACCGGGCTGTGGGATTCACAGGTGCAGTACTTCGAGCCGGCCAAGTGGGTGGCAAAACTGCGCGCCATGAAAACCGACCGGCACCCGCTGATCTTCAGCATCGACATGCGCGCCGGCCACGGCGGGCAGGCGGGCCGGTATCAGCGTGATCGGGAAACAGCGCTGCAGTACGCCTTCATGCTGGATCAGCTGCGACCTTAAAAGGTCTTCTGGGCATCCAGCAGCAGCTGCACGGAGCTGATGTCACCGCTCGCGCCGACCGGGAAGGCCAGATCGATGTGCAGCACGCTGCCGAGCCCGGACCGGGCATTGCCCAGCCGCAACCCGAAGCCGACATCCGTCAACCAGCCCTGCGGCTCCGATGCCAGCGGCGCATTGCCCCAGGTACGGCCGACATCGGCAAACACGGCCGCACCCACCCGCACCAGCCGGAACGGAAACCAGTCCGTGAAATAGCGCTGTTCAACGGAGAAGAGCGCCGCGGTGTCGCCATTCTGATAACGCAATGGATAGCCGCGCAGGCCGGTGTCGCCACCGAGCAGCAGCTGATGGTCGAGATCCGGGTCAAAGCCGTGCTGGACCACAGCTGAAGCGGCAAATACGTTCTTGTCGTTGAAACGCAGGTAATAGCGCGTCCGGGTCGCCAACAGCGAATCGGCAAGATGGCCGGACTCGAGCCGGCCATCCCAGGAGCCATCGGCAAGGATCAAGCCGCGCTCACCGACGTAATGGCCCAGCCTGCCGCCCAGTGCAAACACGCCGGCAGAGCGATCGCCGCCGAACGCGCTGGCAGTCCAGCCGAGTTCCAGGCGCAGCGACTTGCCGAGAAAAACATCCTCGGTGCGACCAATCTGATCCTGGTTGCGCGTGGTCTCGAAGTGGTCCTGGATCAGCTCCACGCCGACCCATGGATACGACAGCGTGCGGTCCTGCGGGATGAGCGTGGTCGACAGGTCGCCTTCACGGCCCGCATCGCCAAAGCGGCTGCGGTCGAAGCGATAACCAGCCAGCCAGCGCGTCGTCCAGCCGTTTCTGAGACCGCGCGACCAGCCGCCGTTGATGCCGAAAAAATCATCCTGCTGGCGAAACTCGTTGGTCTTCTTGCCGAGGTCGTACATCGGGGTGATCTGATCGCGGGACAGGCCCTGCAGGCCGGCGCTCCAGCGGGAATCCAGCGAAAAGAACGGGCGCCCGATGGCAAGGTTCGAGGTGCTGCCATCGCTGCTGCCGGTATAACCCGCATCGAGGCCCCACCACGAACCGAGCAGGTTCTGGTCGCGAAAATCCAGCGACAAACCAGAGCGGTCCACGCTGCTCGTGTAGCCAAGCGCCAGGAACTCACCCAGTCCCAGGAAATTTTCGTCGACGATGCGCGCACGCGACTTGTTGGTGCCGCCGCTGCGGCCGACGCCAATGCCCGGGCTCAGGCTCCATACATCCCGGACCCGAACCAGCAGGTCGACCACGTTCGTTGCGGCGTCGTAGTGCACCGGCTCCACGACCGCATCGTAGAGATAGCGCTTGTCGCGGAGAATGCGGGCGGTTTCCTCGGCCTGCTGCACGGTATAGAGCTCGCCGGGCTTGAGCAGCACCTGGGCACGCACCGTTGCATCGCGCGTATCCACGTGCAGGTCATTTGCCAGCCGGTAGAGGAAGCGATTTTCGCGCGGGTCTGCTTCGTTGAAGATGTCCTCCACCGCAACACCGATATATCCCACGCGTGCGCCAAGGCGTTCCAGCTCTTCAGGTGCCGGAACATCGGCGGCGCGACCAGGCTCCAGCACCGCCGCAGGATCCCGGCCCGGGGCCGACAGCGCCGAAGACGGCTCGTGCGCATCGGCCAGGCTGCAGGTTGCCGCGACCAACACACACAGACCAAGCGCAATATGTCGCATCCGGCTTGAACCCCACCAACCCGGTTGTGAGCGGCCCGGCACCGTATTGGCGGTGCGCTGGCGAGCCGTCGGGAGTGCACTTTCACCGGTAGGACGATCGGCAGGGCAGGATCAATCGGGCCCGGCGGCGAGCGGGTGCATCGTTCCCGCGTATACTCGAAGCCTGCAGCAATACCAGGATGGTGTCTTGGCCAAGCCAAACTACAACTATCAGAAGAAGCAGAAGGAGCTGGCCCGTGCGGCCAAGCAGGCTGAAAAGCGCCAGAAGCGCCAGCAGGCCCGAAACGACGCGCCGACGGCTGAACCGGCGACACCCGGCGAATCAGGACAGCCGCAGCCGAAGTAGAAACCGGCCCCAATGAAAAAGGGCCCCGCATCGGCGGGGCCCTTTTCCACAAGTCACTTCAGTTGGTCAGTTGGTCGGCTGGCTCCGGCGACGAACTGCGAAGCCCGCAATCATCAACCCGAGACCCAGCATGGTCAGGCTGCCGGCTTCCGGCACCGTCACCCGGTTGAACACGGCCAGATCCTGGCGGGTGCGGCTCTGCCACACATCGATCGTGTAGTGGTTGTCACCACCCAGGTTGTTGAGCCAGTTCTGCGCGATGGCGATCGAGCCATTGGAACCGTTTGTTGCCTTGAAATTGCCGGTGGCGAGGTTGTAGACGTTGCCGGCCGTTTCATTGAGGATTTCCCAGATGGCGATCTGGAAAGCCCCCGCCGTGGCGGCATTGGTGATCTGCGCGTAAGCCTGCGTCGCCAGCTGGCCCAGAGCCTGGGTCTTGGCTGCGCCGAGCGCCGCGAGAGCACTGGTCTGGGAGTAGTTGTTTACCATCTGACCGAACTTGGTCTCCTGGAAAATATCGACGCACCAGGAGGTGAAGCTGTTGCCACCGGCTTCGGTCAGGAACCCGCCGGCATACACGTTGGAGTTGACGGCCGGAGAACTGTTCTGGATCCGCACGGTTGTCGGGTTGCTCGGATATTCGAAGCCCGTGACGACCAGTGGCAGCGCCATGCTCGGCGTGGCAAACAGGGCAGAGAGCAGCAGGCCCGCAGCCATCGCTCCCGGGCGCCGGATGTTGTTCGGAAATTGGACCTTTGTTGTCTGCGCCGTCATTGTTGTGATCCCTTCACATTTCACGCTTGGCGTACACAAAAGGCTGCGCCAAGTGCCAGAACGCTTGCTCGTCCTGTAGTGTATCAAGCAACAAGCATGCCTGATCAGTTTATTCCTTGTACACCAGAGGCTTGGCGGCCAAACAACAATGGTAAAACGAGGTTTTTGTAAAACATTTCGACGCCCGGCGAATCAACGACCGTGATGGAGTTCACATTCTGTCAGGGTGCAGGGCTCCGGTCCCGAACTGCCACCAGCACGGCCCCGCATGAAAACCACCCTTGCCATCCTCTCTGATCAACTGAAGCACCGGCTCTGGCGGCCCACGGCCCGGGAATGGCCCTGGCCGCTGTCTGCCCTGCGCACGGTGGCTCGCTACCTGTATGCATTGGTCCGCGAACTGCTGGCCGGGCAACTGACTTTGCGCGCCACGGGACTGGTGTACACCACGCTGCTGTCCGCCATCCCCCTGCTCGCCCTCGGCTTTTCGATCGTGAAGGTGTTCGGCGTTCACGAGGTGCTGCAACCGCAGCTGTACACGCTGATGGAACCCCTGGGCCCGCGCGGCGCGGAAATCACCGACTGGGTGGTCCGCACGGTTGATCATCTGGAAGGCGGCGTGCTCGGGGCGGTGTCGCTCGTGTTCTTCCTCTATACCGCAATCGCCATGGTGCAGAAGGTGGAAGAGAGCTTCAACTACGTGTGGCTGGTGCCGCGTACGCGGAATCTGGCCCGCCGGCTGGTCGAATATCTCAGCATTCTGGTGATCGGCCCCGTCGTGACCGCCGTCGCCCTCAGCCTCGTCGCGGCCATTGCCAGTGATGGAATCGTGCAGCAGCTGGTCGCACTGCAACCCCTGGGCGGCCTGATGGTGGCCTCGGCGCGGCTTCTGCCCTGGCTGCTGGTAACCGCCACCTTCTGCTTTCTGTACAAGTTCCTGCCGAACGCCGCGGTACGCTTCGTGCCGGCATTCACGGGCGCGGTGGTGGCCGGCACACTCTGGGCCATTGCCGGAAAACTGTTTGCCTCGGCCGTCGCCCTTTCAGTGGGCCGCAACGTGGTTTATGGCAGCTTCGCCATCGCCATCTCGACGCTGATCTGGCTGTATCTGAACTGGCTGATCCTGCTCATCGGTGCACAGGTGGCGTTTTACGCACAGCATCCCGTCTTCCTGCGCCTGGGCCGCAGCGAGCCCGTACTGGACAACGATCTCCGGGAACGGTTGGCGCTGAACATCATGTATCTGGTGGGATCGGCGTTTCGCACCGGACAGGGTTGCACGGTTGGCGCCATCGCCGAGGCAACGAGAGTGCCCGGCCTGACCCTGGCGCCCATCATTGCGTCGCTGGAAGCCGCCGGCCTGCTCGGCACCACGGCGGATGACGCCCTGATTCCAGGTCGTGAAATTTCGCGCATCACGCTGACCGCCATCCTCGCTGCGGTCCGCAACGGCGGCGATACCGGCTCGTTGCTGCCGCCTGCATGGTCAGCGCCGGTGGCTGCGCTGGCGACCCGATTGCAAACCGCACTGCACCAGCAGCTCGCCGACGCCACCTTGAGCGACCTGCTGGATCAGGACTGACGCCCGCCCCCCTCGTCCGGCGCACGGGCACACGTGACGGGGCGCTTCCTGTCACCGGTCTGATCCGCCAGCTGCTGTCCCGGCAGCAGCATGCGGCTCGACAGCGGTTTCGCCCGGCCATCCAGCCGCCAGTCGTAGATCACGCTGAAGGCCAGCACCCGCATGACGTAGTCGCGCGTCTCCCGGTAGGGAATCGTTTCGATGAAGACATCCGGCGACAGCGTGCCGCGTTCGGTCAGCCAGCGCTGCACGGGTGTGGGGCCGGCGTTGTAGGCCGCGGTCGCGAGCCACGGGCTGCCACCGAAGCGTGCCGCCTGCTGGCTCAGGTAGCGCGTGCCGAGGCGGATGTTGGTCACGGGATCCAGCAGGGTGTTGCTGCCCTGCCAGCTCACGCCCAGCTCCTGGGCCATGCGCTTGCCGGTGGCCGGCATGAGCTGCATCAAGCCCAGGGCGTCAACCGGTGAGCGGGCATCCGTCTGCCAGGCGCTTTCAGCGCGGATCAACGCCAGCGTCCAGACGGGATCCAGGCCATTGGCCGCCGACGCCCGCTCCACCGTGTCGCGCTCGGCGATGGGAAAGCGCAGCTTGTAGTGGCGCAGGTCATCGCCCTTGTTAAGCGCCATGATCACCCGGTCGTTCCAGCCGTGCTCGCTGGCGAGCAGGATCAGGGGCAGGCGATCGGCCTCGCTGACCGTCGCCCGGACAAACTCCCAGGCGCGGATCGCTTCAGGGCGCCAGCCGATGGCATGCAGCTCGAGGGCGCGAGCCACATCGGGCTGGCTGCGCAACGCCGCCTCGCGTGCGGGATCGGGCGTGATCTCCTGCGTGCAGATGACGTAGGACCTGTCGAGCTGATCGGCAGCAAGAAAGCCGTGGTAATTGGCTTCCGTGGCCAATGCCGCGTAGATCGGCCGGGCATCGGTCCCGCGCCCCAGACTGGCCAGGGCACGGGCATGCCAATAGCGGCTGCGCGGTTCGTCGGCCAAAGTGGCGGGCAGGTTTTCGGTGATGCGCACCACCGCGCCCCAGTCCTGCACGACAAGCGCGGCACGCAACTGCCATTCCACAAGTTGCTGGCTGCGCGCCGCCAGTGGCACCCGTTCGAACCAGGTCTCGGCAGCCGGCCGATAACCAACGGCTGCGTACAACGCCAGGTCGTGGAGTATGCCGGTGCGCTCATCGCTGCCAAAGGCAAAGCGGCTTTCCAGCGACTGCCAGGCAAGCATGGCGCTGTCGATATCGCGGCGCGCGCGGCGCTTCAGCGCCACCGCCACGGCTTCGCGATCGAGCGGCCGATCGGGCCAGCTGCCTGCAGCCTTCAGCGTGGCTTCGGGATCGGCAATGGCGGACGCCAGACGCGCGCCATCGTCGCGCTGCGCTGCCGGCAACTGCCGCGCCAGATAACCCGCCAACGTGGCGTTCGGCGCATCCACGGCCAGCCGCAGACGCTGCCAGATGAGTTCACTGGTCAACCAGCCTTTATCACGCGCGGTGGCCAGCGGCGCATCGCAGGCCCCAGGCAGGCTGTCGCCGGTCAGCCACAACGCCGCATGCAGCGTACGCGCCGGCGCATCACGGCCCGTGGCCAGGAGTGCATGCAGGCGCTGGCAGCGGAGCTCCGTGCCGGCAGTCAGCAGGCCGGGGTCGAAGTCGAGGAACGTGGGCCACTCGCCGCGACGCGCCAGCTCCTTCAGGTACTCGCGACGAAACTGGTCACCTAGCTGCGTACCCGCCTCGCTGTCCAGGAAGTGCCGGGCAGCCGGGGCATCGAGCAGGGCCAGATGGCGCTTGAGTCGCGCGTAATCGAGATACGGGGCCAGCACATAGCCGTCGAGCTGCTGTCGTGCGGTGTCATAGGCCAGTGGATCACTGCCCTGCGCTGCCAGCGCAGCCAGAAACCGCTGGCGATAGTCCGCCGTCGTCGGGGCAGCCGTCGATTGGCCCGCAACCATCGACAGCAACACCAGAACCAGACACCGGAACATGAGGTGCAGTCTACGTGACCGGCCCCGGGATCAGGCTTCGAAGTTCGCGATGGGTGCGAAGCGGCCGTAGCGCTCCTTCTGCAGCCTGCCGCCCAATGCCGGCAATTTGATCTTTGCCGGCGGCACGTCCGTTTCCGGCAAACGATCCAGCAGGTTGCGGATCAGGGTGAGGCGGCCACGCTTCTGGTCGTTGAAGTCAACCAGTGTCCATGGGGCGTGATCGGTGTGGGTGGCCTTGAGCATGGTCTCCCGGGCCCGGGTGTAGGCCGCATATTGCTTGCGGGCCTCAAGGTCGACCGGCGACAGCTTCCAGCGCTTGAGCGGATCCGTCAGGCGCCCGGCAAAGCGTTCCTCCTGCTTCGCCTGATCGCAGCAGAGCCAGTATTTGAACAGCAGGATGCCGTCATCAACGAGCAGTTTCTCGAAAGCCGGCGCCTGCTGCAGGAATTCCTGGACCTGGCTGTCGGTCGCAAAGCCCATCACCTTCTCGACACCGGCCCGGTTGTACCAGCTGCGGTCGAACAGCACGAGTTCGCCGGCTGCCGGCAGATGAGCCACATAGCGCTGGAAGTACCACTGACTGGTCTCGCGACCAGCCGGTGCCGGCAGCGCCACCACGCGACACTGCCGTGGATTGACATGCACGCGAATCGCATCGATCGCACCGCCCTTGCCGGCGGTATCGCGACCCTCGAAGATGATGAGGACGCGGTTGCCGGTGTGGGCCAGCCAACGCGCCATGGCGACCAGTTCGCCCTGCATCGGCTCGAGCGCCTTTTCATACTTCCCGCGCTTGAGCTTCTTCACCATGGCACCCGGGTTACACGGCGATCAGTTCTTCTGCATCGCGCGCAGGTGCTGGACCAGCCGATCGATCAGGTTCTGGGCCACCTTGCGGGATTCCGGTGCTGCGGTTTCATTGCCGGTGGTCCTCGCCTCGAACTCGTAGCCCCACACCGGCATCGGGCGCGAACCATGGGCCGGCAGCACGGCGCGGCCGTCGATGATGTCGCGGACACGCTCGTCCGGAAAGTGGCCGCCGAAGCGCTTGCTGAGTTCCGTCAGATCCGGGATCTCGACCTTGAGCGACGACGCCACCGGACCATCGCCGTGGCCGAGCGGGCCATGGCAGCTGGCGCAGTAGCGACCGAAGGCCTGGGCCCCGGTGTAACCGGCCACCGGATCGGCAACCTCGGCCAACAACAGCGTGGGCATCCACAGGGTGCCGATGAGCAAAAGTCGCCAATGAAGTCGGGTCATGAATGGCTCCTGCTGCGCCTTGCCGTGGGTTGCTCAGTACATCATCGTACAGGCAGCAAACGATAGCCATCCGCCTGGGTCAACCACGAGACAAAGACCTGACGACCCTTGCTGACGAGCAGCGGGTGATCGGCGGTGCTGGCTGACCGGCCGACGACCCTGGGTTTCGCCCAGTCCCGGCCGCCATTTTCCGACTGCATCACGATCGCCTCGGTCGCCTCGCCATCGTACTCCCGCCACGCGAGCCACAGCTGGTCACCCTGCGCCAGCAACTGCGGCCTGGCCGGCTGGCGCGCCGGGTTGCCGATGGCCAGTGGGGTGGAGAAGGTGGCGCCTGCGTCGGTGGACCGGGCATAAAACAGACCCTGGCGCGTGTCGCTGGCCGTGAACCATGCCACGTGATAGCTGCCGTCGGCGGCCACCGCAACAGCCGGCCCATGATGGGGGCAGGCATCGATCTGCCAGTCGTCATCGCTCACCCGCTGCGCCGGACCCGCGACAGTGGGCGCACTGAATGTCGAGATGGCGTGATCACGGGCCTTGTCATAGAGATTGCGCCACACGATCACCGGCCGGCCCGCGCCGGCAAAATCGACCGCCACCCGGCAACATTCACAGGTGTGCTCGCCCACCGTCCCCGGCGCACCGAAGGTTGCGCCGCCGTCATTCGCCCAGGCTGCCAGCACCGCCGCGCCGGCGTAGTCCTTGCCGGCGGCCTTCGCCGCGGCCAGACCGCGCTTGTCGACCCAGGCGGCGAAAATGGCGCCGGCAGGATCCTGCGACAGGGACAGAAAGCGCTTGCCCGCCGGATCCGCATTCACCGGCCGGGGCGGCGTGAACGTGCGGCCGCGGTCGGCTGAATGGGCATAAAGCATGTCGCCGTGCATGAAGCCGGCGGTCGTCATCACGGCGTAGCCCACGGTCACATCACCCGACCGGCCGACGACGAGCTGCGGACGCGTATCCACCGAGTGATCGAGTTTCGCCGCAGCCGGCGTGATCTCCCGGGGCTGGCTGAAATGGCGGCCGTCATCGGTCGAGTGGGCAAGGTAGACATGGCTTGCCGAATTCCAGGCCAGCCAGAGGGTGCCGTCATCGGCAAAGGCCGGCGTGGCTGCCATGGCGCAGCTGAACGCCGGACCATCGCAACGCACAGCGGGCCCGGACGCAGCTGCCGGCTGCTGGCCCGGTTGTTGGTTCTGGGCGGTGACCATGCCGCTGCCAGCGAGCACGGCCACGGCCATCGCAACACGAATTCCGTTCATCGGACTAGAACCTCCTGCTGACGCCGCCGTACAGGCTGAAAGGCATGCCCGGGGCAAATTCCGGCTGGCCATTCGAGACGCGGGCGGAGTTGGCCCAGCGCGTATCCAGCAGATTGGTCGCCCGCATGAAGAATTGCCAGTCGCCGGCCGTGGCATAGTTGAGACGCAGATTGACGAGCTCATGGCCGTCGTACTTCGCCGTGTTGGCATCATCGAGCCAGTAGGAGCCCAGATAAGCCAGCTCCGCCTCGACCGACAGGCCCTTGATGCGGTTCGGCTGGTAGCCCAGCACCACATTGGCCACGTCCTCGGGCGCCGATGGCATGACATTGCCGCTGAAGCTCACGTTGGCGCCACCGACAAATGCCACCCATTGCCGGTATTCACTCCGGGAATGGCTGGCCGCCACATCCAGGCGCCATTCAGGTTGAAACTGCCCGGCGACGGCCGCCTCGCCGCCCTTGTGCCGGGTCTTGCCATTGTTGGTCTGCGTGGGTCCCGAGCCATCGTTGTAAGTCAGGATGTCGTCGCGCTTTTCCATCGTATAGGCCGACAGCTCCAGGGAAAGGGTGCGCAGCGGTGTGGCCCGCACGCCGACTTCGTAGCTGTCGGCCTTCACCGGCTTCAACTGCGTCGAGTCCTGGTTCGCACCCTGGCGGTACAGCTGGCTTTCCTGCGGCACGCGGAAGGATTGCTTGTAGGCGACAAAGCCATTGAACGTGGGCGTGAAGGCATAGGTCGCTCCCAGGCTCGGGCTCAAACGATCGTAATTTTCGTTCTGGTCGGCCGGCCGAAGGAAAGTCCGTTGGGCAGCCGGTGGCACGGGGCCGTTGCTTGTCTGGAACGGACCGTCAGCCAGGTTGTTGTCGTAGCGGAAGCCGAGCGTGTCGACGCGCAGGCCGGCTGTCAGATGCAGCTTTTCGACGGGCTCCGTCTCCACCTGCACATAGGGGGAGATCTGCCAGAAGGTCACGTCGTAATCGTAGATCCGCCCCTGATTGGTGTAGCTCGTGTAGACCGGACCATTGCGCGTGGCCCAGATGCGGTCTTCCTTGCGCCATCCCGGGCTGTAGTCGAGATCAACGCCGGTGATCAGGCGCGTGTGCCAGGGTGCAAAGTCCTGGCGGTATTTGAGCAGGGTGCCCACCGAGTAATAGGCCGTGGTGTAGACCACCGGATCGAAGGCGAGCGTGAAGGTTGGCAGCAGCTCCATCTCGCTCCAGCGCAGGTACGGCGTGACGGTCACAAGCCCGGCGCCCACGTTCTGCTCCCAGTCGACGGATGCGCGGGCGCTTTGGACCTTGCGATAGGCAAAGGGCGTGTAATTCCGCGTCGGATCGTTGAGGTAATCCGCCTCGGAGAGAAAGCTGGTTGCACCGGTGTCCTGGTCGATGTTGGTCATCGACAGGACCGCCTTCAGGCGATTGTCGCCCAGGGTGTGATCGCCGCGCAGGGTGAGGGACTGCCGATCGTAGCTGCTCTCGTTCCGCCAGCCATCGCTGTGGGTAAGGTTGAGATCGATGCGGGCGCCGGAATCTCCCCAGGAGTCGCTGGCCGAGACCAGCCCCCGCAGCCAGCTGTCCGCGCCCACTTCCAGGCTGGTGGAGAGCTCCGGCTCCCTCGACGGCGCCCGCGTCAGGATGTTGATCACGCCGCCGATGGCATCGCTGCCCTGGAGCGCCGTCCCCGGCCCGCGGATCACTTCGATGCCGCCCGCCTGGGGCAGGTTCACTTCATAGAGCGCGTTGTGATTGAAGAAACCGGAGGCACGAACGGGGACGCCATCCTCCAGGTAGAGGTACACGGGGCTCGTGCCGATCGGCTGGCGGATGCCGACGATGCTGCCCTCGCCGTTCGTGGGCTGCACGGACACGCCGGGTACGCGACCCAGAATCTCCGACGGGTGGCCGGGACGCACCGCATCGATCTCACTGCTGTCGACGACGGAGATCGAAATGGGAGTGTCGGCCCGCAGCGTGGCTTCGCGCGTCGTGGTCACGATGATTTCGCTGAGTGCGTTGGCAGACGACGCCCAGGCCCCCGCCAAAAGTACACAGGACAAAACAAGGGAATGTGCAAGCTGCTGGTATGGTGTTTTCATAGGCCGGCAATCTTGCCGACAATCACCGACTTGCGTGCGTGGCACTCGGTCGCGTGGCGGAATGCCACGCCATGCACCGGCCACAAACTACTATGATCCTTGCATGATCACTCGTCGACTCGTCTTCTGCGGACTGCTGTTTCTGCTGGCCGGCACGGTTGTCGCAGCACCCGCCTTTCAGCCCTTGCAGAGCGGCTCCTTTGCAACCCTGACAGCCGCGCTCAACGACCAACCGTTTCTGCTCATCCTCTGGTCGATCACCTGTGGGCCGTGCCGCGACGAGTTCAGCCTGTTGCGTGAAGTGCGCGAGCGCCACCCGCAGCTGCCACTGGTGCTGGTCTCCACTGATGACCTGAGCGATGAAGCGGTCGCCGCACAAGCACTGCGCGACTTCGGCATGACGGACGAGGAATCATGGATCTTCGCCGACGACAGCCAGAAGCTGCGTTACGAGATCGATCCGAACTGGTATGGCGAGCTGCCGCGCGCCTACTTCTACGATGCAGCCCACCGGCGCAAGGGCGTGAGCGGCAAGCTCAGCCGTCAGCAGATCGAAAGCTGGCTCGCAGACAACGTGGTGGAGAGTTCCCGCCCCTGAGTCTCAGGGTTTCGCAGCTGGGGGTTTCGCAGCCTGGGGTTTTGCAGCCGGGGCCTTGGCGCCCTGCCGAATGGCCGCCTTGATGACTTCCTGCTGAAAGTCCATGCGCTTCGGGAAAATGGCCGGCAGCAGTTCCGGCTTTTCACCGAAGTCCATCGTCCACGGCGTGGCCCGGGTGAATGGCTTCCAGTCCGGAACGCTGTCCCCATTCGGGCTGCCGGTGCGGGCAAAGTTGATCCAGTAATGCCGCAACGGCGCCGAGACCTCGAGGTCATGCGAACTCAATGTCCGGTTTGGCCGCAGCGGGTGGCGGAACAGGTGGCTGACCTCTGCTCCATGGGCAGCACCGGGCACCTTGCCCCGCTGATCGTCATCGACGTAGCTGTAGTAATAGAGCCAGGCAGGGGTCCTGGCCATTTGCATGTCGGCGGCCAGGATCCAGGCCGGGGCGAGAAACAGCATGTCGCCGAAGTAGGTGTCCTTCAGTGTGTTGTCATCCAGAGGGCCGTAGACCTCGCGCGCCTGGTCCGGCGAAACCCCGGGCATCACCGCCGCCATCGGCAGGTTGAAGCCCTGGATGAGACTGGCCTCCCAGCTGTTGGCGCCGGCCAGATAGGGCACCGGGATCTGGCGTCCTTCCCGGAAAACCTGGCCGAGATCGTCGGGGATCACCCGGCCATCGACCACCGGGTTCATGGAGCTGTCCTTCTGCGGATAGGCGAGGACCTGGGCCACGGTGAGCGCGCGCAGCTTCGCCGGCGCCTGCTCGTCGTTGGCGATGCCGAAACTCGCGGCTAACTCCAGGCCATCGGACTCCAGCGACTTGAAGCGGCCCGAGTCCGTGGTGAGATGCCGGCTGGCGTCGGCGGCCACACCGCCGCTCTGGGAAATGGCCCGCTGGAACAGCCCCCGGGCCGATGGCGCCGCCATGAGGTAGTTCACCGAAACCCCACCGGCCGAGTAACCGAATATCGTGACCTGCGATGGATCACCGCCGAAGGCAGCAATGTTGTCATGCACCCAGTGCAGAGCCGCGATCTGATCCATCAGGCCGTAATTCGCCAGGCCCTCGTTGGGCTGCGCCCGCGTCAGCGCCGGATGACCAAAGCGGCCCAGGCGGTCGAGCCGGTAGTTGATCGTGACCAGCACCACGCCCTGCCGGGCAAACTGGCTGCCGTCGTAGGCGGGTTGTGAGCCGGCGCCCAGGCGAAAACTGCCACCATGAATCCACACCATCACCGGCAGGCTGCCGGCTGGCGTGCCAGCGGGGGCGTAGACGTTGAGGCTCAGGCAGTCTTCACTCTGCGGGGTGTCGGCCGACACGGCGCGGATGTGCTGCGGGCAGACCGGACCGCAGGCCGTGGCTGCACGCCCGCCCTTCCAGCCAGCCGCCGGCTGGGGTGATCGCCAGCGCAGGGCGCCCACCGGTGCAGCTGCATAGGGGATGCCGCGGAAGGCATCGATGCCATCGGTGGTGGTGCCAAGCACGGCGCCCCGATCGGTTGAAACCACCGGCCCGGCCGCTTGTGTCGGTGCAGAAAATGTCATGCAGGCAAGCAGCACGACAGCGGTCAGCGGTGAGTCGGCGACTCTCATCTGCAGGGAGCATAGCTTGAACATCGCATTTCCACCATGTCGCCCCGGATGGACAGAACTAGTGACTTTCGCTTCTGCCAGTTGCACTATTCCAGCGACGACAACGTCAGGTTGACGCGAGACACCTGACAACCGCTCACCAAGGGGACAGGGGGACTACTGATATGCAACCCGGATTGATCAGCCGCTACGGGGCTGCCGCCGTGCTGGCCGCCACACTGGCAGTATTCAGCACACCGGCAAATGCCATCGACGAAATCATCGTGACTTCCCGCAAGATTCAGGAGCGGCTCATCGACGTGCCCCTTGCGATCACCGCGTTGACAGCCGACGACATCCAGCAGAAGTCGATCCGCAGCCTCGATGACGTGGCGGCCAACACGCCTGGCCTGACCTTCTCGAATCTGCAGGGCGAGATCCTGCCGGCGCCGGTCATTCGCGGCGTCGCACCGATCAGTGTGTTCGGCGAGAACAACGTCGGCATCTTCATCGACGGCGTCTACGTATCGGGTCGCGAGGGCCTGAATTTCAGCCAGCTCGACCTGGAACGCATCGAGGTCATCAAAGGCCCGCAGGCAGCGCTGTACGGCCGCAACAGCTTCAGCGGCGCCATCAACTACGTCACTGCCAAGCCCACGGACGTGTTCAAGGGCACCACCGAAGTCACGGTTGGCAACGACGGCAAATACCTGACCGCCGTCTCGGCCAGCGGCCCGCTGATCGAGGGCACCCTGAAGGGACGCGTGGCCGTCAGCTACGACAAGTTCGATGGCTCGTACGATAACCAGTTCACCGGTCTGGGCGAGGGCGTCGATATTGGTGGATACGAGTACAAGAGCGGTCAGGGCTCCCTGTTGTGGACACCCAATGACGTCTTCGAAGCCGAGCTTTCTTTGTATTTTTCACGCGACCAGATCGACAACTCGGCACAGAGCGCGGTCGCTGCGAACTGTGAAGACCGCAGGGCTGTCAATCCGGCCCTCTCGAGCCGCTTGCAGAATTTCTGCGGCACATTCCAGCCGATTGACCGTCGCGGCCTTTCCGTCATTCCCCAGGCCACTGGCGAGGATCGCAAGCTCAACCGTGCCCACCTGCGCCTGAACTGGGATGCTGATATCGGCACGTTCACGTCCCTGACGGGCTATTCCGCCCAGAAGCACACTTACCTGATCGACGGCTCCCGGGGCCAGGGCGAGAACGTGCTCTTCACCTATCTGGCTGACCTGGTTGCACCGGCAAATCCGCCCGATGATCCGTTTGCCATGTGGGCCAGACGTGCCCAGTTCACGACTGGTCTGCTGCAGATCCAGCCCCAGGCAACAACCGAAGAAATCAGCGAGGAGCTGCGCTTCGCCAGCCCCGAAGATCGCGCTTTCCGGTATTCCGGCGGCGTCTATCTGTTCAAGACGAAATACAAGGCCGCCACCGACAACACCGGCTTCGTGATGGCGACAAAGCCGCTGCCCAATGACTTTGGCTCGTTCTGCCTGGCCTGCATCAATACCGGGACCTGGATGGATTTTGCACAGGGTGCAGCCGATGGTTCCTTCGTACCGTGGTTCACCCAACCGCTGGGTGGGGGCAGCGCCGCCAAGACCGTCTTCAAGGACGACAAGTCTTATGCGGTATTCGCGTCTGCCGAATGGGACTTCATCGAGAACTGGACCGGCCGCATCGAGGGTCGCTATACGCGCACCGACAAGGACTATGACAATACCGAGACCATCACGTCCGGCGATGATTCGTGGAACACCACGGACTGGCGTGCCACGGTGGACTACAAGCCAGCTGACAACATGACGATCTACGGCTCCATCGCCAGTGCCGAGAAGGCAGGTGGCTTCGACATCCAGACCGTGCAGTTCCAGGATGCTCCGACCGTGAACGTGACCTTGGTCAATACTTTCGACCCGGAGAAGAACCTCACCTACGAGTTGGGGCTCAAGTCGGAGTTTCTCGATCGTCGGCTGCGCTCCGAGCTTGCCGTCTTCTACATTGACTGGACCGATATCGTGATCCCGCAGGGTACGGAGACGGTTGGTGGTCGACCGCTGGCGCGGCCCATCTCCATAGAAGTCAACAGCGGTGATGCCGACATCAAGGGCGCAGAGTGGTCCCTGGATGCCGTCATCACCGACAACCTGACCGGCAATTTCGGCATTTCCTATCTGGATGCCGAGTATGGCAATGCGGCGCTGGATTCCTTCGCACTGTTTCCGAGTTATGCGCCGGATGGCAACGTGAAGGGCAACACCATTTCGCGTACCTCCAAGTGGCAGGCCAACATCGGCGCCGGCTACCAGGCACCGTTGCGGGGCGACATCGACTGGTATCTCCGCAGTGACGCCTCCTACCGCGGCAAGCAGTATGCGGATCCGACCAACCAGGCCATCATCCCCGACGCCACCACGGTCAATGCCCATCTGGGGTTGACCAGGGACAACTGGTCGGTGGAGATCTACGCGCTGAACCTGTTCGGCAATGACGAGCCGCTGTCCGCCTACCGCGACGTGTTCTTCACCAACACCACGCCGGCACCGGAAGCAAAAAACACCGGCGGCACGTTCTTCCCCTGGCGCTACACCGTGTCCTACCCCCGACTCGAACAATGGGGCGTGACCTGGCGCATGAAGTTCTAGCCACCACTCTCTCCGCAAATCCAAAGGGGCCTTCGGGCCCCTTTTTTTGGTCAGGTGATGGCAAAGAGGAGCAGAAGACAGACTACAGCCACGGTGGCGGCGGCGAGGACACCGGCAACCAGCGGCCGCCAGCCAACCCGGCGCATGCCGCCGAGATCGACGTTGAGCCCAACGGCTGCCATGCCCACGGTCAGCAGCATTTCGGAGGATTTGTTGGCCAACAACAAGCCGGGCTCCCAGATGGTGGAGCCGAAGTCCGGCTGGCCATGACTGAAGGCATCCCCGATCGTGCGCACCACCGCCATCAGCACGAAGGCGAGCACGAAGCCCGGCAGCAAGCGCCGCCAGGCAAGCAGCTTGTTGCCGGCCGGTGCCTGGTTGACGCCCTGCTCCGCATACCGCGCCGCGAGCACCGGCACGACCACGATCAGGGTCAGATTGCGCAACAGTTTGGTCACTGTCGCCGCCTCCAGCGCTTCCGGTGACAGGTACTGCCCGCTGTACAGCAGGGCCGCGCCCATCACCTGGGAGGTGTCATGAATGGAGGCGCCGAGGAAAATCCCGGCAGCCAGCGGATTGTCGCTGAACAGGTGATGGGCCAGCGCCGGATAGAACAGCATGCCCGCCAGGCCGACAATGACCACCAGCGTGACGGCGTAACCGGTCTCCTCCGCCCTGGCCCGAATCACGGGGGCCACCGCCATAATGGCCGTGCAGCCGCAGATGCTGGTGCCCACCGTCAGCAAGGTGACCAACGCACCCTTCAAGTGCATGGCCCGCGCCAGGCGCGGCAGCACCACCCATGCAGTCAGCATGCAACCCACGACGATCGGCAGGGCCTCGAGCCCCAGCGTACCCAGGCCAATGATGCTGAGACGCAGACCGACCAGCGCCAGACCGATGCGCAGGACGGAACCGGAAGCCACGGCCACGCCCTGCTCCAGACGTGCGTCGACGCCGATCGTGTTCCGGATCAACACCCCCGTCAGGACGGCAAGCATGACCGGGCTGACAGGACTCTTGCTGAGGTTGAAGAGGCTCGCCCCGAGCCAGTCCGAGAGGTACTGCGTGCTGAAGGCAATCGCCACGGCCAGCCCCAGGCCGGGCAGGATCGTCATCCACGCTGGTTGCGTGGCCGTACCCGCCACCGATGAATTCCGCTCCACTTACGGAGCAGGCTGGGTCACAGACTTGGACGCGGGCTCGATTGGCGATTTCGCCAGGTGGCGATTGCGGTTCTGCACCATGCGGTCATGCAGATTGGTCACCGTCCTGCTGCCGGTGGTGATGAATAGACAGGGCAGCAGGGCGTGAATGAGGCAGGCAATCCCGGCAGCCAGCATGCTGAAGGAAAATCCTGCGGCGCGGCCCATGTGCTCGAAATAGGTCTCGCCGATGGACGCCGGATGCTCGGTAAAGGGGCGCAGCAATGCTTTCATGAGCCGAAGCTTAATGACAATTAGTCGCACTTTCTGCTCAATTATTTGCGATATTGCTACTACGTTGAAACAGATGTTTCGTACAAATTGAGTTTGGCGAGTAAATTCACCATGGATAAAACAGATATCGCAATTCTGGATCTGCTGCAGCGGGATGCCAGCCTGTCGATCGCGGAGATTGCCGAGGCGGTCCACCTCTCGCGCGGGCCCTGCTGGCGGCGCATCCGGGCCCTCGAGGTCGAGGGCTATGTCAGGCGTCGGGTGGCGCTGCTGGACCCCGGCAAACTCAATGTCGCCACGACGGTCTTCGTGCACCTAAAGACCAACCGGCACGACGCCGCCTGGTTCGACGCCTTCAACACCGCCGTCGGGGCCATTCCCGAGGTGGTGGAGTTTCATCGCCTGAGCGGCGATGTGGATTACCTGCTGCGCCTCGTGATTCCCGATATCGCGGCGTACGACGCGGTCTACAAGCAGCTGATCAAGGTGAGCGGCCTCACCGATGTCAGCGCCAGCTTTGCCCTGGAGTGCATCAAGTCGACCACGGAATTGCCGCTGGCCTACATCCGCGATTGACCACGGCCGATGGCCATGTGGCCGGTGTCAGCTGGTCCGCGCTGACACCGGCCGGACAATACCGGGCGTCAGGCTGCGGCCGCCTGCCGTTCCTTCTCGTCGCGCTCCGCCCGGTTTTTCAGCAATGGAACCGGATCCAGAACCCAGTTGCCGCTGGTGTGACGGCCTGGTGACGGGATCGCATAGGTCCGGTCCACGCCATGGTTCCTGCGGAACAGTTCCCAGTCGATGCGCCAGCCCTTGTCGTCGAATTTCCGCAGCCACTCGCGATAGGTGGCAATGGCCTTGTCGGCCGGCATCAGCACTTCCTTGGTCGGGCTCAATGGCGTCATCGATGGGCTGAGCACATTCAGGATCTGGATGTCCTGGCCGGCAATCACCTTGTTCCGGGCATGGATCGGGCCGTCGTTGTGCGGCTCCAGCAGGAAATTCCGCATGTTCAGGAAGAAGATCTTCGTCCGGTTCTCATCCACCGGCTGCTCGAAGAAGTACTGGCGGAACATCTTGTCCGGATCGAGGTTGATGTATGTCGGCATGGCATTCGGCCCGTATGTGCCGCCGCCGGCATAGATGTCGGTACGCTGGGTTTTCGTATTGCCCCACGGCGTCTCGGTGTCCTTGGCGGTTACGTGGCCCTTCTGGGGCAGCGGGGGCGAGTCGAACTTGTGCCAGAACCAGAAGCCCCAGCCCTGCCGGTGGTCCTCGACCTCGTAGTCCTTGGTCCGGTAGGTCGTGCGGTCCACGCCCTGATGCCCATGCGTCGGATGCACGAACTCGTTGTGGGCCGGATCCAGGCCGTTCTCGATCGAGCGCTCGTAGTAGTAATTCACGTCGAGGATCAGCACCTGATTGGCGCGCCAGCCCGGCTGGCCGAATTCCTCGACCTCGAGGAGCGGCGGGCGCTGGTCTTCGGGCAGATCGCCCAGAAATGCGAACACGATCCCGTACTTTTCCTGGACAGGGTACGAATCCACCTTCGCCCGGGCCGGCACCCTGGTGCCGTAACCAATGGAGGGAATGTTCTTGCACTCACCGTCACCGCCAAATTCCCAGCCGTGGTATGGGCAGACGATGCAGCCGTTGATGATGCGGGGTGCGCCCACGTTGGACCACGGACCGCCGAGCGAGGCGCCACGGTGCGTGCAGGTGTCGCTCAATACCCGTGCAGTCCCGGACTGATCACGAAAGGCCACCAGATCACAACCCAGAACCCGCACTTTTTCCGGAATGTCGGGAGCCAGATCTTCGCTTCTGATGATCGGATACCAGAAATTGATGTACATGGTCGCACTCCGTGTGGATGAAAGGTCCGGTTCGATAATGCGCGGGCCCATGCCGACCGACTTGATGCAGATCATGGCTTCGGCAGATTGCCATCGTGGCTTCCACGTAGACGACGACCATCACGGCCAGGGGTGGTCAACTTGTTGGCTCCGCAGCTTGTGTCTACAGTTGAACGCCGCCATCCAGGTGGCGTGATGCACCGGGAATCGGCAGTGCCACCAAAACTTGCGCCATGGCGGCTGTTCTTTCCATCGGCGCTGCTCCTGGCCCCGCTCAATGTCCTCGCCTGGCTGGCGCTGCGCTACGGGCTGGTGGACTGGCCTGTCGCGGCTTCCGCCGCGTGGCATGGCCAGGAAATGGTGTTTGGTTACACCTTTGCCGTGATTGCCGGTTATCTGCTGCCGGCGATGGCCCTGCCCGTCGTGCTGTGCCTCTGGCTGCTGTGGCTGGCTGGCCGTCTGCAGTGGCTGTTGCCGCCGACAGCCATGGAGCCATGGCTCCGGCTGGCGGTTGCAGCGGCCTTCCCTCTCGTGCTCGCAACCCTGGGAGGCAGCCGCTTCCTGGCGGTCAAGCGTCTGCGCAACATTGCTTTCCCGCTGATCCTAGTGCTGCTCGGTGTGGCCGCCGTGGGCAGCTATGCCAGCGAAGCCGGGCTGCTGCGGGCGCCGGCGCGCAGCGCTGCCGTGCTGTCGGTGTATGTCGTGGCCTTGCTGGTCATGGTGATGGGCGGGCGGGCCGTGCCGACGGCAACGGTGGGCGCGCTGCGGGCCCGTGGCTACGAGGTCATGCTGCCGGCACATCCAGGCCTCGAGGCTGCCACCGTGGTTGGCGTGCTGGCCATGGTGATCCTCGAGGTGATTGGCCTGCCCCGCGGCGCCGGTCTGGTTGCGCTCATCGTGGCAGGCATCCTGGCCACGAGAATGACCGACTGGCGCTCCTCAAAAATTCTTCACGACCCTGAAGTCTGGCCCCTGCACCTGGGCTTTTTCTGGCTCGCGCTGGGCATGGCTTTGCTGGGCCTGGAAAGGCTGGCGCTGATCCAGCCACCGGATGCCGGCGCGCTGCATGCCCTCGCGGCCGGCGGCATCGGGACGGTGACCCTCGTGATGATGGTCCGGGTCACGCGGCAACGCGCGGTCAGGCTGGCGGCTTCGGCCACCAGCCTGCAGGTCCTGCAGCTGCTCATGGCCCTGGCGGTGGCCCTGCGCGTCGGCGGTGGCTGGCTGCTGCCGGAACAGCGTGCGCTGATGCTCTGGTTCTCAGCTGCGGCCTGGGCGGCCACTTTTGGCCTGGGCGCGATCTTGCTGCTGCCGGCAGCGCGCCGCGCCCGGCCCTGACATACGGGCAATCCGTACTATCCATCATGGATCACCCGCAGCATGATGGATCCATGGCGGGCTTCGGGCCGGTGGCCGGCAGAGCCCAGGACAACGGCTCGGGAACATCATGCAGATGAAACTGAACAGCTGGCAGAAATTCTGGGGACTGTTCGCCGCGGTGTTCCTGGCAACATCCCTCGCCTTGATTGGCACCCTGTGGCCGGTACATGACCCGGCCGTGGTCGCGGACCTCAGCGCCCCCGAGTGCCGCGAATGGCGCGAACTGCCTGCAGGGGCCATACCCCCGAACATCTCGGAACTCGGGGACGAGTGCCATGCCCTGCGCTCGCTGCTCTACCGGAAGCACATCAACTTGAGAACCGAAGCCGATTACGACCAGTACCTGCGCGCAACCGGCATCAGAAACACCGAGCTCACCCTCGCCATATGGGCCGGCTTCGTGCTGGTCATTTATTTTCTGGGGTGGTCCAGCGACCGCCTGGTCCGCGCGCTGCGCGGCAAGCGGGCTCACAAGCAAGGGCAGAAGCCCGACCATCGAGAGGCCACCTAGTGCTGTTCGCGATCGTCATGGGCACGCTGGGTGGCACGGCACTGGCCATTTATGCGTCCAGATGGCTGCTCGACGCCATGGCAAAACGCTATGCCCACCGGATTGAACAGGTCAAGACCATCAAGGTGGCCGGCCTGATTTTCGGCGCCATCGGCCTGGCCCCCGCCATCTTCCTGTCCGTCATGGGCGGCGGCAGCACGGGCATGCACTACGCCGGCGTGGTGGCTGATGCCCTGGGCATTGGCGCCATCGGTCACGCGCTGGTGCTGGCCATCGAAGTTATTGCCGCGATCACGGTGATCGCGACGATCAACACCGCCCTGGGCGCCATTCTGGGCGTGATGTTTGCGCGCAGCCTCCACCCGGACAAGACCTGAACTGCCGTCGAAGATGGGATGAGACGATGCCTTTTGTCGTTACTGAAAACTGCATCAACTGCAAGCACACCTACTGTGCCGACGTTTGTCCCGTGGACAGCTTCCGCGAGGGTCCGAATTTTCTGGTGATCGACCCGGACGAGTGCATCGATTGTGCGATCTGCGTTCCGGCATGCATCGTTGGCGCCATCATGGAGGAGCGGGATGTGCCCGCGAACCAGAAGATGTTCGTTGGCCTGAATGCAAAGCTGGCCGGCGTCTGGCCCATGATCGGCGCCGGCAAGCCTCCACCGCCGGATGCCGACGAGTGGGAAGGCGTGCCGGGCAAACTGGCCATGCTCGAGCGCTGAGCCTACTCGTACAGACCGGAACCATCCGTTCTGTAGGTTCGTGACTCCAGGAGCTTGCCGGATTCATCGAAGCATTCCCACTTGCCTTCCCGCTTGTGGTAGTGGTAAGCCCCCCGCTTCTTCAGCTGGCCATTCTCGTGATAGAACTCCCAGGGACCCTCGAGCTGGCGATCCTCGTAGCAGCCCTTCTCGGCCAGCTGGCCATTGGGATGAAACTTTTCGAACAGCCCGTCGAGCTCGCCATCCTTGTAGGTCAGCCGTTCGCACAGACGACCATTCAGGTAAAACCGCTCGAAGATGCCGCACGGTTTGCCGTCCATCGAGTTGCCCTTCAACTTGACCCGGCCGGTGTCGTAATACAGCACCCACGGGCCATGGCGTTCACCGTAGTGGTAGCTCCCGCGAAATTCGATCTGGCAGTACTCGTGGAAGAACTCCCAGGGCCCCTCCTGTTTGCCATTCAGATAGGCCCCCCGGGATTCAAGCTGGCCATTTTTGCGAAACCACTCTGCGCCGCCATCAGGCGGCCTGAAGCGCGCCCGCAGCTGCTTGATGAAGTAGATGAGCTTGATCATGTCCTGCTCACGTTTCTCTAGCGATTGATGCCGTCCCTGAAGCTGCCGGTTTCCATCACTGCGCCATCGGCGTCGTAGAGCTCATAGGGTCCGTCCAGAACACCACACCTGAAGCTGCCTCTGGTTTTCAGGCGGCCATGGTCATCGTACGACTCATACAGGCCCTCCCGCTTGCCGTCCCGGTAGTGCTCCCGCACCTGCAACCGGCCACTCTCCGCAAAGCACTCCCGCGGCCCGTCGGGCCGGTCGTCGGTATACGCGCCGGCTTCCGCCAGCTGACCATTGGCGTGGAATTTCTGCCACGGTCCCGTTCTTGTGCCATGCAGGAAGGTTCCCCGGGATTCAAGCTGGCCGTTCTCGTGGTACGACTCGTAGGGGCCATCCCGCTGGTCACCCTTGTGCCGGCCTTTGGATCGCAGCTGGCCATTTTTGTAAAAGACTTCAAACGGGCCATTGCGTTCACCGGCAACGAAGTTGCCCCGGGACCGCAGCTGCCCGTTGTCATGAAACATCACCCACGGCCCGTCCTTCTTGCCGCCCTTGAAGCACTGCCGCTCCCGCAACTGGCCATTCGGGTGAAAGCTTTCCCGTGGCCCGGCGGCATCACCGCTTCGAGCCACCTCAAGTTCCACCTCCGGCACGGGTTCCTTGCTGCTGAAACCGAACCAGGAACGTAGTGTCTTCCTCATCGCGCGTGACCTGTCGGGCGCTTTGCGCCCACCAGGTGATTCTTCGGACGATGGCGCATCCGGTCAAGCATGGCAGCCGTCTCCCGGCGTCGGGGCAGCCGCAACTAGGTGGAAGCACTTAGCACCTTATGCGCACATATCGGCAACTACTTGATCCAGGTCATCTGGCAAATGACAAGTACCAAGCAACCTATGGTCACGAAGATCACGGACCACATTGGCCGACGCCACCAGGAGTCATCGAAATGAACACATCATCCGCCGCCAGTTCCGGCAGCTCCAATCTCGCGATGTGGCTGCTGAACAAAAAGAACTGGTTCACCCATTTTCTGATTGTTGCAGTCATCAGCATCGGAGGCTTGGTTTACCTCGGACAGCAGACCTATTCAGGTTCACCGCCGCTGGTGAAGTTCGTGGATTCCACCGGTCAGACGGTGATCACCGCCGAGCAGATCAAGCGCGGCCAGGAGCTGTTCCATCTCCGGGGCCTGATGAACTACGGATCCTTCTGGGGCGATGGTGCGGAACGGGGTCCGGACTTCACCGCCGATGCCCTGCACCGGACCGTGGTGTCCATGCGGACGTATTACCAGAATGAAATCATGGCCCGTACCGGGGTCACCTCACTGACGGGATACGAGCAGGACGCCGTCGGTGCGCGGATCATCCGCGAACTGCACAACAACACCTACGACGAGCAGGCTGAGCAGATCACCCTGAACGATGCACAGATCTTCGCCCTCAAGGAACTGAACACGCATTACACGCGGATGTTCACCGACGCCACCTATCCGGACCGGATGGATCCGCAGAACCAGGTGTCCGGTGAAGACAACCTGCGTGCGGTCACGTCGTTCTTCTTCTGGGGCGGCTGGGTTTCCGCGGCGAATCGACCGGGCGAGAACTACAGCTACACGCACAACTGGCCGTACGACCCGGAGGCGGGCAACACCGCCACCAGCGCCACCTTCATCTGGACCTTCATCTCCATTTTCGCCCTGTGGATCGGCATCAGCATCGTGCTGTACGTCTACGGGCAGATGAAGCAGCAGCCGATCGACGTCTTCGAGGCGAGCAACGGGGTCAATGGCCACTCGCTGACCACCTCGGACCTGGAGAATGGCTATGTGCGGCCCACCCAGCGGGCCACCTACAAGTTCTTTGCGCTCGCCATCATCGTGTTCGGCATACAGGTGCTTGCCGGCACGATCAGTGCATTCGACTTCGTCCGTCCATTCGGCATCAACCTGAATGAACTGATTCCGTTCAGCGTGTCGCGCAGCTACCACGCCATCCTGCAGATCTTCTGGTGCTTCATGGCCTGGGTCGGCTACACGATCTTCTTCCTGCCGCGGCTGACCAAGGTGCCAACCGGCCAGAAAGCACTGATCAACCTGCTGTTCTTCATCTCGGTGATCGTGGCGCTCGGTGCCATATTTGGCATCTACACCGGCCAGCGGGGCTGGATCAGCGACGAGATGTCCTACTGGTTCGGCAGCCAGGGCTGGGAGTTCATCGAACTGGGCCGCTTCTTCCAGCTGCTCCTGCTGGCCAGCTTCACGCTGTGGATCTTCATCATCTATCGCGGCGTGAAGCCCTGGCTCAGCAAGAAGAACTTCTGGTCGGTGCCGGCCTGGCTCCTGTGGGGCAGCGGCGTGATGGTGTTGTTCCTGTTCTTCGGCATCTTCATGACGCCGAACGACAACTTCGCCATCTCCGACTACTGGCGCTGGATGGTCGTGCACATGTGGGTGGAAGTCACCTTTGAAGTGTTCACGACCGTCATCGTCGCCTACCTCCTCGTGCAGATGGGCCTGGTGACCCGGATGATGGCCGAGCGGATCATCTTCCTGGCCGTCATGCTCTTCCTGGTCACGGCGATCAATGGCATTTCCCACAACTTCTACTGGATCGCCAAGCCGACCGGGATCATCGCCGTGGGCAGCGTGTTCTCCACCCTGCAGGTGCTGCCGCTGCTGCTGCTGACGCTTGATGCCTGGCAGATGCGGCAGGAAGGCGGTCGTGCCAACGAGTTCAGGGTTCAGGGCAAGCAGGTCATCGTCATGGAGGGGGTCTGGCTGTTCATCCTGGCGGTGAACTTCTGGAACATCTTCGGGGCGGGCGTCTTTGGCTCGCTGATCACCCTGCCGATCGTGAACTACTACGAGCATGCAACGTACATGACCGGCAACCACGCCCATGCCGCCATGTTCGGGGTGAAGGGCAACATCGCACTGGCAGGTGTCCTGTTCTGCTGCCAGCACCTGTTCCAGAAGGCTGCCTGGAACGCGAAGCTCATCAGGACCGTCTTCTGGTCCTTCCAGATCGGTCTGGGCCTCATGATGTTCCTCGACCTGTTCCCGGTTGGCCTCTACCAGATCTGGCTGGTCATCACCGAAGGCCTCTGGTATGCCCGGTCAACGGAAGTGGTCATGGGACCGGTGTTTGCTACGCTCACCTACCTCCGCACGATTGGCGGCTCGGTCTTCATCTTCGGTGGCCTGCTACCGCTGATGTGGTTCGTCCTGTCACGCGGCTTCCGCATGCGGAAGGAAGTGGACGTCGCGAGCGACGAGTGGTCCGACTACCAGAAGGAATACGGCAAGGAGCTGGGCCAGGAGTGGGCGGCACAGGAGGAGCCCAAGATCTGAGCCTGATGACAAACCAGGTGACGACGGTCCGGGCCCTTCATGGGCCCGGACTTTTTTGGGACCGGAATTCATGAAATGAACATGGCCAGCATCGAGCCGCACAGGCTGCTGACACCTGCGCTCCTGGAGCGCGTACTCACCCGGTTGGGGCTCACGCAGGCGCCTGACGCCTCGGCGGAGAGCCTGGGTGATCTCTATGGAATCTGGTGCCGGCGTGTACCGTTCGACAACGTCCGGAAACTCCTCCACCTGCAGTCCGGCAGTTCAGCGCCACTCCCCGGCCACTCACCGGAGGATTTCCTCGAAGCGTGGCTCAGGCACGGCACCGGCGGCACCTGCTGGGCGGGCGCGAATGCCTTTCATGCGCTGTTGTGTTCACTGGGCTTCGATGCGGAACGCGGTATCGGCACCATGCTTGCCGGCCCCGGCCTGCCGCCCAATCACGGCACGGTTCGAGTGACCGTCGACCGCGGGCATTGGCTGGTGGATTGCTCCATGCTGCACGGCTCACCCCTGTTGCTGGATGAGCAGCACGATGCGGAGGTGAACCATCCGGCCTGGGGACTACGCTGCCGGCGGGATGAGGAGCATTGGGTCATCACCTGGCGACCGCTGCATCGGCTGGAGGGTCTTGAATGCCGGCTGGATGGCTTCGGTGCGTCGGCCGAAGATTACGTGCAATTGCACGAGGGAACCCGTGCGTGGAGCCCGTTCAACCATGCGTTGAGCGTGCGCCTGAATCGGGCTGATCGCGTGATCGGCCTGCGTCGCGGGGGGCGCGGGGGGGGGCGCCACGCCCAACCCCCCACCCCCCAGGGACCGCCCCCGCAGCCCGGAGCCAGACGCC
>CAYLKO010000012.1:45977-51259 GCA_964384525.1 uncultured Chromatiaceae bacterium
GGTTCGGGTGTTTGTCTGGGTGGGGGGGGGGGGGGGGGGCGGCGCGCCCCCCCCCCCCCCCCCCCCCTCCCCCCCCCCCCCCCGCCGCAGCCCAGGAACACGCAGCCCAGGAACACGCAGCCCAGGAACACACAACTCAGGGACGCAGTGCGCGCAGTACGCCAAGCAAGGGATAGGTGGCCACCCGGCTGTCACCGGCGTGGGTCACGTGACGGACCAGCGCCCGCCTCGCCGGCGGCAGATGGGTGCCGACCGACAGGACCATGCGGCGGAGCAGGCGCGCCGGCGGCTGGTCGTCCGTGTAGAGGCGGACGATGGCGGCAGTGGCCAGATACAGCGGACGGGTGGCCCGGCGGAGTTCGCGGGCGTATTGCCGCAGCACTGGCGAACCGCCGATATCCTGGTGGTTGTTCAACCCGCGGCTGATCGTGCGGGCCAGCAGATCCTGACCCAGCAGGCCGAAGTTGAAGCCATGCGCCGTCACCGGATGCATGCCGACGGCTGCATCGCCAACCCGCGCAAAGCGCGCGGCCGTGCCGCGCCGGGCATACACGGCCACCAGCGGGTAGACGTGTCGCGTGCTGATCAGTCGCATCGGCCCCAGCCGATGCTGGAGACGAGCCGCGATGGCTGCCGCAAATTCCGCTTCCGGAGCCGCGGCGAGGTCCTGCATCACGATCTGCGGCAGCGTAAGAACCATCGAGGACTCATGTTCGGCCAGCGGCAGCCGGGCCAGCGTCTGGCCGTGGCCAAACCATTCCCAGGCAACCTGGTGGTGGGGCTTTTCGTGATGCATCCGGCACACCAGCATGGACTTGCCGAAGTCGTGGCTGTCGGCGGGAATCCCCATGAACCGGCGGGTTTCGGAGAAGCGGCTGTCTGCCGCCACCACGAGGCGCGCGGTCAGCACCCGGCCATCGGCCAGGGACACGGTTGATCGATCAGGCCCCGGCTCGATGCCGCTCACCCGCTGACCGCAGAGCAGGGTCAGCCCGTCCTGGGCGGCAAGCGTGGTGAAGGCGGCCTTGCGGATCATCTGGTTGGCCACCAGAAAGCCCAGCTGGGGCCGGTTGCTGTCCGCATGGTCGAGCCGCATGCCGGACTGCCCGCTGCCATTCAGGACCAGCGCGTCGCGCAGTTCATGGATTTCCCCGGCCGGAATCCGCTCCCAGATGCCGAGCTGGCGGAGCAGATGCACGCTGTGATGGGTCAGCGCGATCTCCCGACCATCAAACGCGGGCTCCTCGAGGCTGGCGACCGGCCGGGCCTCCAGCAGCGCAACCGACAAGCCGGTGCCGGCCAGCGCCCGGGCAAAGCACAAGCCGGCCGGCCCGGCGCCGACAATCACGATATCGAAATTCATGAGGCAGGCAGCGGCACTGATCAGTTTGCGGTTGCCGTTTGCGCGCCGCGCTGTGCCTCCAGCGCACGGGGGAACAGGGCCTTGTCTTCCTTGTACATGTGCTCACGCAGGTCCTGATCGAAAAATGCCAGCTGCTCGAGCAGCTCCTGCCACATGCTGCTGGCACCTGCGCTTGCGGTGTAGTTGTTGGTCAGCTTGCGCATCCGCTGCAGGGTCGCCACGGCTGCCGCATGTTCGTTCTCCATGCACGCAATGGGGCCACCCACCGATCCGCCACAGCGGGTGGGGGTGACCTCGATCAGCATGCCAAGCTCGCGAATCATCGCAAACAGCGCCTCCTCCTCGTGATTGAGGTGCGAGTACAGCTCGCCGGCGATGCGCTGCATCTCCTTATCCAGCGCCGCCAGGTTCTCATCCCCGACGTGGGCGGCGGCAACGGCGGCCGTGAGCGCAGTCAGCTTCGGCAGGTTGTCCCGCAGGTAGCCATGGTGGACCTGTTGAATGTGATCCACGAGCGCCACGAGTGGCATGCCCTGGAACGGGGTGATGTCGAGCGGCGGCACTTCTTCGGGCACATTGGCCGCCTCCAGCATCATCAGGAGCATTCCCGGATTGAAGCCGAAGTTCCAGCACAGCTCGCCCAGCATGACGTCGGGATCATCGCCCTCGCGAAACAGGCCGGTGGCCAGCAACACCTTGTGGATGCCGGGCGGACCGTTGGCGAGTTCCGATACCTTGGTGTGGGAGGTCAGTGCAAACATGTCGTGTGCTCCGTTCAGGTTTGACCGGGCGCCACGGACGTCGGCGCCCCGGGTGGTGGTTCATGTGCGCGACTGAAGCGCGCATAGGGATTCATGCTGGCGGACAGCTCTGCCAGACCGTCCACATCAAGCAAGGTGATGAGCCGGCGATTGGCCCGGATGAAACCCTTCTGCTGGAACCGGGCCAGAATCCGGCTCAGGGTTTCCGGCGCCAGCCGCAGATAATTGGCAATGTCCTGGCGGCTCATTGCCAGCTCCAGGTCCGTACTGGCAGGATCCTTCTGGCGCGCAGCGACCATGACGAGAAAGGTCGCCAGGCGCTCGTCCGCGCTGAAATCACCGGCCAGTGCCGAGTTGCCGAGAACCTCGCGGCTGAACAACCGCAGGATCTGCAACTGGAGACTCGGGACGTCATTGGCGAGCGAGGTGAGCGTGGCATAGGAAAGCACGCAGACCTTGCTGTTGGAGAGCGCCACGCAGCTCGAGGGGTGGCGACCGGGGTAAATCGCATCGATGCCCATGATCTCGCCGGCAAAGTAGAACGAGATGATGTGCTCGCGCCCCTCGTTGTCGATCATGTAGGTCTTGTAGGAGCCGGACTGGACGGCAAATATCGACCGAAAGGGATCACCGGCCCGGAACAGGTGCTCACCGGCCACCAGCGGCCGGCAACGTTGCACGCTGCGCTCGAAGTGCTGCACTTCATCCGCCTGCAGCCTGCCGGGCAGGCATTGCGCCACCAGCACACAGCTGCGGCACTGGAGCTTCGCAGGCTCGGCGTGCGACGCCGCATCCGGGCATTGCCGGGGGTTTCTGGCTTTAGCCCGCACAGTTGAATGATTGACCGTATTCAATGCTCCACCATTCTGCGTTGCCGGCGGTCCGTATTCGTTCTCCATTTCTAAGCCGGCCGCTCCGGACGGGCTATAAGGGCTTCTCCGTAGCGGGCCTGCCCAGCAGGCTGTCGATCACGTCATCGGCCGAATAGCTGGTTCGTCCCGGCCGCAGGAAGTGGCGAATCTGGCTCACTTCATCGCCAGCGGTGACCAGCGAGGGTTCCAGTTCGCCGTCATGCCGGATCTGGCCGTAGCCCGCGGCGGACATCAGGCCATTGCAGACGCATTTGCGGCCAACGGTATCCGCTTCGGCGCCGCCCTTGCGCAGGTAGTCGTCCACCGGCTCGCTGGCACAGCGGTAGCCAACACTGCCATCCGGCATGCGATAGCACTGACGCAGCACGCCGAGGTCGCAAAACCTCTCCCGCCCCGCATAGATCTCCGGCTCCGAAACCGTGCCATCCACCTGCACCACCTTGAAGGGAAAGCCGGTCGGTGAGGCGTAGGGATCGGTGACCACCTTGATGGTGCCCGCACGCGCCGCCCCGAGCACCGCCTGCCGGAGTTCGGGCGCCATGCCGGACTCGTCGCTGAAGGCGAAAGCCGTGCCCACCTGGATGCCGCGGGCACCGAGGGCCAAGGCCCGCTGCAGGCCGGCGTGGTCGCCGTAGGACCCCGCCAGCCAGAACGGCAGGCCCAAACCCTTGATCTGTTCGAGATTCGGCAGATCACGCTCGCCGTATATCGGCTCGTCGTTGGCATCGAGATGGAGACCACCGCGCGGGGGCGCGTTGTGGCCACCGGCGGTGTAGCCCTCCACGATGAAGCCATCGACCTTGCCGCCACTCTTGCGGGCCAGGGTCATCGCCAGGACGGAGGAGGAAACGATCGGCAGGAACTGCGGCCTTGCCAGGGTGGTGACCCCCGGTGGCAGATACGGGGCGGGATCAAAGTGCGTGTAAAACTCCTCGCCCGGCAGCGCGCCGACTACATCGAGCTTCATGTCGGCAGCCTTGCCCATGGCGAATTTGTCCAGAATCGCCGGAATCGACCGTGGAATGCCCGCCCCCATCAGCACCACATCGACGCCGGCCAGCATGGCGCCAAACAGCGAAGCCAGATTGGGCAGCTGGATCTTTTCCAGCAGATTGACCCCGACCAGGCCGCTGTGGCCCCTCTTCGCCAGAAAGACTTCACTGAAGTTGGCGACGACGAGCAGATCAAGCAAGGCGGGCGGCATCTTCACCGATGGCACCGGCTTGGACCGGAATCGCCGCCCAGGCGGCTTGCCGCCGGCGATGTAGTAGCGGTCCCAGACCCGTTTGGCCACGGCAGGCACCGGGAAGGCCGCAAATGCCGCACGCAGGTCACCATCGGGATCACCCAACTGCAGGCGGCGGGTGACGACGGCCTCGCTGGCCGTCCCCGACACAACGCCCAGCTGGCCCCTCCGCGAAACGGCTTGCGCCAGCCGCCAGGAGGAAACCGCCACGCCCATGCCGCCCTGGATGATCTGTGGGAGCGTTGCGTTCATGTCAGTCGGTACGCCTGCTGCTGCACCGGCAGCGATCACACACGATAACTGCCCACACCACGAACCTGCCCCGGGTCGTTGGGTGGGTAGCTGGTCCACTTGTCCCGGTAGTAGCGCATGCGCTGATCACCGTCGGACTGGCGGTTGAACGTCAGATAGATGTTGCGCCTGGGCTGATCGCTGGTATTCGGCGGCGAACCATGTGGCACGTAGGAATCGAAGAACACCACATCGCCCGGTGCGGCTTCCAGCACCTGATAATCATCGGCAGGTTCATAGGGCGGATCCGCATCCGTGAGCGGCTGCCATTCGGGCCCCATCAGCTTGCGCTCGTAGGCACCCGTCGACAGGAAACTCAGCGCGGCATTGCCGCGGTGGTTTGCATCGATCACGATGGCCATCGTGACGAAGAAATCGCTGTAGGCATTCCACCCCGCGGCCTGATCCTGGTGCAGCTTGTCGGACCGGCAGCCTGGCAGCTTGTAGTTGACCTTCTCCTTGAACAGGACAGGCGCCTCGCCCAGCAGCGCCGTCAGCGCGTCCAGCACCTTTGGCGCCAGCATGAGACTCGTCATCGCCGGATTGTGCTCGCCAAGAATGTGCTCGACGCGCACCAGGATGCCGGCACCCGTGAGCGGGCTTTGCTCGTAATAGCACGCCGCACCGCCCTCACCCGGGGGAGCTGCCTTGAGGGAATCCAGCCAGTCGGACATTGCCTGCGTCTCGGCCGGATCGAAAAAACCCGGGCGTACACAGTAACCACGTTGCCGAAAGTGGTCGACGTCCTG
>CAYLKO010000013.1:0-38743 GCA_964384525.1 uncultured Chromatiaceae bacterium
CAGTCGTGGATAGCCACTGCTCGTCTGAATCTTGGCATCCTGAACCTTGCCGTCTGCACCCACCAGCACCGAGATAATCACCGAGCCTTCTTCTCCCAGACGGCGGGAGGTCGGCGGAAATACTGGCTGGAATCGTGACCGGTATCTGGGGTCGATGACCGGGGCCGTCTTGACCGCTTTTTTGACGACCGGGGCCGGGGTGGGCGCGGGCTTGCTGACGGTGGTAACCAGTGCCGTGGTCGACGGCGCCGGCGCCAGGTTCTCGACGACGAAATCGGGTGGCGGCACGTAGGGTGGTGGTGTTTCGAGGGCCGGAGGCGGCGGGGGCAGCTCTTCCTCCTTGGTGACTTCCTCGATGATGTCCGCCTGGATGATCGTTGGCGCACGCTCGGCATCGATCCGCGACAGGCTGGCCGCCAGCGCCCAGATCAGCCCGATATGGAAAATCACGATTATGGCCAGGATGGTCGACTTGCGACCGCTGCTGCCTAGCCCGGTATCAAAGGTGCTTTCCATGGATGCTCTTAAGTTTTCAGTTTCGATGGCCGGTACTGCTGCGGCGCCGCTGCGACTGAATTCATGCCGGTTTCTCCATTCTGTCTCTCGGGCCAAGTTTTTGCCTGCAGACAGAACCAGCGGCTTGTCGGGTCCAGGATCCCCCCTCGGCCCAACGGCGCAAATTTACCCGATCTTTCCCGTGAATGCACACGTCAATTGTTTCATCCACCGTCTGCACGATTTTTCCTGCTGCGGTCAAGGTGGATGCCACGGATGTATCCGGGTTGCGCCCTTGTGCTTGTGGCCCCGATCCACGCGATGACAATATGCCGTTGAACAGGATGGCGAAAACAGGAGTTGCAGGAATGAGTGCACGGCGCTGCCTGCGGGTCGCGGCACTGCTGGGGAGTGTGGTCATCGGCCTGTCGGCTGGCTGTACTGCGGCGCTCGACCGGAGTGCGGATTTCGACCGTCATCGTTACAGCCAGCTCGTGCAGCCGTTCAACAAGGCCGGAACGATCTATTTCGATGTCAGGTTCGCCGCCGATTTTCCGGCCCGTGATCCAGCCGGCGACGCGGCGCGCGATGTCTGGCTCAAGGACTGGCTAGCGCAGCGGCGGCTCTGCCCTGATGGCTACGATGTGGTTGAGCGTCGGCCTTTCGATTATCTCGAGGACAATCCGGCGGGTTACGACGAGCGTTGGGAAATTCGCTGTCGGGTGCCCGTGCCGGGATAAACGGCAACTACTGCAGTGTCACGCGGGTGCCGGGTTCAACCTGCCACCGATGGGTGAAGCCGGCATTGAGTTCCAGAACACCGCTGACTGCACCACCCGAGCTGATCGTGGCTGTTGAATGGGGGGTGGCATCCCGCGCGATATGCCTGATCGCGCCGTCCTCGCCCACGAAGACGATGTCCAGGGAGAGGATGGTGTTCTTCATCCACATGGCCAGTTCCACCGGCGGGTCATGTTCGAAATACATGCCCTCGAACTCGGGCAGGTCGGTGACGTACATCAGCCCCTGGGACTGCTGGTCGCGGCTTCGGGCCAGATAGACCTCGATGAGGAGGCAGCGTGCCCCCGCTGTTTCCAGCACGATCTGGCCGCGCGGGAACCCTGCCACGATATGGCTGGGGCTCAAGGCGTTGGCCGTGCCGGCGGTGAGGATGAGCAGGGCGGCCAGCCCGGTCAGCGCAGACAGCCCGACAGTCTGCCTGGGCTCAGCCGGCATCGGCGTCCACCCGACCGGCAAAATGCAGATCGCCGAGCGTCAGGGACGACTGGTCGTGCAGCGAGGGCAGCGTAGCCACGCAGTAGATGATGCCGTCGATCCGCAGGTCTGCACTCCGGCTTTGCCGCAGCACGCCGCCAATACGGGCCCAGCACCGGTCAAAGCCGCTGCTGCTGTAGAAGTGTCCCGACGGGTCGATGACGGTGATGTTGGCCGGTGCTTCGCTGCCGGCCAGTTCGGCCGGTTGTCCGGCGATGCTGATCTGGATGGACAGGCGACCTTTGTCCCCGGTCTCGTGGGCAAAATACAGGCGGACGCTCCGGCCATCCGGTCGGGTCATGCCGCTGCAATGGAGCTCGTTGCCGGTCCAGTCGAGGGTGGCGTTCAGCGCACCGAACAACTGGCCACGCAGAAAGCCGGCCGGCTCGATGGCGCAGGGCCGGCTGACGGGATCACCCGCCACAAGCTGCCGGACCGGCAGGCGCTGGGTCAGAGCCAGGCTGCCGATGACCAGGACCAGGGCGGCGCCCGATATCTGGCTGAACCACTGTCGTTGCGTCGTCATTGCTGCCAATCCTATTGCGAGCCGCCCGGGAAATGTGACTTATTGCGCAGCTGCCCGCCGGGTTCGCCGGTAACGTCCCCCGAGGGTAGGGACTGCGGGTGCCGGGCACGACTTTGAGTACTGATGCGCAATACCATCTGAGCTCGCTGATCATCGATCGGCGGCCGCGTGTCTCGCACTTGCGTTTCCACAGCAAGTTCGTCGAGGCCGATTTCCGGCGCATCTATGCCGAGACCAATTACCCGAGGACGCGCACCATCCTGATCCTGGTGGCGACCGCCATCCTGATCGGGTTGATACTTGCGGTGGTCGACAAGAATCTCAGCTGGCCGACAGCCGCGTTCCTGCTGGGAGCCGTGCTGCCGGTGCTGATGGCCACCTTGGTGATGTCGTACAAGGAGGGCTCCCACGCGGGCTACCAGATCCTGCTGGCGGCAACCGCCCTGCTGATCGGGCTGGTGGGCACTTCACTCACCGTCCGCGCCAGCCTGCATGGCGAACCCTTCTACTTTGGTGCGGAGGTGGCCTGGATCTTCGTGGTCTGGCTCGCCCTCGGCCTGCACTTCTGGTATGCCACGGTCGTCGCCGTCACCATGTCCGCGATCTACTGCTGGGGCATGCTGCACTGGCAGTTTGCCCTGCCCGAAGCCATGTTCTCCGGCCTGACGCTGCTCGGCGTGAACCTGCTCGGCGCCTACAGCTGCTTCCAGCTCGAGGTGGCGCTGCGCCATGCCTTTACCGAATCGCGCATGCTCAATGATCTGGCCGAGCGGGACGGGCTCACGGGCCTGTTCAATCGCCGGCGCTATGACCGGGATGTGGAAAAGCTCTGGCGCCAGTCCCGGCGTGAGCAGACCCAGCTGACCCTGCTGATGGTGGATATCGATCACTTCAAGGCATTCAATGATCTGTATGGCCACCAGGTCGGGGATGACGCCCTGAAGCGGGTCGCTGATGTCATCGCAGGCTGTGCCCAGCGCCCGCTGGACTTTGCCGCACGCTTTGGCGGCGAGGAGTTTGCGGTGGTCCTGTATGGCCCGGCGCAGGATGCGGGGCGTGAGATATCCGAGAGCCTGCGACACGGCGTCGAAGCACTGGCCATACCGCATGCCGAATCAACCACGGGTGGCTTCCTGACGGTCAGTGTCGGGGTGGCCATCGTCAGCCCGGGCAATGAACGCAGTCTGGCCGGCGCCATCCAGCTGGCCGACGAATGCCTCTATCAGGCAAAGGAAGACGGCCGGAACTGCGTGGTCATCAGGGAATCAAGGAACACCCACATCCAGACGGGACGCTTCCGCGCAACCCGCGTGCGGGCTACCGCCTGATTGCACGCCGACCTGAGGCCTCACCAGCTGCCGGTGTTGCCCATGGACTGCCACGGCTCGGCGGGAGGCAGCCGGTCACCTTGCTGCAGCAGTTCGATGGAGATCCCGTCCGGCGAGCGCACGAAGGCCATGTGACCATCCCGGGGCGGGCGATTGATGGTGACGCCCATGGCCATCAGATGGCTGCACAAGGCGTAGATGTCGTTGACCGCATAGGCCACGTGGCCGAAGTTCCGCCCACCCGCATACGCTTCCGGATCCCAATTCCACGTCAGTTCCAGGCAGCTGGTTTCGTCGCCCGGTGCCGCCAAAAACACCAGGGTGAAGCGGCCGGCGTCGTTCTCGACGCGACGGATCTCGCGCAGGCCCAGCCCGGCGCAATAAAACTCGAGGGATGCGTCGAGGTCGGAGACCCGGACCATTGTGTGCAGGTACTTCACTAGAATGCCGCCCATGTCAGTGCCTCGCATCTTGTACGTCCCCGGCGTCCGTGCCAAGCCGCCGCCGGAAATTCATCGCGAACTGTTCCGGCGCTGCCTGCTGGAGGGCATCCGCCGTGCCGATGCCGCGGTGGCCGAAGAAATGGCCGCGATGCCGGATTGTCTGCGCATGGTGCTCTGGGGCCATCTGCTGTACGACAGCTGGCGGGATCCGGCAGTCGACGAGCCGGGCATCGCCGCGATGCTTGCCGAGACCCACCCGACGAAAAGCAGCATCCAGGAGATTTTCGGGTGGCGCCGGCGAGCCGAGTTCCTCGCGCACCGGCTGGGTGACCGGCTGCCATTCCTGATCAACATGTTGGCGTCGGACAATACGCGCCTGAATCTGGCCGATTCCCGGCGCTATTTCGCCAACGCCGATGGCATCGGTGACCGGATCCGCGAGCTGCTGCAGGTGCAGCTTCGGCAGGCCTGGCAGGCGGGCGAGCGCATCCTGCTGATGGCGCACAGTTTCGGTTCGGTCATTGCCTGGGACACGTTGTGGACCCTGCGCCACGAGGCAGGCCCGGTGGATCTGTTCCTGACCCTCGGCAGCCCGTTGGGCACCCGCTTTGTCCGGCAACGCCTGCTGGGCGCCAGTCATGTCGGCGCCGACCGTTACCCGCGGGGCATCCGGCAGTGGCAGAACCTGGCGGCGATCGGTGGCCTGCCGGCGCTGGGGCACCGCTTTGCCGACGATTTTGCCGGGATGCGCGCACTGGGCCTGGTCGACTCGATCACCGACCGCACGGACCTGATCAATCCCTTTCAGGGTGTGGACGGACTCAATGTCCACAAGTGCTATGCATACTTCGTCAATGCGGCCACCGGCGCGGCGATTGCCTCATGGTGGCGCACGGCATCGGTCTGATCGCGACCTCAGCGCCCGGTATCACCCGCATCGGCCTGAATGACGATGTCGATCCGCCGGTTCCGGGCCCGGTTCGCGGCGGAGTCATTGCCCGCAATCGGTTTTTCCTTGCCGTAACCGTGCGCTGAAATCAGCTGGCCCGGCACGGCTGCCGCGGTGATGAGCTGATTGGCGACGACACGGGCCCGCTCGCCGGACAGGCGCAGATTGGCGGCATCGCTGCCGGATGCATCGGTATGCCCCTCAACCAGCACCGGTGCGCCTGGAAACAGGCTCAGGGCGGAGCTGACCTTCTTCAAAAGCGGCAGCGACCGCTTCTGCAACTCCGCGGAACCGGTGCCGAACGACAGCCCGGTCAGGCGCAGCACCACATTGCGACCCTGCCGCAGGACGATGCCTTCATCGGGCGCGAACATCGCCTGCAGTTGCGCCAACTGGTCCCGAACCCGCTGCTGTGATTCGAGCGTCATGACCAGCTGCCGCCGCTCGGCCGCGGCACCGCCGAGTCGTTGGTCCATCTCCTTGAGTTCGTCTTCCAGGCTCTGCACCTGTTGCTCGCGACTGGCCAGTGCCTGTTCGGCGGCGTCGGCCTTGTTTCTGAGCGCCGCCATGCCGGTGATCAGCGTCGTGACGGCGGCTTCATCGCCGACGATCGGCATGGCGGGCAGTCCGGCAGCCACCGCGGCGCGATCGACCACGGATTCCAGGTGGAGCAGCACGGCCTCGCCGCTGCGGTCGCCGCGGTCGATCTGCATGGCGAGCTCGGCAATGCGGGTGGCGTGCAGCGCTTCCAGGCGGGCGGCCTCGATTGCGCTGGCTGCCTCTGCCGGGGCGGAGCGGTGACTGGCGAGGGCTGCTTCCGCCACGGCCAGCTTCTGGTGGGCACTCGCCAGGGTACGCGGCGCATAGCGTTCCGCACGGGCTTTGTCCGCGGCGATGAGCTGCAGTTGCACGGGGGCCAGAAACCGGGTGCGCAACGCTTCGAGCCCGGCCTCGCGAAAGGCTGCTTCGATATCCGCACTGCGTTTGGCTGCGGTCTTGATGTCGCCCCGTGCAAGCCGGCTTTCGGCGGCTGCCAGCGCCTTGTCCGCCCGTGCCCAGCGCTCGGCGACGTAGCGCGGCGCTTCGGCGGTGAGGGCTGCGTCACGCGCCGTGCGGGCGCCATCCAGCACGTCGGCAATGCCTGCCGACGCCGTGATCATGCTGATGACGCCAGCGATCAGTGCCGGAAGCCACGATACCCGCTGCATACAGACCTCTCATCCGGTGGTTGAAGCGAGGCGCATGTATAGCATTGTGCGGGGATTCTGTGGACCTGCGCACGGAATGATCGCGCCCGATCCTCTAACGTCGGGTCCATGCGTGCGAAGTACTACACCCGCTTCCTGCTGCACCCGGAAGGCCCGGGATTCGCCGATGAGTACAGCGGCGTGGTTGAAGTCAGCCAGGACGTGGACCAGGTGCTGGAACCGAAGGAGATCGAGGCGCTGCTCGCCCGGAACTTCCAGCGGGACGAAGACGAGGTTGAGCTTCTGAACTGGTCACGAATTCACTAGACGCCGGACGTTCGAGTGGTGGACTGCCTGCAAGATTCCCCCTGTATTGGCCCGGCCTTGTGCCGGGCCTTTTTTTTGACAACTACCAAAAAAGGTACCGGACTCCAATCCTGCAACTTGTTCGGGTGGCGGCGGGTCGCCCGGTACAATGCCCGCGGCCTGATACCACCGAGGTTTCATGACAACCCTGTATATCGACAGCCCGCTGGATGATGCAGCCCGGCGGCAGCGACTCTACGCCGGTGATGTGTTTGTCTACTCTCCCACCGCGGCCTCCCTCGAGTTCTGCGCATTTGCCCAGCAGCTGATCCGCGAGGCCTTTGGCAGTCGCGACCCGGAACTTGCCCAGCACGACATGCCGGTCACGGAATTCGCTGCGCTGCTGGCGGAACTGAAGCCGCGCTTCATCCATCATCCGGAATCAAAGCGCTTGATCCGCACCATGCTGCTGGCCCACGGTTGTTCAGGTCAGGACACCTACTTCGATGTCCCCCGTCTCCGCAGCTCGACCAGCGACGGCTACCTCACGACCGGCATTGCCTACGCTTTTCATCCGCATCGCGACACGTGGTATTCGGCGCCGCTCTGCCAGCTGAACTGGTGGATGCCGGTCTTTGACGTGGCGCCGAACAACGTCATGGCCTTCCATCCCCAGTACTGGACGCAGCCCATTGCCAACAGCTCGGCCGGCTATGACTATCAGCGCTGGAATGCCACGAGCCGGTTCAATGCTGCCCGGCACATTGGCCAGGACACCCGCGAGCAACCCAAACCGGAAGAACCTGTCGCTGCCGAGCCCGATTTCCGCATCGTGGCTCCAGTGGGTGGCGTGATGGTTTTTTCCGGAGCCCACCTCCACTCGTCCATCCCGAATACCTCCGGCCGAACGCGCTACAGCATCGACTTCCGCACCGTGCACCGCGGTGACGCCGAGCAACTGCAGGGTGCGCCAAACATCGATTCCCGCTGCACCGGCACCTCCATGCCGGACTACCTGCAGATCGATGACCAGAGCAACCTTCCCCCGGCCGTGATCGAGGCCTACCTGCCAGGACATCCCCAGCCCGTGCGAGAATGACGGCATGACAACCTTCAAGGGCATCCCCGTCGAGAGCGGCGAGAAGTACACCACCCCTGCCGGTTTTTCCGCCATCAGGAACGGCGTCAAACGTCTTCCGGGCGGTGTGTCGGCGCCAGCTGCCGATACGCTGCGCAAACCGGACTGGCTCCGCGTGAAGCTGGTTTCCGGCGGACGTTTTGCCGACGTACAGCAGACGGTCCGGGAGCATCGCCTGGCAACGGTCTGCGAAGAATCCATGTGCCCGAACATCGGCGAGTGCTGGGGCGCGGGCACGGCGACGATCATGTTGATGGGCCACGTCTGCACGCGCGCCTGCCGCTTCTGCGCGGTGGATACCGGGAATCCCCGCGGTTGGCTGGATCGGGAAGAGCCGGACAACGCGGCCCGGTCAGTGGAGTTGATGGGCCTCAAGTACGTGGTCCTGACCTCGGTCGATCGCGATGACCTGCCCGATGGTGGCGCACAGCACTATGCCGACTGCGTGCGCGCCATCCGGGCCCGCAATCCAGGTACCGCCGTCGAGGCGCTCACCCCGGATTTTGCCGGCAACCTGGCTGCCGTCACGACGGTCGTGCATTCCGGTGTGGCGGTCTTTGCCCACAACCTCGAAACCGTGCGCCGCCTGACACCGGCGGTGCGGGATCCGCGTGCCGGCTACGATCAGTCGCTGGCCGTGCTGGCGCATGCCGGTTCCCTGGGCGTGGTCACCGACGGCGGCCAGGCGGTGCTCATCAAGAGCAGCCTGATGCTGGGTCTGGGCGAAACCCCGGACGAAGTGGCCCAAGCCATGGACGACCTGCGGGCTGCCGGCGTGGACCTGTTGACCCTCGGTCAGTACCTGCGGCCCACCAAGAATCATCTGCCGGTGCAGAAGTACGTGACCCCGGCTGAATTCGGCGAGTTCCGGCAAGCGGGTTTGGCCAAGGGCTTCCGGGAGGTCGTGGCGGGGCCGCTCGTCCGGTCCAGCTACCGGGCGGAGCGCGCGCTCGAGGGCAACAATGCCGGGCTGGGCCCTGAAGTGTCCGGCCGGCCGGCCGCAGATCGCCGCTGATGGGGCAGTTCCTGCTGGAATACGGCCTGTTCCTGGCCAAGGCCATCACGGTCGTGGCGGCGGTCGCCGCCATCGTCGTGTTGTCGGTGGGGCTCTCCAGAAAGGGCTCATCGGAAGGCAGCCTGACGGTCGAGAAACTCAACGACGAATACCGCGACCTGCAACAGCAATTGCGCCGAGCGCTGCTCGACAAGGCCGCACGCAAAAAGGAACTGAAGCAGGAGAAGAAGCAGAAGAAGGCGGAACAAAAAGCGCAGGGCGGGGATCCGGCGGCGCGTCGCCGGGTGTATGTGCTGGATTTCAAGGGCGACATCCGCGCCACGGGTGTTGCGTCCCTGCGCGAGGAAATCAGCGCCATTCTGGGCGTGGCCAAAGCCGGTGATGAAGTCGTGCTGCGCCTGGAGAACTTCGGCGGCGCGGTGCACGAGCATGGCCTCGCCGCATCCCAGTTGAAGCGGTTGCGGGCCCGGGACATTCCGCTGACCGTCACGGTCGACAAGGGCGCCGCCAGCGGTGGTTACCTGATGGCCTGCATCGCCAACACGATCGTCGCCGCGCCCTTTGCCGTGATCGGCTCCATCGGCGTGATTGCCCAGCTGCCCAATTTCCATCGGGCCCTGGAGGCTCGCGGCGTCGACTACGAGCAGGTCACCGCCGGCCGCTACAAGCGCACCGTCACGATGTTTGGCCGGAATACGGAGGCCGATCGGGACAAGCTGCGCGAGGAACTGGAAGAAGTCCACACCCTGTTCAAGCAGATGGTGACAGCGCACCGGCCTTCCCTGGATATCGAAGCCGTGGCGACCGGCGAGCACTGGTACGGTTCCCGCGCGCACGAGTTGCAGCTGGTGGATGTCATCGAGACCAGCGATGACTACCTGCATCGGGCAGCGGCAGGCGCCGATCTCTACCACGTGCGCTACAAGGCCCACGTCACGCTGCAGCAGCGGGTGCTGTCGGCGATCAGCTCGGGCGCCGACGAAGTGGCAGCCTGGGTGTCGCAACGCGATCGGCAGGGTCGTTTTCCCTGAGCTGGTTGCGGCCAGCTGCCGGTGGCCCGCGTCAGGGTGGTTCCGGAACGGATCTGGCCCGATAATCCGGCCATGACAAAAGCAAGCCTGCCGCTGGCGGCAGTTCTGATGACCTCGCTGTGGCTGAGCAGCTGCGCCTTGCCGCTCGTCTCTGAAACCGAACTGGAGTCGGCATCCCGGCAGCAGTTTCAGGAAATGCGGGCGAAGATTCCGCTGTCGAAAGACGCCAGGACCCGTGCGTATGTCAATTGCGTGGCGTCGGCCATCACTGCGCAACTCGGCAAGCCCTACTCGGACCTGCGCTGGGATGTGGAAGTCTTCGATTCCGATCAGGTCAATGCCTTCGCCATGCCGGGTGGCCGCATCGGCGTGTTTACCGGCCTTTTGAAGGCCGCCCAGAATCAGGATCAGCTCGCAGCCGTGATCGGCCATGAGGTGGCGCATGTCACGCGGCACCACTCGCTGCAACGGGCGAATCGCGAGATGACGACCCAGGTGGGCGTCATGGCGGGCACGGCCGTATTGGGCGGTGGCCCCGGTGTTGGTGATATGGTCGCGCTGGGCGCGCAGCTCGGCCTGAGCCTGCCGTTCAGCCGCGCCAATGAAACGGAGGCCGACACGGTGGGACTCGACTACATGGCGGCCGCAGGTTTCAAGCCGGACCAGAGTGTGCAACTGTGGAAAAACATGGCGAAGGAGAGCAAGGGCGGCTCTCCCGAGTTCCTGTCCACCCATCCCTCCGGCAGCAGCCGGATCCAGGATCTGACGGCGCAATTGCCCGCGGCCGTGCAGCTCTATCAAAAAGCCCAGGCCGAAGGCCGGCGGCCGGATTGTCATCGATGAACAAATTGCTGCTGCGTCTGCCGGTGCTTGCCGTCGTGCTCATGACCACCGGCTGCACGATCTTCGAGAAACCGGACTGGGCGCATCACGGCGCCACGGAACATCGCCCCGTGGAACAAGCGCCGATCGTCAGCCACCGCTTCGAGCTGCCGCCGGGGACCGATGTGGTGGGCGAGGTGCAGGTAATCATCGCCCGCTATGAAGACACTTTCATCGACATCGCCCGGGCGTACGATGTGGGCTACGACGAACTCGTTTATGCCAACCCGGATGTGGATCCGTGGCTGCCGGGCGCCGGGACGCGGGTGGTGCTGCCCACCCAGCACGTGCTGCCGAATGCGCCGCGCGAGGGCATCGTGCTCAACATCGGCAGCAAGCGGATCTTCTACTATCCGCGGGCAGCACAGGGGGAAACGCCGGTGGTCATCACCCACCCGGTCGGCATCGGGCGTGAAGGCTGGTCCACGCCCATCGGCGTTACGAAGATCGTGGCGAAGACCAAGGACCCGGTATGGACCGTGCCGGCATCGATTCGCAAGGAACATGCCGAAGCCGGTGATCCCCTGCCGGCAAAGGTGCCCGCCGGGCCGGATAACCCGCTGGGCGCCTATGCCATGCGGCTGGGCTTTCCCTCCTATCTGATTCATGGCACCAACAAGCCGTCCGGTATCGGCATGCGTGTCAGCCACGGGTGCGTGCAACTCTTTCCCGAAGACATTGAATCGCTGTTCAGCCAGGTGCCGGTCGGCACCCGGGTGCAGATCGTGAACGAACCGCGGCTGCTCGGCTGGCGGGCCGGCAATCTCTACCTGGAAGTCCATCCGGCACTCGAGGATGACCGGCGTGATCTGGATGCCGCCCTCGCGGCCCGGCTCAAGGTGGAATTGAAAAAGTCTGCCTTGAAAAGCTCAGGGGCCAGTGGTGACGGTCAGCTGCCCGCCCCTGCGCTCGATCAGGCGCTGGTTGCGGCGACAGTTGCCGGAAATCGCGGTCTCCCGGTGCGCCTGCTGACGCCGGCGGCGGATGCGGCCACCGTCGTGGCTGGCGCCCGCTTGAGCCAGAACATCGTGACGCATCCGGTCGCGGCCGATGACGCCGCCGATGACGGCGCCGATGTCGGAACCACCACCGAACGCAGCGCCCAGCCCTGAACGTCGGTCCTGAACTTCGGTCCTGCGCTTCGGCCCCGCAGTCTCTGTCGCAACCGGCAACCACGATGAGCGGCTGATTGCCGGCGGCGGTGCTACACTTCGCCGCGTTTCCTTCTGTGGATGCATCGACCGTTGCCTGAACTGTCAGGAGCCGGGATTCGAGTCATTGAATCTCCTGCCGGCGAGGAGCCCATTCCGCTCCGCCGCGAAACCGTCACTGCCTTCATCGGGCCTGCGCCACGTGGCCCCGCCAATATTCCCGTCGTCATCGAAAGCGTGGCCGAGTTCCGCCGGCGTTTTGGCTCGCCCGCGGAGCGCAGCCGCCTCGAATGGATGCTCGGGCAGTTTTTCGACAACGGTGGACAGCGCGCCATCGTGGTCCGGGTGCCGCGCACGGGCGGCTCAACCCGTATTTCCCTGCCCGGTCCGGGCGGATTGCTGGAGCTCGAAGCCATCAATCCGGGGCCGCTCGAATATCTCCGCGCCGCCGTCGACTACGATGGCATTCCGCCGGACGACCTGTGGCGCTTCAACCTGACCGTGCAACGTATCCGGTCACTGTCCAACCCCCTCGTCGAAGAGCAGGAATACTGGCCGGCAGTCACGATCGCCCCGGATGATGAAGGGTTCATCAGCGATGTGCTTCCTGGCTCCGGCCTCATCCGGCTGCGCGGTGAAGCACCCCGCGCACGCCCCTCGCTGACGCCCGGCGCCGATGGCATCGGCCCGCTCAGGTATGTGCACGCCACAGGCGACTGGCGCACGGCCGTGCCCCCGAGCGACTACGATCTGATCGGTTGCCCGAGGGAAGGTACCGGCATCCATGCACTGGAGCAGGTTGCCACGGTGGATCTGGTCTGCCTGTTGTCGGGTTCGCCGCGCGCCGATGTGGGTCCGGTCGGCATCTTTGCAGCGGAGCGGTATTGCGCGCGGCGCAATGCCATCTTGTTGCTGGATCCACCCGGCCACTGGTCCGAGGTGGCCGATGTGGCCCACAGCCAGTGGGATTCGGTGTTCTCAAGCCCCAATGTGGTGACCTACTTTCCGCGGCTGGCCGAACTCGCGCCGGACGGCCAGCAGCTCCGCAGCCGGAGTGCCCTCGGGGCAATCGCCGGCATGCTGGCCTCGCACAGCCCTGCGGAGACGGTTCTGCTGCGTTCAAAGGCCCGGGTTGCCCTGGAGCCCGATGCTGACGAAGCGGCCCTGCTCGCACGGCGCGGCGTGAATGTGCTGCGCCCAGCCGCACCGGGCCTGATCTCGTTTTGCGGGGATGTCACGCTGGCCCGCAGCCGCGGTGTCCGTCGTGAATGGCGGCAGCTGAGCGTGCGTCGCCGGGCCGTGATGACGGCCGCCACCATTGCCCGCAGCACCCGATGGGCCGTGGTGCAACAACCCGGGGTCGACACCTGGCGTGCCGTGGCCAGTCAGGTGGCGCGCTATCTCCGCGATGCCACTGAAGCCGGCCATCTGGCTCCGCATGAGCCGGCCCGGAGTGCCGCGCCCGGGCCGGTGCGGCAGTCGTGGTACGTGAAGTGCGACGAGGACACCAATACGGAGCGGTCCGGCTTGTCGTTTGTCGTCGGCATGGCGCTGGCCCGGCCGGGTGAGTTCGCCGCGTTCCGCTTCGATCACGACCCGCATGAATGTCGCGTCACCGAGATGGCGTGGCAACCGGTGCCCGCTGCCACCACCTGAACCCTGTTCGCGCCCCGGATTGCATCGGGACCGTGACTGCAATCACGTTGTGCCGATACGGCCATCGGTATAACCGGGGGCATGAAGGCCTCCGCAGCAGAATCCGGAGTCATCCCTGTACCGAACCTGCAGGAGTTCTTCCGCAACTCCGTCGAGGCCGCCATCCTCGCCAACCGGCTGGCGATCGAGATGCAGACGGTCCATTACGTCGTCAACCTCCTGACCCTGTTCGTGCGCTCCGAGGCCTTGCACGACCCGGCCGATGCCGGCCCGGGTCCGCGGCCCCTGGCCCTGATGCTGGCCGATGCAGCCGAGGCCACGACGGAAGAGGGCCGGAACGCGGCGCTGCGCCGTCTGGGTGATGTGGCCTTGTTCGTCGCGGGTTTCCTGGCCGAGGGGCTGCACCACCGGACCGTGGGCGTCGGTTACTACGTGCGGATGGGCGGCAGCGCCTACGGCACGCTGGCCACGGTCCTGCCGGCCAATCCCCGCGGCCGGGCCTTTGCCGGCGTGTTTGCCGAACTGTCCCGGAAGTTTGCCGATGTCGTCGATATCCTCAACGAGGTGCTGGGCGATGCCCGCTATGCCGCCGACGGCGGCGGCGACCGGAACGTGCTCCGCCTCTACGAAACCTGGCTTGCCACCGGCAGCCAGCGTTCGGCCCGCCTGCTGCGCCAGCTGGGGATCGAGCCGGGTCGGCAGCCGGGACTCTCCCGCGAGCACTAGCGGGGGTGAACCGCTGCACCACCCGGACTGCTGCGCGAGCTGCGGACCTTCTACAGGCTGCCACAGCGGGCGAAGATCGCCCGCATCGAGGCCGGGGGCTTTGCCTGAGCGAGTCCGATTCCGCTAAGCTCGCCTGAGGGTCGCACGCAAGCACAACCATGGCAGTCAACCGGGATTTCGACGAGTCGTCCACCTGCATGGCGGATTGGCATGTTTACATGGTGCGCTGTGCGGACCGGTCGTTGTATACGGGCATTGCCCGCGATGTTCCCAGGCGTGTGGCACAACATAATGCCGGGACCGGGGCGGCCTACACCCGGGCGCGGCGGCCGGTCGTGCTGGTTCATCAGGAGCCCGTACCGGATCGCGGTACGGCGTTGCGTCGTGAGGCAGCCATCAAGCGGCTGCCGGTGGTTGCCAAACGGGCGTTGTCAGGAGGCTGAATGCTGGCCAACTCGGTTGTGACGCGGACGGGTCAGATGTGGAAGCTTTATCTGGCTCTCGTATTGATGGTGTATGGCAGCTTCGCGCCGGTGTGGCCGGCCACGGGCACCTCCTGGACGCTGGGCACGATCATCGGGCTGGCCGGCTACGCCGTCGGGACCTGGTTCAGCGTTTGCCCCAAGTGCCACAACCGGTGGTTCTGGTCTGCGGCGCTGGATGCCCGGCTCTACGGCCCGCTGTTCAAGGCGCCCGACTGCCCGGCCTGCAAAGCCGGTTTCGATCGCTGAGGCGGTCTTACTCCCGTTGCAGGATGAATTCGCGGTCCAGGTGCTGCCCGACGGGAAAATCGTACTCGCCGATTTTCCGGAAACCGTGCCGGGCATACAGACGCTGGGCGCCATGATTGCCGGACCACACGCCGATATAGAGCGGGCTGAACGCCCGGTCCAGAAGCCACCCGAGGCCGAGGCTCAGCAGCCGCGAGCCCAGACCATGCCCCTGGGCTGATCCGCGCAGATAAAGCTGCCGGATTTCACCTGCCGCTGCGGGCCGGTTCGGAACCGGCAGCTTGCAGGGCCCGGCAGTGATGAAACCGGCCAGGCCGGCCTGGCCGTCCGAGGCGAGCCAGATGGCCACGGCCGGATCGTGGAGCACATGGCGGTAGTTTGCCGGGGTCTGCTCCTCCCTGATGAAGGTGGCCAGATCCTCCCGGTCATACAGATGACCGAAGGTCTCGACGAAGGTCTCGGTGGCCAGCGCCGCCACGGCATGCGCATCCGCGACGGTCGCACGGCGGATATCCGGTTCCCGGTGCTCCATGCGGCTTCAGGTGCTGGACAGGAACAGCCGATAGGTGGAGTTGGAACTCTCGTCCCAGAAGTCGTCGCCGGTGGCGCGCAAGTGGCCCAGAAAGGGCTCGAGTTCGGCATCGGCAACCTGGAAGCCCGCCAGCACCCGGCCGTAGTCGGAGCCGGGATTGGTGTAGTGGAACAGGCTGATGTTCCACCGGCTGCCGACCTTTTTCAGGAACTCGCGCAGAGCCCCCGGCCGCTCGGGAAACTGGAAACGGTACAGACGTTCGTTCTTGAGGCCCGGCGCCAGGCCGCCAACCATGTGCCGCACATGCAGTTTGGCCACCTCATCGTCACTCAAGTCAGACACCGGGTAGCCGAGCTTCTCCAGTTGGGCAATCAGCAGCGCCCGCTCTTCAAGTCCGCCGGTAAGGCCCACGCCGACGAAGATCCGGGCACGGGCCGGATCGCTGTAGCGGTAGTTGAACTCGGTGATGTAGCGCTCGCCGATGGTTTCGCAGAAGGCGAGGAAGCTGCCGGGCTGCTCGGGGATCTGCACCGCCAGCAGCGCTTCACGATTCTCGCCGATGCCGGCGCGCTCGGCGATGTAACGCAGGCGGTCGAAGTTCATGTTGGCGCCGCTGTTGATGGCGACCAGCGTCTTGCCGGTGCAACCGGTGGCGCTTACATACCGTTTGATGCCGGCGACGGCCAGCGCACCGGCTGGTTCCATGACCGCCCGGGTGTCTTCAAAGATGTCGCGGATGGCGGCGCACACCTCGTCATTGGTCACGAGGATGACGTCATCGACAACTTCCTGGCAGATCCGGAAGGGCTCCGTGCCAGCCTGGCGCACGGCCACACCGTCGACAAAGATGCCGACGCGGTCGAGGCCAACCGGGTGCCCGGCCTTCAGGGCCGTGTACATCGTCGGCGACTCCTCCGGTTCCACGCCGATGATGCGGATTTCCGGATACAGGGCTTTCACGTACAAGCCGATGCCGCTGATCAGGCCACCGCCACCCGCAGGCACAAAGATGGCATCGATCGGGCCGCGTTGCTGGCGCAGGATTTCCATGCCCACCGTGCCCTGGCCCGCGATCACATCCGGATCATCGAAGGGATGCACGAAGATCAGGCCTTCGGAGGCCACCAGCTCCTGCGCCCGGGCATAGGCATCGTCGTAGGTGATGCCGTGCAGGACCACTTCAGCACCCATTGACCGGACGGCATCCACCTTGATCGCGGGCGCGGTAACCGGCATCACGACCACGGCACGAATTCCCAGGGCCCGGCTCGCGAGCGCCACGCCCTGGCCATGATTGCCGGCCGAGCTGCAGATGACGCCGACGGCCTTTTCCTCGACCGAGAGTTGCGACAGCTTGTTGTAGGCGCCCCGCACCTTGAACGAGAAGACCGGTTGCAGGTCTTCGCGCTTCAGCAGGATGCAGTTGCCAAGGCGCGTGGAAAGCCGCGCCGCCGGCTCCAGCGGCGTCTCCAGGGCAACGTCGTAGACGCGGGCCTTGAGTATTCGTTCGAGATAATTGGTGATCACGCGATGAAGAGTAGCGCAGACCCGACCAGCTTTTACAGCAGGGGCGCCAGCCGGCGACTCATCGAGGCGTCAGCAGATCCTTGAGGCTCTTCGTGAATTGCTCTGCCTTGTAGTCCGGCAAGGCATACAGCCAGCCACCGAGTCGGGCGTTGAGTGCGGTGGCCTCTTTGGCCGCTGCATCCAAAGCTGCTGAATCACCGGTTGCGATGTCGGCGGTTGCTGCATTGAAGGTGAAGCGCGTGCCCCCGGGCAGCCGCCATGCACTGACCTCCACCGCGAGGCCATCGGTGGTGACGAAGCGGGCGACCACGGGCTTTGCCGCTGCGTTGGCACTGCTGTCCTGTTTTTGCACGTCTTCGAGCTGCAGCTCGGCGAGCGCCCCGGCAATGCCATTGGCGATGCCCGGATAATCCAGGCTGCGGCCCTTGGGGATCCCGGCCACGTCGAATTCAACATGGCTGGCGTCAGCCGCGGCAGTGCCGCCGGCTGGCGGCTGCTGGGTGATGCGCAGCGTGTCGCCATCCGGATGGGTGATGGACACCGAGGCGATGCGTGAGGCGGGGATGTTCGTGAGCAACGGATCCAGCCATGTACTGGTCTCCTTTCCCGGTGCGACCGGCCCGGCAATGAGCCAGCTCGCCGCCTCACCGGCCCGTCGCACATAAGTGGATTCACTGTCCGGCCCGGCCCGGCCGACGATGAGCTGGATCGGCCTTTTCGCACCGTGCAGCGTCAGGGCCACGCCCGGGCCCCCGGCCACCGTCATGTCCTGCACGCCGAGTCGCGGGTAGTACGCCGGATCCGATGTCTTCTGCTCGATGACGCGAGCCTCGGCGAGGCCCAGCAGCAGCTTCCGCAGCTTGCCCAGGTCGGCGGGATAGCCGTCACGTTCCTGCACGGTCCAGCGGTCGGCACCGCGCTCCAGCGTGGCAATGGTCCGGCCACTGGCTGTTTTGTCATCGGGGTGGTCGGCAGGCACCGTGACGACCACTTCGTTGATCGCGTTGATCTCCGCCTTCAGATCCGGAAACAGCAGGGCTGACGACGATTTCGTCTGGCCACCCGTCAGGGCGATCCCGGCCAGGGCGACGAGAATCACCAGGATGACCAGCAGTGCCGTCAGGGTCTGGCGATTCATCAGGGCGTTCGCCGCCGGGCGCGCCGCCGGAACCACACCAGCACCAGACTGATGAGTGAAATGATCAGCGGCACCAGCGCGACATTGATGATCTTCAAGGTGGTGCCGAGCCGTTCGATGTCCAGGTCAAGCTCGCGCTGCACCTGGCGCAATTCCTTGCGCAACTCCACGCGACGCTCCTGGAACCGTTCGATTTCGGCCTGCTGTTGCGGGGAGAGGATGGTCGCGCCCTGATCGGACCGGCTGGCCTGCAGCTCGCGCAGCCGGTTTTCGGTTTCGTCCAGTTCGGACTGCAGGCGTTGCTCTGCCGTCCGGAACCGCGCTTCCGCCGCGCGGCGCAGATCCTGGACCCGGGTGAACGGACGCTGGAAAGTGGCCCGGCTGCGGATGCCGATCAGGTCACTGCTGCCGAGCAGATTGTCGAGCGCGTTGATCACGAAGTCGCCGTTGTTGGCAAAGGCGGTGTTCAGGTTCTGGCCGAGAATGTTCTGGGTCTGTACCCAGAGGCGATCAGCGAGCAGGTCGGCGTCGGCCACCACCACGACATTGACGGGCGCGGTCGCGGCGTCGAGGTGTCCGGGCCGGCGGTCGCCGGGAAAGGCGCTGCGCAGCTTGCCGACCACGCGGGCCGCCAGCGTGTAGTGCTGACCGGTGGGTGCGAAGCCGGTACGCAAGGCCGCCGGGGCGGACGCCACCATGATCTGGCTGGTCGGGATGAGGGCTGCCTGATCGCTGGACTGGATCAGGGGGGTGATGGTCACGTCACCCTGGTCGGGTCCGGAGCCGGATCCGGAGCCGGCCTTGGTGCTGGTGATATGGCCGGCAAAGGCCAGATTGATGGTGTCGAGGCCATTGGTGATGACGTCGTCCGCGTCGAGACCGGTGTGATCGACGCCGATGATGCCCAGATGCCGCACCGGCTGGCCGTTCGGGCCACTCACCGACAGCGCAAAACGATCATCACCGACGATCGTGTCGTGGTCCATGTTGATGCCCCAGGCCTTGAAGAGCGCATCGAGGCTGGTGGATTTGTCGCTGTCGGAGTCGCCGCCGATTTCCACATGGGGGTCGACAAAGATCAGGGCACGACCGCCATGCAGGATGTACTGGTCCACCTTGTACAGCGCGTCGTCGGACAACTTTTCGGGCTGCACCAGCATCAGCACCTGGATGGCGTCGTCTGCCGTCGCCGGCGCGCCGAGGGTTGCCAGGTCCGGCTGCAGCACCCGCAGATCGAACAATTGCCCCAGCTGCCCGGCGATGACCCAGGCCGGACGCACCTGCTGGGTCTGCGGATCGAAACCGGCGGTCATCGGCAGACCGGAAAGCAGGCCGACCACCGGCTTCTTCGGGTGGGCGAGGGTGTAGACCAGTTTCGCGAGGTCGTATTCCAGGAAGGACTCGCGATTCGGGTCCAGGAAGGGAATGATCTGCTGATCACCGACGCTGTTGGTGGCCGCAATGCCGAAGTAGATGGGGTCGGCGTTGTTGCCGAGGTTGATCGGCCGCAGCCCGAAGCTCGTGGCGCGGTCTTCCTCTTCGGAAAACGGCAGCGGGTCGATCACGGTCAGTTTGAGCTGCCCATTGGAGCGGCTGGCAAACTCGGCCAGCATCTCGCGGACGCGACCGGCGTAGGTGCGCAGCTGCGGCACGTCGGTCGTCGCCTTGTCGGAAAAATACAGGTAGACGTTCACGGGCTCGGGGATGCTGCCGAGGATTTTTCGCGTGCCATCCGAGAGCGTGTAGAGCTGGTTCGAGGTGAGATCCAGGCGCGCGGCCGGCAGCAGGCTGATCAGTGCCACCCCGACCAGGAAAATGACGGCCAGGACCACGAGTCCCGTGCGGCCGAACCGGCGGTTGTCAGCGGTTTTGGTGGCGGATTGCCGGTTGCCTGAAGTCATCCTAGTCGGCCTTCTTCAGATCCAGCACGATCGTGGTCGCGCCCAGCCATACGGCGATGACCAGCAGGAAGTACAGCACATCGCGCACATCAAGCATGCCCTTGCTGATGGCGGTGTAGTGCGTCAGGAACGACAGGCTGGCGACGGCATCGAGCAGCCGGCCGGGCAGCCATCCGGAAAAGAAATCCATGACCAGCGGAAAGCCCGCCAGCATGAACAGAAAGCAGATGACGACGGTGAGGATGAAAGCCACCACCTGGTTCCGGTTGGCCGCCGAAATGCACGAGCCAATGGCCAGAAAGGCGCCGGCCATCAGCAGGCTGCCGAGGTAGGTGGCGAGGATCACGCCATTGTCCGGGTTGCCCAGATAGTTGACGGTCAGCCAGATGGGGAAGGTCAAAGCCAGGGCCGCCAGAATGAACAACCAGGCAGCCAGGTACTTGCCGAGCACCGCCTGCCACAGCGTGACCGGCAGGGTCATCAGCAGTTCGATGCTGCCGCTCTTGCGCTCCTCGGCCCACAGGCGCATCGCGATGGCGGGCACCAGAAACAGATAGAGCCAGGGGTGGAAATTGAAAAACGGCGCCAGATCCGCCTGCCCCCGTTCATAGAAGCCGCCCAGATAGAAAGTGAAGAGCCCCGCCAGCGCCAGAAAGATCACGATGAAGACATAGGCGAGCGGCGTCGCGAAGTAGCTGCGCAGCTCCCGTGCGGCGATGGTGCGGATCGCGCCCATCAGGCGTGTGGCTCCGTGTCGTGGCCCGTGTCGTGGCTGGTGCCAGTGGTCAATTGCCGGAAGACTTCATCCAGCCGGCCGGCTTCCAGGCTGAGCTGGACTATCGGCCAGCGGCGTTCGGCCGCCAGGGTGCCGATGGCGGCGAGCAGGGACGCTTCGGCGTGGGGCAGGGCCGTCACGGCATGGCCGTGGGCGTCGCTCAGTGTTGCCCGTACCTGCGGCAGGGCCTCGAGCTCGGCAGCGATTGCCGGCAGATCGGCCGTCGGTTGCAGGCGCAGGGTGACGGCGTTGTGATAGCGCGACCGCCGGATGAGCGCCGCGGGCTCCTCGTCTGCCACGATGCGGCCGTTGGCAATGATGACGGCGCGGGTGCATACCGCATCGACTTCTTCGAGTATGTGCGTGGAGATCACGATGACCTTGCCCGGCGCCATCGTCCGGATCAGTTCACGGACTTCGTGCTTCTGGTTCGGGTCCAGGCCATCGGTGGGTTCGTCGAGGATGAGCACCGGCGGATCGTGCAGGATGGCCTGCGCCAGACCGACCCGTCGCCGGAAGCCCTTGGAGAGCGTCTCTATCGGCTGTTGCAGCACATCGCCAAGCTGCAGGCGATCGACCACATCCTTGTAGCGGCGCGCGAAATCGGCGGCCGGCAGGCGGCGGATGGCGCCGATGAAGCGCAGGAAATCCGCCGGGGTCATTTCGCCGTAACTGGGCGCCCCCTCGGGCAGGTAACCCAGCCGCTGCTTGGCTGCCACGGGTTGCGCTGTCACTGAAAAGCCGCAGATTTCCGCACGGCCCGAGGTGGCAGCCACGAAGCCCGCCAGCATGCGCATGGTGGTGGTCTTGCCGGCGCCATTCGGTCCCAGAAAGCCGAGGACTTCGCCCGGTTGCACCCGAAAGGAAATGCCGTCGACAGCGGTGCGGTTACCGAAGGTTTTCGTGAGTCCTTCTGCGATGATCATCGTGACGGTGCTGGTCCGACGGCGAGGCTGCCCGGTATTGTCCATGCATGGCCGCTGCCCGCAAGAAAAATTAAGCAGTCGTAATGCGACGGCGCGGATGCATCAGCAGGCCGGTGCCGCACTACTGAAGTACGCCGTCGGCATCGATAGGCTGAATCTTGTCGAAGCCCAGTTGTTCGAGGCCGGGTTCGATCAGCTTCAGGTAGCCGACGCCCACCCACACCAGATCCGCCGGATTCAAATAGCGGTGCGCCGCCTCATTGACCCCGGCCGTCGTCACGTTGCGAATGGCCTGGGCATAGGTGTCCCAATAGTTGTCCGGCAGCCCGAAGGCCACCAATTCACTGATGGACCCGAGAATCGCGCCGTCTGTTTCCCACTGACCGGGCAGGGACAAGGTATTGCTGCGTTTGACGACGGCGACTTCTTCCGCCGTGGCGGGCCGGTCGCCGACGATCGACGTGAATTCATCACGAATCTCGCGAATCGCCTCGCTGGTCTTGTCTGACTGGACGGGTGCATAGGCCAGCAGGGGGCGCTGGCCTTTGGCGGCATAGGCGACGGAGTAACTGCCGTAGGACCAGTGTTTGGTTTCCCGCAGGTTCATGTTGAGACGCGAGGTGAACTGGCCGCCGAGCACGTCATTCATCATCTCGATCGCCAGATCATCGGGTGTCGAGCGCGGTGGCAGCAACTGGCCGGCGATGATCACCGACTGATCGGCGCCGGGCTTGTCCAGAAGATAGAGGGTCTTGTTGGGCTTCTGCGTGACGAACGGGATCTGTTTCACCGGGATATCGCCAGCTTGCCAGCCGCCCAGCAACCGTTCGAGTTGGGGTTTGAGGCTGGCCACCGTTACCGGGCCGACTGCAATCAGGGTGGCGTGATTGGGGCGAAACCATCGTGCATGAAACTGCTGGAGGTCCTGTCGGGTCAGTGCGGCGAGGGTTTCGGCCGTGCCGGTGCCGGTCAGCGGCTGGGCATAGGCATGGCCCGCACCGTAGAGCAGGCCCGGCACCACCCGCAGCGCCATCGACATGGGCTGGGTCTTTTCCTGGCTCAACGCGGCCAGGTATCTCTTGCGCAGCCGCTCCAGTTCAACCGGCGGGAAGGCCGGGTTCAGCAGGACATCGGCAAATATGTCCAGCGAGGGCTCCAGCTTGTCGGCCAGGGCCGACAGGGTGACAGCCGAGGTGTCCAGGCTCGAGCCGGTGCCGAGATTGGCGCCGAGCAGCGCCAGTTGTTCGCTGATCTCGAGTGCGCTGCGCTTGCTCGTGCCTTCATCCAGCATGGCCATCGTCAGGTTGGCGGTGCCCGGCTGGGAGAATTGATCCGCCGCGTAGCCGGCATCCATCACGAGCTTCAGGTCCACCACTGGCACACCCGGCCGGTTGGCGACGATGAGCTTCAGCCCGTTGCCGAGCGTGGCGCGCTCGAATGCCGGGAAGTTCACCGCCACGTCGCCCGCTGGCAGCGGGATGGAGCTGCGATCGACGCCGCTGCCGGCCGCCTGCAGTGGTTTCGCCGGCACCACATTGAGGACGAATGGCGCCGCCGTGACCCACTTGGCCACCACGGCCTTGAGATCGGCAGCCGTGGCTGCCTCCGTGATTTCGTAGCCCTTCTTCCAGGCATCCGGAGAGCCGCCATAAACCATGCTTTCGGCAAGCACACTCGACTTGCCGTAGAAGCCACCAACCTTTTCCAGCCCGCGGATGAATCCGGCGCGATGCTGGGTTTTCACCCGTTCCAGTTCCTTCGCCGTGGGTCCGGATTTCTTGAACCGCGCGATCTCCTCGTCAACCGCGGTTTCCAGCTGCTTCAGGCTGACCCCCGGCTGCGCCGAGACCTGCAGGTAGGTGATCCCGGCGATTTCCAGCGGCAGCGTGTCGAATTCGACATCGGAGGCGATCTGTTCACGATAGACGAGGCGTTCATACAGCCGTGAGTTCTTGTCGCCGGCCAGCACGGCGGCGGCCAGGTTCAGCAGGTAGGCGTCGTGGCTGCCCCACTGCGGTCCGGTCCAGGCCAGATGCAGTCGCGCCTGGGCGACGTGGTCCTGCTGGGTCTCGCGCCGGGCGCGATCGTGCGATGGAATCCATTTTTCGAGACGGGTGATCGGCGGCCCGGGCGGGATGTCGCCGAAAAATCTGGCGGCCTTGGCAAAGGCGTCTTCGGTGGCGACATCACCGGCGATCACGATCACGGCATTGTCCGGGCCATAGTAGGTGGCAAACCAGCGGTGCACATCGTCGAGGCTGGCTGCGTTCAGGTCATCCATCGAGCCGATGGTTGCCCAGGAGTAGGGGTGGTCGGGGGGAAAGAGCTGGGACAGCATCGCCTGGAAAACCTTGCCGTAGGGCTGGTTGTCGCCCTGGCGCTTTTCGTTCTGCACCACGCCGCGCTGTTCGTCGAGCTTCTCCTGGGTGATCGCCTTCTGGAAGTGGCCCATGCGATCGGATTCCATCCAGAGAGCGGCATCCAGCGCATTCTTCGGCACGGTCTGGAAATAATTCGTGCGGTCGAAAAAAGTCGTGCCGTTCAGATCGGTGGCGCCCAGATCCTGCAGGGTGTTCAGATAATCCTTCTTGAGGTTCTCGGAGCCCTGGAACATCAGATGCTCGAAGAGGTGGGCGAAACCGGTGTGGCCCCGCACTTCGTTCTTGGAGCCGACGTGATACCAGACATTCACCGCGACGATCGGCGCCTTGTGATCCTCGTGGACGATCACCGTCAGCCCGTTGTCGAGCTTGCGCATGGTGTACGGGATGTCCATCGATGGTGACAGCATGGCGGCGTCTTTCGCGATGGCCGGGCCCGACAGGGTCATTGAAACGAGCAGTGCGAGTGCGAAGCAGGTGTAAACCTTGGGCTGCGGATCATTCATGTGCTGGATGCCGGGGGCTGCAAAAGGTGCCGGGATTCTAGCCGCTCCGCTTGAAACGATGGCAATCGGCACACTGATGCAGCCGGGGTGGCGTACCCCTTGGCGAGCCCTCGGGTCCGCCCGCCAGGCCGCCAAGGGGGACTGCCATCCCGGCTGCCACACTGTTGCGATTGACGTAGTACCAGCGAAAAGTGCCAGAATGCCCGGATGACAAAGCGCACGCTGTATCCTCCGCTGGAGCCTTTCGATTCCGGTTATCTGCCCGCGATCGGGCCCCACGAGATCTACTACGAGCAGTGCGGCAACCCGCGCGGCAAGGCAGCGCTGTTTCTGCATGGCGGCCCGGGCGGCGGCGGTGACGAGACGCCGCGCCGCTTCTTCGATCCGCAGCGCTACCGGATCATCCTGCTCGACCAGCGCGGCTGCGGTCGCAGCCGGCCGCACGCCGAACTGGATGGCAATACCACCTGGGAGCTCATCGCGGACATCGAGCGGCTGCGCAACCAGCTCGGAATCGATCGCTGGCTGGTCTTTGGCGGATCGTGGGGCAGCACGCTGTCATTGCTTTATGCCGAGACCCATCCGGAGCGCGTGACGGAGCTGGTGCTTCGGGGCATCTTCCTGCTGCGGCCGGCCGAGATCGCCTGGTTCTACCAGCAAGGCGCCAGCGAGTTGTATCCGGATGCCTGGGAACCCTTCCGGGATTTCATTCCGGAGAATGAACGGCACGACATGCTGCACGCCTATCACCGCCGCCTCGTCGGCTCCGATCCGGTGCTGGCCATGGAGGCTGCGCGGCACTGGTCGGTGTGGGAAGGCAGCACCAGCCACCTGCTGAGTTCGGCATCGACCATCGAGCACTTCGGCGATGACCAGTTCGCGCTGGCCTTTGCCCGGATCGAAGCCCATTACTTCGTGAATCAGGCCTTCATGGTTGCACCGGATCAGATCCTGCGTGATGTGGACCGGTTGCGGGCGATTCCCGCCGTGATCGTGCAGGGTCGCTATGATGTCGTGTGCCCGATGACGAGCGCGTGGGCTCTGCACCGTGCCTGGCCCGAGGCGGAGCTCCGCATCGTGCCGGACGCAGGTCACTCGGCCTTCGAGCCCGGCATCGTGCATGAACTCATCACGGCCACCGACAACTTTGCCCCACCCCTTGCCAGGAAAAACTGATGGCTGACCAGAGCCTCCTGATCACCAATGCCCGGATCTGCAACGAGGGTCGGGTGACCCCGGGCGACGTGCTCATGCGCCGTGGCCGCATCGAGCGGGTGGCCCGCCAGATACCTGCCGGTCGTGTCGACCGGATCATCGACGCCGACGGCAAATATCTGTTGCCGGGCTTCATCGATGACCAGGTCCATTTCCGCGAACCCGGGCTGACGCACAAGGCCGACATCGCCAGCGAGTCCGCGGCGGCGGTCGCTGGTGGCATCACGAGCTACATGGACATGCCGAACACCATTCCCAATGTCACCAGCCGCGCGGTGCTGATGGACAAATACCGGCTGGCGCGCGGCCGGTCGCGGGCCAACTTCTCGTTCTACTTCGGCGCCGCGAACGACAACCTCGACGAGATCCGGGCCCTGCAGCCCGGCGACTGCTGCGGCTTGAAGATCTTCATGGGCGCCTCCACGGGCAACATGCTCGTCGATGATCCGGCGACGCTGGAGCTGATCTTCGCCGACTGTCCCACGTTGATTGCCACCCACTGCGAAGACACCCCGACCATCAAGGCCAACGAAGCCCGTTTCCGCGAGGAATACGGCGACAACGTGCCGTTTTCCGCACATCCGCTGATCCGGTCAGCCGAGGCCTGCTGGAAATCCACCGTCCTCGCCACCACCCTCGCCAAACGCCACGACACGCGGCTGCATGTCCTGCATATCTCCACGGCGCGTGAACTGGAGCTTTTCCAGCCCGGCCCGCTGAACGGCAAGCGCATCACGGCCGAGGCCTGCGTCCACATGCTGCATTTCGATGACAGCGATTACGCCACCAGGGGCGCCTTCATCAAGTGCAATCCGGCGATCAAGTCGGCGGCCGATCGCCAGGCGCTGCTTAAGGGCCTGATTGACGGCCGGCTGGAGGTGATCGCCACCGATCATGCGCCACACACCCTCGCCGAGAAGAGTGAAAGTTATTTCAAGGTGCCCTCGGGCCTGCCCCTGGTCCAGTACGCCCTGCAGATGCTGCTGGAGCATGTGCACGATGGCACGCTGCCACTGGAACTGATCGTCGAGAAAACCAGCCACCGCGTTGCCGATGTGTTTGCCATTCGCGATCGCGGTTACATCCGTGAAGGCTACTACGCCGATCTCGTGCTGATCGACCATACGAAGCCACACACGGTGCGTCGCGAGGACGTGCTGTCGAAGTGCGGCTGGTCGCCATTGGAAGGCACGACCTTCCGCTCGTCGATCGTCACGACCATCGTGAATGGCGTGGTCGCCTACGAGAATGGCCAGGTCACGGAGGCGATCGCCGGACAACGGCTGGACTGCGGCGGCCGCTGACCGCGGCGAGAAAAGGAATCCATCGATGCGCTACAAAGTGCTGGGCGGAAGCGGCCTGCGTGTTTCGGAGCTGTGCCTCGGGACGATGCCCTTCGGCGAGGAATTCGGGATCGGCGTGCCGGCCACGGAAGCCCGCCGGGTGTATGACGAATTTCGCGCCGCTGGCGGCAATTTCATCGATACCGCCAACATCTACAACCGTGGCAGCAGCGAGCTCATCCTGAGTGATTTCATCCGTGAGGATCGCGACCAGCTGGTGCTCGCCAGCAAGTTCGCGCTCAGCACCAATCCGGCCGACGTGAATGCCGGCGGCAGTCACCGGAAGAACCTGGTGCAGGCGCTGGAAGCGAGCCTGCGCCGCCTGCGCACCGACTATCTCGATGTGTACTGGGTGCACGGCTGGGATCGCCACACGGATCTCGCGGCGCTGATGCGCGCGCTGGATGACCAGGTGCGCGCCGGGAAAATCCTCCATGTGGCTTTTTCCAATGCGCCGGCCTGGGTGGTGGCCATGGCGAACACCCTGGCAACCGAGCGTGGATTGACGCCATTCTGCGCCCTGCAACTGCATTACAACCTGCTCGAGCGCAGCATCGAAACAGATTTCCTGCCCCTGGCGGCTGCGCTGAATGTGGCAATCACCGCCTGGAGCCCGCTGGCTGGCGGGCTGCTGACCGGCAAATACACCCGCTCCGGCGCCACTGGTCGTCTGACCGGGGTGCGCGGCACCCGCACCTTGACGCCGCGCAATCAGGAACTGGCCAGCGCCTTCGTGCAGATCGCCGGTCGTATCGACTGTCAGCCTGCGGCGCTGGCGCTGGCCTGGCTCATGCAGCGTGGTCGTGGCGATGTCATGCCGATCATCGGGGCCCGCACGGTCGAGCAGCTGCGCGAGAACCTGGCCTGCACCGACCTGCACTTGAACACCGAGCTGCTCAACGAACTGGACCAGCTGGCGCCGCCGGCAGTGGCTTATCCCGCTTCATTGCTCTACGGCGAGTTCTTCCAGAACATGATGTACGGCACCGTCCGGCAGCAGATCGACTGGTCGTAAATGAAACATCCCAAACTCACAGCATTTCTGGTTCTGATTCTGGTCCTGGCTGCCGGCATGTTGATTTCCGGCATCGAGGGCGATCGGCCGCGGGCCGAACTGGCGCCGGTCGCGTCGGTGTCCAGGCAGGGTGCTGTGCTGGTGATCGGCGGCACGCGCGCCACCGGCCTTGAAGTGGTGCGCCTGCTGCGGGCTCGTGGCGATGACGTGGTGGTTCTGGTGCGTCCCGCGTCCAACCCCGGCGCCGCCGAGGCGCTGGGCGCCCGTATCGTCAGCGGCGATGCGCTGGTCCCTGCAGATCTGCAGGCAGCGCTCGCCACCGGGCAATTTCGCGCCATCGTGTCGACGCTGGGCGCGAGAAATCCGGATGGGCCGCGCCCCGATTTCGAGGGCAACCGCAATGCGGTGGATGCCGCCCGGCTGGCCGGCGTCAAACGCTTCGTCATGGTTTCCGTGGTTGGCGCCGGTGATTCGCACGAGGCGGCGCCGGTCATCGCCCGCTACTTTCTTCGCCAGGTGATTCTGGAAAAGACCAAGGCAGAGGACTACCTGAAGACGAGCGGCCTCGACTACACCATCATCCGGCCGGGCGGGCTGCTCGACAAGGAAGCCCAGGGCAGGGCTTACCTGACCGAAGACCCCCGCGCCATGAGCTGGATCCGGCGCGCCGACCTGGCGCGGCTCATGGTTCAGGCGCTGGATGACCCCCGGGCAATCGGCAAGGTCTATCATGCCTTCGATCCCGACCGCACGCGCTTCTGGTCCCTGTTCACGAACTAGCAGCTGCCGACACGAACCAGGCATCCGGTCTGAGAGATGCACCGCAGATGGTGTGCCGCCAGGCTGGTTAACATGGGCCGATGCACCTGAAATCCAGTCGACTTTCCAGCCCTGCCACGCCCGGCCTGCGTGCGGTTCTTGCCGCCGGCCTGGTACTTTGCTCCCCGATGAGCATCGCCGCCGACGCATCGACGGCCGCCCCTGAAGAACTGATCGTCACCGGCACGCGCCTCGCCGCCGTCGAGGCCATCCTGCCCAATTCGATGACGGTTCTGGATCACCAGGACATCGAGGCACGCAACCCATCGGGCGTGGTCGATCTGTTGCGCGATGTGCCGGGCCTGCACGTGAATCAGGCGGGCGCCGGCGGTGTCACCCAGGTGTTCATGCGCAGCAGTGAGCCGAACTTCACGGTATTTCTCATCGATGGCATCAAGGTCAACGACCTGAACAACACCCGCGGCGGGTCGTTCGATCTGGCGGCGCTGAATCTGGCCGATATCGAACGCGTCGAGATCGTGCGCGGTCCGCAGTCATCCATCTACGGCTCCGACGGTCTGGCGGGCGCGATCAACTTCATCAGTCGTGTTGGCGGCGAGCGCTTGTCGGCCAACGTTGCAGTGGAGGGGGGCGGCGACGACTATCGTCGCGGTACCGTGCAGGCCGGCGGTCCGGCTGACCGCCTGTTCGGCGACGGTGCCCGCTTCTCGCTGCAGGCCACCCACCGTGACGATGGTGAAGCGGTGTCCGGCAGCACCTACGAGGCCGATACCGTGTCAGGCCGTTTGCGTCTCACGCCGGCGCCGGCCGTTGTCGCCAACCTGTATGCGCGCCATGCCGGCACGGACAGCTCCAGTTTTCCGGAGCAGAGCGGCGGGCCGAAGCTGGCTGTGTTGCGGACGCTGGATCAGGCGGAAGCCGACGAATACAACCTCGGCGCCGACCTCGACTGGGCGCTGGATGCCGCGTGGTCGCTGCAGGCCACGGCCTCGCTGTACGACCGCAGCGACGAATATGCCTCGCCCGGCATCTCGCCGGGTGATCAGATACCACCCAACGGTGCCGCGAATGATCTCGAGCGGTACAACGCCGCCCTGCGCGCCACGGTGCGCTCCGGGAGCCGGCTGGTGGCCACCTTTGGTGGCGATTTCCAGCGGGAGTCGGGTGATTCCGAGGGCTATGTAGACTTCGCGCCGGACATGCGGGTGCCGAACAGCTTTGCGCTGGACCGGAACATCGTCGGCGTCTTTGCCGAAGGTCGTTACCTGCTCGGCGATCAACTGATTCTCCAGGGCAGCATTCGCCATGATGAGCCGGACAAGGTCAGTGGCGAAACCACCGGCAAGGTCGGCACGGTGTACACCCTCGGCAACGGCACGACGCGCTTGCGCCTCAACTGGGGATCCGGTTTCAAGCTGCCCAGCTTCTTTGCCCTGGGCAGCCCGTTGGTGGGGGAACCCACGCTCAAGCCCGAAACCAGCCGCAGCCTGGAAGCAGGCGTGACCCAGGCCTTTCTCGGTGGTGCGGCAGAGGTCAGCGCCACGGTTTTCGACAACGACTACAAGGACCTCATCGACTTCAATCCCGACACCTTCAAGAACGTGAACCGGGATACGGTCACGATCCAGGGTGTCGAGTTCGAAGGCCAATGGGCCGTGTCCTCCACCCTCAAGCTGCGCGCCCAGGCAACCTGGACCGACATCGACGTCAAGCACAGTGACCGCCAGCTGCTGCAGCGGCCGGACTGGCGGGGCAGCGCCGGATTGTGCTTCACGCCCACTGATCGCTGGTTGCTGGATCTGAACTGGCTTTACATCGGCGAGACGCTGGATTCATCCATTCCCACGGGCATACTCGAGCTGAATCGCTGGAATCGTGTCGATGTGAATGCGAGCTGGGCCGCCACCCCCCGCCTCAAGGTGCCGCTGGCGGTCGATAACCTGTTGGACAGCCACTATGAGGAAGCCGTGGGCTTTCCGGCCGCCGGCATCCGGCCCCGGCTCGGTGTCCGCTACCACTTCGGCTCGCTGCCCTGACGCAGGCCACCCCGCATGCGCATCATCAACCTGATATTCGCCTTGCTGTTCGCCGTCTCGGCGCTGTTGCAGTACAACGACCCGGACCAGCTACGCTGGGCTCTGGTCTACCTGGTGGCAGCAGCAGTGGCAATGACTGTTGCCTGGAAGGCTCATTGGAATGCCCGGCAGCTTCGGGCATTGGGCATCGCTGCCATGCTGCTCACCCTGGTCGCCCTGCTGTGGATGCTGATGCTGGCCCCCGGCATGGGGGAGTTCATCGAGCGGGGCGACTGGTCGCTGCTGGCGGCCACCATGCAGGCGGGAGATCCGGTGATCGAGGACAGCCGCGAGTTTCTCGGCCTGGGTATAGTTCTTCTATACAGCCTCCATGCGATTTGGGCTGTCCGGCGCCGTGGTGCGGCATAAGCTTGCTGGACAGATCCGGTCCGGAAGCGTAGCTTTGCCCTTAAGTCGAGCGCCTTAATGGCCCGCAATGAGGTCAGAGGCGTGTTACATCAGAGGAATAACAATAATGATTTCCATGACGCGAGCAGTCACCTTGAGTGGTTCGTTGGTGGTGATGACGGTGCTGAGCGCAGGCGGTGTTTACGCCGCGCCGGTCTCGGTGATGTGTCCAGGAACGGCCAGCACGGCCGACCGTGAATTCACGATCACCACGAATCCGGGCAGTGCTGTTTGCCTGGCTTCGGCACCCGGAAATCTGAATGGCAATGGCGATGCGATCAACCTGCTCGGCTACCTCACCCTGGACAAGAGCGATGACCTCGTTTCAGGCGTTTTGCCGCAATCCCTGACCGCAACACCGCCGACCAGCGGCTTGAGCGGGACTTTTTCATTCAACGCGCCCGGCTATACCAACTTCGTGATTGCCTTCAAATCCGGCCAGGGCCAACTGAATCCGGATTGGGCGGCGTTCACGCTGCCGAATGGCGTGACCTCGGGCACCTGGGCGATCAGCGGCCAACAGGCGCTGTCGCACGTCAATCTCTATGCCCAGGTGATTCCGGTGCCGGCCGCAGCCTGGCTCTTCGCTTCGGCTTTTGGCCTGTTGGGTCTGGCCCTGCGTCGCACCAGGTAGGTCGCCGCCCGATTCAGATCTTCCCGGTATTTGCCAGCCGCTCGATATCCGCGCGCTGCATCTCGCTGAAATCCTTGCGGCCCGGTACGCGGACCTTGCCCGCCTCGCACAGCCGGTTGGCGGGACGAAACACGGTTTCAAGATAGCGCTCGGCGTAGGCCTGGAAGGGCTGGCGCACCAGCACATTCGACAGGCCGGTCTTGCGCCGGCGATCGCGCAGCGCGGCCAGGTCGATGGTGGCGTTGGCCACCATGGACTCGCCGCCGGATGCCGCCTCGGCCATCACCTGTCCGTAGTAATCCACCACCTTTGACATGCCGGTGGTTGACGCAGCCGGTACCGGGCAGTGGGTGAGGGCAGCCGAATTGGCCGACACCACATAGGCCATGTTTTCCGCGGCGCGGGCCCGTCGACCGATCTCCTTCGTGGTGGAGGCCGGGCTGCCGATCTCGCTGGACGGATGGATGAAAATTTCGGCGCCACGCATGGCGGCCATGCGCGCGATTTCCGGATACTGGATTTCCTCGGAGGCGATGGCGGCGAGGCGGCCAATCGGGGTGTCGGCAACCGGAAACACGCCATCCAGCCCGTAGATTTCAACATAACGATCCCACACGTCGTATGGAGTCGGGCCCGACAATGAAATCATCCGGCGATAGCGCAGCACCGTCTCGCGATTCGGCGCGATGATGAAACAGTTCTGGAAGTAGAGCTCGGGGAAGTGGGGATCAACCTCGTAGGCATTGCCGGCCAGATACACGGCGGATTGTTCGGCGATGTCGGCGAGTGCCTGATATTCGGGCCCATCCATCGCCAGCGCGGCCTTGTCCTGCCAGACCGGCACGGATTCACCCAGCGGAAACCCGGTCAGGAAGTATTCCGGCAGCACGACGAGCTTGACCTCGCTGCCGCTGTATTGGCGGACGAAAGCCTTGCTGGCGGCCACCGAAGCTCCGACGTGAGCCAGGTTTTCGGCCATGCGCCGGCGGGCGCTGGCACGATCCGGACAGTCATTGACGCAAGCTGTCACGAGCTGCAGGGCCAGTGCGGTATAGCGGTCCGGAGCGGCTCCGGTTTCGGGTGTCGACGGCAAGTTTTTGTTGGCAGTGTTCATGGCTTGGCATTGTTCCACTTCCGGACCGGCTTTGGCCAACCATTTTGTCGGGGTGCGTCATGACGGCAAACCACCATTTGCAGCCGGGATCGTCTCTGTATAATCCTGTGCCGCATGCAACCGACAAACACCAAAAACCCCGACTACTTCCACAAGGTCGTCGACTGCCAATGGGCCTGCCCGGCGCATACGGATGTCCCCGGCTATATCCGGCTGATCGCCCAGGGCCGCTACACCGATGCCTTCATGCTGAATCGGGAATCGAACGTGTTCCCGGGCATCCTCGGTCGTGTCTGTGATCGCCCCTGCGAGCCGGCGTGTCGCCGGAGCCGGGTCGAAGACAAACCGGTCGCCATCTGTCGCCTGAAGCGGGTTGCGGCCGATCTGGCCGATGACTACGCCGATCGCCTGCCGAAGGCGCCAGCCGTCAAAAACGGCAAGCGCGTGGCTTGTGTGGGCGCCGGGCCCGCATCGCTCACCATCGCCAATGACCTCGTGCCGGTCGGCTACGAAGTCGTGATTTTCGAGGGTTTGAGCGTGCCGGGCGGCCTGATGCGCTCGAACATTCCGTCGTTCCGTTTGCCGGCCGAGGTTCTGGATCGGGAAATCGACGACATCATCGGCATGGGTGCCGAGCTCAAGCTCGACCACCGCATCGACAGCATGCAGCAGCTGCTTGCGGAGAAGTTCGACGCGATATTCGTCGGTACCGGCGCCCCGAAGGGCAAGGAGCTCAAGCTGCCCGGGCGGTACGACGATGCAGCCCACGTGCACATCGGCATCGACTGGCTGGAATCGGTGGCCTTTGAACACATCAAGTCCATCGGCAGGAAGGTCCTGATCATCGGCGTCGGCAACACCGCCATGGACTGCTGCCGGACTGCACTGCGGGTGGGCGCCGAGAGCGTCAAGGTGATGGCCCGCAAGCCCCGGCAATTCTTCAAGGCCTCGGTCTGGGAGCTCGAGGATGCCGAAGAGGAAAACGTCGAGATCGTCATCAACCGGTCACCGAAGTCTTTCGTGACCGAGGGAGGCCGGTTGAAGGGCATGCTCTTCGAGATCATGGAGTACGACTTCGACGCCAGCGGACGGATCATCGCCGAACGGGTGGCTGGTGAAGAGATTCTACCAGCCGACGACATCGTGATCGCCATCGGCCAGGAAAATGCCTTTCCCTGGATCGAACGCGATCTCGGCATCGAATTCGACAAGTGGGATGTGCCCGCCGTCGACCAGCAAACCTTCGAGTCCACGCTGCCGGGCGTATTTTTTGGCGGCGACTCGGCCTTCGGCCCGAAGAACATCATCTGGGCCGTCGAGCACGGGCATCAGGCGGCCATCTCCATCCACAAGCATTGCCAGGGTGAAGACGTCCGGGAGCGCCTTGCGGATGGCATGAGCCTGACGCCCTCGAAAATGGGCCTGCATGAATGGGCCTACAGCAACAACTACGACAGCATCGAGCGGCGGCTGATGCCGCACGTCGGCTTGAAGGAACGCTTCAAGAAGCTCGATGTGGAAGTCGAGCTGGGCTTTACGGCGGCGCAGGTGACCGAGGAAGTTGAACGCTGCCTGAACTGCGACGTGCAGACCGTCTTCACCGACAAGCTCTGCATCGAATGCGATGCCTGCATCGACATCTGCCCGGTCGACTGCCTGACGATCACGGAAAACGGCACGGAAGCAGAGTTGCGGGGCCGTCTGACCGCCCCGGCGAAAAACATCAGCCAGGCACTTTTCGTGTCAGGTCCCCTGCCGCAGACCGGCCGGGTGATGGTCAAGGACGAAGACCTCTGCGTGCATTGCGGTCTGTGCGCCGAGCGTTGCCCGACCGCCGCGTGGGACATGCAGATGTTCACCTTGCTCCGGCCAAAGGCGATCGACGAGGCCAACAGCCCGGCTCCCGACCAACAGCAGTTCGGTACCTGAGAAACCAGCAATGAGCACCGCAAGCCCGCGCCAGGGCCGACGTCCTGGCGATAATGACTTCACACTGAAGATCGCCAACGTGAACGGCACCGGGTCCGCCAGTGCGAACTCGATGCTGATGAAGTCATTGTTCAGGATGGGCATCCCGGTGTGCGGGAAAAACTACTTCCCGTCCAATATCCAGGGGCTGCCCACCTGGTACGAGATCCGGGTGAGTGCAGCCGGGCACCTGGCCCGGTCCGGTCACGTGGATCTGATGGTGGCGATGAATGCCGAGACCTATCGCAAGGATCATGCCGAGGTGGCGCCCGGCGGCTACCTGATCTACGACTCCACGTGGCCACGCAGCCAGCTCTTCAACCGCACCGACATCCAGATCCTGGGCGTGCCGCTGTCACGCATCTGCAACGAGAATTTCGACAAGGCCCGGGCCCGCATCCTGATGAAAAACATCATGTATGTGGGTGTGCTGGCGGCACTGCTGGATCTGGACATGCAGGTGATCAAGCAGCTGCTGAACGAGCAGTTTGCGGCCAAGGCCAGCCTGCTCGATGCCAACCAGAAGGCCATCGAGCTGGGCCATGCCTATGCGAAGGCGCATTTCAGCTGCCCGCTGCCCTTCAAGGCGCAGACGCTCGACCAGACCCGCAATTACATCATGATCGATGGCAACACCACGGCGGCACTCGGCTGCCTGTATGCCGGCGCCACGGTGGGCGCCTGGTATCCGATCACCCCGTCCACCTCGGTGATGGACAACTTCCGGAAGTTCTGCGAGAAGTACCGCAAGGATCCGGTTACCGGCCACGCCAACTACTGCATCATCCAGGCCGAAGACGAGCTGAGTGCGATCGGCATGGTGCTGGGAGCGAGCTGGAACGGCGCCCGCGCATTCACGCCCACCAGCGGCCCCGGCATCTCGCTGATGAATGAGTTCCTGGGATACGGCTACTTCACCGAGATTCCCGCCGTACTGTTTGACGTGCAGCGTTGTGGTCCCTCAACCGGCATGCCGACGCGCACCCAGCAGGCGGATCTCCTGTCATGTGCCTATGCCTCGCACGGTGACACCCGCCATGTGCTGCTCTTCCCGGCTGATCCGGAGGAGGCCTTCTATCATGCGGTACAGGCCTTCGATCTGGCCGAGCGCCTGCAGACGCCGGTCATCGTGCTCACGGACCTCGACATCGGCATGAACGACTGGATGTGCCGTGATCTGCAATGGGATGACCATTTCCAGCCCGACCGCGGCAAGGTGCTCACCGCCGACGAGATCGCGGCCTTGCCGCGCTTCAACCGGTATCTGGATGTGGACGGCGATGGCATTCCCGCCCGCACCCTGCCGGGCACGCACCCGAAGGGCGCGTACTTCACCCGCGGCTCCGGCCACAACATGTACGGCGCCTACACCGAAGATGCCGCCGAGTACCAGGCCGTCGTCGACCGTCTGCGCCGGAAATTCGATACCGCCAAGAAGCTGGTGCCGGCCCCGGAGGTGCAGATCTCCGAAAAGTGCCGCCGCGGCTTCCTGACCATCGGTTCCTGTGACCAGGCCGTGAAGGAGGCCCGCAGTCTGCTGGCCGATGCCGGTGTCAGCCTCAACTACATGCGCGGCAAGGGCTTTCCCTTTGGCCAGGACGTGCAGGACTATCTCGATCGGCATGACCGCATCTATGTGGTGGAGCAGAATCGCGACAGTCAGCTCCGCAGCCTGCTGATGCTCGAGCTGCAGGTCGATCCGGACAAACTTGTTTCGGTGTTGCACTACGACGGGCTGCCGATACTGGCCAGCTCCGTCGTCGACGGGGTGAATGCGGACCTGGCCCGGGAGAAGGCGGCATGAGCTACATCGGCAAACCAAAAGTTGCCCATCCCGACCTGCCGCGCAACGAACTGAAGTTGACGGTACGCGACTACGAAGGCGCCATGTCGACGCTCTGCGCCGGCTGTGGCCACGACTCCATCACCGGCGCCATCATGCAGGCGGCCTTTGAACTGTCCGTGCCGCCGCACCGGATGGCGAAGCTCTCCGGCATCGGGTGCTCATCCAAGACGCCGGCCTACTTCGCCAGCGCGTCACATGGCTTCAATACGGTGCACGGGCGCATGCCGTCGGTGGCGACCGGCGCCAATGCCGCGAACAAGGATCTGCTGTACATCGGCGTGTCCGGTGATGGCGACACCCTGTCGATCGGCCTCGGCCAGTTCCTGCATGCGGCGCGCCGCAATCTGAACATGCTGTACCTGATCGAGAACAATGGTGTTTACGGCCTCACCAAGGGCCAGTTCTCGGCCTCGGCAGACGTGGGCTCGAAGGCCAAGAAGGGGGAAATCAACCAGCAGCCGCCCATCGATCCGGCCCTGACCCTGCTCGCGACCGGCGCCTCCTTCATTGCCCGCAGCTTCTCCGGTGACCGCCAGCAGCTCGTGCCGCTCATCAAGGCAGGCATGAAGCACCGGGGTTTTGCCGTGATCGACGTGATTTCGCCCTGCGTCACCTTCAACGACCATGAGGGCTCCACCAAGAGCTACGAATTCACCCGCCAGCATTCCATGACGGCGATCTATGCCGACTTCGTGCCGCCGGCGGAGGAGATTCGTGCCGAATACGCCGCCGGCGAAGCGATGCCGGTTGAATTGCATGACGGCAGCCGGATCATCCTGCGCAAGGCCGACGGCGCCTTCGATCCCACCGACCGGGTGGCAGCCTTCGCCTACCTGCAGCAGCGCCATCAGGCCGGCGAAATCGTCACCGGCCTGCTGCACATCAACGAAAGCCAGCCGGACATGCACGAACTTGCCAACACCCCCCCGGGCCCCCTGGGCACGCTGCCTTTCGCGGCCGTCTGTCCCGGCAGCAAGGCCCTGGCGTCGTTGCAGAACCGCTTTCGATAGCCGGATCCGGAGAGGGTGCTTCGCAGGCTGGGCGCCGTCAGTTATCACATTGCCCGCCGGATCATGGTCGGGATCATCGGTGGCACCGTGGTCCTGGTGGGTCTGGTTCTGCTGGTAACTCCCGGCCCCGGCGTCCTCATCATCGCCGCAGGCCTCGCGATTCTCGCCATCGAATTCGCCTGGGCCAAGGTCTGGCTGCGCCGGATCCGCGAGAGCGTCACGCCCGCCGGCCGCAAGGCCTTGCGGGATCATGTTCGGGCGTTGTGGGGTCGGTGGTTCGGGCGCAAGGGTCGGGGCGGGTAGCAGGTGCCGCGGTGAGGTCGTGGGCGTTGATGGCCTACTGCCACGGGTTGATCAGCGCGATATCGCAGTCCTCGAAATCCCGCACATTGCGGGTAGCCAGCGTGGCCCCGCGCGAGTGCACGATACCGGCGATCATGGCATCGGACTGGCTGTGCGTTCGCCCTTGTGCACGGCGTGCAGCCGCAATGGCTGCATGGGCATCGGCGGCGTTCCCGTCGTAGGCAAGTACATGCCCGACAAGCCGTTGTTCGAAGAGTCGCATCAGCCCCAGCAGCAGGTCGTTTCTGCGGCGCCCTTCGGGCATGCAGTACATGCCGATGAGCAATTCGCCGCGGGTGATTGCCGTCGTGAACAAAACATCACCAGACAGGCTCGCCACCCAGTTCATTACCTTCAAATCGGGTGCGGGCTTGACCAGCTACGAGATGACATACGTGACCCGTACGATAATCACCGAAAATCTGGCGGCTCACGCATGGCCACACGCGCCGGCAAGTAGAAATAAAC
>CAYLKO010000013.1:38753-48481 GCA_964384525.1 uncultured Chromatiaceae bacterium
CCAAGGGCTCCACCAGTGCGCGAATATCATCCACCAGGGAGCGCCCGCTCAGCGGCTCGGCCCCAAGCGCGCTGCGCAGGATGCTGCGTGCCTCTTCCTCCATCGACTGTCCGTGCCGTGCCGCCCGGATGCGCAGGCGAGCCTTCAACTCATCATCCAGATTGCGAATGGTCATGGTGGCCACTGGTCTGATCCTCCGGTAGTGCATGCATTGATTGCATTGTAGTCATTCCTTTCCAAGGGAGTCTACGGGACTTCGGCACTACGTTTACTCATGCCGTAGCGCCCGTATCGGGTCCATCCGCGCTGCCCGCAGCGCGGGCCAGCTGGCAAACATCAGGTTCAGCACGATGGCGAGCACGAGCGCCACCGCCGCGTTGCCGGCGTCGACGACCAGTGGCAGGCCCATCTGGGTGGCCAGCACGCGGGATGCCAGCATGCCGATCGCGAGGCCCAGAAGCGCGCCGAGTGTGGCCAGCAAACCGGCCTCTGCTGCGAACTGAAGGAAGATGTCCGGCGCCGTTGCCCCCAGGGCGCGCCGCGTGCCGATCTCGCGCGTGCGATCCCGGACGGTGATCCATGCAATGGCCAGGATGCCGAGACCGGCCACGGCCAGGCCACTGCGGCCGATCCAGCGCACCAGGAAGGCGAGCCGGTCGGCGGCGGACAACTGGGCGTTGATCAGATCGGTCTGGCTCTGCACGCGGAAATCGTCGGGCCGGTGCCTGGACATGCGATGGCGTTCCCGCAGCAGTGCAGTGATGTCGCGCGAGGCGGCTGGCATGCGGGATGGGTCGTCGAGTTCCAGCAGGAGGGCGGCATAGTGGTCCACGTTCAGCAGGCGACGCATCGCCGTGTTGAGAGGCACATAGACCTGGCCGTCCTCGCTGCTGCCGTCGAGGCCCTGGCCCTGCTCGCGCAACACGCCCGTCACCTCGAAAGGCACCCGGTTGATGAAGAGTCGCTCACCCACCGGCAATCCGGCGCCATAGAGGTCACGCGCCACGGTGGCACCGATGACAGCGACCCGGGCCGAGCGCTGCTCGTCCTCGCCGGTGTACGGACTGCCTGCGGCAAGCTCCCGGGATTTCATCGCGAACCAGGCCGGCTCCACGCCGACGACCGGCGCCACCTTGGACAGGTAGCCGGCCTTCAGGCGCAACGAGCCCGAGACCTGGGCCGAAGACCGTACGATGCCGGCAGTCTCCCGCCGGATGATCACGTAGTCGGCCGGCGTCAGGGTTGTCACGATCTCGCCGGTACGGGCCCGGTCGGCCACGCCGCGGCTCTGCCCGGCGCTGATCGTCAGTACATTGCTGCCCAGGCGCCGGATCTGGGTGAGCACCTGTTCACGACCCCCGGAGGCGTAGTTCACGGCAGTGGTCGCACCGGCCACGCCGAGTGCCGCGCAGAGGATGACGAGGCCGGAGCGCAGCTTGTAGCGCCACAACTGGCGGCCGATGCCGGGCCACAGGCGCCGCCAGCGAGCCATCATGTCAGGCCCTGCGGCCGTTCATGACCGTCTCATCAGGATCGGTCCATCACGACCGGAGGGCCTGGATCGGATCCACGTTGGCGGCGCGCCAGGCGGGCTGCAGTCCGAAGATGAGGCCGATCAGTGTGGCGAGACCGACGGCCCCGGCCATCGCACCCCACAGAAACGCGGGTGGCAACTGCTGCTGGTACGCCGCCACGGTGGCGCCCGCCATGCCGAGCAGCACGCCGACACCACCGCCCAGCGCCGAGATCAACGCGGCCTCGACGAGGAACTGCCGGAGGATATCGCCCCGCGTCGCACCGACGGCGCGCCGCACGCCGATCTCGCGCCGCCGCTCCGATACCGCGATCAACATCAGGCTCATGATCACCACGCCGCCGATCAGCGTCGCGATGACGGCGATGCCGACCAGCACGGCCGACAGCGTGGTGTCCACCTCCTGCACCTGCTCCATCGCCGCCCTGGGGTTGCTCACCGTGAAGTTATCCTCCACCGGTGGCACGATGCCGTGTCGCTCGCGAAGCAGCGAAGTGATGGCAGCCACCGCCGCCGCGTACTGTGTGGGGTCCTCGAGCTGTACGGTGATGGTGGTCAGGTAGTCGCGGTTGAAAAGTCGCTTCGAGGCGGTGCTGACCGGCATCAGCAACAGGTTGTCCAGGCTCGATCCACCGGGCCCGGCGCCCCGCGGCACCAGCACGCCCTGCACCGTGAACGGCACCTCCGCGATGCGGATGGTCTTGCCGATCGGGTCCTCATCGGGGAACAGATCCCGCACGAGGTCCACGCCGATCACGGCGACGCGTGCCAGGGATTCCACATCCTCGGCGCTGATGCCGCGCCCGAGGGTGACGTCGTCGCCCCGGATTTCCATCCACTCGGCGGAGATGCCCCAGATGGAGGTGGTGGAGGTCTTGTCCCTGGCCTGCACGTCGATGTCGAAGGCGCTCTGCTCCCGTGCGACCCGCCGGATGTTGGGTATTTCCGCCGCGATGGCATCTGCATCGTCGAAGCGCAACGTGGGCTCCACGGAGGTCAGCGACGGCATGCCACGGCTGCTGGCCGAACCGGGCCGGATGCCGATGCGGTCGAAGGTGCCGACCATGCGCTTGAACTGCCGCATGGTCTCCTGGCGGGTCGCTTCACCCACCGAGGCCATGGCCACGAGGGAGGCAATGCCCACGGCCACGCCGAGCAGCATGAAGAGGCTCCGCAACGGGTTCCGCCGCAGGCTGCGGAAAGCCAGCGCGAAGGTCTTAGCCCACGACATGGGACTTCCCCCGGGCACGGTCCGAGGCAAATACGCCATCCCGGATCAGCAGTTCCCGGGCGGCATGGGAGGCCACCCGCTCGTCGTGGGTCACGAGGACGATCGTGAGCCCTTCCCGGTTCAGGTCGGTCAACAGCTCCATGATGGAGTCGCCCACTGCCGAGTCCAGGTTGCCCGTGGGTTCGTCGGCCAGCAGCAGCGGCGGGTTGTTCATCAGTGCCCGTGCGATCGCCACGCGCTGCTGCTCGCCGCCGGACAATTCGGTGGCGTAGTGTCCCGAGCGCGCCTCGAGGCCCACCCGCCGCAACAGCGAAAGCGCCCTGGACCGGTCCACATCACCGCCGCTGTACAGAGCCGGAACTTCCACATTCTCCACCGCCGTGGTCCGGGGCAGGAGATTGAAGGCCTGGAAGACGAAGCCGATGTGGCGCGCCCGCACCGCCGATCGCTGCTGGTCGGTGTAGCGCGTGACATCCTCGCCGGCCAGGCGGTATGCCCCGCTGGTGGGTGTGTCGAGGCAGCCGAGCATGTTGAGCAGGGATGACTTGCCGGACCCGGAGGCGCCGCGGATGGTGATGAATTCGCCGGCTGCGATCCGGCAGCTCAAGTCCCGCAGGGCGGGCACGGACGTGCCATCCTCGCGCTGATAGGTCTTCACCACATGCTCGAGTTCGATCATGAAGCCTCCGGGGCAACGGCCGGCAGCGGGTTGAGCAGCACGCGGTCGCCGGCGGCCACGCCCTCGCGGATTTCGGTGATGCGTGCGTCACGGGCGCCCACGGTCACGGACCGGCGTTGCAATGCGCCGTTTGTCTCGACCCACACATAACGCCCGGAATCGTCCTTCTGGATGGCTGCACTCGGCAGCACGAGCGCCTCATGTTCGGCCGTGCGGATCGATACGTTCGTGGTCATGTCGGGCCTGAGCTGGGCCTTCGCCACCTCGATGCTGATCATCACTTCGAAATTCACGACCCCCGAGATGATGGTGCCCTTGGGCGCGATGCGCTCCACCCGCCCCGCGAACTCCAGGGCTGGAAAGGACTCCACCGTGAACGACACCGGATTGCCCACCGCGACATTGCCGATGTCCGTCTCGTCCACCAGCGCGATGAGCTCGAGCGCACCATCCTCGATGACCGTGGCGAAGGTTGGCGTGCTGAAGCTGGCGGCCACGGTCTCGCCCTCCTGGGTGGTGACCGAGGCCACGGTGCCGGTGATCGGCGAGCGGATCACGGCATAGTTGAGGTCGGTCTCGACCACGGCGGCATCACGGCGGGACTTCTCGAGCCGGGCCCGGGCCTCGCTGACGGCCAGCGCCTTGTCTTCCACGTCCGATCGTGCCACCAGGCGTTGCTGGTCGAGCCGCTCGCTGCGGCGGAGTTCCACTTCGGCCCGCTTCAGTTCCTGCTCCGCAACAGCGATCTGGGCGCGGGCCTGGGCGAGCCTGGCCTCGAGCGGCCGGGCGGCGATCGTCGCGATGACATCGCCCTTGCGGATCTTCGAACCCACGACCACATTGAGTTTCTCGACGATGCCCGACAACTGGGCGCCCACCCGCACCTCGCCGCCGACGCGTGTGCGCAGGATGCCGGTGGCGAGCACGGTGGCGCCCACCTTGCGCCGCTCGGGGGTCACGAAGCTGCGTTCGGCGGTGCTGTCGTCGTCAACAGCCAGACGAGTCCACCCCCACCACGCCCCGGTGATGAGGAGCAGGACGGCAAGGCCGCTGGCAATGCCGACGGCTGGCTTCACTACTGCCGCTCGTAGACCATGACCATCGGGGGCTTCGTGCCACGGGTGATCGTGACGCTCATCGTCTGGCCGTCGGCGGAGAGTTCCCGGGTCTGGAACTTCTGGAAATTGCTGCCGGGGATGGCACTGTGCAAGGTCCACGTGACCACGAGCTTGCTGCCGTCCCACCTGGCCACGGTGTCTGCATGGCTGCCCATCGGGCCCTCGTTGTTGACCGGCTTGCCGGCGAGATCGTAGGTAACCGTACGCTCGCTCTTCGTACCCATGAACCCCGCCGAGGATTCAAGCTTCATCTGACCGGGCGTCTGGGTGATCTTCACGGTCTCCTTGACGGCCGACATCATGCCGAGGTGCTCGCCCTTCTTCGTATTGAGCACCCAGGTGCCGGCGAAGCTGGGCGGATCCGCCGCCAGCGCGGACGTGAGTCCCGAGAAGATCAGGAACAGTGCCAACAAGGGTGCGGTCGCAAGCTGCAGGTGTCGGGTGGTCATGGTGAGTTTCTCCTGTCCAGGGGCGTCATGCGGGACGATAGGGTGACTAAAGCAAGGTATTTACGTGCGTTTTAGCAGCGTCCGGCATCCGAAGTCCATCCGGTCGCCCGGGTGTGCGCCGGAACGCCGCATGCTTGTCGCCCGGCACCACACCTGTTAGGTTCGCCCGTTCCCAAGCGACACGGAACACAGGCGAAAGGGGCCACGGTCGTCATGCAAATCCATATCATTCTCGAACCCGATCTTTCGGCAAACGAACTCTGCGAGCTGGGCCTGCTCGCCGAAGCCCAGGGGATCACCGGGCTGTGGGTGCAGAACTACGCCACGGCCGGCGACGCCTTCATGAACCTCGTGCCGCTGGCGCAGGCTTCGAGCCGCATCCGGCTCGGGGTCGTGATCATCAGCCCGCAGGAATCCCACCCGCTGAAGATTGCCACGTCGCTGCTCACACTCAATGAGTTCTCCCGCGGGCGGGCCATGGTGACGCTGGGTCGGGGTGGCGAATGGCTGGGTGCGATCGGCGGCCAGTACAGTCCGAATGTCCAGGCATTGAAGGAGGCGATCACCATCGTCCGCCACGCCGCCCGCGGCAAGGGCAGGACGAAGAACGGCTTCAACGTGCCGGGCAAGCATTACCGGGCCCAGTACTTCCGCACGCCGTGGGTAACCGAAGACCGGCCGGCGCTGGCATACGCTGGCGTGACCCGGGATCGCATGCTGGCCATGGGCGCCCAGACCGCCGATGGCGTGATGCTGGCGGACCTGGGCCTGCCGCGTGTCGCGGCCGACCGGGTCCGGGTGATCCGCGAAGCCCTGGCGGCCACGAACCGGCCGGCTGCCGAGCTCAGGATCAGCAACTTCCTCGGCTGGCACGTGAAGGAAGATCCGGCAGCCGTGGCCTACGAGGCGCGGCGCGAACTGGTGATCCGGGCCTGGCTGGTGCGCGACTGGCTGGCCCACTTCCTCACGCCGGAGGAGAACGAGATCGTCCAGAAGAACAAGCAGGCATTCGTCACCGCCTATCGGGATCGCAAGGGCACGATCGAAGGTGTGCCGGAGGAAATCCTCGAGAAGCTGATCGGTGGTCTCACGATCACCAGCACCGCGGACCGCATGGATGAACCGCTCCAACGCCTCCATGATTTTGCGGCGGCCGGGCTCGACGAGATTTGCCTGCGGCTGCACGATGACCCGGCGGATTCGATCCGCATCATCGGTCGCCACGTGATCCCCCGGTTTGCCGGGGCCGCGTGAATTTTGACCTGATCCAGACGGTGGCCTTCGCGGGCCTCGCGCTCTTCGCCGGCTACGGCCTGCGCCACGCGATTCCGCTGCTCGCCCGGCTGAACGTCCCGGCACCGGTCATCGGCGGCCTGCTGGTGTCCATTGCGGTTCTGGTCGCCCGCACCCGCGGCCTGCCGGTGCCGAAGTTCGACACGACGCTGCAGACGCCGCTGATGATCGCCTTCTTCACCTCGATCGGTTTTGCGGCGAGCCTCAAGCTGCTGCGCATCGGCGGACCCCAGGTTGCGATATTCCTCGTGATCGGCAGCCTGTTTGCAGTGGTCCAGAACATCGCTGGCGCCGGGGTGGCGACGCTCTTCGGCCTGCCGCCACTCTTTGGCGTGCTCGCCGGCTCGGTGACGCTCACCGGTGGCCCGGCCACCGGCCTCGCTTTCGCGCCGCTGTTCGAGCAGGCGGGCATCGAGGGCGCCGCGGCCATCGCCATTGCCACCGCCATGGCTGGCATCGTGATCGGCGGCCTCGTGGGCGGACCGATCGCGACCTGGTTCATCGCACGCTACGACGTGCGCGGCCCGAAGCGCCTTCCCGGTGCACCGCCGCCGGAGGCCATCGACATCCAGCCGGCTGATCCACCGCCGCACGCGGAGAGCGCGGACGAGTCCGCCGCAGCCTATGAGGCCCTGAAGACGCTCGTGATCGTGCTTGCCGCGATGTGGGCCGGTGAATGGATCAGCATGCTGATCGGCGCCACCGGGCTGACCCTGCCGTCCTACATCGGCGCGATGGTGGCCGCAGCCATCGTCCGCGGCATCGATGACTACACCGGCTGGATTGGCCTGTCCCACCACACGATCGACACCCTCGGTGCAATCACCCTGTCGCTCTTTCTCGTGATGGCGCTGATGACGCTCGACCTGACGCAACTCGCCGGGCTTGCCGTGCCGCTGATCGCGATCCTGGTCGTGCAGCTTTTGCTGGTGGCGCTCGCCTGCTGGCCGGTGTTCAAGCTGATGGGCCGCGATTACGACGCGGCAGTGATGAGCGGCGGCTTCGTCGGCTTCATGCTGGGGACAACTGCCAACGCGATGGCCGTGATGCGGACGCTGGTCGAGCGTTTCGGTTCGGCGCCGCGGGCCTTTCTGGTCGCGCCGCTCGTCGGCACCTTCTTCATCGACTTCAGCAATGCGCTGATCATCACCGTGTTCCTGAATATATTTGCCTGAGCCTGACCAGCCGGCGAAGCATGCCGATGAAGGTCGCGAGCCAGGCCAGCAGCGCGACGACGAAGGTCGCCGGCGGCAGGAAGTTCAGGAAATCAAACTCCATCGCGACGATCAATTGATGGGTGCAGGCGGCATACATCCCCAGGGGAAAGACCGCCCCCCAATACAGCGGGTCGTATTCCAGGGGAAAGCGCTTGTACACATGACGCCAGACGCCGAGGATCAGCAGCATCGGGATCCACCACGTGCCGGTGGCCCAGTAGAAAACGGTGAAGCCCTTCAGAAAGGGGAGTAGCGACTGCAGGTAGGGCGCGGCTGGGGCATTCATGATCAGTTTGGTGCCGGCCAGCGTGGAAATCGCCATGGCGCCCATGTTGATCCAGTAGGGTGGCGACAAATCCCCGGGCAGGAACCGGAAGAAGGTGTAGCGGTAGAAGATCAGCGACATCATCCAGATGTAGAGCATCCCGCCCCACAGCCACATCGACAGCGCGATGAAGTTCAGTTCCAGCCGGATCGGCTGGCCGAGGTGTGCGGCAAGATGGGCACTCAAGACCGACAGCGACTGGGTGGCGACCACGGCCAATAGCCAGCCGCCGCTGATGCCTTCGTCGAGGGTTGGTTTGTTCGCCTTGACGGTAAATGCGGTGAAGATCGTGTAGGTCAGGCCGATCCACAGGACAACGGTGAAAATCCACAGCGCCAAGCCGATGCGGTAGTCCCCGGCGAGGATCACGAACTGGCTGCCCAGGATGGCTGTGCCGGCCACGGTCGTCAGGAATCCCGGCCCATGCCGATGGTCGATCAGGTCGCCAAAGAAGCGGGCGGGATGGCGGAACGCCCGTAGCCCGCTCAGCACCCACAGCACGACATAGAAGACCACGTTGAGATAAAACAAGGCATCGGCCAGAGGGCCGAATCCCAGCAGGTGGGCGGCGAGCGAGACGATGCCCGTGGCCATGACCATGCCGAAACAGGCCGGGGACAGGTCGGCGACCGACATCAAGCTGCTTTCATGCGGCAGATCATTTCACCGGACCTGCTGCCGATTGGCGCAGATCGTGGCAGAGAACACAATCGGGAATATCCGCACTATAGTGTGCCTGTTCGCAGTGTGACCATGCGCTGCCCCAGAGATTACAGGATACCGGGACACCTCATCCGTGCACGAAGGCCAGCCGCTTCCGCCGCATTCGGTCCCGACCCGGATGCTCGGCATGTCCACGCTCACCTTCGGAGTGAGCTTCGCACTCTGGACCATTTTTTCCATCATCGGCATTCGCATCCAGCGTGAGCTGGGTCTTTCGGAATCGCAGTTTGGCCTGCTGATTTCCATTCCGGTCCTGTCGGGCGCAATTTCCCGGCTGTTCCTCGGTTTCGCCAGCGATCGATTCGGCGGGCGGATCATCATGACCCTGACCATGCTGGTCAGTGCTGCATCGACCTGGCTCATGACCTGGGCCCATACCTATCCGCAGTTTCTGCTGGCGGGCCTCGGCGTTGGTCTTGCGGGCGGTACCTTTGCGGCTGGCATAGCCTTCCTGTCGCGCTGGTACCCGCGTGAGCGCCAGGGCACGGCCTTCGGTTTGTTCGGGGTTGGCATTGTCGGCGCTGCAGTCACCAACTTCGCCGCGCCCTTTGCCCTGGTGGCGCTCGGGTGGCAGGGCACGGCGCGGGTGTATGCCGTCGTGGTGACGCTGACGGCGATCATCTATTTCCTGACGACCAGTGATGATCCGGAAACCCGGCGGCGTCGGGCGTCCGGCGTCCGGGGCGGCACCCTGGGTGAGCAGCTTGCGCCGCTACGCAGTGTGCGCGTGTGGCGATTCTCGCTGTATTACTTTCTGTTCTTTGGCGGCTTTGTTGCCCTGGCATCCTGGTTGCCGCGCTACTACATGGCGGTTTATCAGCTCGACATCGTTGCTGCCGGCATGTTGACGGCAATTTTTTCGTCTGCGGCTGCAGTGTTTCGTGCCTTCGGCGGCTACCTGTCCGACAGGTTCGGCGCCCGCACCATCCTTTACTGGTCTTTCTGGGCCTGCATGGGCTGCCTGTTGATTCTTGCCTATCCACCGACGACTTACATCATCGAAGGCATCAGCGGCAACATCCAATTCCACTTGAGCACCCACGTCAGGTTGTTCGTGACGCTGACCTTCATTCTCGGCTTTTTCATGTCGCTGGGCATGGCGGAGGTGTTCAAGAACATCCCGGCATATTTTCCAGCATCTGTCGGCTCCGTGGGCGGT
>CAYLKO010000014.1:0-33940 GCA_964384525.1 uncultured Chromatiaceae bacterium
TCAACTACAACTACTTCAGGGACTATCGGCCTGATACCGGGCGGTATCAGGAGTCAGATCCCATTGGGTTGGGCGGTGGACTGAACACGTACCGTTATGTCGGGGCTAATCCAGTACGTTGGGTAGATTCACTTGGGATGTTCACCGAAGTCCTGGTCTGGGAGCCCGTTGGCTGGGGCGAGTCATCGTTCGGACACCTGTCCGTCAATATCAACGGTCAAAATTATTCCTATGGGCCGGGTGGCTGGGATCAGCGCTATCAATCTGCGGATTCGTACATTCAACGGCAGCAACAATTTCGAAGCGGTGTTGGAACGATACTGAACCTGTCGGCGAGTGAAGAAGCTGAATTGGAGCGGTGCCTGCAGACCAGTACCGGCTCCTATAATTTAGTTACTGACAACTGCGGTACACCATTAAAGGATTGTCTAAGCATCATCGGCAAGGGTATTGGGTACCCGCTGTTTCCCGTTGACATCGGGAATCGTCTACTGGAGTCGCCACTGTACGATGGGTCCCGATTCTATCCAGGGCCTCCGCGCGGGTTTCTGGATAGCATCCGAAGTACCACTCTGCCGAGCGCACCCTGGGCTCGTTAACAGATCGGGCTGAAGGTGCGCATACTTCTTACGACGGCGATTACTCTTGCACTTTTCGCACTCATGTACTTAAGCCTCAGCCGCCATATGCTGCTGGTTGCAGTGGACTCACTTCAGCTCGTTAGGGAAATTGAGTCGATCAATTCGAGCAATGAATCACTGGTGATCGCCGTTATTTCGCCGGGGGATATCTTAGAAGTTACGAAATGCAGAAATCTCAAAGACGACCAAGTTTATCGGGTGCAATTACCTGACGGAACTGATGGTTACGTCCGAAATGGTCGATTCGATTTGCGAGTTGACCCGCCATGGCAGGGCATCCTTGGGCCTAGGGTGACGTGCTATTGACGCGCAGTGCTGACGTTGTAATGAGGCATGGCAGCCGGCGAGGCGTTGCTGGATTTAAGGAAGCCCTGGAAAATCACCAGAAAAAGCTCTGTTCAGGATGACTTTGAAAATGGAGGTATCTGGCATTACTGGTTGTTGCGCACAGTAGGCGATTCATGGCCCCTGTTCGTCGCTTCCTCAAGTCTCCCCCAACCGAAACCCATCCGCATCCCGCCACGCCGGAAACTTCTCGCGATAACGGCATAGCGCGCCGTAGTGCAGGGTGACCGTCTCCACGCCGGCTTTGTCACCAAGCTCCGCCAGCGCGTTCCCCAGAAAATCGTACACGGCGCTGTCACCGGCATAGGCAATCCCATTGCCGTCACGACCCACGCGATTGACGCCGGCCACATAGCACAGGTTTTCCACGGCGCGGGCCGGGAGCAGCGTGGTCCACGCGCTGCGTCTCGCGGCGGGCCAGTTGGCGACGTAGATCAGCAGGTCGTAGTCGTTGATGCCGCGGCTCCAGACCGGGAACCGCAGGTCGTAGCAGACGAGGGGGCAGATGCGCCAGCCGTTCAGCTCGACGATCAGGCGTTCCGTTCCCGCGGTGTAGTGTTGGTGTTCGCCGGCCATGCGGAACAGGTGGCGCTTGTCGTAATGGCGGTGGCTGCCATCGGGGCTGACCCAGAGGCAGCGGTTGAAATAGTGGCCGTCGCTCGCGATGTTCACGCTGCCGCAGAGCGTGATGCCGGTTTCGCCGGCCAGTGCGGTCATCCAGTGCAATGTGGGTCCGTACATGGGCTCGGCAAGGCCGGCGGCGTCCATCGTGAAGCCGGTGGTGAACATCTCCGGCAGGATCGCGAGATCGGTTCCGGTGGGCAGGCTGTGCAGCAGCCCGGCGAAGTGGGCGCGATTTGCGGCCGGGTCATGCCAGGCCAGCGAAGTCTGCAGCAGGCTGATGCTCAGGTCTTTCAGGTTCTGATTTGGCGCAGTCATAGTTGGCACAGTATTGCCGCCGCACGTTCCAGGGTTTCCGGCGCCTTGGCAAAGCAGAAGCGCAGATAGCTGCCACCCGGCGGCTCGGCACAGAACACCGAAACCGGAATGGAGGCAACGCCGGCTTCAACGGTCAGCCGGCGCGCAAAGGCGACGTCCGGCTCATCGCTGATGGCACTGTAATCCAGCAGCTGGAAGTACGTCCCCGCCGATGGCGTGAACCGGAATCGCGACGATTCGAGCAGCTGGCAGAACCGGTCGCGCTTGCCCTGGTAGAACGCGGGCAGATCCAGATAGTGCTGTGGATCGCTCTCCAGGAAATCGGCCAATGCCCACTGCATCGGCGTGACCACGCAGAACTGCACGAACTGGTGGACACGGCGGAACTCCGTCATCAGTGCCGCGGGCGCGACGCAGTAACCGATCTTCCAGCCGGTTGCGTGGTAAGTCTTGCCGAAGGAGGACACCACGAAGCTGCGCGCCGCCAGCTCGGGATATCGCAGCAGGCTCTCGTGCCGGCGGCCATCGAAAACCATGTGCTCGTAGACTTCGTCGCTGAGCACGAGCACGCGCGACTCGCGTATTACATCAATCAGGCACCCGATATCGTCCGCCGACAACACCGCACCGGTCGGGTTGTGCGGCGAGTTGAGGATCAGGAGGCGGGTGCGGGCCGTGATCGCATCGCGTATCCGGTCCCAGTCGATCGAGAAATCCGGTGCGCGCAGCGGCAGGTGGATCGCGATGCCACCGGCCAGCCGAATGGCGGCATCGTAGGAGTCGTAGGCCGGGTCCAGGCACAGGACTTCATCACCGGGATGCACCACCGCCGTGATGGCGGCATACAGCGCTTCGGTGGCGCCGGAGGTGACCGTGACTTCAGTCGCCGCATCAACCTGCCGGCCATACAGGGCGGTGGTTTTCAGCGCGATCTGCTCACGGAGCACCGGCAGCCCACTCATGGGCGCGTACTGGTTGTGCCCGGCTTCCAGATGGTGGCGGACCCGGTCCAGCAGGGCAGCTGGTACCGGAAAATCGGGAAAACCCTGGGACAGGTTGATGGCCCCGTGATCTTCGGCCAGGGCGGACATGACGGTGAAGATCGTCGTGCCGGCATCCGGGAGTTTGCTGGGCAGGGGCAGGTACGCAGACATCGATTCAGTGACGGGAAATTGGCGTTTTGTTTGACTTGGGTCAGTCCCGACCCCGATCATAGCCGCAACTCCGGCGCGGCAACCCATCCACCGACATGAATTCCACCACTGAAGCGGTCTCCGTGGCATCCGCCGCGCCTTCGGACACGAAGGGGGCCGAAGCGAAGGGCGCCGGTTCGAAGCCGGTCGACCAGCCGGGCTATTTTCCCACCGGCTCGAGCAGCCGCATGACTGCCGTCCGCCGCCTGATCGAACAGGTGTCGGCCTTCACCACCAGCGTCCTGATCACCGGCGAGTCCGGCACCGGCAAGGAATGGGCAGCGCGCTATGTACACAACCTGTCACCACGGGCCGGTCATGCCTTCGTCCCGGTGAATTGCGGCGCCATTCCGGCTGATCTTCTGGAGAGTGAACTCTTCGGTCACGAGAAAGGCGCTTTCACCGGCGCGATCTCCACGCGCATCGGACGATTCGAAGCGGCGGAGGGCGGGACGCTGTTTCTGGACGAGATCGGCGACATGTGCCTGCCCATGCAGGTGAAACTGCTGCGCGTGCTGCAGGAGCGGGTCTACGAGCGGGTGGGCAGCAACCGGCCGCGGCCGTGCAATGTGCGGATCATCGCGGCGACCCACCGCAATCTCGAAGCGGCGATCACCGACGGCAGCTTTCGGGAAGACCTCTATTACCGGCTGAATGTTTTTCCGATCGAGCTGCCGTCGCTGCGCGATCGTGTTGAGGATCTGGCCGATCTGATCGCGAACATCCTCGAGCGCTGCCGCACCGCCGGCCTCACGCCGGCGAAGATCACGCCGGGCGCGGTGCGCATCCTCAAGCACTACGACTGGCCGGGCAATATCCGCGAGCTCGCCAACCTGCTGGAGCGGTTGTGCGTGCTGCACCCCGATGGGGTCGTCGACATCGCGCAATTGCCGACGCGCTACACGGCCACCGCGCCGCTGCGCGAATCCGATCGCCAGGAAGTGGCGGCCACCCAGGCCTCGGGACCGCAGCCACAGGACATCGAACTGCCGATGGACGGCCTGCCACTCAAGGACTACCTCGAAAAGATCGAGATGGCCCTCATCCGCCGGGCATTGCACGAGGCCAACGGCGTGATCGCCCACGCCGCCGAAAAGCTCCAGGTGCGCCGCACGACGCTCGCCGAGAAAATGAAGCGCTACGCCTTGTAAGTGCCGCCGGTTGCCTACCCCTCAGGCAACCTTGATCGCCGCGTGGCAGGTGTACCGGTTCCGGCCATTGCGCTTCGACTCGTACAACGCGGCATCGGCAGCTGCCAGCAGGGCCTTCGGGTTGTTGAAGTCATGCTGTGAATCCAGGGTGGCAATGCCCAGCGACAAGGTGACGCTGATTGTCGTGTCATTGCCCGTGTTCACCTTCATCCCGCATATGCCCTGGCAGATCCGGGTGCCCACCAGGTCGGCATGCGCCGCGTCAACGCCCGGCAGCAGCAGCACGAACTCGTCACCGCCATAGCGTGCGACGATGTCACTGTCGCGCAGCGATTCATCCAGCAATCCTGCCACGGCAATGAGCACGGCATCGCCCGCCTGATGCCCGAAGCTGTCGTTGACCTCCTTGAACTTGTCGACATCGACGAACACGATGGACAGTGGCCACGCATGCTTGGCAGCCGCTTCGAACTCGCGTGCCAGTGATTCCTCGAAGTACCGGCGGTTGCAGGCCTTGGTCAAGGCATCGAGGTTGTTCTCGGTCTTGAGTTCGTTGTTTTCTTCCTCGAGCCGGCTCGTACGCCGCTGCAGGTCCTGCGATTCGTGGATCTGGTGCAGGTTGCGCACCACGAGCGTCTCGCGGGCCATGTCGGTGATGTCCTGGAGTTGCGCCGAGTCGTACAGCTCCATCTGGAACAGCTCTTCCGCCACCGGCAGCTGTTCCCTGACGATGTCGAACATTTCCCCGAGTCGCGAGGCGGAAATCCCCAGCTTCTGTTGCACCTGCTGGCCGATGCGGCGCAGGGCAACCGGATCGTGGCCGCCGAGCCAGACATCGCTGAGCTCACCCGAAAGCTCCACGATGCGAATGAAGGGTTTTTCATTGCGGTCAGCCCCGCTGGCATTGGCATCGTGGCTGTACTGCACGGCCTCGACCAGCTTTGCCGGCATGTTCCAGATGCCGAGCAGGGCGGCGCCGATGGTGTAATGGTCGCTGCCGATGCAGTTCTGCTCATGCTGGCAGATGCGCGGGTGATCGATCTTGAAAGGCGAAATGCCGTCGTAGACTTCCGGCCAGACCTTGTCTATCACCAGCATGCCGAGATCCTGGAGCAGCGAGGCGAGAAAGGCTTCTTCGGCATCCGAGCGCATGAGTTCGGTGGCAAGCAGCTTGGCCCACGCCGACGACAGCACGGTTCGCCGCCAGTACGCCGGGAAGTCGAAGCCGCCTGTGGCGCTGTTGCGCAGGGTGCGCACCAGCGTGAAGCTAAGGGCCAGCGTCAGCGTTGCATTGAGCCCCAGGGTGATCAGCGCCTGGCGCAGGTTGGTGGTTTGGCGCCGGCGGGCATACATCGCCGAGTTGGCGATGCGCATCACCTTGGCGGCGATGGCCGGGTCGGCACTCACCGCATCGGCCACCTTGGCCAGTGCGATTTCTGGATCCTGCGCAAGCTGCAGGACTTTCATCGCCACGGCAGGTGGTGTTGGAAAGTTCGTGCAGGTCCTCAAGCGTTGCAGGATGTGGTCGGGAACCGGGCTCATCGTCTTTGCTCCGAAACTGTCAGTGGATTGTTGATGTTGTTAATGCAGTTCTTCCGGCTGGGCCGCTCCCTTGGTCGGTGTGGGTGGCCGACCGTACAGGGTCTGGATCAGGTGTGCTTCACCCTGGCTCAGGCTGCAGGTGTCGATCAGCTGACGCGTGGTGGCGCCATGCCGGGACAGGGCGATGGCCTGGCGCAAACCGCTGCGGGCGTTGCCGGCTGTCTGGCTGTCCTGACGCACCGACAATTGATCGACGCGCTGACGAAGCTGTGTGGCTTCGCTGGTCGCGTCGGCAAGCATCAGTTCCATGGTCTGCAGGCGGGCGCCGAGTTCTTCCAGCCCGTTGGCGAGCGTGGCCTGCTTGCGCAGCCGGTGCTGTCGGGTCAGGCGCCGGCCGAGCCACAGCGTGGCCACCGTGAGCACCACGGCCAGCAGGCCGATGGCGACAAAAGCCGGTGTGGCTGCCGGCAGGCTGATGCTGTTGAGCCAGGCAGCGCCGTCACCGAGCCATTTGCCCGGATCAGCCAGAGTGAGCTTGTCCATCCACTGCATTGTCATTCCCCTCAGTTGTCTTTCACCTGGTGCTTCAGGCGAGATCATCGATGATGTGTGTGCGGCCATCCGCATCGGGCACGGGCGGATGGCGGGATGCGTCGTCGGATTTCCGGCCCGGCGGCTTCTCCCGACCCTGCTCCGGATCCTTCTTGCGACGCCGATCATCCGGCCGCCGCACCCAGTTGGCCGGCACCGTGGGTGTTACATGGTCGACGGGTTTCATCCGGCTGGTACCTCCGGCGCGACGGGCACACTGGCTGATACGGGTGCAGCTGCAGTGGCCGGCACGATGATGGCATTCGGGGCCATGACTTCGGGCGTTTCGGCGGGCTGCCCGCCCGGCCGTGGATCCGAGGCATCGGGCGGTGCGCCGAGTATCACCAGCGCCACGCGCCGGTTCTGGTTGCGGCCTGCAGGCGTGGTGTTGTCCGCCACCGGCTGGTTTTCGCCCATGCCGGCCACCACGAGTCGCGTGGCGACGATGCCGTGGTCGGCAAACAGGCGGACGATGCGGGCGGCACGCGCCGCCGACAATTCCCAGTTCGACGGAAACCGGGTGGTGTTGATCGGCCGATTGTCCGTATGACCCTCGACCCGGATCGGATAGGGGCGTTTCGCGAGAATGGCAGCCAGCCGTTCCAGGGTGGGCATGGCCGCTGGTTCGATGTCGGCGCTGCCGCTCGGAAACAGGATGTCGGTCTTGATCTCGACCTCGACCCAGGAGGCAGCGCGTTGCACCCGGATCATGTCCTTGTCGATCAGGATCTGCATGGCTTCTTCGAGATCGGCGGTCATCTGGTCGAGCTGCGTCTGCAGTTGGGCATCTTCGACGGGCCTGATCTCTTCAGGTGCCTTGTCGGGGAATTTGATCGCCTGGTTCGGCCTGATGGTGGCCACCGTGTCGTCACCCTTGCCCTTGGCCGGGCGGTTGCCGACGGGCACCGGTTCCATCGTGCGTGGCGTGCCACGGAAGGCGGCGGTCAGCGAATCGGACAGCACGCGGTACTTGCCTTCATTGACGGACGACACCGCATACATCACCACGAAGAAGGCCAGCAGCAGTGTCACGAGGTCACCATAGGGAATGGCCCAGGCCTCGTGGTTGACGTGGTCTTCATGTTCATGTTTGCGTGCCATGGCTCTGCGATGGGGCTCAGCCCGCATAGCCCCGGAGGCGTGTTTCGAGATTGCGCGGGTTTTCACCTTCCGCAATCGCGATGATTCCTTCGATCACCATCGATTTCGCGTGGGTCTGCTTCTTGATGATGTCCTTCAGCTTGTTGGCGGTGGGCAGGAAAAACAGATTGGCCAAGCCGATGCCGTAGATCGTGGCGGTGAAGGCGGCCGCGATGCCGTGGCCGAGCTTGCTCGGGTCGGCCAGGTTCTGCATGACCGCGATGAGGCCGAGCACGGCGCCGATGATGCCGAGGGTCGGCGCATAGATGCCGAGGCCTTCAAAAACCTTGGCGCTGGCGGTTTCGAATTTTTCCCGGGCTTCCACTTCTATTTCGAGCGCCTCGCGGATCTTCTCCGGTTCGGTGCCATCCACCAGCATCTGCAGCGCCTTCTGCGCAAACGGATCGGATTCCGTTTCCAGGGCCGGTTCCAGGCCGAGCAAGCCCTGCTTCCGGGCGGTTTCGCTCCATTCAACCATCTTGCTGATCAGCTTCTCGTGGTCTTCCAGCGGCGGATTGAAGATCCACGGCATGATCTTCCAGGCGCGCATGAAGGTGGCTTTGGGCGTCTGGATGAGGATCGAGGCAAAGGTGCCCAGAAACACGATCACGAAGGCCGCTGAATTCAGCAGCGAGCCGACGCCGGCGCCCTTCAATATGGAGCCGATGATGATGGCGAAGAAGGCCAGCGCGACGCCGCCGACTGTCAGCACATCCATGCGTGCCTCCCGGCGTGCTGCCTCGGTCCGTCGAGTGTGATCAGGATCTGCAATTCAATACCTGCATGGGTCAGGGCATGGCTGCCGTGGCGCCGTTCAGAACGCCGTGAATGCTGGCCCGCACCCGCGCCAGCGCCTGCCCATGGATCTGGCAGACGCGGGATTCGGTAACGCCCAGGACCTCGCCGATTTCCTTGAGATTGAGTTCCTCCTCGTAATACAGCGACATCACCAGGCCTTCGCGTTCCGGCAGGCCCAGGATCGCGTCGACCAGCGCCTGGCGAAATTCGGCCGACTCGAGCTCGGCGACGGGATCGGTATCCGGATCCTCGATCTGCTGGGCCGGGCGGTCGTCGTCATCGTTGTCCTGATCCAGGCTGAACAGGCGGTGGGCGGCCGCCGCCGTCACCAGCCGGAAGTATTCCTCGAGCGAAACACCCATTTCGGCGGCGGTTTCACGCGCCTCGGCCGGCTTGCCCGTTCTGCTTTCCACTGCCTGCATGGCCGCTGTCAGTTCCCGTTGCCGGCGATACACGGAGCGCGGAGTCCAGTCGGTACTGCGCACTTCATCCAGCATCGCGCCGCGTACGCGGATGCCCGCATACGTCTCAAAACTGGCCCCTTTCGCCGGCGAGTACTGCCGGGCTGCTTCCAGCAGGGCAATCAGCCCCACCTGGATCAGGTCGTCCTGATCCACGCCATCCGGCAGCCGCGCGCGCAGGTGGTTCGCAATCCGCTTTACCAGCGGCGCGTATTCCTGCACGAGCGCATCGGGCGAATGCCCGGCGGCCGCGACATAGCGGTTGGCAGGCGTCATGCCGTTGCCCGTTCCCGCTGTGCAGCTGCACCACCGGACCGGAGCAGGCGCTCCACGAAAAACTCGATATTGCCGCGCGCATCGCGGGGTCCCTGCCAGTTATCGGCACGGTGGGCCAGTTTCTTTAAGGCCGCCGCAGCCAGGCTGGAGGGGAACGCCGTCACGAACGGGGTCTGCAGCTGTACGGCGCGCCAGACCCGGTCGTCGTAGGGGATGCTGCCGGCATGGTCCAGCGTGACCTGCAGGAAGCGTTCGGAAATCCGCAGCAGTTTTTCGAACAGACCGCGGCCGTCACCGCCCTGGTGCGTCATGTTGGTGATGATCCGGAAGCGCGACACCTGGCGTTCCGTGCTCAGGACCTTGATCAGGGCATAGGCATCGGTGATCGAGGTGGGCTCGTCGCAGACCACCACCAGCACTTCGTTGGCGGCCTCGCAGAAGCGCAGCACGCCCTCGGAGATGCCGGCGGCGGTATCCACCAGCAGCACGTCGAGGTCTTCATCGAGTTCGCTGAAGGCATGGATCAGGCCGGCGTGTTCGGCCGGCGTCAGACCGGCCATCGCCGACAGGCCCGACGCGCCGGGTATCACCCGTACACCCGCCGGCCCGCTGACGATGATGTCTTCAAGCCGGCGCCCGCCGCGGATGACATCAGCCAGTGACGCAACGGGATGCAGGCCGAGCAGGACATCGACATTGGCAAGGCCCAGGTCGGCATCCAGCAGCATCACCCGCCGCCCGAGCTGGGACATGGCAATCGCGAGGTTGGCGCAGATATTCGTTTTGCCGACGCCACCCTTGCCGCCGGTCACGGTGAGCACCTTCACCGGCCCCGACTGGCGCAGCCGGCGCAGGCCGTCAGCCTGATCGGTCATGGGCTGGCCTTCAGGCGCAAGCATGGTGGGCAACCTCCGAGAATGTCCTGGCAAGGGTGTCGGCATCGACCGGCGGGTTGTCACGGCGCATGAGCTCGACCGCCATTTTTGCCAGCCAGGACTGGCGGTTGCGCATCAGATGCAGGTCTTCCGGCACCCGCTGCCCATTGGCGACGTAGGCAAGCGGCAGCCCCGTTCGAATCAGGACCGAGAGGGCACCCCCAAGCGATGTGGCCTCGTCGGTCTTGGTGAGGATGCACCCCGCAGGACGGGCCGTCCGGAACGCGTCCACAATTTCCTGAATGCCGCGGGAGGCCGTCGTGGCGGGGACCGCCAGCAGGGTGGCGATGCGGGCCCCGGTCCCGGTCAGGCGGGCCAGTTGTTCCGGCAGTCGTGGATCCCGCTGGCTCATGCCCGCGGTGTCGATAAGCACGAGGCGGCGGGACTCAAGGCTTGCCAGCGCCTCCGTCAGGCTTTGGGTGTCGCTGGCCGACAGCACGCTCACGCCCATGATCTGGCCGAAGGTCTCCAGCTGTTCGCGGGCGGCGACACGGAAGGTGTCGGTGGTCACGAGACCCACGCTCTCCGGTCCGAACTGCACGGCGGCCCGGGCTGCCAGCTTGGCGATCGAGGTGGTCTTGCCGACGCCGGTGGGGCCGACGACGGCGTAGATGCCGCCGTCGCTGACGAGATCGGCATCTGCAATCGGCATCTGCTCCACCAGCGTGCGCAGGCCGGCGGTCCAGCCACCAACGGGATGATCGATGACGGCGCGGTCGGAGAGCTGGCGGGCAATGTCGGCGTCGAGCCCGAGTTGCAGGTAATGGCGCAGCAGTGTGGCGGTGGCGGGGGATTGCCGGGCCTGCTCATCCCAGAGCAGGCGCCCGAGCTGGGCCTCGAGGAGTGAACGGATCGAGCGCATCTCGTCGCGCATCCGGTCGAGCTCGCTCGCCGTGGCGGCGCCCGGTTGCCGGGGGGGCTGATACCAGCCCGCGTTGTTTGATTGCCCGGCATCGATGCGAATGGCAGGGGCGCCGTTGTCGTGCGCGGTGTCGGCCCCGTCCGCGTCGATGGCGGCCGAGATTTCCACCCCGGTCGCCAGACGGGCCGTTTCCAGAATCACGGCGTCGGCGCCCAGAGCCTCCCGGACCTGGCGCATCGCATCGCGCATGTCCGTTCCTGCAAATCGTCTGATCTTCATCATCTCTGCTCCCGCATCAGGCACCGACAGCCGCGATCAGGCGCACGCGTTTGCTGTCCGGAACTTCGTTGTAGGCCAGTACTCGCAATGTCGGCACGGCAAAGCGCAGGAACCTGGCAAGCCAGGGCCGGAGATTTGGCGCCACCAGCAGAACTGCCGGTTCTCCGGCAACTTCCTGACGGTGCGTTGTCTCCGAGAGCTGGGACTGGAGTTTTTCTGCCAGTGTCGGCTCGATTCCGGCGGTGTCCGCGCCACCCTTGAGAGCGTCTTGCAAGATCTGTTCCAGCCGGGGATCCAGGGTGATCACCGGCAACTCCTCGTTGCCACTGCTGGCCCGCTGGACGATGGTTCGACCCAGAGCCACGCGCACGGCGCTGGTCAGCAGCTCGGGGTCCTGCGTGGCACGGCCCTGCTCGGCCAGCGCCTGGCAGATGAGCCGCATGTTGGTGACCGGGATCTGGTCGCGCAGCAGCTCCTGCAGGACCCGGACGATGACCGACAGGGACAGGGTCTTCGGCACCAGCTCCTCCACCAGTTTCGGCGTCTGCTTCGCCAAACGGTCCAGCAGTTCCTGGGCTTCCTGGTGCCCGAAGATCTCGTGGGCGTTCTCGTGCAGGATCTTCGAGAGATGAGTGGCGATGACGGTCGGCACATCCACCACGGTGTAGCCGCGCGCCTGGGCCTCTTCCCGCTGGCCGGGTTCGATCCACACGGCCTCCAGGCCATAGGCCGGGTCCCGGGTGGCCACGCCGTGCATGCGTTGTTCGATGTGGCCGGGGTTGATGGCCAGCTCGCGATCGAGCTGCACCTCGCCCGCGGCGACCGGTGAGCCCATGACCGACAGGCGATAGCCGCTCGCCGGCAGGTCGAGGTCATCGCGGATGCGCACCGGCGACACGAGGAAGCCGAGTTCGTCCGACAACCGCTTGCGGACACCCTTGATCCGCCGCATCAATTCGCCATCCTGCTGGCGATCCACGAGCGGGATCAGCCGGTAACCGACATCGAGGCTGATCGCATCGGTTTCACCCACATCGCTCCACGACAGGTCGCGATTCATTTCGTCGTCCACGACATCGGGCGCCACCATGTTCTCCGTGACCTCTGCTTCCGCCTGGGTGCGGCGTTCGATCAGCCATGCGCCACCGGCGCAGGCGCCCGCCATCAGCAGAAAAGCCACGTTCGGCATGCCCGGCACGATGCCGAGAAGGCCGAGCAGGATCGCCACGACGCGCAGCACGCGCTTGTCCGCCAGCAGCTGCGAGAACATCTGCTGGCCCATGTCCTGCGACTTGGACATGCGCGTGACGATGACGGCGACGGAGATCGCCAGCAGCAGCGAGGGAATCTGCGCCACGAGACCGTCACCGATGGTCAGCAGGGCGTAGGTGCTGGCGGCCTGGCCGAAGCTCATGTCGTGCTGCATGACGCCGATCACCATGCCGCCGATCAGGTTGATGAACAGGATCAGGAGGCCCGCGATGGCATCGCCGCGCACGAACTTGCTGGCGCCGTCCATGGAACCGTAGAAGTCCGCTTCCATGCGGACTTCGCTCCGGCGGGTGACTGCCTCCTGCTGGGTGATGATGCCGGCATTCAGGTCGGCATCGATGGCCATCTGCTTGCCGGGCATGGAATCAAGGGTGAAGCGCGCGGTGACTTCCGACACCCGGCCGGCGCCCTTGGTCACGACCACGAAGTTGACGATGACGAGAATGGCGAAGACCACGATGCCGACGGCGTAGTTGCCGCCCACCACGAACTCGCCGAAGGCCTCGATCACCTTGCCGGCCGCATCGGTGCCGGTGTGGCCGTGGAGCAGCACCACGCGGGTTGAAGCGACGTTGAGCGCGAGTCGCAGCAGGGTGGCGAGCAGCAGCACGGTGGGAAAGGCCGCCAGATCGAGTGGCCGCATGACATACACGACGGCCAGGATCACGATCAGCGACAGGCCGATGTTGAAGGTGAAGAGTGCATCCAGGAGCAGTGGCGGCATCGGCAGCACGATCATCGCCAGCATCGCGAGCACGACCAGCGGGAGTCCGGCGCTCATCAATACCGTCTGGATCGCCCCGGTCTTCAAGGCGTCCAGCCAGTTGTTGCTTGATCCAGCCATGTGTCAGCTTCCGCCTGTATTCGTTATTGACGACGTCGACGCCGCGGCTGCGGGCCGCTCGCCAGGGTTTCATCCACCACCACGGCCGGCCGGTCGGGCCACGCGCCACCCTGTTCCCGCACGACCTTCAGCCGGTACACATAAGTGAGTACCTGGGCGACGGCGAGGTACAGCTGCGAGGGAATGTCCTGGCCGAGATCGGTGGTCCAGTACAGGGCCCGCGCGAGCAGGGGTGACTCGAAGAGCGCGATCTTGTTGTCGGCGGCAATCGCCCGGATCCGGGCCGCGGTCTCGTCCGCACCCTTGGCCAGCACCACCGGCGCCCGCATCCGGCTTTCGTCATAGCGCAGGGCCACCGCAAAGTGGGTCGGGTTGGTGATCACGACATCGGCGGTGGGCACCGCCTCCAGCATGCGGCGCCGGGCCACTTCCTGCTGCAGCTGGCGGATGCGATTGCGCACTTCGGGGCGACCTTCGGATTCCTTCAGCTCATCCTCGATTTCCTGCCGGGTCATCTTCAGGCCGCGGGCATGTGACCAGAGCTGATATGGCGCATCGAGGCCGGCGATCACCAGCAGGGCGCCGCTGCAGATGGCCAGCGTCAGCAGGGTGAGCGAACCGGCATTGCCCATCGCGGACTTCAGCGGCTGGTCACTCATGCCCAGCAGGGAATCCATCGTGGCGTAGATCAGGGCCACGGCTGCCGCAACGATCAGGCCGGCCTTGGCCAGTGCCTTCAGCACCTCGACGAGGCCATTGAGGCTGAAGATCCGGCCGAGGCCGGCAACGGGATCCAGCCGTTCGAATTTGAAAGCCAGCGGCTCGGGCGAGAAGATGAAGCCGCCGATGGCGAGCGAACCGATGATGGCGGCAGCCGTCAGCGCCGCGAAGAGTGGCGCACACGCCATGAGGCCGGTCAGGATGGCCTGCGACAGGGCTTCAACGAGGAAGTTCGGATCGAAGAGCGCGTCGCGATCCACGGTCAGCGACTTCGCCACCATCTGCTGCAGGCTGCCGGAGAGGGTGGTGCCATCGGCATAGAGCGCCAGCGCGCCGGTCATCATCACGGCCGCCATGCTGAGTTCACGGGAACGCGGAATCTGGCCCTTGCGACGCGCGTCCTCGAGGCGCTTCGGTGTGGCTTGTTCTGTCCGGTCCTGTTGCTGGGTATCAGCCATGGCCCGCTAATTCCCCAGGACCTGCGTGAGCAGCGTGAAGGCCTCGCCCATCTGGGATTCCCAGACCGGACCCTGGGTGCGGATCGACAGCACCAGCACGAACAGGCCCAGCATGATGGTGATCGGGAAGCCCACCGCGAACAGGTTCAAGGTGGGTGCAGCCCGGCTGATGACGCCGAAGGCGACGTTCACCATCAGGATGGCCACGACCGAGGGCAGGGCGAGCTGCACGGCGCCAGCAAACATGATGCCGGCAAACTCCACGACGATGCGGGCATCGTCCGGGCTGATGCCGCCGGAGCCGATGGGCACCACGACATAGCTCTGGGCCAGCAGCGCGATCAGCGACAGATGGGCATTGGTGGCGAGCAGCAGCAGGGAGGAGACCACGATGTAGAAGCGGCCGAGCAGCGGCATGCCGCCGTTCTGCGGATCGACCACGGTGGCAAAGCTCAGGCCCATGCCGGTGGAGATGAGCTGGCCGGCGAGCAGCGCCGCTTCGGTGGCCAGGCGCAGCACGAAACCGATGGCGAGGCCGACGATCAGCTCCTCGACGATGGCCAGCAGGCCGGCGCTGCTCAACGGATCCAGGGTCGTCGGTGCTTTTGCCGAGGCCATCAATGCAAGCGACAACACCAGGGCGATCGCCAGCCGCATGCGGCGTGGCACGAACACGGCACCGAGCAGCGGCGCGAGCATCACCACACCACCCACCCGCAGGGTCGTCCAGACGAGCGCGAAGAGGGCGTCTGCGAGCTGTACCGTGATTTGCATGGCTGCTCAGCCGAGCATCCCCGGAATATTGTTGAACAGGGTCCGGGTGTAACCGGTGATGAGCTGCAGCATCCACGGCCCCATGATCAGCAGCGTCAGGGCGAGCGCGATCAGCTTGGGGATGAAGGACAGCGTCATCTCGTTGATCTGGGTGGCCGCCTGCAACACGCCGACCAGCACGCCGGTGATCAGGGTGACGAGCAGCAGCGGGGCGGCGAGCAGTGCGGTCACGGTGAGCGACTCGCTGGCGATGGTCAGGACGGTTTCGGGTGTCACGTCGGGCTCCTGAAGTGCTTGCGGACGGGTCAGGCATGCGGCACGAAGCTGGTCGCCAGCGTGCCGACGATCAGGCCCCAGCCATCCACCAGCACGAACAACATGATCTTGAAGGGCAGGGAGATGAGCATCGGCGACAGCATCATCATGCCCATCGACATCAGCACGCTGGAGACGACGAGATCGATGACCAGAAACGGCACGAAGGTGAGAAAGCCGATCTGGAAGGCCGTCTTGAGCTCACTGGTGAGAAAGCTCGGCAGCAGGATCGTGAGCGGCACATCCTCCGGCTTGTCGAAGCCTTCCTTGCCGGCAAGACCGGCGAACAGGGCGAGGTCCGGTTCCCGGGTCTGGCTCAGCATGAATTGCCGGATCGGCCCCTGGGCCTTGTCCGCCGCCGCCGGCAGGGCGAGCGGGCCGGCCAGATTGGGTTGCAGCGCGTCCTGGTGCACGCGGTCGAGCACCGGCCCCATGATGAAGAAGGTCAGGAAGAGCGCGAGACCCACCAGCACCTGATTGGGCGGCGTCTGCGGCATGCCGATCGCCTGGCGGAGGATGGCTAGCACGATCACGATCCGGGTGAACGAAGTCATGGCCAGCAGCAGCGCCGGCAGCAGCGTCAGCGCCGTCATCAACATCAGGATCTGGATGCTGACGGACCAGGTCTTGCCGCCGTCCGGGCTGTCCACCAGCGACAGCGCCGGGATGGCCGCATCGGCGTGCCCCAGTGCCGGCACCAGCAGTCCCGAGAGCAGGCCCAGGCCGAGTACGGCGCAAAGCCGGAAGCCGGAGTGACGAGGCGCGTTCATGACTGTGATTCCAGGTAATTGGAAAATTCCGCGGATTGGTTGTGCTTCAGTACGTGCAGCGTGCGCAGACCCGACGGGCTGACGCCCACCAGAACCTGGTCGCCACCGACCTTGAGGAGAACGACGCGCTCACGGGTGCCCAGCGACATGCCGCTGACCACTTCGATCTGGCCGCCGCGAGCCATGGCGCTGGAACGGAAACGGCGCGATACCCAGGCCGTGGCGCCCAGCAAGCCGAGCACGACGGCCAGCCCCAGCACCATCCGGATCGCGGCCGACGCGAGCTCGCCGGTGGGCAGGCTGCCGGTGGCCAGACTTTGCGGCGCCGCTGCGACGAGGCTCGGCAGGCTGATCGCCGGGAGCATCAGCAGGCTGTACCGTGCCCATCGCCGGATCGTGGTGGGGTGCTTCACGGGGATCCGCTCAGGACTGGTTGCCGGCGTGCTTCGCGGGGGCCAGCACATCGGTCAGGCGGATGCCGAATTTGTCGTTCACGATGACGATCTCGCCATGGGCAACCAGCGCGCCGTTGACCAGTACATCCAGTGGCTCGCCGGCATGGCGATCCAGCTCGACCACCGAGCCCTGCGTCAGCCGCAGCAGTTTGCCGACGCTCATCTGCGCACGACCCACCTCCAGCGAGAGCGTGACCGGCACGTCGAGGATGACTTCGATGTTGGGCCGCGCATCGCCCGCGCCGGCAGCCGGCACGCTGACCTGGTTGTCGAGCGCCGGGGCCTTGAAGGGCTGGGCCACACCCGCGGGGCCGCCGGCCACGGCCGGCGTTGCCTCAGTCGTGTTCACGTCTTCCATACTTTTCTCCTACCGTGATGTGATTGGCCGGCTTGGTGATGCGCACGGCATTGCGTCCCTGAAACGCCCCGTAGGTGCCTTCGACCAGCGGGGTGTCGCCGGCATAAAGAATCACTGCCGGCAGCAGGTCCGTGGGGATGATGTCGCCCGGCTTGGCCTGGGTGATGTCACGCAGGCTGATCACGGTGCGGGCCACCACTGCCCGCAGCGAGACCTGGGCATCCTGGACATCGGCCTTGAGCCGCGCATTCCAGCGCCGTGAATCGGCTTCGGCCTGGCTGGGCTCGGCGGCGTCGCGCAGATGCCGGACCGGTTCCACCAGGGCATCCGGCAGCACGATATCGAAACTGAAATCACGGCCCGCCAGCGTGAGCGTGAAGCCCGTGATGCACATGACTTCGCTGCTGGCAGCCACGCCCGCAAAGATCGGGTTGACCTCCGAATGTCCCAGCTGGAAATCGATGGCGACGAAGGGTTTCCAGGCTTCCTGCATGTCCTTCAGCACGGCGGTCAGGAACTTGCGCACCAGCCGCGTCTCCATCGCCGTGAACTCGGCAACCCCTTCGACGCGCCGGCCCTTGCCGTCGCCGCCGAAAAAGATGTCCACGAGCGTGAAGACGAAGTCCGCATCCAGGATGAGCACGCCCTTGGCTTTCTGCGCGCGGATCTCGATGACATTCAGGCTGCTGGGCACCGGCAGTCGACGGGCATACAGGCCCCAGCGATCGTCACGCCAGGCTTGCGGCGCGACCTCGACGGACTGGCGGAAGAAGCGCCGTGTGGTCAGTTTCAGCAGGCTGGTCATGCGTTCGGAGATCGATTCGAGCGCCGGCACCTTGTCCGAGGCAATGCGCTCCCAGTGGTCGGCATGCAGCTCCACCACCTGGCCTTCCGGCGCACGGCCCAGCGGGTCACCGGTCATGGCCGGCTCGCGCAGCGCCAGGGATTCCTCGTCCGACAGGATGTCCTGAGTGCTCATGGCCTGGCTGCCGCCTACTGGACGACGAAACTGGTGAAGTAGAGGTCTTCAACCGTGCCGGGTGGCTTTTCCCCGGTGGGGTTCACCGCCAGGATCTTGCGTACCTCCGTCAGCGACTGCTGCCGGAGCGTTTCCTTGTCCTCGCGATTGGTCAGCGAGGCGATGGACTGGCTGCCCATCAGCATCAGCAGGTTGTTGCGGATGACCGGCATGTTGGTCTTCAGGTCGGCGATGACTTTTTCATCACGCGACAAAAGCTCGACCGTGACCTGCAGGAAGCGGATCGTGCCCTTGTCTTCCAGGCTGACGACCAGCGGGGGATCGAGCGGCAGGTAGAGCGGGGGCCCCTTGGGCTTTTCGACCTTCTTGCCGGAGGCATCCACGACGATGTTCGGCGCCGGGCAGTTCGGCGTGACGGAGTTGAGCAGCTTGCAGCCGATGATCGGCGCGGCCAGCTGGGTTGCCATCAGCAGCAGGAACAAGCCGATGACGATACCCACTGCCTTCAGCAGGCTGCCGCTCTTCGCCGTGGCAACGGCGACATCCGCCGCAGGGCCGGCTTCGGTTTCTTCAGTGGCCATGAGTGTGTGTCCGTGAACGTCCCGGACGACTTGAAGCAAGACCCGTGCCACGCTGGATCGGCCGGGAAAATACTATCTAAAACAGTTGGTTATGACGGCGGCGTGGCGGCCTGGCTGGTAATCGTCAAACGCTTGGCGGGATTTGTCCTGCGCTTGCCAAGGCCTTGGCTCTCACACCCGGACGTCGATCCGGCCGCTGCCTGCGGTGTGCATCCGGGTGGCGGCCATCGCGGTGAGAGCGGCCAGACCGGAGGCTGGCCAGCGGCCCGTGACGCGGTGATCGCGTGGATCCCACCGGTCGCTCGAGCCTGCCGTGCTGGCATGACCCTGACCATGGCCCTGGCCATTCCCTTGGCCCTGACCGAAAGCGGCAGCACTGCCGTTGCCACCGGTATCGACATGGGTGCGGGCAAGGTCGATGCCCTGCTGGTTGAACAGCTCGCGGAGCTGGGGCAGCGATGCCTGAATGGCATCACGTGCCTGGCTGTTGGCCGCACCAAACCAGACTTCGGCCGAGCGATCGGTGATGCGGATCTCCACCTGCAGTTCACCGAGGTGCTCGGGATGCAGTTTCAAGCGGGCTGCATGACTGCCCGGGCCGCCCAGCGTGAGCAGCCGATCCGCCAGCCCGCTCGCGAAGCTGCCGGTCGACGCCAATGGCTGCAATGCCGTCTGCAGCGGTGACGGCGGCAGTGTCGGGTTCTGCAGCCCATTGCCGGCGCCGAAACCGCTGGCCGTGCCCGTCGCTGCCGCGCTGTTGGCCGAGGCACTGCCATCGGCCGCGGCAACCCCGGGGCCGACCGCGGTGCCGGCCGCAAAGGCCGCCACCTGCCGGCCGGCTGCATCCGGGCCGACTGTGGCAGGGGCGGCCGCATCGCTGCGCTGGATGTCGGCCGCCACGATTGCCAGACCGGACTCGTCACCGGCCGGCAAACCGCTGCGTGCCGACGACCGGCTGGCAATCGCCAGGGCCGGCAGCAGGCCGGATGCTGCCGGATCTGCCGGGTTGGCGGTGGCCTTTGCGGATTGGCTGGCGGCAAAACTGGCCGCCGGGCCGGTTGTCGACGCCGGGTCGGTGGCAGGAGCGGCGGTCCTGGCCGTCGACTGGGCCGCTGACTGGGCCGTTGACTGGGCTGTTGACTGGTCCATGGATCTGGCCATGGCCTGTGCCTCGGCAACCTCCGACAACAGCTTGCTGCCATCGGCTGTCACGCCGGTCCCGGCGGGTGTATTCCGGGTGGTGGCATCGGTCCCGGGCGCGGTGGGCGGCAACGACTTGCCGCTGCCAGGCGCAGGATTGCCGCTTGGCTTGCTGTCGGTCATGGTCGCAGCGGTCATCGGGAGTGCCATCAGCGCGGCCGCATCGGTGGGTCCGGCGACCGGATTTGTCGCGTCGGGGGCGGTATCGGGTGCGCCGGCCGGGCTGCTGTCTGCCGCCGATTCCGGCGTCGATGCGCCCGTCGATGTACCCGTCAATGTACCTTGGGGCGCTTCGCCGGCCGCTGTCTGCGTGCCTTGCAGGATGCCGGCCAACAGGTTCGCGAAGGGATTGGCCGCCGTCGCGGCGGGTGTCTGCGCGCTGGCCGACCCGGGGGCGGCAGCGGTCGGCGCTCGCGCGACAGCGGGCGCCGGTGGGGCAGTGGTCATGGCATGCACATCGCTCACGAAGAGCTATCAAGCAAACTCCGTGCCGCCGCACTTCACACTTTGTCGTCAGCCACGCTCCGACCGTCCGTTGCGGGTGACGGCCAACTCATCCATCGCCGCCTGCTCGAGCCGATCCTGACGCTCGCGCTCGGCCTCGGCCTGGCGCTCGCCCAGCAGGCCCAGGGACCGGGTGCGGCTTCGGGCCGTGCGCCAGTGCGCCGTCTGCTGCTCGACCTGGCGGCGCTGTATTTCGACGGTGCCGCGTTGCTCGTCGACTGCGTTGCGCAGCCGTTCGAGGAAACCGCGGTTGCTGCGCAGACTGCTGATCGTCATGGCCCCGGTGGCGGCTTTGGCGCTGATTCCGGCTGCAGGGCCGCCGGTGTAGTCAGCCAGGTAGCTGCGGATCTGCTGCAGGCGGCGTTCTTCGACATCCAGCGTGCGCAGCCGATCGGCCAGCCGGCGGGCGCTTTCGGCCTCGGTGTGGCTGGCCAGGCGTTGCAGCGTGCCGATGCGATCCCGCTTAGCCACGCGGCGGAATCTCGCCAGCCGGGGTGTTCACCAGGGTTTCCAGCTGCGCGATGCTCTCCTCGAAACTCACGGGCAGCTCGGTCGGCTGCCGGAGGAAGGCTTCGATGTGTGGCCACAGGCGCACTGCGCGATCGAGTTGCAGGTCGGTGCCCGGTCGATAGGCGCCAACCGTGATCAGGTCGCGGTTGCGCTGATAGCAGGCCACGATCTCGCGAAACTTCTGTGCCGCCGTCAGGTGCTGGCGCGAAGCGATGCGGCTCATCGACCGGCTCACCGAGGATTCGACGTTGATCGGGGGATAGATGCCGCTTTCGGCCACGCTCCGCGACAGCATGATGTGGCCGTCGAGAATGGCCCGCGCCGCATCGACGATCGGGTCGTTCTCGTCATCGCCTTCGGCCAGCACGGTGTAGAAAGCCGTGATCGAGCCGCCGCCCTGATCGCTGGTGCCGGCCCGGTCCACCAGTTGCGGCAGGCGGCCGAAGACCGAGGGTGGATAGCCCTTGGTGGCCGGCGGTTCGCCGATCGCGAGGCCGATTTCCCGTTGTGCCTGTGCGAAGCGCGTCAGGGAGTCCATCAACAGGAGCACCTGCAGGCCACGGGCACGAAAATGCTCGGCAATGGCGGTGGCCCGCCACGCGCCGTGGATGCGCAGGAGCGGTGAGCAATCAGCCGGGGTGGCGACGACGACCGAGCGGGCAAGGCCCGCCTGGCCGAGGTTGTCCTCGACGAATTCCTTCACCTCGCGGCCGCGCTCGCCGATCAGGCCGACGACGATCACATCGGCGCGCGTGTAGCGCGTCATCATGCCGAGCAGCGTGCTCTTGCCGACGCCGCTGCCGGCAAAGAGACCCAGCCGCTGCCCGCGCCCGGCGGTGAACAGCGCATTGATGGAGCGCACGCCGACATCCAGCGGTTGGGCAATCGGCTGGCGGGCGAGGGGATTGATCGGTTCGGCTTCAAGTGGTGTCCGCGACGCGCAGATCAGTGGTCCACGGCCGTCGAGGGGATGGCCGGCCCCGTCGATCACGCGACCGAGCAGGCCATCGCCGACGCCGACGGAGGCAACCTGCCGGGTGGGGATCACGTGGGCGTTCGGCATGACGCCGGCCAGGGCGCCTGTCGGCATCAGGAAGAGCCGCTCGCCGGAAAAGCCCACGACCTCGGCTTCGATGGTGCTGTTGGCCGTGCCTTCAATCAGGCAACGGGCGCCGAGTGCGGCCTCGCAGCCCACCGCTTCCAGCGTCATGCCGGCGACGCGGGTGAGCTTGCCCTTCACGACCACACCCGGGTCGCGCACCGCCGATCGGTGCCGCACCAGACGCCGCAGCCAGCGTTCGTTGCGCTCGCCGGCCAGTCGCACGGCCGGATGTTTGGCGATGTTATGGATCTGTGCCATCACGCTGATCCGTGAGCAGGCCGGCGATGATGCGGGCCAGGCGGCTGTCCAGCCGGGAATCGATGTCCGAGCGCGCGGAGCTGATCAGGCAACCACCGCGTTCCAGCAGTGGGTCGCTTTCCAGCCGCCAGGCGCGATGCTCCGGCGAACTGTCGGCGGAATCGCCGAGCCGGTCGCGGATGGCCTCGGCATCGGCCGGATTGAGCCGGACGACGACCTCGCCGGCGGTCAGTGGCAGCGCCGCCAGACCTTCGCGGATCAGGCCGATGAGATGGCCGGGATCCTGCTGCAGTTCACGCCGCACGAGCTGGCGGACCACGGCCTGGACGAGCGCCAGCAGTTCCTCCTCCACCCGATGATCGAGGTCCTCGAGCGGCCGTGCCAGCGTGTCGAGGATGCGTTCCACCGCCTCGATCCTGGTCTCGAGCTCGCGGGTGCCCGCTTCCACGCCGGCGGCCCGCCCCTGGTCGAAGCCCTGCTGCCACGCCCGTTGGTGCATGGCATTGGTGTCGGCGTCCGGGTTGCGGCGAAAGCTGCCCGGTCCACCGGGGACTGGAACTTCCGGGGCATGCCAGGCCACGACCGTGGCGGCGGAGTCGCTGGCGCGGATCAGTCGGGAGTGGCTGCGGGGCAGATCAGACAAACTCTTCGCCTCCGCCGCCCAGCATGATGGTGCCCTCGTCGGCGAGGCGGCGCGCCGTCGCGACGATCTCCTTCTGCGCGGCTTCCACTTCGGCGATGCGCACCGGTCCCTTGGCTTCCAGATCGGAGCGCAATATCTCGCCGGCCCGTTTGGACATGTTCCGGAAGATCTTTTCCTGGAGTTCCTGGTCGGCGCCCTTCATGGCGAGCACGAGGATGTCGGTGGTGACTTCGCGCACCAGCGACTGGATGCCGCGATCATCCACGGCGAGCAGGTTGTCGAAGACGAACATGTTTTCCTGGATGCTCTGGCTGAGGACGGCGTTCTCCTCGTTCAGCTTCTCCAGGATCTGGTGTTCGATGTCCTTCTTCACCAGGTTGAGAATTTCCGCGGCGTTGCGCACGCCACCCATGGCCGTGACCTTGAAGCCACCGGACTGGGAAAAGCGTTGCTGCATGACCTCATCGAGTTCCTCGATGGTGTGCTGGGGGATTTCGCCCATGCGCGCGATACGGGTGACGACTTCCGTCGACAGGCGCACCGGCAGCTGCGACACCACCTCGGCGGCCTTCTTGGGATCCAGTCCGGCAAGGACCACGGCAATGACCTGGGGATGCTCCTGATGTATCACCTCGGCAACCTCCTTGGCGTCCATGAGTTGCAGGGAGTCGAGTCCCCGCGGCTCGTCGTCCACGATGCGATCCAGAACCTTCGCTGCCTTGTCCTCGCCGAGCGAGGTGGTCAGCAGGCGCTTCAGGGAAGTTGGCGACCGGCCCGTCAGCGACGCGTCACCTTCAACATGGCTGGTGAACTGGGACAGCACCGTGTCCGCCTGGTTGCGGCTCACCTTGCGCAGCGACGCCATGGCCTTGCCCAGCCGCTGCACTTCGCTGACCGGCATGTGCTTCATGACTTCGGCTGCTTCCTTTTCGCTGAGCGACATCAGGAAGATCGCCGCGCGTTCGCTGCCCGTCAGCTCCTGCTTCTCAGCCATCGGCCTGCACCCATGCCCGGACGATCTGGGCCACGCGTTCCGGGTTCTTGTCGGCCAGCTGGCGGGCCACGCTGATCTTGTCGTCGTAGCTCAGCGGCGCCCGCGGGTCGGCTGGCAGGCTGTTGCCACCTCCGCCACCACCACCAGTCGCGCCGGCATACGCCGGTGCCGGCAACGCAGTACCGGTGCCGAGGGCGCGCAGCAGGGGCTTGATCAGCAGCAACGCCACCACCAGGATCAGCAGGCCGGCGAGAGCCTGCTTGCCAAAAGCCAGCACGCCCGGGTTGTCCATCATGCCCGGCTCCACCGCCTCGACCGGCGGGCTCTCGTAAAACGGCATGCTGCTCACGCTGACGGTGTCGCCCCGGGCTTCGTCATAGCCGACGGCATCGCGGACCAGCTGGGTGATGCCGGCCAGTTCCTCGGGCGACATCTTCTGCGACGTGACCGTGCCATCGGCCGCAGTCACTTTCTTTTCATCGACCAGCACGGCAACCGACAGGCGCTGGACGGCACCGAGCGCCTGCTTCGTGTGGTTCATGGTGCGATCCATTTCAAAGTTGCGGGTCTGGCGGATCGCCTCGTTCATCGGCGTCCGGTTGACGGTGGCGGCGGCAGCAGCCTTGCTGGCATCGCTGTTCTGTGCCGGGTTGGCCCCGGCCGCCGTGGCGGCGACAGCAGGTGGCGGGACAGTCAGCGCTGCCGGCGCCGGTGGCTGATTGCTCAGGGCACCGGGAATGCCGCCGAGCAGGCCGCCGCCAACGGTGCGATCTTCCGAGGTCTGCTCGCTGCGGACCACGGTTTCGGGATCGTAGAGCTCCTGGGTCTGCTCGCGCTGGGTGAAGTCCAGCTGGGCCGTGACCGTGGTGCGCACGCTGCCGGCGCCGAGCATGGGCACCAGCAGGTTCTCGATGCGGCCGACGTAACCGTCTTCAACGCGGCGCACGTAGTCGAGCTGGCGGGCGCTCAAGCCCAGGGCGGAGCTGTCGTCGGGCGAGCTCAGCAGGCGGCCGGTCTGGTCAACGATGGTGACCTGATTGGGATCGAGATCCGGAATGCTGGAGCCGACCAGGTGCACGATCGCCGCCACCTGCGATTCGGTCAGGCTGCGGCCGGCATAGAGTTGCAGCAGAACCGAGGCGCTGGGCCGCTGCTTCTTGCCGATGAACACCGTGGACTTCGGCACGGCCAGATGCACCCGCGCGCTTTGCACCGGCTGCAGACTGCCGATGGTGCGCGCCAGCTCGGTTTCCAGTGCATGGTGGTAGCGCGCACCTTCCATGAACTGGCTCGTGGAGAAACTGTTGCCGCCTTCCATGATCTCGAGACCAAATCCCGAACTGCGCGGCAGGCCCTGTTCCGCCAGCTTGAGCCGTGCCTGGTGCAACTGGTCCGACGGCACCTTGATGGCGCCGGTGTTGTTGTCGAGCTGGTAGGGAATCGCCGAGCTGCTCAGCGTGTTCACGACATCGCTGGATTCCTTGTCGGAAATATTGCTGAACAGGACGGTGTAGCCCGGCTCCTGCATCCAGAAGGCGGCGGTCACGCCGATGGAAATGCTGGCGGCAAGGCCGACCAGCACGAGCAGCTGGCGCATCCCCGGCGTTTTTGTCAGCCAGGCGAAGGGGTTCGCGATCTTGTTGTCTGCTGTGGCCATCGGTTACTCCAGGGAGGTGGTCTCCATAGCTCCGGACGCGGAGCTAGATCGGCATGTTCATGATTTCCTGGTACGCATCGACCAGCTTGTTGCGCACCTGGGTCATCGCCGTGAACGACAGGCTGGCCTTCTGCATCGCGACCATCACTTCAGCGATGCTGGCGGTGCCGGTGCCGGTCTGAAAGCCGGTAACCAGGTTGTTGGCAACGGCCTGCTGATCGTTAACGGCGCTGATCGATTTCGCCAGGACCTGGCCAAACTGCGAATTCGGGCCGGCAGCCGCCGCAGGCACGACGTTGGCCTCCGGCAGGCCCATCGAGCCGGACAGCGCCCGCATCTGCGTCAGGACCTTGTTGATCTCCATGTTGCTCATGAGCTGGCTGCCTCGGCGGTGTGGGTGCGGGAGCGCGGGATGGCAATGCCGTCACTGCGCAGGCGGGCGATCTTGTAGCGCAGGGTTCGCGAGCTGATGCCGAGCCAGTCGGCCGCCTGCTGGCGACTGGGCGCCCGGCGCAGGGCATCGACGATCAGGTGGCCTTCGACGGTCTGCAGGTTTTCCTGCAGCAGGGGTGCCGGAGCGGCGGCCTCGTTCGCGGCTTCAGCCGCCAGCGGCAGTTCGAAGCGCAGGTCGCGGGCGTGGATCTGCCCGCCGCTGCAGAGAATGAGGGCGCGCTGCACGAGATTCTGCAGTTCGCGGACATTGCCCGGCCAGCGGTGGGCCTGGAGCGCCGCAATGGCATCGTCAGCCAGCCCCGGTGCCGGACGGTTGCCGCTGGTGGCCTTCTGCAGGAAATGGCGCGTCAGCGGCATGATGTCGGCCGGCCGCTCGCGGAGTGGCGGCGTGACCAGCGGAAAGACGCTCAGCCGGTAATAGAGATCCTCGCGAAACCGGCCGTTGGCCACCTGGGCGCGCAGATCCCGGTTGGTCGTGGCAATGACGCGCACGTTCAGCGGAATCGGGCGGCGACTGCCGATCCGGTCCACCTCCTTTTCCTGCAGGACGCGCAGCAGCTTGGCCTGCAGGCTGATATCCATCTCGCTGATTTCATCGAGCAGCAGCGTGCCATTCTGGGCCTGCTCGAATTTGCCGGGCCGCGATTCATGGGCGCCCGTGAAGGCTCCTTTTTCGTGGCCGAAGAGCAGCGCTTCCAGCATGTTTTCGGGAATGGCGGCGCAATTGACCGCAACGAATGGTCCGTCGACCCGTGGCGAGAGCCGATGCAGGAGGCGGGCGAGCACTTCCTTGCCGGTGCCGCTTTCGCCGCTGATGAGCACGGTGGTGTCCGAGGCCGCCACGCGGCCCGCCAGGGTCACCAGCTCCACGCTGACCGGATCAGCCAGCACGACGTCGTGGGGTGAGTCGGCTGGCGTCGGGATCAGCTGTTGCAGGCGTTCCATCAGCGCCTGGGCGGCGAAGGGCTTCACCAGATAGTCGCTGGCGCCTTCGAGCATGCAGCGCACCGCATGTTCGATGCTGCCGTGGGCGGTGATCAACAGCACCGGCAGATGAGGCTGGGTCTCGCGGATCCGGGTGAGCAGGGTAAAGCCATCCATCGGCTGCATCTGGTAGTCGGTCACGACGGCGCAGTAGCTGGCCTCCTTGAGCAGGGTCAGCGCCTCCGCGCCATCGCCGGCCGTCACCACGCCGTAATCGGCCAGGCGCAGGGTTTCCGCGAGCGCTTCACGCAGGGTGGCATCGTCTTCAACCAGCAGTACGGGATGGTGGTTTTTCATGCGACCCGAGGCTCCTTCAGAGGATTGACGCCGGCGGCCAGTGGCAGCCTGAGGACGAAGCAGGCGCCACCCGTGGTTTTGGCCCGCGTTGATCTGGCAGAAGCTGCTTCCACGTGCACCGTGCCGCCATGGGCTTCGACGACCGACTTGACGACGGCCAGGCCCAGGCCCGTGCCATCGGTGCGTGAGGTGTAGAACGGTTCAAAGATGCGCTCCCGCAGCGCCGGCGGAACCCCGGGGCCGTTGTCGGTCACGCGGATTTCGGCAAGGGTGCCGATGAGCCGCGCCGTGAGTTCCACGGTGGCGCCCGCGCCCGCGCTTTGCAGGCCGTTGGTGACGATGTTCAGCAGGGCGCTGCCCAGCGCCTGACGGTTGCCGCAGACCACCGCGTCTGCAGACGGCACGGCAATGCGCAGCTCCTGTCCGGGACGCAGCAGGGCCTGCGCACCCCGGTTCACCGCGGCACACAGACCGGCCAGTGCCACCGGCGCATTGCTGGCGGTGGCGCCGCGGGCAAAGCCCAGCATGTCGCTGACCAGCTGCTCCAGATCGTGGAGGCTGCCGATGGCGCTGGTCAGCAGTTCATCGCGGCGTGCCGGGGCCAGCACCGGATTCGTGGCATTCGAGGCGTACAACAAGGCGGCAGACAAGGGGGTGCGGATCTGGTGCGCCAGCATCGCGGCCATCTCGCCGAGGGCTGCCAGCCGCTGATGGCGCGAGAGCACCACGTCGAGCTGGCTGTCGCGGACGGTCTGGCGGGCGGCATCGCGTTCGGCGGTGGTGGTTGCCAGGGCTGCACGCAACGCAGCCGCTTCGGATTCGAGGCTGCCGTAGGCCGTTTCCAGGCGGTCCGACGCGGCCGCGAAGGCCTCGAAGGCGGCCTCGAGGCCCGCCACCGTGATGGGGCTGCCCGGAACCAGGGGACTGGAAGGGACCGATGCCATGTCGCTGTCATGCTCGCTGGGAATCACAGGAATCCCTGAGCAAGAAGCGTGCCTGACCGGCAACTACTTGGAAAATCAGCTGGTTGGAGGTGGATCCTGGTGGCAGGCAGATGTTTGCCACCACGAAGGGCAGGGAATTGGCGGTGGCTTCCGGCCGCCTGTCGTCAGAATTTTGGCGCGCGGTGGATGCCGGTCTTGCTGAAGACGTCGGTACCCCGGGCAATGGCAATCTGGCGACGGTGACGGCGGAACACCAGCTTCTCGAGGCCAACGCTGACCAGCGGGGACAGGAGGTCGAAACGCGTCAGACGCCATTTGGCGCTGCTGCGCTCGACGGTGCCGACAATCCGCCCGGCGAGCCGGAACGGCAGCGGCAACAGGGGATTCGGATACAGCACGATGACGCCGGTGTCGCCAGTTTTGGCCTGATCGACGGCCGGCCCGGTCCACTCGAGCCCATCGGCACGCAACACGGTGTTGTGCCGCTTCGGCATGCCGTCCTGATGACTGACGAGCCGGGAAATCAGCGACAGCAGCACATCGACCTTGGCTTCCAGATGCAGCATCTGCTGATTGTCCGGATTGGCATCATTCGTCAATTCCTTGGGCGCTTCTTCGAACAACGCAACGGCCTGCAGGGCCCGCGCCGTTTCCATGTTGTAGTGCTCGAGCTCTGCCGGGTCGGTCAGGGCCGACGGCTCCCAGGTCAGCGGCAGGAAGTCGTGCAGCGCCAGGCCGTCAAATTCCGATTCACTGTTTGCGGTGTTCATTGCAGATGATCCCCCAGGCGGTCTCGCGAGCCGTTGCTGGCATAGGCGCGCACCACGTCCGGTGCCGCCTGCAAGCGGCGTACCGTGGCCGCGAGTTCCTGGCGCGTGGTGTTCACGGCTGCCAGGGTCGCATCGGTCCGGGCGCGCAACTGCTCCAGAATGGCCCGTGTGCTGCCGTCGCCGGCTGCTCCGGGATGGTTGGCAAACAGCGCCTGCAACAGCTCCCGGCGTTGGCCATCCAGATCCGTTGCACCCGCCCAGTCGGCACTGGCCACGCACTCCTCGATGGCGGACGTCAGGCTCATGATGTGCTCAAGCGGGCTCATGCAGGCGTCCGGGAGGCTCCGTCGGCGGCGCCGGGCACGGCACGCAGTGCCGGTGATGCCGCCATCTGCTCCCAGCCACTGCGGATTTCATCCAGCAGATCGGCGACTTCATCGAGCCCCCGCACCTCATTGCGCAGGTTGGCTTCCGTGAGGCGGCGGGTCATGTACTCATAGAGTGCAGCCAGGTTGGCGGCGATCTCGCCACCCTTGTCGTGATCGAGGCAACTGCGCAGCCCGTCGATCATGCGCACGGCACGACCGAGTTCCTCACCCTTGCGGGCGGCTTCATTGCGCCGCATGTGGCCACGCGCGGTGGCGATCCGGTCGAGCGCACCCTGCATCATGCGGAGCACGAGCTGCATGCGGTCCGAGGCGATTGCCGCCCCGTAGGCATCCACGGTGCGGTACTGGCGGAGGGGATCATGGCCCTGGGTAAAAGACATTGCGCGTGAGTTCCTGTGGTGGAGGCGTTTGCCGATGGCTAGCCCAGCTGCTGGGCCAGGTAGGCGCTGGTGTTCTTCAGTTTGCCCAGCAGCTGGTCCATGGCATTGAACTGCTTCAGCAGGCGGTCCCTGACCCTCTCGATGCGTTCATCGAGCGTGTCCCGCTGCGTGGTGATGGTTTTCAACGTGACTTTCAGCGAGGCTTCGCGGGTCGAGAGCGTGCTCCCGCTGGACAGCGTCGATTCGGTGATGTTGGCCAGCCGTGTGGCGAGGCCCGTCGGGCCGCCAAACAGCCTGCCGACTGCTTCGAAGTCGGTGTCGATGGCGGCATCCAGACGGGTGCCGTCCACGGCCAGCTTGCCGTTGGTCTGCGTGGTGACACCGATGGCGGCCAATGAGGTGTATGCGCCTTCGCCGAGCGTGTTGCTGATTTCGCGGCGCAGTTGATCGCGGATGCCGCGGACCGCAGGATCGCCTAGCAGTGGTGCGGCATCGCGGGTATCCGTGTTGTAACGGGTCAGCGCGGTGACCGTGTCGATCAACTGGTTGTAGGCGGAGACGAAGCCGTTGACCGAGGTCCGGGCGCCGGCCGGGTCGTAGGCCACGGTGAGATTGACGGTGGTCCCGGGCTTGGCGCTCAACAGGTTGAGGGTGACGCCGTCGATGGCGTCACTGACCGTGTTGCTGGCACTGGTCACGGCGAAGCCGTCGATCAGGATATTGGCATCGGCGCCGGCCTGGAGTTCGCTCAGGCCATTGTCCGGCGCACCGGTGGCATAACGGAGTGGTGCGAGGCCGCCATCGCCGCCGCTGACCGCCACGGTGATGCCGTTGGCTGCCCCGGTTTTGGTGGACGACAGGACCAGATGGGCGCCGTCGGCGGCATTCACGATCGTGGCGCGCACACCCGGATTATCCGTGGCGTCATTGATCGCATTGCGGATGTCGTTCAGTGAAGTGGCCGCCCCATCGATGAGGATGTTTGCCGTCTGGCCGTTCACCGTGATGGCCAGCGTGCCGGTGCCGACGGCGGAGCTTGCATCGGCAAATGCCGCGGAGCTGAGGCGCTGCGCGGTGGCCAGATTCGTGACTTCCACGCTGTACTGGCCGGGGCGCGAGGCGTTGCTGGCACTCGCCGTGAACACTTCCTCGTTGCCCACCGTCACGGTCCGGCCCTGGAAGGTTTGTGCATCGGTCAACTTGGTGAGTGAATCCTTGAAACCGGCAAGGGCGCTCTTGAACTTGCCGAGGGCCGACAGCTCTTCGTTGGCTTTGGATTCGCGTTGTGTCAGCCGATTGGCGCCAGGCGCCCGTTCAGCGGCGACCAGCTTGTCGACGATGGAATTGATGTCGAGGCCGGATCCCAGCCCTGTTGAGGTCAAACCAGCCATGGGCGGTCCTGTTCATGTAGACGCAATGCGCTCATGTACATTGCGAAGCAATTTACGTGCCAGCATCCCTGGCTGTGCCGCTCAGGTCAGATCGCTCAGGCCAGATTGCTCAGGCCAGATCGCTGATCAGGCCTCCGGCATTGCCGCTGATGGCCCGCGACAGGGTCAGCACCTCTTCCGAGGGGATCTGGCGAATCAGTTCGTGGGTTTCCGGATTGACCACGCGCACCACCGTACGGCCGCTGCCGTCGTCGATCTGGAATTGCAGCTGTCGCCGGGAATCGTTGAGATAGCTCTGGATCTGCTGCACGGCCTGCTGGAGCTGTTCGTGGGTGGGCTCGGCGGCCGGGGCTGCCGGCAAGTTCCGGCCGTCTGCCGGCAGGGATTTGCCGGTCGGGGCCGTGCTGCCGGACTGCTCGGTCGCAGGGCGATTGCCAGCCGTGCTGCTGATCGCCATGCGGGGATGGATGCCGCTGCTGTCCATGGTCTGCACCTCACGCTAGACATTGGCCGGGTCGGCTCAAGCCACCAGGGTGGCCGGCATGTGCCGGCCCCCCGCCATGGTCTTCCGTTGAACATATCGGAACAGGCCCAGCACCGTCTGCGGCGCCGCATTGGCCTGGGCCAACACCGCGACACCCGCCTGCTGCAGGATCTGCGCCTTGGTCAGCGCAGCCGTTTCGGCCGCAAAATCGGCATCCTGAATCCGGCTGCGGGAGGCCGTGAGGTTCTCCGACACCGCACTCAGGTTCGAGATCGTGGATTCGAAACGGTTCTGGATCGCGCCCAGCTGGCTGCGCAGTGCCGACACCGAGGTCAGGGCCGCATCAGCGCGCTGGATTGCCGTGTTGGCATTGGCCACCGAGCTCACGTTGACCGTCGCCAGCGTCGTGGTATCCACGGCGATCGACGTGCCGGCAAAGCCGGCGTCGGCAAAAGCCCCGCCCAGGGTGATGTTCTGTGCGGCAGACAGCGCGATGGTCCCGCGCAGCGTGCCTTCCTGGGCCGTATCGATGCCGGTACCGGTCAGCGTGGCGCCAGTGCCCGCGGTCAGTGTTTCGGATACCACGACGTTCCGGCCATCGGCGGCCGTCAAGGTCATCGTGGTGCCGGTGACGGAGGCGGAAACACCGGTCTGGGCGGAGAACAGATTGACCTGTGCCGCAACATCCGAGGCCGAGAGTGAAGTCCCATCCGCCAGGTTGTCGGCGCCGGCATAAACTGCGATGCCGTTGACCGTCAGGTTGTAGGTGGAAGTGCCACCGGTCGTGCCGACCGTCGAAAAGGTGCCCGCCGTCACGTTGGTGGCGGTGGCCGTGAGGCCGGAAACGCCGCCCGAGTTGATGGCATTGACCTTGGCGAAGGCGCTGTCCGCCGTCTGGCCCGCCTGGCCACCGGCCGTGCTGGCGCCGATCGCGACTGCTGCGGACTGGCCGACGGCAATCGTGAAGCCGCCGTCCGTCAGGGCATTGCCCGTCACCGCGGTGCCGGTCTGCGTGGCGATCTGGCCGATCTGGTCGGCGCGCACGCCGGTCGTCAGGTTGATGCCGATCGTCTCGCCGACGTTCGCGCCGACCTGGAACTGGGCGGAGCCAAAGCTGCCGTCCAGGACCTTCTGGCCGTTGAACGAGGTCTGCGTGGCGATGCGGTTGATCTCGGCCAGGCGCTGCTGCACTTCCTGGTCGAGGGCCGCGCGGTCGGAGGCCGAGTTCGTGGCGTTGGCCGACTGCACTGCCAGCTCGCGGATGCGCTGCAGGTTGTTGGTGAGTTCGTCCAGGGCGGATTCAGCCGTCTGGGACAGGGAGATACCGTCGTTGGCATTGCGCACGGCCTGGTTCAGGCCGCGGATCTGCGTGGTGAACCGGTTGGCGATGGCAAGACCGGCAGCGTCGTCCTTCGCGCTGTTGATCCGCAAACCGGAGGAAAGCCGCTGCAACGCGGTTGAAAGGGTGCTGTCCGAACGCGACAGGTTGCGCTGGGCGTTCAACGACAGCACGTTGGTATTTACGACACTAGGCATGATGCCCTCCTGAAATGTTTTACCGGAATCCGCCGGCTTTCAAAGCCATGCAGGCGGTTTATCGGCGCTCGGGGAGGGGACTTGAAGCACACCCTGTGACGGGTGTCGCAGTTACAGCACGTCGAAGAGCGACAGCGACTGCGTGCGCGCGTAAGCCTTCTGCGCCACCTGCAGGCTGTTGAGCTGCTGCTCCAGCTTCGAGATGGCGCTGGCGTAGTCGAGGTCACGGATCGCCGACAGGGAACCGGCCAGTTCCACATGCACGTCGGCGTTGTTCTCGAGTTGCTGATCGACCGTGGCGAGCCGGGCGCCCACCTGGCTGCGGACGTTGCTGATGTGCTGCAGGGCCTGGTCGAGGTTCTGCATGTCGGCATTCAGGCGGTTCTGGAACGCGGCGCGACTGGTGGGCGTGTTGGTGGGCTGGGCCAGGGTGTGGAGGAAGTCCTGCACGGTGCTGAACACGTCCTTGAACCCGGCCGTGGCCACCGTGAAGCTGTCGCCGGCGGCGGGTGTGCCCTGGAATTCGACCGTGGCGCCCTGGAAACTGATCGCTTGGCCGGGTGCATAAGGCCCGCTGGCAAGCACCGTGGCGCCGCTGCGTGCTTCCCAGGTATCCGGTGTCGTGAATGTCAGGGTGTAATTGCCGGGCACGAAGCTTGTGCCTGCCGTGGCGGTTGCCGACGCCCAGCTGGCCGAGCCCTGATTGGCGGCACTGGCGCCGATGCTGAAGCTGCCATTGGCGGCGGGAATCTGCATGAACACGGC
>CAYLKO010000014.1:33950-47561 GCA_964384525.1 uncultured Chromatiaceae bacterium
CCTGCACCGTCCGGGCATCGGCCACGCGCTGGGCGCGGTTGCCATGGTCACCCACATACTGCACCCCGCCGGACTGGATGAAAGGTCGTGACTGGACCTGGTTGCCGGCGAACAGGTAGCGACCCTCGCCATCCTGGGCGTTCGCGGTGTTGAGCAGGCCCTTCAGCAGTTCGGCGGCTTCGGCAATGATGGCGCTGCGGCTTTCGGCCGTCTGGATGCCATTGCCAGCCTGCACGGCCAGTTCGCGCACGCGATTGAGTGCATCGTTGGCCTGCGACAGCGAGCTTTCTTCCAGGCTGAGACGCCGGCGGGCGGTCTCGGCATTGCTGCCGTAATTCTTCAGCCGATCCAGACCCTGCTGCAGGAGGATCGCCTGCGCGGCGCCAGCCGGATCATCGGCGGCGGTGTTGATGCGCTTGCCGCTGCTGACCTGTGCCTGGTTTTCCGCCAGGTCCTGCTGCTGACGGCGGATGGATGCCAGCCACTGCAGCTGGTAAACGCTGGAGCTGATGCGCATGACTATCGACCCACGATCTGCAGGAGGTTCTGGAACAGGCCATCGGCCACGCTGATCACCTTGCTGGCCGCCAGATAGGATTGCTGGTAGCGCAACATGTTGGCAGCCTCCTCATCCAGGTTTACGCCGGAGACATTCTCCAGGTCGATCTCCGCTTGTTGGCGCAGCGCCTCCTGGATGTTGATGTCGCTTTTGGCACGGTTGGCCGCCGAGCCCACCGAGGCCACGATGCCGGCGCCTAGATCCTGCAGCGACTGCGTGCCGCCGCCAAAGAAGCCCTGCCGGGCCACCGCTGCCAGTTCCAGGATGTTGGCGTTGTCCCCGCTGCCCGGCGCCGCACCAGACACGGTGAAGCGATCACCCGCCTGGGGCGTGCCGCTGACCTGGGCCGTCCAGCCGGCAAAGCTGATGTCGCCGCCGCTGGTGTACGGGAAGGGACCGACGGTATCGGCGCCACCACCGGTAAACACGCGGTAGGAATTCGGTGTGTCGAACACGATCTGCGCCGGCGTCAGCAGCTTGGGATCGTGGATGTCGGTGACGACCGGCGTGCTGACTGCCGCCTGGGAGGTGTTGGCGCTGCTTGCGCTGGACATCAGCGGCGCTGCGGCGGCCACTTCCTCCGGGCTGCCCAGTGCCACGCGCAGATCGGTGGTGGCATTGGCGCCCGGGCGGACCAGAAAGCGGTCGCCCGCGGCGACGCCGGCCGAGGCGCTGATCGACAACCCGTCGAACTGCAGCGGGTTGGCCGTCGTGCCGGCGCCGGTGGCCGGCCCGTTGGCGCCGGTGCGCCGGTACGCACCCGCCCCGGCGGCGCCATAGAAGCGCCCGACCTAGTAGCGGCCGGCCAGACCGCTGGCATCGCTGATGGTTGCCGAGAGCGTGGCGCTGCCGTTGTTGGTGGTTGCCGCCGACACCAGCGGCGTGGTGCTGGTGTAGAAGTCGCCACCCAGGTTGCCGTTCAGGTCTACACCCCGGGCATGCTGGGCATTCATGCCGGCGGCAAGCCCCGCCGCGAGCTGCCCCAGATCCTGACGGGCCTTGTCGAGGACATCATTGCGGAAGGCCAGCAGGCCGCCAAGCGTGCCGCCGCTGACGCGCGTCGAAATATCCTGCGCACTTCCGCCGCTGTCGACGGCGAGCTGCAGGCGGGTGCCATCCAGTGGATCGGGGATCGTGGTCAGGCGGGAAGTGAGGCCGCCCAGCACCAGCGATTGACCGCTGCCGACAAAGATGGAAACCGAACCATCCTTCTGCGGGACGGTCGTGATGTCGATCTGGCCGCCGAGGGCCTTGAGGAGTTCATCCCGCTGGTCGAGCAGGCTCGGCCCCGCCGAAGCCCCGGCTGCCGAGATCTGTTCGTTGACCTTGGCGATCCGGCCGGCGAGGTCGTTGACGGTTGCGGCGGCATTCTTCAGCCGGCCATCGATCTCCGTGCCAAGGCCATTCAACTGTGATTCGAGCTGCCGGAAGCGCGTGGCGAGGTTGTCGCCCTCGAGCAGGAGCTGCTGGCGCTGGGTGATCGAGGTCGGATCCCGGCCCACGGCCTCCACCTGGTCGAAGAAACGCTGCATCGAGGTGTTGATGCCCGTATCCGGGTTGCCGAGGATCCCGTCCAGGCGGGACGTGAAGTTGCCATAGGTGACGGAACGTTGCTCCAGTGAGGTGGAGTTCCGCAGGTTGTCCGTCAGGTACTGGTCGTAGACCCGCGTGATGTCCGCAATGGCCACGCCGGCGCCGATCGTGAAGCGGCCATTCGGCGTGCCCGGCAATTCCACGAAATCGGCCCGCTGGCGCACGTAGCCCGGCGTATTCACGTTGGCGATGTTGTTGCTGGTGGTCTGCAGGGCCCGCTGGGAGGCCAGCAGGGCTGTCAGGCCATTGGTAATGGTGCCGCTCATGGACTACTCACAATCTGCACGTGCAGGTCCGTGCTCACAGGTAGGTCGGCACATTGGCGGCCTCCTTGAGCGGGGCATCGCCGGTGCCGAGGATGGGGCTGGCAATGATGGCGCTGATCTTTTCTGCATAACGCGGGTCGGTGGCATAGCCGGCCGACTGCAGACGTTCGGCATAAACATCAGCGTTGCCGCCGGCTTGCAGGGCATCGCTGTAGCGCGGATTGGTCTGCAGGAAGCGGACATAATCCTCGAAGCCCGCCTCCAGATCCGGATAGGCACGGAACTGGGCGCGCTGGGGCCTGGGCAGGCCATCTTCGAATTCCATGGTCGTGACCGTGACGCGTTCCCCGGCCCAGCTCCGGTCGGCCTTGATGCCGAAGAGGTTGTTGCCGCTGATGCCGGCGTCGTCGCGGATCTGCCGCTGTCCCCAGCCGGTTTCGAGCGCCGCCTGGGCGACGATGGCGCGGGGATTCACGCCGAGCTTTTCTCCGGCCCGGACCGCCAGCGGCCAGACTTGCCGCACGAAGTCGTCGCGGCTGTCGGGGCGGAAGTCGTCGCGGTTCATGCTGATGGTGGGTGGTGCCTGAGTGGATGTTGCCGGCGCCGGCATGGTCGGAACCGCCATCGGCCGTACCGGCATGCTGAAGTTGCCGTCGGTCGCCGGCGCCGCGATGCCAGCAGCGCCGGAGAGCTGGCGCACCATGAGATCACCCAGGCCCAGACCCTTGCCGCGGGTCATTTCCATGGCGATCTGCTTGTCGAACATTTCTTCGTAGGTCGTGTCGTGCTTTTCGCCGAGCACGGCATTGGCGTCGCGCATGCTCTTCAGCATCATCTGCACGAACAGCGCCTCGAACTGGCGGGCCGCCTCCCGCGTCGCCTCGGGCGAGTGCGCGGACGCCGCTGACTTGAGCTGTGACAGCCCCTGGAAATCGTTGTAAGTCGTGATGGGTATGGCCATGCGACTTGCTCAGATCACGATCAACTCGGCCTGCAAGGCGCCGGCCTGCCGCAGGGCTTCGAGGATCGCAACCAGATCGCCCGGGGCGGCGCCCACCTGGTTCACGGCCTGCACGATGTCGTTCAGTTCGACACCGGGCTTGAACAGGAACATGCGGTTGTCACCCTGGGTGACGCTGATGCTGGAATCCGGCGTGACCACGGTGTTGCCGGTCTGGCTGAAGGGTTGCGGCTGGCTCACGTTGAAATCTTCGGTGATCGAGACCACCAGCGAGCCATGGGATACGGCAGCCGGCGCCACATGCACGCTGGCATTGATCACCACCGTGCCAGTTCGCGAATTGACGATCACCCGCGCGGGTGCGTCGCCGGGCGTGACCTGCAGATTCTCGATCGTGGAGACGAGGCTCATGCGATCGGCCTGACTGGCCGGCGCCCGTACCTGCACGGACATCGGGTCCAGCGACCGGGCCGTGCCGGCCCCCAGCAAGCCGTTGATGGTGTCCGCAAGCCGCGTGGAGGTCGTGAAGTCCGGGCGGTGCAGGTTCAGGGTGAGCACATCCGCACTGCCGATCTGCGTTGGTACCTCGCGCTCCACCGTGGCGCCATTGGGAATCCGGCCGACGCTGGGGACGTTGATGGAAATCTTCGAGCCATCCTTGCCCGACATGCCGAGGCCGCCCACCGCAAGGTTGCCCTGCGCCATGGCGTACACCTGGCCGTCCAGCCCCTTCATCGGCGTGAGCAGCAACGTGCCGCCACGCAGGCTCTTGGCATTCGCGATCGACGACACGGTCACGTCGATGTTCTGTCCGGCCTTGGAAAACGCCGGCAGGTCGGCACTGACCGCGACGGCTGCAATGTTCTTCAGCTGCAGGCTGGTGCCGGGCGGTATCGACACGCCGAGACGCTCCAGCATGTTGATGAGGGACTGGGTCGTGAACGGCGCCTGCGTGGTCTGGTCGCCGGTGCCGTCCAGGCCGACGACAAGACCGTAACCAACCAGCTGGTTCTGGCGCACGCCACCGACCGTGGCCAGATCCTTGATCCGTTCCGCCTGGGCGCCTTCCATGTGCAGGATGAGCGCCAGCATGGCGCCCGCCAGCAGGAAGAGGGTGTGCAGCCGCAGCTGTTCGCGTTGCTTGTTCATGGTGTTTTCGATCCGTGCTAGAGGGGCCACAGCTTCATGAAGAAGCGGGTCAGGAGGCCTGGCCGGTTGGCATCGGCGAGTGTGCCGCTGCCGCTGTAGGTGATGCGGGCGTCGGCCACCTTGAAAGACGGCACGGAATTGTCGGGACCGATGTCCACCGGGCGCACGATGCCCGAGATCTGCAGGAATTCCTTGCCCTGGTTCAGCGTCAGCCATTTCTCGCCACGCACCAGCAGGTTGCCGTTGGGATAGACATCCGCCACGGTCACCGTGATGTCGCCATCCAGCCGGTTGCTCTGGCTGCTGTTGCCGGAGCCGCCGAATTCCTGGGCGGTGCTCCACTTGTTGTTCAGGATCGGATCGCCGTTGCTGGTGACGACGCCGCCAAGCAGGGTCGGCGCACCGGTGTCGATGGAGGAATCCTTCTTGGCACCGGTGCTGGCACTCTTCGAGGCCTGGGTGCGCTCGGCGAGGCGAATCGTCACGGTGTCGCCGATGCGCCGGGCCTTGACGTCGTCGAACAGGGCGAGGCCGCGTGCGGGCTGGTAGATCGTGCCGCTGGTGACCGGCTGGCTGCCGTAATTGACCGGCGCTGTCGGCGGGTACTCGCCGGGCGTCGCGCCCAGATGCACCGACGAGCAGGCACCCAGCAGCAGCGCGCCGGCGATGACAGCGGGAAGGGCACAGATCATTGGCAGCTTCATGATGTTCACAGGTTGTTGTTCAGGTACTGCAGCATCTGGTCGCTGGTCGAGATGGCCTTCGAGTTCATCTCGTAGGCGCGCTGGGTTTCGATCATGCTCACCAGCTCCTCGACGACGTTGACGTTGGAACTCTCCAGCGATCCCTGCACCAGCGTGCCGACCCCCTCGATGCCGGGGTTGGCAACCTGGGGCGAGCCGCTCGCCGCGGTTTCGACGAACAGGTTCTGGCCCTTCGGTTGCAGGCCGGCCGGGTTGACGAAATCGGCCAGTTGCAGCGTGCCGAGTTGCGTGGGGGCGGTCTGGCCGGGCAGGGTGGCCTGCACCGTGCCATCGAGGCCGATGGTGATCGACTGGGCATTGGCGGGTATCTGCAGCGCCGGTTGCACTTCATAACCATTGGCCGTGACGAGCCGGCCCTCGGCGTCGACCTTGAACGAGCCGTCGCGGGTGTAGCCGAGGCTGCCGTCGGGCTCCAGTACCTGGAAGAAGCCACGGCCCTGGATCAGCACGTCGAGTGCATTGCCGGTCTGCAGGGCGGAGCCCTGGGTGAAGGACTTCTCCGTGGAAACCACGCGCACGCCGGTACCCACTGTCAAACCCGTCGGGCTCTGGGTGTCCTGGGAGGTGGCGCCACCGGCCTGATTGACGTTCTGGTACAGCAGATCCTCGAACACCGCGCGGCCGCGCTTGAAACCGGTGGTGTTGACGTTGGCAAGGTTGTTGGACACGACGGTCATGCGCGTCTGTTGCGCATCGAGGCCGGTCTTGGCTACCCACAGTGCTTCCATGTTCGTTGCTCCTGATTAGTGAGGCTGGCGTCAGCCATTCATGCGGATCAGCCGGGCACTGGCCGCGTCGAGTTCATCGGCGGTGTTCATCGCCCGTACCTGCATTTCGTAGTGGCGCGAGGTCTCGATCATGTCGGCCAGCGCTTCGGCGGCATTCACGTTGCTCGACTCCAGCTGCCCGCTGGCCACGCGGACCGCTGCATCCGGACTGGCCGCGCTGCCATCGCGCAGGGCAAAGAGGCCATTGCCGCTGCGGACCATGTCCCCGGCCGGCGGGTTGCCCAGCTTGAGACGGTCGACCTCGGCCAGGGATTCCGGCGACTGGCCCTTGGGCACGATCGATATCTGGCCATCGGCGCCGATGAACAGCGACTCGTACGGGGGAATGGCGATCGGCCCGCCATTGCCCTGGATCTGCAGCCCGGCCGCCGTTTCGAGGATGCCGTTGGCGTTGACGTGCAGATCCCCGGCACGGGTATAAGCCTCGTTGCCGTCCGCGTCCTGCACCACGAGCCAGCCCGGACCCTGAAGGGCCACATCCAGGTCCCGGCCGGTCGGTTGCGCCTGGCCTTGGCGCGTGTTCCACAATTCCGGTTCCTGCACGGCGTTCACGCGGCTCGGCAGCCCGGCACCGGGGATGGGCGCGCTCTCGAGCAGGTTGCGCATCGCCCGAAAGCCGGTTGTGGAGATGTTGGCCAGGTTGTGGCTGGTGGTTGCCTGGGCCTGCATCGCGGCCCGGGCGCCCGACATCGCCACATAGATGAGTTTGTCCATGGGTCAAGCACCTGCCGATCAGCGGATGTTGATGATGGTCTGCGTGATGGTGTCCTGCGTGGAGATCACCTGCGCATTGGCCTGGAAGAGCCGCTGGGCGGTGATCAGCCGCACCAGCTGTTCGGTCAGGTCGACGTTCGAGGTTTCCAGCGCCCCTGATTGCAGCAGGCCGAAATTCGACTCCGTGGCCTCGCCCCGCTGGGCGATGCCGGAGCTGAAGGTTTCCTGGAAGGAGGTGTCGCTGATCTTCTGCAGGCCTTCCGGATTGGAGAAGTTCGCCAGGGCCACCTTGCCCAGCGTGAGCGACTGGCCGTTGGAGAAGCGCGCGAACACCACGCCGGTCTGGTCGATCTCGAGGCCACGCAGGCGGCCTTCAGCCTGGCCATCCGGGTTGATGTTGTTCACGGCGAAGTTGGAACCGTACTGGGTGGTGTTGCCGAGGTTGAGGCCGACGACGAGGGGATTGGCGCCATTCGTCTGCGGGACTGCCGGGAAGGTGATCCTGCCGGCGGGCGGTGTGGCGATGGTGCCGGTCGAGTTGAAGGTGAATGGCTGGCCGGTGCCGACCACATTGCCATCGACGCTCATGTTCACGTCCCATCCGCCAGCCGTCTTGGAGAAGAAGTAGGTGGCCTTGTGCGAGACGCCGAGCGAATCGAACAGCACGGTGGACGTGCTCTGGTTGTAGGACAGCGGATTGTTCGGGTCGAAGGTTGGCACCGAGGGCGGCGAGGCATTGCCGGGCAGGTTGATGTTCATGTCCACATCGGTGCTGGCCACCGGCGGAGCCGTCTTGGCGGTAATGACCAGATCACTGAGCGCACCCTGGTTGAAGTCACCGGTGCCAGGTTCGTACTGGTAGATCTGCAGGCGTTCGCCCTCGGCGTTCTGCACGACGCCATTGGCGTCCAGGCCGAAGGCGCCGACGCGCGAGTAAAGCAGGCTGCCGTTGTCGTTGGTGATGAAGAAGCCGTTGCCGCTGATCGCGAGGTCCAGCTGCCGCGCCGTGATCTCGACGTTGCCCTGGGTGAATTCCTGCCGGACGTCGGTCAGGCGCACGCCATTGCCGATGCCTATCGAATCGCCCGAGAACACGTCGGCAAATTCACCACGGGAACTCTTGAATCCGGTGGTGTTGGCATTGGCAACGTTGTTCGACGTGATCTGCAGGTCCGTGGAGGCGGCGTTCAGGCCGCTCAATGCGATCTGGAATGACATGGGTGAAGCTCCTTACATGATTGCCTTGACGTCAGACAGGCGCACGGTGGCGCCGCCGTCAGTCCGGATTTGTGAACCGCTGCCGTTGCCCGAGAGCGTGACGCTCTCGACCTTCGACGCGACGTAGGTGGTGAGGGCCGTGGCGGTGTTGCCGCTCTCGATCGCAGCCGTGAACCGGTAGCGTCCGGCAGGAGCGGCCTCGCCGTTGGCCAGGGTCCCGTCCCACGAGAAGTTGCTCAAGCCGGCTTGCTGGCTCCCCAGCGGCAGTTCGCGCACCGGCTCGCCGGCACTGTTGTAGACGCGGACCACGGCGGCGGACGTTGCATATGGCAGATCGACGCCGCCGTTTATCGCCTGGCTGCCGTCGAAGTTGCCGGCATCGCTTTCGGTGAGCACGGTTCGGCCGACCAGGGACGCTGCCTGCAGCGCCTGCCCGGAATTGAAGGCGCTCGTCAGGCTGGCCACCGACTTCGTCATGTCGGCGATCCCGCTGACGGTGCTGAACTGGGCCATCTGGCCGATGAATTCGCCGTTTTCCATCGGCTTCAGCGGATCCTGGTTGCGCAGCTGCTGGATCATCAGGGCCAGGAAATCTTCCTGGCCAAGCTCCTTGCTCGCCTTGCGTTGGCCGGCGCCGGACAGCTGCAGGCCGGCCAGGTCCAGATCCGAATTGGGTTGGGTGATCGCAGTCACGGGTTACTCCTTACTGGCCGAGTGACAGGGTTCTGAGCAGGAGTTCCTTGGAGGTGCTCAGAACCTCCACGTTGTTCTGATACGAGCGGGAGGCGGAAATCATGTTCACCAGCTCATCCACGGGATTGACGTTGGAGCGGTAGATGTAGCCATCGGCATCGGCGAGCGGATTACCCGGGTCATGCACTTTTGCTGGTGGCGTACTGGTTTCCACGATGCCGGCCACGCGCACGCCGGCGCTGGCGGCTCCGGTGGTGGCATCGGTGGCAGGTCCGGCAATGCCGGCGCTCTCCATGGCCGTCTGGAACACCGGCTGCCGGGATCTATAGGCCGTCTCGGCGCTGCCGGTCACGGTATTGGCGTTGGCCAGGTTGCTGGCCGTGGTATTCAAGCGCACCGACTGGGCGCTCATGGCCGAGCCGGCGATATCAAAGATGCGAAAGAGTCCCATGATCAGCGACCTCCGGTGATGGCATCCCGCAGGCCGCGGATGCGGGCCGACAGGAAGGTGAGGGTGGCCTGGTAGCGCACCGTGGTATCGGCAATGGCGGCGTTCTCCTTCTGGGAGTCGACCGTGTTGCCGTCGAGCGAGGGCTGGTTCGGGACCCGATATAAAGGAGTGGTGGTGTTGGTCCCGATGCCGGCAATCTGCAGGTGGCCCTGGCGGGTGGTTGCCATCGGCAGATCGCCACCGAGGCCGGGCGCCTGTTCGGCCGCCTGCATGGCCGACTGAAAGTCGATATCCCGTGCCTGGTAGCCAGGCGTATCGGCATTGGCCACGTTGGCGGCCAGCAATTCCAGGCGCTGGTTGGCCAGCCCGAGGGCGCGGGTCTGCAGGTCAAACTGTGAGTTGATATCCAGTGGCATGGTCGTTCCGTCGCTGTCGTGACCTCGGATGTCTTGTTGCCTGTGGTCCATGCAAGCGACGTGCCAGTCGAGGAAGTCGTGGGGAAGCTGGTGTGCTTGCAGTGGCTGTCCGGCCGCTGCAACCCCCGGACTGCACGGACGGCGGCAAAGCCCGGCCGGCAAAGCGGCAAATCCGTGCCGCTTCCTCGTGGCGACTCTCCGGTGGCGGATACCGGACACCGGCCGGCACGCTTCTTGCAAAAACCTCCCGCATGAGCAGATACACACCCGATGCAACGACCCGCTTCTGGCTGCCGCTGGCTTGCCTGCTGGCAACGGGACTGTGGTCGGCTGCGGCCCCGGAGGCCGCTGAGCTGCAATGGCAGGAGCACGCGACGATCCGTGAGGCTGCCGAACAGGCAGCGCGCCGGATCATGCAGGGGCCGGCCACTTTGGTCGCCGACCATCCGGATCCGCGTCTGCGCCTGCAGCGCTGCAGTCAGCCGCTCAGTGCCACGGTTCCGGCCAATGGCGTTGGTGCGACCCGGGTGACCGCTGAAGTGCGCTGTGCCGGCGCCCGGCCCTGGCGCCTGTTCCTGCCGGTACAGGTCACCGTCACCCGGTCGGTGGTGGTTGCCGCCCGATCCATGGCACGTGACACCGTTTTGGCGCCAGGTGACGTTCGCTTGGCGGAATCGGTGGCTGGAGCCGCCCCGACCGGGACCCTGCGGGATCCGGCCGTTGCCGTTGGCCGGCGCTTGAAGCGCCAGGTCAACGAAGGTCAGGCGCTGACCGCCGGGTTGCTGGTGGCGGCCACCGTGATTCAGCGCGGACAGGATGTCAGCGTGGAGGCGCGCAGCGGTGGCCTGCAGGTGCGGATGGCGGGTGTGGCCCGGCAGGATGGCGCGCTGGGCGACATAATCGATGTGGAAAGCAAGGCTTCGGGACGCGTGATCCAGGGAGTCGTGCGATCGGCGAAATCAGTTGAGGTGATGCTGCGATAGCACACCAGTTTTGGGCCTCAAGTTCCCGGCCGGCGTGCCGACAGGGATCACAGGGCTTGAGCAGATCCCACGGAGTAGAGCGGATGGCTGACAAGATCACGGGTTACAACAGCAGTGGCGTCGACATGGCGGCGCGTTCGCGCGAGGCCGCCCGTTCCGGCCGCACGACGCCGGACAAGGCCGACACCGGCAACCGGGCGGGTACGAAGGCGGCCCCGCCGGCTGTCGACAGCCAGGTTCGACTGACTGATACGGCAACGAATCTGAAGCAGGTGGAGCGGCGGCTGGCTGACATGCCGGACGTGGATCAGGCCCGCGTCAGCGAACTGCGCCAGCGCGTGGATTCCGGTACTTATCAGGTGAATGCCGGTCGCCTGGCGGATCGCTTGCTCGCATTCGAGCGGGATCTCGCTTGAGGCCCCTGCAGACCATTCTGGAGCAGGAGATCGCCGCGCTGGGCGCCGTGCTGCGGACCCTGGAAGATGAGCATGCGGCACTGTTGCAGCGGGCTCCTGATGCACTCCTGGCCGCCAGCAATGCCAAGGCGGAGGCGGTTGCCCATGCGCTCGGGCTGGAGCAGCAACGCCGGCAACCGGGCCAGCAATCGGGCCAGCAATCGGGCATGAGCCCTGCCGAGGACGGTTTGTTTGCGAAACTCGGACAACTCGCCGGCGAATGCCGGAACCTGAACGACCGCAACGGTCAGTTGATTCGCGGCCAGCGTCGCCGGATCGAAGGTGCGCTGAACGTCTTGCGGGGCAGGGCCGCGACCCCGGACATCTACGGGCGGGACGGCACGGGGACTTTTTCGCGCGGGCCGGGCACGCCCCTGGCGTCGTACTAGCCCGACGTTCTACTGGCCCTGCGTTCTACTAGCCCTGTGTTCTACTAGCCTGGGGAACCGATCACCCGGACCACTGCTTCGATATCGGCCCTGGCGTCTGCCATCGTTTCGAGAAAGGGCTGCGAACCGAAGCGCACCGTCTCCAGCATGGCGCGCGCATCCCCGGCGCCATCCCCACCCTGCTCGACCAGGTGATACAACTTCGCGGCGGCCAGCAGGCGTGACAAGAGCGGCATGTCCGATGGATCGCCTTCGGTCAGTCCATCCTGATGTTCCACCGCCTCGGCAAGATGCTGCGGCATGCCCCAGTTCTCGAGGATGGCGCGCGCAATGGTCGGATGCCAGTCGGCAATGGTGGCGGCCCACTCGACGCTGCTGCCGATGTGCACCTTCTCGCGATGGGCGCGCGTCAGGACGTAGAGACTGCCGAGCTGGTGAAAGAGGCCGGAGGCCAGGGCTTCGTCGGGCCGCATGCCATCCGTACGTCGTGCGCCGACATAGGTGATCGCGGCCACGCTGGTGCTGTCCTGCCAGATGCGCGCCAGATGAGGCTGCAAGGGCTTGAGCCACTCCTGCTGCTCGAGCTGGCGCATGGCAAAAGTGGTGGCGGTGGCGCGCACCAGGCTGAACCCCAGCAGGGTGATGGCCGATCTGAGGTCGCTGATGGCCCGGTCGCCGGGATTGAAGGCGGCAGAGTTCGCCAGGTGCAGGAGCCGTGCGCTCAGGGAAGGCTCCGCGCTCACCAGCCGGACGATGTCCCGGGTCGAGCTGTTGCTGTCGCCGAGAGCCCGGTGCAGACGCATCACCACATCGGGAAAGCCCGGCAGCTCGAAGTCCTCATACATGTCCTTGATGAGCTTCTGCAGGAACTTGAAGAGCTCCGCATTGCTTGCGTTTGCCGGTGCCGTGGGCTGACTGGATTCTGTGGCTGTGGACATGTCGAACGATGCTTTTCCATGCGTGTGCCGGGCCGGTACCTGCAACCCCACGTTGCAGATACGCACCCGATGCACTGCACAGCATCCGACAGGCAGTCGGCCGATGCTGTGTCCCAAGTCTACTTTGGCCAGCAGATCTTTGCGTCGCTGGCATTCCAGGGCGCAATCGGCGGCGCGGAGTCGACGGGTCGTGCGGCCATCAGGGCCGCAACCGACGCCCGGCCCGCGCGGGGAATGGAGCGGATCTTGGCATCGAGCTGCGTGCGGCGGAAAGCCATGCCGTAGCGATTCACGCCGTCGGTCCAGCACAGGTAGTACTTGCCGTTGTCCACCGGGTGACGAACGATCTCACTCTGCGGAAGGTCGACGAAAACCAGTTTGTTGATCCAGTTTTCCGTGGCCGGGCTCATCCAGCTGCTGGGAATCGGCGCGGCAAGCGCGGCAGTCACCGCCGCAGTACCCAGGCCAATCGAGAACCCCACGACAACATCGCGAATCTTCATTGCGTATCCATCCTTGGAATTGCAGTGCTGAAAGATAGAGAAGGTGACGGCGCGGTTTATACGTGGGGGGCTGGCGGCGCACAAGGAACTCCGGAACGTGACTAAACGCTCCGGCATCTTCCGGCGATGATCTTCAGGTGCAATTCAGTCCGCAGCGAGTAGCTTCAGCAGCAACACCGGAATCGGAGTCGGGAATATGTCGAAACAGAAATTTCTCGCCTTGGTCGCCACCATGACTCTCGCGGGATCCTGCACAGCCATGGCCGACAGTCGTTGGCAGAGCCGGCCGGTCTACCCCTCGCAACCGAAGGTGCAGGTCGGGGTGAATATCGTTCTGGGCGGATTCGGTGGGGGATACGGTTATGCGCCCATGATGGCGGTGCCCCTGCAACCCATGGTGATCCAGCCCATGGTGGTGCAGCCGAGCGTGGTCTGGTATCCGGGCTATCGGCCGGTCTACCAGCCGGTCTATGCGCCAGCGTATCGGCCGGTTTACCAGGGTGAATACCGGGGTCACGGCCGGCACGATCATCGACGCCACCCCCATCAAAAGAACCAGCGCCGGGACCGTCACGACGACTGATCCGCGTGCTGAAAGCCCCGCAGCAGCGTATATATGGAGGAGACCCTGCTGCTGGAGACTGTGATGGCTGGCAAGAATATTCTGGTTTTCCCGACGGACTTTTCCTCGCGTTCGCTCGAAGCCCTGCCCTGGCTCCGTCGCATGCAGGATCTGATGAAGGCTGAAATACACGTCATTTATGTCGTTGA
>CAYLKO010000015.1:0-47174 GCA_964384525.1 uncultured Chromatiaceae bacterium
TCTTCGCCGAGCGGACCATCGGAGCCTGGTACGCAAGGAATGCCGGCGGCCCGCATGGCGGCCTTGGCTTGAATCTTGTCGCCCATCTGGCGGATGACATCCGGTGGTGGTCCCACGAAGATGAAGCCGCTGCGCTGCACGCGCTCGGCGAAATCCGCGTTCTCCGACAGGAAGCCGTAGCCGGGATGAATGGCGACCGCATCGGTGACTTCAGCGGCGCTGATGATCGCCGGCATGTTGAGATAACTCAGCGCCGAGGGTGGCGGGCCGATGCACACGGTTTCATCGGCCAGCAGCACATGCTTCTGGCTCGCATCGGCTGTCGAGTGCACGGCTACGGTTTTGATGCCCAGTTCGCGGCAGGCGCGCTGGATGCGAAGCGCGATTTCGCCGCGGTTGGCAATGACGACCTTGTCCAGCATCGGGGGCTCAGGGTTCGATGACGAACAGGGGCTGGCCAAACTCGACCGGCTCGCCGTTCTTGGCGAGCGCAGCCACGATTTTGCCGTCCACGTCGGCTTCGATCTGGTTCATCATCTTCATCGCCTCGATGATGCACAGCGTGTCGCCGGCCTTGACCGGGTCGCCGATCTTCACGAAGTTGGGCGAGCCCGGTGCCGGCGCGTCGTAGTACGTGCCGACCATTGGCGACAGAACCTTGTGGCCCGACGGCCCGCTGTTCGCCGGCGCGGCTACGGCGCCGGGGCCTGCGGTGGCGCCGGCAGGCGGTGCGGCACCGGCACCCGGTGCGGCGAAAGCGGGTGGCGCCATCGCGTATTGCACCGTTGCGCCGGGTGGTTGCCGGCTGATCCGTACTGATTCCTCGCCCTCGGTGATTTCGAGCTCGGCGAGCCCTGATTCTTCGAGAAGCTCGATGAGCTTCTTGACCTTGCGTATATCCATGGACCGTCCTCGCTGGTGCAGGTCGTGTCTTGATTTATCGGGAAAGAACCGGCGCAAGCCGGTCACAGGCGGCCTGGAATGCCAACTGGTAACCCAGGGCGCCAAGGCCGGTAATCACGCCGACGGCGATGTCCGACAGGTAGGAGTGCCGGCGGAATTCCTCGCGGGCATGCACATTGCTCAGGTGGACCTCGATGAACGGAATGGCGACAGCCAGCAGGGCATCGCGCAGCGCCACGCTGGTGTGGGTGAATGCGCCGGGGTTCAGCAGGATGAAGTCGATACGCCCGGCGGCCTGCTGGATGCGATCGACCAGCGCGGCTTCTGAATTGGTTTGCAAGGCTTCCAGCTCATGCCCGGCCTCTGCGGCCAGGGCGGCCAGCCGACTTTCGATGTCTGCGAGGGTCGTGGCACCATAGACGTCCGGTTCGCGCTGGCCCAGCAGGTTCAGGTTGGGGCCGTTCAGTAGCAGCAGTCGGGCCATCAAATTGCCACGTTATCGCCGAAGATGCCGGCGAGTTTAGCGACTCTCGCTGCAAAAGAACATGAGTGGTGGTTATTTTCGGAGCGTCCGGCCTGGCAGCAAAGTGCCGGCTACTTGTTGAGGCAGGAGTGTACCGGTTGCCAGGCCTTCTGCGGCGATGGCGATCTTTTTGAGGTCTTCAGCGTGCAGTTCGCCGGTATGGATGGCCAGGACCGTGCCATCCGGAGCGGCAACCACCGTCAGCGGCAGGGCGAGCTCGGTGACGAAGCGCTCGGCGAGTCGCGTGGCATCCGCCTGGCCGATCAGGTTGGGATAGGTCACGCCGGTTTCCCCGAGAAAGCGCAGCACCGGATCCTGTCGGTCGACGGCAATGCCGATCACCTGCAGGACCGCCGGATCAATCGCCTGCTGCAGCTGCTGCAAGAGCGGCATCTCCTGGCGACAGGGTGCACACCAGGTGGCCCAGAAATTGATCAAAAGCGTCCGGTTCGACCAGGTCGAGATCGACTGCGGCTGGCCGCTCAAGTCATTCAGCCGGAAGTCGGGGAGGGCTTCGCCCAGGCTGATATCAACAGCAGGAATCTCTTCAGAATCATGCATGTGTGAGTGATCAGCGGAGTTGGCAGTAGAGTTGGCAGTGGTATTGAACAGGCCGGGGCGCCAGCCCGCGCCGAAGAGCAGGCCCGCCACCAGAAACACGGCCAGCCAGAGGCCGATGGCGAGGCGGCGGATCGGCCGCACTACGGCAGGCGCCGGTTGTCGGCCACGGCTTGCGCCGGTGCGGCCGGCGGCGCGCCAAAGACGCGTTCGAGATGCGCCGCGAACTGTGCCGCCGGCTTGAAGCCCACGACCCGCTGCGAGGACAGTTCGCGGCCGTCAGTCGTGAAGAACATGATCGTCGGCGGGCCAACGATGCCGAAGTGGCGCATCAGCGCCTTGTCGTCGCTGTCGACGGCGGTCACGTCCGCCTGCAGAACCACGGCTTTGGCGAGGAGCGCCTGCACGGCCGGGTCGGGGAAGGTGTACTTCTCCATTTCCTTGCAGGACACGCACCAGTCGGCGTAGAAGTCGAGCAACACCGGCTGACCAGCCGCCACGGCGCCGGCCACGGCGTCGTTCAGGTCTGCCACGGTCTTGATGCGTGTGAACGTGACATGGCTCGCCGTGGCCGCGGCGACAGTGCCGGGAGCAGATGCCGAGGGTGTCGCGCTGAACTGCAGGGGCCGCAGCGCATCTTCATTGCCGGCCAGCGCGCCGAGAAGCAGGGCCGCGCCATACAGCATGGCGACGATGCCGAAGCCCTTGCCGATCTTGCGCGACAGCGGCGCCGCGGCGTCCAGTGCGGCAAAGGCGCCCAGAAATACGCCGCCGATCACCAGCAGCACAGCCCACAGCGCCAGCGTCAGCGTGCCGGGCCAGAGGCGATCGAGCATCCACACCGCCATGGCGAGCATCATCAGGCCGAACACGGCCTTCACCGAGTCCATCCAGGCGCCCGCCTTGGGAATCAGGCGACCGGCCGACGCGCCGATCGCGAGCAGCGGCAGGCCCATGCCCATGCCGAGCGCAAACAAGGCCAGTGCCCCGCGCGTGATGTCACCGGTCTTGGCAATCACGGCCAGCGCTGCGACCAGCGGCGGCGTTACGCAGGTGGTGATCACGGCAGCCGAGATGAAGCCCATGACGGCCGCGCCGATGAAGCTGCCTGAACGCTGCTGTCCGGAAATCGCGTTCAGCCGGGTCTGCCATGACGAGGGAATCTGCAGATCGAACAGGCCAAACATCGACAGCGCCAGCGCGACAAACAGCAAGGCCACGCCGATGATCACCGCCGGCTGCTGCATGACACCCTGCACCTGGGCGCCAGCCGCGGCAAACACGGCGCCGAGGATGGTGTAAGTCAGCGCCATGCCGATGACGAAGGCGAGCGACAGCAGGAAACCCCTGGCGGACCCGAGCGGCGCGCCATCGGCCTTGCCCTGGCCGACGATGATGCCGGACAGGATCGGATACATGGGCAGGCAGCAGGGCGTGAATGAGAGCAGCAGGCCGAGGCCCGCGAAGATCGCCAGCACCGCCAGCAGATTGCCGCTGCTGACCAACTCGAACAGCTGGTCCGCCGGGGTGGGGGCGCCTATCGCATCGCCCCCGCCGGCCAGGGGGGCCGTGGCTACGCCTGTGGCAGCGCCACCCGTTATGCCGCCGGGCGACCCGGCTGCGGGCAATGCAAGTGTGGTGGCCACGGTCTGCGGCGGATAGCAGATGCTGTCTTCCTTGCAGCCCTGGAAATGAATCGTCAACGGCAGCTCGGCAGCGCCTGGATCGCGGCGCGTGAGCGGCACGGTCATCGCCACTTCATCGTGAAAAACCAGGGTGTCGCCGTACTCTTCATCGACCTTGGGTTCACCCGGCGGCAGTACGGGCGTGCCCAGTTGGACAGTCGGGCTGGAGGTGCTGGCGCCGAGCGTGTGCCGATACAGGTAGTAACCCGGGGTGATCGCCCACGTGACCTGCAATGTGGCGGGATCGAGCATTTCGGCGCGGTACTGGAAGGCCTGCTCGACCGGCAGTGGCTCGTCCTTTGGTGCGTTGGCGCTGCTTCGTTGGCCGGTGCCGCCCTGCAAGGCGGCGTGGCGGCCGGGGGGGCGGGGGGTGCCGGCCATGGCCGGCAGCGCGGTATTGCTGACCCACACCTGCGGCGGATAGCAGAGGCCGATATCCGCACAGCCCTGGGACTTGATGGCCAGGGCGATGCTGGTGATGCCCGGATCACGCGCCACGATGGGCAACCGGATCTCGGTGATCCCCCGGTAGATGTGCATGTCACCGAAGTATTCATCGGAGTGCAGCGTGCCGGCGGGCATTTCCGCCGCGCCCAGCGTGACGCCCGGCGTGCGGCTCTCGAAACTCATCCGCTCCTTGTAGAGGTAGTACTCGGGTTTGATGTTCCACCGCACGACCAGGGCATCGGCAGCGGCGCTGACCGTGTAACGGAACGCCTGCTCCGGCTTCAGGATGTCGGCTTCCGGTGGCTGGCCATTCGTCTGCGCGAACGCTGTCGCACTGATCAATACGGTGAGCAGGATGGTGAGCAGTCGCGTCATTCGCTGGTTGCCTGTCTGAGCCAATCGAGATAATGGTCCGAGCCGGCCGCTATGGGTAGCGCAATGATCTCCGGCACTTCGTAGGGATGCCGCGCCTGCACCAGGGCCTGCAGCGCCGCAAACCGTGCCGCTGTGGTCTTGATGATCAGCAGCACCTCGGCATCTTCGCGTATTTGTCCCTGCCACTGGTACAGGGAGCGGATGCCGGGCACGCAATTCACGCATGCCGCCAGATTTTCGGCGAGGAGCGCGGTCGCAATTCCGGTTGCGCTGCGCTCGTCGGGGCAGGTGCAGAGCACCACCTGCAGATCCGTCGTCATCGCTTCCGCCTCCATATCCGCCGTTGACCTTGAAATTCCAGGCCGCGACCCTATGATTAGCAGCCCAAGGGGGAGAGTGCTAACGATTTGGCTGCACCGCACCTTTCAGGGGCGGTGTCCTACCCTGTCAATATGACATTAAATAACGGCATTTCAAGGAGTTACTTGCCATGAAGATTCGTCCGCTGCATGACCGCGTGATTATCAAGCGCACCGAGGAAGAGCGTACCTCGCCCGGTGGCATCGTGATTCCCGACTCCGCGACTGAAAAACCCATCAAGGGCAAAGTCATCGCCGTGGGCAAGGGTCGCATCCTCGAGAATGGCGAAATCCGCCCGCTCGACCTCAAGGCCGGCGACAAGGTGCTGTTCGGCAAGTACAGCGGCACCGAGGTCAAGATCGATGGTGACGAACTCCTCGTCATGAAGGAAGACGACATCATGGCCGTCATCGAAGGCTGATCTGAACCCATCCGAACATCTGAAATTCAAGGAAGACATCCAATGGCTGCCAAAGAAGTACGTTTCAGTGATGATGCCCGCTCGCGCATGCTTGCCGGCGTCAATGTCCTGGCCGACGCCGTCAAGGTGACGCTGGGTCCCAAGGGCCGCAACGTGGTGCTCGACAAGAGCTACGGCGCACCGACCGTCACCAAGGATGGCGTGTCTGTTGCGAAGGAAATCGAACTCGAAGACAAGTTCCAGAACATGGGCGCGCAGATGGTGAAGGAAGTTGCTTCCAACACCTCCGACGTCGCCGGTGACGGCACCACCACCGCCACGGTGCTGGCGCAGTCGATCCTGAAGGAAGGTCTGAAGGCGCTGGCCGCCGGCATGAACCCGATGGACCTGAAGCGCGGCATCGACAAGGCCTCCGCAGCCGTCGTCGAGCGCCTCAGCAAGCTTTCCAAGAGCTGCCAGGACGACAAGGCCATCGCCCAGGTCGGCACGATCTCCGCCAATGGCGACGACGCCATCGGCAGCACGCTGGCTGAAGCCATGGCCAAGGTCGGCAAGCAGGGCGTGATCACGGTGGAAGACGGTTCCGGTCTCGAAAACCAGCTGGACGTGGTCGAAGGCATGCAGTTCGATCGCGGCTATCTCTCGCCGTACTTCATCAACAACGCCACCGAACAGCACGCCGAACTCGAACAGCCCTACATCCTGCTGTACGACAAGAAGATCTCGAACATCCGCGAGATGCTGCCGCTGCTCGAGAATGTCGCCAAGTCCGGCAAACCGCTGCTGGTGGTTGCCGAAGACGTCGAGGGCGAGGCCCTGGCCACGCTGGTCGTCAACACGATCCGTGGCATCGTCAAGGTCTGTGCCGTGAAGGCGCCGGGCTTCGGCGATCGTCGCAAGGCGATGCTGCAGGACATGGCGATCCTCACCGGTGGCCAGGTCATTGCCGAGGAAGTCGGTCTGTCGCTGGAGAAGGCCCGCCTCGAAGATCTGGGCAAGGCCAAGAAGGTGATCGTCGACAAGGAAAACACCACGATCATCGACGGCGCCGGCAAGTCGAAGGACATCAAGGCCCGCGTTGACCAGATCAACAAGGAAATCGAGTCCACCACTTCCGACTACGACAAGGAAAAGCTGCAGGAGCGCGTTGCCAAGCTCTCCGGTGGCGTGGCCGTGATCAAGGTTGGTGCTGCCACCGAAATCGAGATGAAGGAAAAGAAGGCCCGCGTCGAAGACGCCCTGCACGCCACGCGTGCGGCCGTTGAAGAAGGCGTGGTGCCGGGCGGTGGCGTGGCCCTGATCCGGGCCCGTGAGGCGCTGAAGGACCTGAAGGGTGTCAACGACGACCAGACGGCCGGCATCAACATCCTGCGTCGCGCGCTTGAAGAGCCGCTCCGCCAGATCGTCATCAATGCCGGTGAAGATGGCGCGGTGGTGCTGAACAAGGTTGCCGAAGGCAAGGGCAACTTCGGCTACAACGCTCAGACCGGCGAGTACGGTGACATGGTTGCCATGGGCATCATCGACCCGGCCAAGGTGGTGCGCTATGCACTGCAGAACGCCGCGTCGGTATCCGGCCTCCTGCTGACCACCGAGGCGATGATCGCCGAGGCGCCGAAGAAGGATGCCATGCCCCCGATGCCCGGTGGCGGCATGGGCGGGATGGACATGTAAGGACGCCGCACGGCGAACCTGCACGTCTTTCAAGACGACTGGAAAAAGCCCCGCGAAAGCGGGGCTTTTTTTATGCGTGAAGCCTGCGCAGTTCCAACGTGGCGTAGGTGATGCCCATGGCGACCATGTCACTGTTCTCGCCGGCTGATGTGGAAAAGCCCCGCGTGAGCGGGGCCTTTCCCTGGTTCTTCGCCGATCTTCGACTCAGCGTGCTTCGAAGGTTTTGCCTTCCTTCTTGGCCCGCTTCTCGGCCTTCTTTTCCGACATGGTTTTTGCGGGCTTCTTCTTGGCCTCGCGGCTGCTCGATCGTTCCTTGGACATCATCAGCGCTCCTGTGTCTTGAGGGAGGGTAATGCCCGTCTACAGTACTCCAGGCCGATCTACTTCACCACGAGGGTTGCCTCCATCGTGGGATGAAATTTGCAGAAGAGCGGGACGGTGCCCTTCCTTGCCGTCATGCGTACCGGCGTGCCGGGCTTCAAGTCGATGTCGTAGCTGCCGTCGCGGGCGGTGGCCGTGTGTTCCAGGATGTCGCGATTGACCCATTCGATGGTGTCGCCGGCATGGACGTTGGCCGGCATCGGACCGAATACCATCTTGTCGACCACGATGACATGCACGCGGGGTGCCTGTGCGGCGTCGGTTGCCGTGGCGGGCGCTCCGACACCCACCAGCAGAAATCCGGCGAGCAGGACCATGATGCGAATCATGCTGTGCTCCCTATTTCAGGTCCTGGGCCAGATGCGCGGCATGCAACTCATGCGACTGGAAGAGTTTCAGGCCGGTTTCGAGCAGTGTTTTCAGCTCGGCGTTCTGCGCCGAGGGAATCAGCGTGTCGCCGAGCGCCGCATTGACCGCCTTGTGGAAGGCGATTTCGTTCGCGGCATAGGCCTTGTCGTATTGGTCGCCACTGAGCGCCTCCAGCTTCTCCTGTTCGGCGGCGGAGCCACTGGCCAGCGCCTGGCTGGTGGGGTTGTCCTGCGGCGTCACCCCCAGTTTTTTCACCAGCGCCAGCGCCTGATCATTGACGGCAGCATGGTCGCGGGCCATTTCTTCGGCAAAAGCCCGCACTTGCGGGTTTTGCGATTTCCGCAGGGCCTGTTGTGCGGCCGTCACGTCGATGGCGCCGGCCGTATAGGCGATGTGGGCGATCTGCGCGTCGGTGATCGCCGGTGCCGGTGTGGCGGCGTTGATGTTGGCCACGGCGCCGATGACCAGCGCGAGAGCAATGGCAGGGAGCGGCTTGTTCATGGGAAATGTTCCTTGTGTGGGTGGAAGGCGGGCAACCCCGCCTGTGCCCATGTGATGCAGCCCGGGTGCGCCGGTTCCCGCCCTGCCCACGGGAACCCCGGAGCCTGCAGATGCATCCAATCAGGTGTAGAAGGAGACAACCATGCCAAGTCCCGCCCGTACGGCGCCCGTCGACTATGCTGCCCTCGATGACCATGCGCTGGTGGCGCTCGTTCGCCATGGCGAGCGCAATGCGTTTCGCCACATCATGCAGCGTTGCAACCAGCGTCTGTTCCGTGTGGCTCGTGCCGTGATCGGTGATGACTCGGAAGCCGAGGACGTGCTGCAGGAGTCCTATATGCGCGCCTACCATAAATTGGATACCTTCCGCGGCGATTCGACGCTGTCCACCTGGCTGACCTCGATCGTGCTGAACGAGGCCCGTGGCCGCCTGCGCAAGCGCCGCCCGACAGTCGGGCTGGAGCAGATCGATGCCGTGCCTGACGACGCCCATCAGGTCATCCAGTTCCCCTCGAAGTTCGGCAGTGAGGACCCGGCCGCTGCGGCCGCCTGCGCGCAGATCCGCCACCTGCTCGAGCAGGCCATTGATGAATTGCCTCCCGCGTTTCGCCTCGTCTACATGATGCGTGACGTCGAGGAATACAGCGTGGAAGAAACCGCGAGCCAGCTCGGCATCAAGGCGGAAACGGTCAAGACCCGTTTGTTCCGTGCCCGCCGCCTGTTGCGCGGCGCGTTGCATGAGCGCTTGGCAAACACCATGGACGACGCATTCCCGTTCATGGGAAAGCGTTGCGCCCGCATCACGGATGCGGTGATGGCGCGCCTGGGCGCCGGGTCAGCCGGCTAGCGCTTGAGCCACCGGCTCTGCGAGTCGATCAGCTTCTTCATGTCCTCATTGGTTTGCGGGAGCTTTTCGGGCGGCAGGTCGAGGTGGTTCATGGGCAACTCCTGCACGTAGGCATCGAACACCGGCTTCACGACCTCCAGCGGATAGCGCGGGATCGTCCGCCCCTTGCGGAAGGCGGCAATCGGAATCTCGGCCTCGATGACGCTCTCGTTGTTGCTCGGGTCCTCGGCGAGGACCGTGCCCTTGTTGTCGACGATCAGGGATTTGCCGCCGAAGCTGGCCGGCACGCCGGAATCCGCCGGGAAGGTGATGTTCGACATGGCTGAATAGAAGTTGTTGTAGAGGGCGGCTGCCTGCACGTCCAGCTTGGTGAACAGCGTGGCCGTCCGGAACATGATCTCGACACCACGCATCGCGTAGGCGGCGAAGACGAAGGGATCGAGCTGCACGGTGCTGACGGCGATGTTGCCGTACTCGGTCTGCAACACCGGGAACTCGGCTTCGATGCCGTACATCGCCCGGAAGCGATCATGGACGTTCTCGACGGTCGTGGTCGAGATCTCGTCGCCGAGCCGCAGGATGTTGCGGGTTTTCCAATACCTGGCCTTGACCTTGCCGTCCCGGCCGATCACGGCATTGAGGCTCAAGATGTGTCCGGGCCATGCCGGATCGGTGGCGTAGCTGCCGAAGATCACGTAGGTATCGCAGGCTTTGGCAAGCGCGCCGATGCGCTCCGTTTCCGGGCCGGGGATGCGGATCGTGAATTTGAGCTTCTCGGCGCGCGGGCCGGCCGAGTAGCCGGTCAGCGGGAATTCATTGAACAGGATGAAGTCCGGCTTCTTGCCCTTGGTGCAGGCCTGGTCGATCCAGTGCGCCATGCGCCCGACATTTTCCGCGAGACCCTCCTGTATGGTCGGGGCCTTCTGCAGATTGACCGGCGAGTTCTGCACCACCTTGACGACGATGACATCCTTGGCGAGAGGCACCGTCGGGTAGGTGCCATCCGGGCGCACCAGGGGCGCAGCGGCCAATGCCGGGCCAGCGGCGAGACCCAGCACGGCAGTCGCGGCCAGGCTGGCCATGCTCTTGCGAATCCTCATCACGAACCCCCTTGTGGATCTGACAATGCCGGGATAGTACATGCGCGGGCCCGGATCTGCGTTTACCATCCACGTCCCTGCTGCCAGATCGGTTCTGTTCTCCCATGTCTGACCTGCTTGCGGCCCTCGTGCTGGGCATCATCGAAGGCATCACCGAATTTCTGCCGATCTCCAGCACCGGGCACCTGCTGATCGCCGAGCGCTGGCTCGGACATCGCAGTGACCTGTTCAACATCGCCATCCAGGCCGGCGCGATTCTGGCGGTGGTGCTGATCTACCGGCAGCGGCTGTGGGCGCTGGCGCTGGCTTTCCTCGGCCGCAGTGCGCCCGATGGGGAGCACGGCATGGAGCCTGCCATGGCGGATCCGGCAGTGGCCCGTGACTACGGTTTCAAGCTGGCGGGCGCCTTCGGGGTTACCGCAGTGCTCGGCCTGCTGGTCAAGAAGGCGGGCTGGCAACTGGACAATGCGATCGTGCCGATTGCCTGGGCGCTGATCATTGGCGGCGTGTGGATGATGCTGGCCGAGCAGCTGGCAGCGCGACGCGCACGGACCCTGGGCGAGCGCAGCCACATCACGTGGACGGTGGCGATTCTGGTGGGCATCGCCCAGGTCGTGGCCGGCATATTCCCGGGTACCTCACGCTCGGCGGCGACGATCTTCGTCGCCCTGCTGTTCGGCGTGACCAATCGCGCCGCTGCCACCGAGTTTGCCTTCCTCGTTGGCATCCCGACCATGTTCGCGGCTTCCGCCTACGAACTGTTCGATGTCTACCGGGCTGGCCGCGTGGCCGGCGAGGACTGGGCCGCGCTCGGTGTGGCTTTTGTGGCGTCGGCTGTTACGGCCTTCATTGCCGTGAAGTGGCTGCTTCGCTATATCCAGTCCCACCGCTTCACCCTGTTTGCCATTTATCGCCTGGTGCTGGGCGTCTTGTTGCTGTGGCTGATCCCGGCGGGATACTGACAGCCGCTGTCCTCATTCACTGGGCCCCGCCTGCGGCACCACCTCCGACCCTTCCTTGCGGTCGCGGAACAGGGCGGCACGTACCAGCAGCATCAGGGTGATTGGTGTGGTCAGGGTGAGGAACACGCCGATCAGGATCTCGTAGAAGATCGGCCGGCCATGCAGCATCGAGAAGCAGGTGATCGAGGCCGCCAGCATGAAAAAGGTGCCGAGGGTGGTGCCCAGCGTGGGCGCATGCACGCGCTTGTAGAAATTCTTCAGGCGCAGCAGGCCGATCGAGCCGATGAAGGTGAACAGCGCGCCCAGCAGGACGAATACGGCGATCAGGATGGCCGCCCACGGCGGCAGGGCCTCGAGATGGTTCATTCGATCACCTGTCCCCGCATCAGGAACTTCGACAGCGCCACGGTACCGGCGAAACCCAGCAGCGCGATGATCAGGCCGGCCTCCACATACAGCACGCTGCCGCTGCGCATGCCGATGGTCAGCAGCAGGAGCATCGCATTCACATACAGGGCGTCCAGCGCCAGCACGCGGTCCTGCGCCCGCGGACCACGGACCATGCGAATGATCGAAAAGCTCATCGCCAGCAGCAGGAGGATCTGCGCCACGGCGATGGCGATCACGAGGAGGCTGTGGCTCATTGGAAAATCTCCAGCAAAGGGGTTTCGTAACGCTGTTTGATCCAGTCGATCGAGGTGCGCTCGTCGACGAGATCCAGAACATGGATCAGCAGCACATGGGATTGGGTGTCATGGCTGACCCAGATCGTGCCCGGCGTGGACGTGATGATGCAGGCGAGCACCGCAAGGCCGTACGGGTCGGTGAGGCTGAGCGGGATCGCCACGAAACCGGAGGCGGGCCGGCTGGTGGGGCGCAGGATGATCCGCGCCACGGCAATGTTCGAGCGCACGATGTCGAGCACCACCTGCACGAACAGCCGGAGGAGCAGGGGCCAGTGGCACACCCGCGCTTTCGGCGGTCGCAAAAGACCAAAGGCCTTGCCCAGCAGGATGCCGAACAGGGCGCCCAGCATGAGCGTGCCGGGTGCCATGCTCTGGTTGAACAGCAGCCAGATCAGCAGCAGCAATGCCGACAGCATCGGGTAGGGCAAGCAGCGCTGCATCATGGCTGGACCTCCGGCGGAGGCAAGACCTGGTGCATGTACTCCGTGGCGGCATGGAGCTGCCGGGCGGTTTCCTGCAGGTAGCGCATCGGCGCATCGACGACGACGGTCAGCAGTACGCAGAGGCCGAGCAGGGCCAGGATCGATACCGTTTCACTGACCCGCACGATGGGAAAATGCCGCTCGGCGTCCGCCCAGAAAATCTGGATGCCGGCGCGGCACAGGGCAATCAGCGTGCAGAAGCCGGCGGCAATGACCAGCACGAACAACACCATCGCGCCTGTGCCGGAGGTCGGATCGGACATCGGGCCCGTCATCGGCGCCAGCAAGGCAAACTTGGCGAGAAAGCCGGACAGGGGAGGCAGCCCGGCCAGCAGCAACGCGCAGAGCAGAAAGCTCAACCCCAGTATCGCTGCCGGTGCGGAGATCACCACCCGGCTTTCGTCCTCGTCGGCATACAGGCTCCCACCGGTGTCACCGGTCTGCTCGTAGGGCTCGAGCTGCAGGCTGTCGCCCGATTCTTCCTCGCCTTCGGGCGCCAGCAGTCCGGCGACGAGGAAGAATGCCGCCACCGCCAGCGTGGAAATCACGAGGTAGGCCAGCGCGCCGGCAGTGACCGCCGGCAGTTGCAGGCCGATCGCGCCGAGCAGGGTGCCGGAAGAAATGATCACGTTGTAGCCGGCCAGCGTGCCCAGATCACGCGCAGCCAGCATGCCCACGATCCCGGCAAGTACGGTGGCGCACCCGCCCCACAGCAGCCAGCCGCTGCCGAAGTGGGCCGAGGCCGGGCCGGCGTCGGTGCCGAACAGCAGCAGGCTCAAGCGCAGGAGTACGTAAACGCCCACCTTGGTCATCAGCGCGAACATCGCCGCCACGGCGGGCGCCGAGGCGGCATAGGTGCGCGGCAACCAGAATCCCAGCGGCCACATCGCGGTCTTGATCAGGAAGGCCACGCCGAGAACCGCGGCGCCCGCCTGCAGCAGCGCCCGGGTGTGGTCCGGCACGGTCGGCATCAGTTCAGCCAGCGCCGCCATGTTCAGTGTGCCAGTAACGCCGAAGATCAGGCTGACACCGATCAGGAACAACATCGAGGCCGTCAGGTTCACCGCGATGTAATGCAGGCCCGCGCTGACCCGGCGCGCCCCCGAACCATGCAGCGCGAGACCGTAGGAGGCGGCCAGCAGCACTTCGAAAAACACGAACAGATTGAACAGGTCACCGGTGAGGAAGGCGCCGTTGAGGCCCATCAGCAGGAATTGCAGCAAGGGCTGAAAGTAGCCGCCCCGCTGGTGCCAGCGACTCAAGGCATAGGGCAGGATCGCCAGCGCGACCACGCTGGTGAGCAGAACCATCAGCACCGACAATCTGTCGGCCACCAGCACGATGCCGAAACGGGCCGGCCAATCGCCGATGCGATAGACGGCGCTCGTTGCGTCATCGGCGATGACGGCCCACATCAAGGCAGCGGACAATCCCGCCAGCGCCACGCACGAGACCACACTCAAGGCCACGACTGCGCGCCGGCTCCGGCCGCCCACCAGCAACTGGAGTGCGGCGATCAGCAGCGGCAGCAGGATGGGCGCAATGATCAGCGGGCTGCTCACGGCGTGCCGTCCTCACCGTCCACATGGTCGTTGCCGGTGAGTCCGCGCGATGCCAGCAGCACGACCAGAAACAAGGCCGTGGTGGCAAAGCTGATCACGATCGCGGTCAGGACCAGTGCCTGCGGCAGGGGATCGGTGTATTGCGCGAGGTCGCCGGCCACGGTGCGCAGCACGGGGTCGGCGCCGGTGCGCAGGCCGCCGGTGGAGAAGATGAACAGGTTCACGGCGTAGGAGAACAGTGTCAGGCCGATGATCACCTGGAAGGTGCGGGGTCGCAGCAGCAGCCACACGCCACATGCCGTCAGCACGCCGATCGCCATCGCCAGCACCAGTTCCATCAGGACAGGCCTTCCGTGTCGGCCGCCGGCGGTCGCCAGGGCTCCCGCAGCGACTGGTGCGCCAGCACGATCAGAATCAGCGTGGTGCTGCCCACCACCACGGTGAACACCCCGAGATCGAACAGCACGGCCGAGGCCAGCGGGACCGGGCCGGCCAGCGGCAGCTCGGCATAGGCAAAGGCCGACGTCAGGAACGGCCGGCCGAACACCAGGGAGCCGAGGCCGGTGCCGGCGGCGAGCAGCAGGCCGGCGCCGATCCAGCGCACCGGCAACACGCGCAGGTGCGACTCCACCCAGCGCGCACCGCCGGCCATGTACAGAAGAATCAGCCCGACCGCCACGGTGATGCCGGCAACGAAGCCGCCGCCCGGCAGGTCATGGCCGCGCAGGAACAGGTGCAAGCCGAACAGCAGGATGACCGGGAACATCAGCTGCACGATCAGGCCGGGAATGGCCAGATAGTCGGCAGACACTGCGCTGCCGGCCGCATTGCGGATGCTTTCCGCTGCCGGGCGGAAGCGCCGCATCAGGCCGAATACCGTCAACGCGACGATCGCCAGCACGGTGATCTCGCCGAAGGTATCGAAGCCGCGAAAATCCACCAGAATCACGTTGACGACGTTGTGGCCGCCGCCTTGTACATAGGCCTTTTCAAGGAAGTAGCGGGAAATCGAATTGGCCACCGGATGCATCATCGCGGCGTAGGCGAGGCTGGCCGTGCCCAGGCCCACCACGATCGCGATCGCCCCGTCGCGGCGCCGGCGGAAGGTGGTCAGGCGCGGCTCCGGTGAAATGCCCGGAATCCGCTTGGGCAGCCAGCGCAATCCGAGCAGGATGAGGATGGTCGAGACCACCTCCACCAGCAGCTGGGTCGTCGCGAGATCAGGCGCCGACAGCCACACGAAGCTCACGCTCGACACGAGCCCGGCACCACCGGCCAATACCAGCGCCGCCAGCCGATGGAATTTGGCCTGATTGGCGGCGCCAATGGCACAAGCGGCGCCGAGCAGCCACAGCAGGGCAAAGGCCGGATCGACGGGAGACCCCTGCGACATCACGCTGAAGGCGGCACTGCCCGCGGCCAGCCCGCCGGCCAGCAAGGCCAGCAGCACGATCACCAGCAACTGCGGCTGCAGCTGGCGCACGGGGAAGGATCGTGCGAGCCAGCGCGGGATGTCGGCCGCAAACCAGGCAAGCCAGCGCTCGAAGAGCCGCTTGCCGCTGATGAGGCCGGTCAGCGGTGTGACTTCGCGGCTGGCGAGGTAGGCGTGGCGGCTGAAGTACAGCGTGCAACCCATCAGGAAGGCGAAGGTGCTCATCAGCAACGGCGTGGTCAGGCCGTGCCAGATCGCCAGGCTGTAGTCCGGGATCCTGTCGATGCCGAGTACCGCGCCCGCCGCGGCCTTGAGCGAGGGTCCGATCACCTGCCCCGGCAACATGCCCACGAGCAGGCAGCACAGTGCCAGCAGGCCGATCGGGAAGCGCATCCACAACGGCGGCTCGTGTGGCTCGCGCGGCAGCGTGGCGCGCGGGGTGCCGAAGAACACGCCGCGGATGAAGCGCAGCGAATAGGTCACGCCGAAGGCACTGGCCGCCACGGCGATCACGACGGTGGCGAGATCCAGGATCGGGCCATGTTCCACGGCCAGGGTTTCTGCCAGAAACATCTCCTTGGACAGGAACCCGTTCAAAAGGGGTACGCCGGCCATCGCCGCGGCTGATACCACGGCCAGGGTCGTGGTGATCGGCATGACGTGGCGCAGGCCACCGAGCTGGCGTAGATCGCGCGTCCCCGCTTCGTGATCGACGGCGCCTGCGGCCATGAACAGCGAAGCCTTGAAGGTGGCGTGGTTGACGATGTGGAAGATCGCGGCCACCACGCCGAGTGAGCTGCCCATGCCCACCAGCATGGTGATCAGGCCCAGGTGGCTGATCGTCGAATACGCGAGTACCCCCTTCAGGTCCTGCTCGAACATCGCCGAGTACGCGCCGAGGATCAGGGTGATCAGGCCCACGCCACCCACGATCCACAGCCACTCGACCGTGCCGCCGAGGACCGGCCAGAAGCGCACCAGCAGAAACACGCCCGCCTTGACCATCGTTGCGGAGTGCAGGTAGGCCGACACCGGTGTGGGCGCCGACATCGCCTGCGGCAGCCAGAAATGAAAGGGGAACTGGGCACTCTTGGTGAAGGCGCCGAGCAGGATCAGGATGAGGGCCGGCACATACAGCTCGTGCGCCCGGATCGTGGCGCCGGCGGCCAGGATCACGTCGAGCTCGTAGCTGCCGGCGACATGCCCCAGCAACAGCACGCCGGCGAGCAGGCACAAGCCGCCGCCGGAGGTCACGATCAGCGCCATGCGGGCGCCGTCGCGGGCGGAGGCGCCATGATTCCAGTAGCCGATCAGCAGGAACGAGAAGAGGCTGGTCAGTTCCCAGAAGAACACCAGCTGGATCACGTTGCCGGCGAGCACGATGCCCAGCATCGAACCCATGAAGGCCAGCAGCAGGGCAAAAAAGCGGGCCAGGGGATCATCGGCCGGCATGTAGTAGCGGGCGTAGATGCCCACCAGCGCCCCGATGCCGCAGATCAGAACCATGAACAGCCAGCTGAAGCCGTCCACCCGCACGATCAGGTCGAGCCCCAGTCCGGGCGCCCAGGGAATCGTCTGGCGCAGCACGCCGCCGCCCGTGACCGCCGGATAAAGCCACAAGGTGAGGCCGAGCGCGAGCAGCGCCGTGCCGATCATCAGCCACGGCGCCAGCCTGCGCCCGCGGGCACGCAAAATAACCAGCACGACGGCAGCCACGAAGGGCAGGGCGAGGATGATGCTTGGCACGATGTTGTCAGGCATCAACTACGACGCTCGGTATGCATCAGCGCAGATTCGCTGATGGACCGGATTCTATAGGCCGGGCCGACTGTGCGGCAAACGAGGGCCGCCTGCAGGCAGCCGGATTGAATTCTGCTCAAAGTTCTTGACCGGCGGCAGGTGAAAAGCGCTACATTGCAAGCGTCGATGCGTCGCATCCACCACCTCCAGATCCACAACCATCCCCACAACCATTTCAGGGAGAACACTGCCATGCGAATCCGGCCGCTTACCCGATGGGCAACTCCTGTAGTTGCCTCAGGAATAGCCTTGAGCCTTGTGATTCTGGCCGGCTGCGGCAAGCCCGCCAGCACACCACCTTCGACCGAGCCAGCGGCCAATGCCACTGATCCTGCGGCCAAGGCCCCGTCACCGGATCTGGCGAATCTGCCGGCGCCCGATCAAGCCATACCGGCCGAGTGGGGCGGCAAGGAACTTCCGGTGCGGATGATTCCGAACATCCCGGCGTCTGCCGAGGCGTACTACGCTCCGGACAACTTCCACATCATTGCCCAGACCAAGGATCCGATGGCGGCGCAACCGGAGAAGGGCAAGGTCGGCGGCTCGCTGACCTTCACCTACACCGACACCGGCGAGGAACTGACGCGCATCAACGACAAGGGCCAGGACGCCTGCTCCTGGTTCCTCCCGGACGGCAAGGGGCTGATCTGGACTTCCACGCGGGACAACCTCGACATGCCGGCGGGCAACTGGTCTGAAGAAACCGATTACCCCCAGGGCGCGGAGCTGTACACCTCCGATCTCAAGGGCGGCAACATCAAGCGCCTCACCTAGAACTAGAACTACTAAGCCGAGGTCACCACCTCGCTCGATGGACAGTTTGTGTTCTTCGTCCGGCAGATCGACGGCAACATGGACATCTGGAAGATGCGCATCGATGGCACGGGTGAGCAGCAGCTCACCTTCACCCCGGACTGGCAGGAAGGCGCCCCCTATCCCACTCCGGATGGCAAACACCTGATCTTCCGCGCCTGGCTCAAGAGCGACAAGATGCGCATCAATGAGGAGTTCAAGAAGACGGGCAAGCACCAGCAGACGCCGATGACCATCTTCACGATGACGACGGATGGCACGGACGTGCAGCCCCGGACCTTCACCAAGGACATGAACTGGGCGCCGTTCATTGCCCCGGATGGCCAGCATTTCTTCTATGACCGGGTCTACGAAGGCAACAACTGGGAAGTCGTGATGAACGATCTGGCCGGTGGCGAGCCGGTGCAGATCACCTACAACAAGGGCTTCGACGGGTTTGCCTCCGTGTCCTGGGACGGCAAGAAGCTGCTCTTCGGCCGCAGCATGGGCTCGGGCTTCATGTCCGATATCCATACCTTTGTCATGGATATCTCCTCACTCAACGTCAGCCCGGAAAACTTCAAGGGCAGCATTCCGGCGCGGGCCAAGCGGCCCGAGGGCTGGGGGGAAGATCCGCATCTGAAGGAATACGGCGACCGACTGGGCACCTGAGGCCCGCGGCGGCCGGCAACGGCTGCTGCACACTGTCCAACGGGGGCTGGCAGACTGGCGTTTGCCAGCCCCCGACTTTTTCAGCAGGGCTGTCTGCCATGGGAAAGGAACCCCGGATGCGTCGCATGCTTCTGCCTGGATTGCTCTGCCTGTCCGCTGTTGCCGGCGCGAGTCCCCCCGAGACCTACTCGGCGCTGGCTGCGCTGCCCAACGTGAGCTTTCATGAAGACCGGCGGGTCGCCTCCGGACGGCTGTCAGCAGCGGATATTCCGAAGCTTGCCGCGGCCGGCATCCAGACGGTGATCGACTTAAGCGCTGACGGCGAAACGCCGGACTTTGATGAGGCGGCGGCCGTTCGGGATGCTGGCATGCGCTATCACAATCTGCCGATTCACGGTCCGCAGGATCTCACGCCGGAGAACGTGCGCGCCTTCGACACGCTGCTGGCCTCGGTCGGCGATGCGCCCTTGCTGATCCACTGCGCCTCCAGCAATCGGGTGGGTGCGCTGATGGCCTTGCGGGCCGCCACCTTGCAGGGCATGTCCGGCGACGCCGCGGTGGAGGTGGGCAGGGCATGGGGCTTGAAGAGCCTGGAGCCGGCGGTGCGGGCCCGACTGGCTCCAGCCGGGCCCGACGATTGATGTCATCACTCATGGGGAGTTGGCAATGATTCAAAAAACCGGCATCAGCCTGGGCGAATCACGGGCCACCGAGTTGCAGTTGGTGTTTGGCGATCTGGGCCGGAATTGGCGCTGGTTGCTGGCTCTGGGTATTGCCTTCATCGTGCTGGGAACCGTTGCCCTCGGCATCAGCGTGGCAGTCACGGTCGCCACGGTGCTGCTGTTCGGCATCCTGCTGCTGCTCGGCGGGGTTTTCCAGTTCATCAATGCGTTCAAGTGCCGGGGATGGAAAAGCATACTTCTGCATGGCCTGATTGCCCTGCTGTACATCCTGGCTGGCGGCCTGCTGATCAGGCAGCCGGTTGCCGGCTCCATGGTGTTGACGATCCTCCTCGGCGGCATCCTGGTTGCCATCGGCTTTTTCCGGATCGTCATGGCGCTGCAACTGCAGCGCGTCGGCTTTGCCTGGGGCTGGATCGCCTTCGCCGGCGTGGCCTCGCTGGTGCTTGGTGGCATGATCCTCGTTCAATGGCCTGCGTCAGCGCTCTGGGTGATCGGGTTGCTGGTTGCGATCGAGATGATCTTCCATGGCTGGGCCTGCGTGATGATGGCCCTGGCGCTGAAAACCATCAGATAAACCGGCGGCATGAATGTCTTCCGCCAATACTTCGGGCGGTTTCTGGCATCGCACCGGATCCGGAATCTGTTCCGCCGCCGGGCCATCCTCGAGTCGGTGTCGCGCCGCATGCGCACGGATCAGCCGTCGGCGGCGCTCAATCGCCAACTGGTCGATCAGGCACATGCCGATCTGAACGATCTGCTGACGCAGCTCGGCACCTCGGCGCTGGGGCTGGGTGAGGCTGAAGTCGAGGCATTGCGTGCGCAGCATGGCCTCAACGAGGTCGAGCACGAAGGCCCCATGCGCTGGTGGCATCGTCTCTGGTTGAGCTACAACAATCCGTTCAATCTGCTGTTGACGCTTCTGGCGGCTGTTTCGTATGCCACCAACGACAGGCAGGGGGCCGTCGTGATCGGCAGCATGGTGCTGCTCGCCACATGGATCCGGTTTGTTCAGGAGGGACGGTCCAACGAGGCGGCGCGGGCGCTCAAGGAGCAGGTCACCAACACTGCCAGCGTCAGGCGGCGCGTCGAGGGCGGCGGGGACGGCGAGCCGATCGAGATTCCGATCAGGGAGCTGGTTCCCGGCGACATCGTCGTGCTGGCGGCGGGCGACATGATCCCCGCGGATTGTCGCATCATGACCGCCACGGATCTGTTCATCGGCCAGTCGGCCATGACAGGCGAATCACTCCCGGTCGAGAAGTTTTCAGTTGCCGGGTCTCACTCCGCGTCCGCGCTGGAGATGAGCAATCTGGTGTTCATGGGGACCAATGTCATCTCCGGCGCAGCCAGTGCCGTGGTGCTGACCACCGGCAATAACACCCATTTCGGCGCACTGGCAACCCACGTGATACGGGCCCGCGACAATGCCGGGGACAACGCATTCCAGGTCGGGGTAAACAAGATCAGCTGGCTGTTGATCCGCTTCGCCATGGTGATGGTGCCGCTCGTTCTCCTGATCAACGGATTCACCAAGGGCGACTGGACCGCAGCGTTTCTGTTCGCGTTATCGGTGGCCGTCGGACTGACACCCGAGATGTTGCCGATGATCGTCACCTCCACGCTGGCGCGCGGCGCCGTGGTGTTGTCGCGCAAGAAGGTGATCGTCAAACGGCTCGATGCGATCCAGAGCTTCGGCGCCATGAATATCCTGTGCACCGACAAGACCGGCACGCTGACCCAGGACAAGATCGCGCTGGCCCGCCACACCGATGTGGCCGGCCGCGAATCGGATGAGGTGCTCGGTTTTGCCTACCTGAACAGCTACTACCAGACCGGCCTGAAGAACCTGCTCGATCGCGCGGTGCTCGAGCATGTCGAGCTGAAGACCGAGCTGGACCTGATCAGGAACTACAAGAAGATCGATGAAATCCCGTTTGATTTCGAGCGGCGGCGCATGTCGGTCGTGGTCTCCGAGCGCGAAGAGCACCACGAGCTGATCTGCAAGGGCGCGGTGGAGGAAATGTTCGACGTGTGCACGCACGTCCGGATCGACGACACCACCCAGGTGCTCGACGCCACGCTGAAGCTGCGTCTGCAGCACGTCACCCGGGAGCTGAATGATGATGGCCTCCGCGTGGTGGCGGTTGCCATGAAGGAACTGCCGCCGGAACAGCTCGTGTATTCCAGGGTTGATGAGTCGGAGCTGACGCTGATCGGCTATATCGCCTTTCTCGATCCGCCCAAGGAGTCGGCGGCCCCGGGGCTGGCGGCGCTGGCGCTGCACGGGGTCACGGTAAAGGTGCTGACCGGTGACAACGAGCTGGTGACGGCCGAAGTCTGTCGTCAGGTTGGCCTCGCGGTCGAGGGGCTCGTGCTGGGCGCCGAGATCGACACGATGGACGACAAGGCCCTGGGCGAGGCCGTCAGGCAGCACACGATTTTTGCCAAGTTGTCGCCACTCAACAAGGAACGCATCGTCCGCAGCCTGCGCCAGCAGGGCCATGTGGTGGGTTTCATGGGTGATGGCATCAATGATGCGCCGGCGCTGCGGGCCGCTGACATCGGCATTTCGGTGAACAATGCGGTGGACATCGCCAAGGAAGCCGCCGACATCATCCTTCTGGAGCGCAGCCTGATGGTGCTCGAAGAAGGGGTGATGGAAGGCCGGAAGTCGTTCAGCAACATGCTGAAGTACATCCGCATGGCAGCCAGCTCGAACTTCGGCAACGTGTTTTCCGTGCTGATTGCGAGCGTCGTGCTGCCTTTTCTGCCGATGCTGCCGCTGCAGCTGCTGGTGCAGAACCTGCTGTACGACACCTCCCAGATCGCGATTCCGTTCGATCATGTGGACGAGGAGCTGATCAGCCAGCCGCTGGTGTGGAACCCGGACGGGATCGGCCGCTTCATGCTGTATTTCGGCCCCTTGAGCTCCATTTTCGACCTCATCACCTTTGCGGTGATGTGGTACGTGTTCAAGGCCAGCACGGTCGAAGATCAGGCGCTGTTCCAGTCGGGCTGGTTCGTGGTCGGGCTGCTGACGCAGACGCTGATCGTCCACATGATCCGCACGCCCAGGCTGCCGTTTGTCGAAAGCCGGCCGGCAGCGGCATTGGTGGGCATGACGCTGCTCATCATGGCCATCGGCATCTTCCTGCCCATGGGGCCGCTCGCCGGTTACTTCAGGTTCGAGGCGCTGCCGTGGCCCTACTTTGTGTGGGTGGTGGGCATCCTGTCCGGCTACGCCCTGCTGATCTCGCTCATGAAGCGTTACTACATCCGGCGCTTTGGCTGGCAATGAGGGCAGTAAGTAAGTTCCGCATCGCGGAAGCGTTGCCCACCCGGTAGCATGATTGGTGAAATCGGAGGAGTGCCCATGCCGGAACCCGTGACGGATCCCGATGAGCTCCGGGAGAGCTTCAGCTACAACGATGTGGACGGCGATGGCCGCATCGGCTTTGGCGAATTCCTGCGGATGCTGGACCAGCTCGAAGCGGGCACCAGCGAGGCGGAGGCCCGGATCGGCTTCGAGACCATCGACGGCGACCAGGACGGCAGCATCAGCTTCGACGAGTTTGCCGGCTGGTGGACGGCGCGCTGAGGATCGTTGGGAGAGCCGCCATGGAATCGATACCGGACACCGTTGCCAGATACCAGAGCACTCCGGTGTTCGACGAAGAAAGTGTCTCCGAGGCCTTTCTCGCGCCCCACTGCACCAAAAAGGGGGTGTGGGCCAAGATCATCGTGGTGGAGGGAGTCCTGCGCTACTTCCAGGATGACATCAAGGTGGAGCACCGGGTGGATCAGGACCACCCCAGAATCGTGCCGCCGCGCGAACGGCACTTCATCCGGCCTGCCGGCAAGGTGCGCTTCTATATCGAGTTCTATCGATAAGACAAAAAAAAGATGCCGGCCTTGCGGCCGGCATCCTGTTGGTCGTGAACCACCCGTAGGGGGTGGCAGTCGGGCAACTTAGAGGACGTCGCCGAACTGATAGCGGACGTCGATCGTGGCGGCACCACCCGCGAAAGAGTAAATGCTGCCACCGACGTTGCCAAAATCGGTGTAGCTGACACCCGCCGAGACATTCGGCGTCATCAGGTAGCGGCCACCAACCGTCCAGGAGACTGCAGTGAGGTCGTCGGAGGAGTTGTCTTCGCTGTAGCGATCCCAGTTGATCATGCCGTTCAGCTCGAACTTGTCCGTCAGCATGTGACGCAGGCCGGCACCAACGCCCCAGGCATCGAGGTCATCGCTGGAATCATCCGGATCCATGCTCGAGTAACGGATGTTGAACACGGCATCCGTATTGGGGCCCACTGCGGGGTGCACGCCGGCGATGATCGAGTACCGATCGTAATCATCGTCACCGCTCGTACCGAAATTGCCACTGGCAAACTCGGCCTGCACATGGAACAGATCGGCAATGCCGAGGCTGCCGGCAAGGCCAATGGCATCGGCGGTGTCATCACCGGAAGTCGACTGCTGGTATTGAACCTGGCCATAGGTCCAGGCCGGATTGTCCCCTGCAAATGCCGGGGCAGCGGCCAGGAAGGCCACGGCGCACACGGCAGTACCTAAGTTTTTCATTGAATGCTCCTTTGGATTAAAGCAGTACGCACAAAACAACAATGTTGCCGCTGGACGTCATTCCTGGATGGCTCTTGAATCGGCCCTTGCCAGGGGTTTTCCCCAGCGACTGCGTGCATCCTACACCAGATGATGTAAAGAAGCCACAGGTAAAAGCCAGTATTTGCAGGCTTGACCAACTCAATGTTGTGTGTGTGCTACAGGCCGATGGGGTCAATGCCGAATTTCGAATACCGCCGGATCATCCGCATGGTCGATCAGCAGGGCCCGCACCCGTGCCTGCCACAGCGTCTTGAATTCCTTCAAGTCATCTGCCGAAGCGCTTTGCTCGAGGCAGGCCGGCATCAACTCGAAGGTGCGGCGATTGCCCGGCACATTGCCCACATGTGCGGTGGCATCCACGTGAGCCATCGTGTCCAGCCGCGTCAGCCGGATCTGGCCCGGGATATCAGCACTGAAGCGGAGCAGGCCGCGGCGATCGAAGTGCCCGCCTATGCCCTTGAAACCCAGGTCTTCCGTGGCGCCGGTGAGCAGGCCGAGCACATTGGCCATGACCCCGTTGACGCCCTCGGTCCGGCTACCCTGCAATTCCACCCGGATGGCGCCCCGCTCCGGGCAGCCCTGCGGATACAAGGCGGCCAGCGCGGCACGGGCCAGCAGAAAGGTCGCGGCGACGGGCGGGCAGGAGTGCCCGGCCAGCTTGACGACATCGGCGTAGGCGTAATCCATGTACCCGTCGCGGGCGGCGCCGAGAAAATCCGCCAGGGGATCCCGCATGCGCAGGACGGGGCCTGAGTCGAAGAACTCCGGAAACTGCATTGCTGCACTCATCGCCAGCCCTCCCGATCAGCGCACGATGAAGTCGATGACGATCGCACCCGGCTCGCGCTGCTTGTACTCGATATCGACCCGGTCGCCGTAACGCTCGCGCAGCTGATTGAGCAGCGGCAGCGGGTCGTGATCGTTGCAGAACTGCATGGTCTCGCCGCTCTGCAGGGCATCCAGTGCGCCGAAGATCGCGGCATGGCGAAAGCGCTTGGCAACACCACGGGCGTCGAAGGGATAGATGGCCGACGGTGACTTGTGTAGATGGATCTGCGACATGGCTGCTCCTTCGGTAAAGCGGAATGCTTCAAAGATGTACTGATAATACATCTTTGAATGTGTGTACAGGCGTGGCGGAGGGAGCCCCATAAGGGGATTCCGTGCCCGCAAGAAAATTCCGTAAATGAGCCGCTCAGTCCAGCTGAACGGTGTGCCCTTCGGTGTCGAAGGCCAGAAAGGTGCGGAGCGTACCGTGCCGGATGTCTTCAACCATGCGCTTCAAAGGACCGATGGCGGCGTCGCTGTCCAGTGTCTGGCCGTGCTCGCCGGATAGTGCAGCGGCAAAGACCAGCACCCACGCCGGTCCGGCCTGGTGCGATTCCTTGCACAGGGCGGCGAAATCGGTGATCTCGTCCGGCGCCTTGTCCACGCACATCAGGGGCACCAGCGTGCCGCCGTGACCGGCCTCGAATGCTGCGCGCTGCTCCGGCGTGGCCGCATCATCGAGCTCGACGCCGGCGAAAACCAGCAGCAGGCGTTGCGGCGTTGCCTGCGCCCGGGCGGTGCTCAAAAGCTGGTTGAAGTTCCTGATCTGCATGCGGGCGATATCCACTCAGCGGCAAAAGATGCGGCACAGCGCGTTGGCGGAAGCGCAGAATGGGAGTGTGGCGGGATTGATACCCTGGATTCAATGGTCAGCCGATATGCCCACCGCTTGTTGCGGGCGCATGCAAGTCTCATGAAAAAACCACGTCCCGCGCATTGGGCCTGCCTGCTCCTCGTCACCTTCAGCGGTGCCTGCGTGCACACCCCGCCGACCAACCCGCAGTTGCAGCCGGTGGAAATTGCGCAGCTCGGCCTGCACGGCGCCGCCGCACCGGCGGTTCCGGACCACTGGTGGCAGGCCTTCAACGATCCGCAGATCGATCGACTCGCCGTGCTGTTGGTGCAGCAGAATCCGGGTCTGCAGGATGCCCTGGCGCGCATGCGTGCCGCCCAGGCAGAGCTCGCGTCCAACCGGAGCCGTGACTATCCGCAGATCAGTCTCGATGCGCAGGAACAACGCCTCCTGTTCAGCGACGCGTACATCATTCCGCCGCCCTATGGCGGCAGTTATCGATGGACAGGCGAGGTCGTGGCCAACCTCAGCTGGAATCTGGATTTCTGGGGCCGGCAGGCCAGCCTCATCGCCAGGGCCCGGCAGGATGCCCGCGCGGCGGCGCTCGATGCGGCCGCGGCGCATCTGGCCTTGTCCGGTGCGCTGGCGCAGACCTACATCCAGCTCGCACTGGTTTACCAGACCAGCGATATCGCCGCTGCCGATATCGCGGAACGCACGGCGCGCCTCGGCCTGCTCCGGAACCGCTACGGGCAGGGGCTGGAAAATGCCGCAGCCCTTGAGGAGGCCACGGCGTTGCTGGCGATGGCAAAGGCGGATCAGGCGCGCATCACGGCACAGCGCGAGACCCTCGTGCATGCCCTGGCGGCGCTGGCTGGCCTGGGCGCCGACGCCTATGCGGACATCGGCCGGCCGGTGCTGCAACTCGAGGTTGCGCTGCCGGTGCCGGCTACGCTGCCGGCCGATCTGCTGGCCCGCCGCCCGGATATTCTGGCGGCGCGGGCCCGGGTCGCCGCGGCGCTGGCGGGCCGTGCCGCCGCCCATGCCGAGTTCTATCCGGATATCAATCTGGTGGGACTGGCCGGCTTCCAGGCGATCGGTTTGTCCAACCTCATCGGCAGCGATGCCTTCACCTGGGGCGCGGGGCCTGCCATCCATCTGCCGCTTTTCAATGCCGGCCGGCTGCGGGCGCAGTATGCCGGCATGACAGCGGGGCTGGATGTTGCGGTGGCTGACTACAACCAGACCGTGCTCTCGGCAGTGCGCCAGACGGCCGATGCCCTCACGCGGATTGGCGCCATTGCCGAGGAGCGGGCGCAGCAGGGCGCCGCACTGGCCGCCGCCGAACGCGCGTACTCGCTGGCGGAGTCACGCTACGGCAGTGGCCTGTCGAGCCGGCTCGAGGTGTTGACCGCCGAGTCAACCGTGCTGACGGCGCGCGCACGCATGGCGGCATTGACCGCTCAATCGGCCATCCAGCGCGTCGCCTTGCTGGTGTGTGTGGGTGGCGGCTTCGGATTGCAGGAACCATGAACAAGGAAGAACAGAACGGAACGCGGCGCCGGTGGTTGACGATCCTCGGCGTGGTGGTGGCAGTTTCCGCCCTGGCCTGGGGCCTGTACTGGTTCTTCATCAGTCGCAATTACGAGAGCACCGACGATGCCTATGTCGCCGGCAACATCGTCACCATCACGAGTCGCGAGCCCGGCACCGTGCTGGCCCTGCACGCCGATGACACCCAGACGGTGCGGCGCAGCCAGCTGCTGGTGGAACTGGACCCGACCACCGCGCAGGTGAACCTCGAGGCGGCCAAGGCCAATCTGGCGGCGGTGGTGCGCCGCGTGCGCGGCACCTTTGCCAAGGCGGAGCTGTTTCGTGCACAACTCCGCCAGGCGCAGGTGGGGCTGGCACAGGCCGAGGCCAATTACCGTCGCCGTCATGCCACTGAACGCGGCGCCGTATCCGGTGAGGAACTGGCCCATGCCGGCGATGCGGTGAAGGCCGCCGAAGCCGGTGTTGCAGCCGCCCGCAGCGGCCTCGCCCAGACTTTGGCGGGCATCGAGGGCACGACTGTTGCCGGCAATCCCGAGGTTCTGGCCGCCGAAGCACAACTCCGCACCGCGATGATCGTTCTCGGCCACAAGCAGGTGGTTGCGCCGCTCGACGGGGTGATCGCCCGGCGCACCGTGCAGCTGGGCCAGCATGTGGCCGCCGGCATGCCCCTGATGGCGGTGGTGCCGCTGGATGCGGTCTGGATCGACGCCAATTTCAAGGAAGGCCAGCTGGCGCACATGCGGGTGGGGCAGCCGGTCCGCGTGATCGCCGACATCTACGGCGGCGACGTCATCTATCACGGCCACATCGAAGGGCTGGGCGCGGGCTCGGGCAGCGCCTTTGCGTTGCTGCCGCCACAGAATGCCTCCGGCAACTGGATCAAGATCGTGCAGCGGGTGCCGGTGCGCATCGCACTGGACCCCGGCGAGCTGGCCGATCATCCCTTGCGCGTCGGCCTGTCGGTCACGGTCCGGGCTGATATCCGGGCTGACGGCAGCCCGCTGATGGCCAGCCAGGCGGGTACCGGCACGATGCGCGCGATGACCGGCGTAGACAGCAGCGCTGCCGCAGACGCCCTGATCAGCCGCATCCTGCACGAGAACGGCGCCGCCCCCCGGTGAGCGCCACCGCCGCACCTGCGCCGATGCAGGGCGTGCCGCTCGCCATCGCCGCGATAGCGCTGGCGCTTGGCACCTTCATGCAGGTCATGGACACGGCCATCGCCAATGTGTCCCTGCCGGTCATCGCCGGCAATCTGGGCGTCAGCACGAACCAGGGCACCTGGGTGATCACCTCGTTTGCGGTCGCCAACGGCATCGGCGTGCCGTTGACCGGCTGGCTGATGGGCCGTTACGGCGTGGTGCGCACCTTCGTCTTTTCCGTGTTTACCTTCACCGTGGCGTCTTTCCTGTGCGGCATAGCCTGGAGCCTGTCGTCGCTGATCGTGTTTCGCATCATCCAGGGGGCGGTATCGGGGCCGATGATTCCCGGCTCGCAGGCGCTGCTGATCGCGATTTTTCCGGAGGCCAAGCGGGCCACGGCGCTTGGCATCTGGTCGATCACCACCCTGGTGGCGCCGATCTCCGGCCCGATCCTCGGCGGCTATATCTCCGACAACTATCACTGGGGCTGGATTTTTCTGATCAACGTGCCGGTCGGTCTGGCCGTGACGTTTCTCTGCTGGAACTATCTGAAGGATCGCGAGACGCCACTGCGCAAGCTGCCGATCGACCTGGTCGGGCTGGGCCTGCTGGTTATCTGGGTCGGCACGTTGCAGATCATGCTGGATACGGGCAAGGACGCCGACTGGTTTTCCTCGACCACCATCGTGATCGAGGCGATCATCACGGCGATCGCCTTCGTCGCCTTCGTGATCTGGGAACTGACCGACAAGCATCCGATGGTCGACCTGTCGCTGTTCCGGAACCGGAATTTCGCCCTCGGCACCGTGGCCTTCATGCTTGGCTATGCGGTGTTCTTTGCCAACAACCTGCTGATGCCGCTGTGGATGCAGACACAGCTCGGCTACACCGCCACCTGGGCGGGCCTGGTGGCGGCGCCGGCCGGCGCGATTGCCTTCATGCTCACGCCGCTGTCGGCATGGCTCCTGAGCCGGATCGATGCGCGCATCATGGCCACCGTGGCGCTGGCGGCCTTCGGCGTCTCGTTCCTGATGCGGGCCAATTTCACCGCGGATGCATCCTTCATCGATTACACGATTCCCCTGCTGGTGCAGGGCATCGGCATGGCAACCTTCTTCGTCGCCATGCTCAGCATCCTGCTGGAAGGCATTCCCCCGGCGAGCATTCCGCTGGCATCCGGACTGTCGAACTTCGCGCGCATCGTCGGCGGCGGTTTCGCGGTGTCCATCGTGACAACCTTGTGGAGCCGGCGCGAAGCCCTGCATCAGAGCCGCATGGCTGATCACACGACGATCTTCGACCCGGCGTTGAATCACGTTCTGGGCACACTGCAGAGCCTGGGTTTTCCGGACCTCGCCGCCAAGGCTGCCGTGGTGCGCACCATGACGGAACAGGGTTATCTGCTCGCGGCCAACGACATCTTCTGGATCTCGGGCTGGATCTGCCTCGTGTTGTGCGGAACGGTCTGGCTGTGTCGTCCCGAACGGGTCGCCAGTCCGGTTGTTGGGGTAACATGAGGCCCATGAAACGCGAAACCCTTGCCATCCACGGCGGCTTTGTCGGCGATCCGCAGACGCACTCGGTCGCCGTGCCGATCTACCAGACAACCAGCTACTACTTCGACGACACCCAGCATGGCGCGGATCTGTTCGATCTCAAGGTGCAGGGCAATATCTACACCCGCATCATGAATCCGACCACGGCGGTGCTCGAGGAGCGTGTGGCCCTGCTGGAAGGTGGCGTGGGGGCGCTGGCCCTGGCTTCCGGCATGGCGGCGATCACCGCCTGCGTCCACACGTTGGCAAAGGCCGGTGACAACATCATCGCCACCAGCCAGATCTACGGCGGCACCTACAATTTCTTCTGCCACACCCTGCCCAATCAAGGCATCGAAGTGCGCATGGTGGACGGTCGGGATCCATCGGCCTTTGCCGCGGCCATCGACCAGAACACGAAGATGGTGTTCTGCGAGTCGGTCGGCAACCCGGCCGGCAACGTGGTGGATATCGCCGCGCTGGCCAAGGTGGCCCATGCCGCCGGCGTACCGCTGGTGGTGGACAACACCGTGCCGACGCCGGTTCTGTGCCGTCCCTTCGAGCATGGCGCGGATATCGTCGTTCACGCACTCACCAAGTACATGGGTGGCCATGGCACCAGCATCGGTGGCATCGTCGTGGATTCCGGCAAGTTCCCGTGGCAGGGCAATCCGCGCTTCCCCCAGTTCAGCAATCCGGATCCGAGCTACCACGGCATCATCTATGTCGATGCCTTCGGGCCGGCCGCCTTCATCGGGCGCGCCAGGGTGGTGCCCCTGCGCAACATGGGCGCGGCCATTTCGCCGTTCAACGCCTTCCTGATCCTGCAGGGCATCGAGACACTGCCACTGCGCATGGAACGGCATTGCCAGAATGCGCTGGCCATCGCCCGGTACCTCAAGAAGCACGCCAAAGTCAGCTGGGTGAACTTCGCGGGTCTTGAAGACAGCCGCGACCATGCACTCGCACAGAAGTACCTCGATGGCGGGATTCCCTCATCGATCCTGAGTTTCGGCATCAAGGGTGGCCTCGATGCCTGCGCCCGTTTCATGGATCAGCTGGGCCTCATCAAGCGGCTGGTCAACATCGGCGATGCCAAGACGCTCGCCTGTCACCCGGCCACCACCACGCATCGCCAGCTCAACGAGGAGGAGCTGAAGAAGGCGGGTGTCAGTGCCGATCTCGTGCGTCTCAGCATCGGCATCGAGCATGTGGATGACCTGATCGCGGACCTGGAGCAGGCCTTCAAATCCGTCTGAGCTCGAGGCTGTCTGAGCCCGAGGCCGTTTGAGCCCGGCCGGATCCTGGCATCAGGCGCTGTCGAGCGCCTGCGCGAGATCGTCCCACAGGTCTTCGGCGTGCTCGAGGCCTACAGACAGGCGCAGGAGGCCGGGCGTGATGCCGGCCGCGGCGCGGGTGGCTGCATCCACCATGCGATGGGTGAGGCCTGCCGGGTGCTGGATCAGCGTATCGACCGAACCCAGGCTGACCGCCGCCGTGACCAGCTTGACCTGTGCCATCACCGCGGCCGCCGCGGCGTGTCCGGCCCGCATCTCGAAAGACAGCTGCGCGCCGGGTCCCCGCATCTGCGGGCCGAGCAGGTGGGCGTTGCGCACCGTGCCGAGACCCGGGTAATACACCTGTGAAACCGCTGCGTGCGCCGCCAGGCGCTCGGCCAGCACCCCGGCATTCGCCTGGGCCTGCCCGACGCGCAGGCTCAGCGTTGGCAGACCGCGATGCAGGAGATAGGCGCCGAGCGGGTGCAGCAGTGCGCCGGTGATGCTGCGCATCGTTCGCAGCGGCCCGGCATGCTCCTCGTCGCAGCAGATGACACCGGCAATCACGTCGCCATGACCGGCCAGAAACTTGGTCGCGCTGTGCCACACCCAGGTGGCGCCGAGCGCTGCCGGATTCTGCAGCACGGGCGTGGCAAACGTGGAATCGACGAGCACCGGCACCGGTCCCGCTGCGGCCACCACCGCACGGATGTCCACCAGATCGAGATTCGGATTCGATGGCGTCTCGATCACCACGAGGCTCGTGTCGGCACGGCGACGGGCAGCAATCAGATCGGCGTCGACGAATTCCGGTTCGAGCCCGCACAAACCGCTGGCGAGGAGGTGATCGGTCGTGCCGTACAGCGGCCGCACGACAAGCGCATGACGTCCCGCCTGCTGCCGGGACAGCAGCAGGGCCGTGAGCGCGGCCATGCCGGAGCCGAAGGCGACGGCGGTTTCGGTACCTTCCAGGCAGGCGATGGCGGCCTCGGCACGGGCCACCGTCGGATTGTGCAGGCGCGCATAGATCGGGTTTGCAGCGTGGCGCTCGCCGCGGATCAGGGCCTCGAAACTTTCACCGGCTGTCACCAGATCGGCAATGGGATAGGTGGTCGAGAGATCCAGCGGCGGCGCATGCACGCCCAGGTCCGCGAAATCATCCCGTCCGGCATGCACTGCCAGGGTCTGGAATCGCTGCATGATTTTCTCCACGGCGGCGGGTTGCCGCTACTTTACAGCCATCTGCAGCAAGCGCAGCGCATACCCGGGTGTAATGTGCCACCGAAGCAGCTAGACTTCGGCCCGACGAGCGGCAATGGCGCGACGGAGAAGAGGGCAAACAATGCAGCCCTACACTCGCATCGCCGCAATTTCCTCGCAATCCACAACATTCAATCCACTGACAGCGGAGCTATACCTATGCATTCAAGGCACCTCCCCACCGGTAATCAATCCGGCCTCACCGGCGTTGCGGCGTTGGCCGCCAGCCTGCTGCTCGGCGCAGCCCAGGTTTCTGCCGCCGATGCCGGCGCCGCCGACAAAAAAGCCGCCGCGCCTGTCGCCGCGGGCACCGAACTGCCGGTGCGCCTCATTCCGAACGTACCGAAGAATGCCGAGGCCTATTACGGCCCCGACAACATGAGCGTGATCGCCCAGACGCAGGATCCCGCGGCACTGCGCGCCGAGGGGCGCGATTCCGGCGCGCTGACCTACATCTTCAAGGACAACGGCACCGATGTCCGCCGCATCAACGACAAGGGCCAGGATGCCTGCTCGTACTTCTTCCCCGATGGCAAGCGCATCGTCTGGACCTCGACGCGCGACCACCTGGACATGCCGGTCGGCAACTGGTCGGACTCCAACGATTACCCGCAGGGTGCCGAGCTGTATATCTCCGACGTCGATGGCAAGAACATCAAGCGCCTGACGAACAACAAGTACTACGAGGCGGAAGTTTCCGTGTCGCCCGACGGCCAGTGGATCGTCTTCGGTCGCCAGATCGACGGCAACATGGACCTCTGGCGCATGCGGGCCGATGGCTCGGACGAAAAGCAGATCACCTTCACCGATGATTGGCAGGAAGGCGCACCGTTTTACCTGCCGGATAGCGATACGATCCTCTACCGCGCCTGGAAGCGCAGCGAATACGGCAAGATCAAGCCCACGCCGATGACCGTGTTCACCATCAGGAATGACGGCACGGAGCACACGCCGCGCACCTTCGATCGTGGCATGAACTGGGCACCGTATCCGGCTCCGGACGGCCGGCACTATGTCTACGTGCGCGTCGTCGAGAACAACAACTGGGAAGTCTTCCTGGGTGATCTCGCCGGTGGTGAGCCTAAGCGGCTGACCTTCAATGCGGGCTTCGACGGCTTCCCGTCACTGTCGCCGGATGGCAAGAAGATGCTGTTTGCCCGCAGCACGGGCGGTGGCTTCATGACGAATCTCTACACGCACGTGATGGATGTTTCCTCGCTCAACCTCGGGCCGGAAAACTTCAAGAGCGTGCCCGGCATCGTGCCGCCGAAGCCGGCGAAGTAGGCGAAGCAGGCTTAAGAAGCCGGTGCTGCGGTTGTCACCAGCCGCAGCACCGGTGTCTCCCGCTACGGGCTGTCAGCCCAGCATCTCGTCGAAGATCGGACGGAGCGCCGCGCTTTCCTTGAGAAAGGCATCGTGCCCGTACAGGGACGAGATCTCGACCAGCCGTGCCGGACCCGCGAGGCGTGACCGCAGGGCCTGCATGTCCGCCAGCGGCACCAGCTGATCCTCGCGAACCGCCACCAGTGTGGTTGGCACGCGGATTTTCGTGGCATCGACCCGATGCAGATCGATGGACTCCGACAGACACACGAAGGCCTCCGGCCGGTATGAGGCCGCATAGGCATCGCCGCGCGCGTACAGATAAGGCTCCACCGGAAACTGGAAGTGGCCCCCGATGCGCTGCGGCTCACCGCTGAAGCGCTCGGCAAACTCCTGCGTGCTGCGATAGGTGGTCATCGCCAGGGCACGGGCCAGCTTGAGGCCCTCCGCACCGTCCTCCTTTTCCATCGCGTAACGCACGATCGCACGCTGCACGCTGCGCCAGGCGGTGGACATGGGGTGCGAATGATCCGCCGCACCGATCACCACGATTTTCCCCACCTCGTCCGGCCAGCGCTCCGCGAAGGCGAGTGCCACCATGCCGCCGTACGAGGCGCCGACGATGGCCGCGAGTGGCGCCAGTTCCAGATGCTCGATGAGTTGGTGCAGCAGTTGCGCCTGATCACAGGCGCTGATGGATGGAAAGCTGGATTGTCCGGCTTCGGGCCCGGTCGTCCGGCCGCTGCCGCCGAGAAAATCCATGCCGAGGATGCGACAGCGGCGGGTATCCAGCGCGCCTCCGGGGCCGACGATCCGGTTCCACCAACCCTGCGGCGTTCCCTCGGCGACATACCGGCCGGCTGAAATCCCGCCCAGCGCGACCACCACCGGCCCGTCGTCGCCGACCAGCCGCCACGCCAGTTCCACCGACTCGAGTTCACCACCGAAATGCAGCTTGAGCGTGCCGGCAATTGCCAGCACGCCGTCACGCACGGGAGTCGTGCCTTCAGCGCTCAATGTCGTACTGAATCCTTCGTGGTCGATCGGTCATGAACCGCCGATTGCACCTGGCCGCATCATACCCCGACCCGAATCCTGGCCGTTTGGCGACACCGGGCTTGAAACCCTCGTAGAATCCGTTGATGTGTCCGACGCCCGGTATATGACGTCAACCCTCGAGCAGCAACCCGACCCAGGCCAACCTGCCTGGCCCAGCCCGGCCAGGGCTTGGTATGCCGTGGCGGTCCTGGTGGTTGCCTTCGTGCTGTCATTCATCGACCGGATCGTCATTGCACTGTTGGTGGAGCCGATCAAGGCGGACCTCGACATCAGCGATTTCGACATCGGGCTGCTGCAGGGCCTTGCCTTCGCCATCTTCTATGCATTGCTCGGCATCCCCATCGGCCGCCTGGCCGACAGGGTCAGCCGGCGCGGCATCATCGCGGCAGGCATTGCGCTCTGGAGCCTGATGACAGCCGCGTGCGGCTTGGCACGGAGCTTTGCCGGCCTGTTCCTGGCCCGGGTTGGCGTCGGGGTTGGGGAGGCGGCCCTTTCACCGGCCGCGTACTCGATGATTGCCGACTACTTCCCGAAGGAAAAACTCGGGCGTGCGTTGGCGGTTTACCAGTCTGGTGCCATGTTCGGTGCTGGCATCGCCTTTCTCGTGGGCGGCGCCGCCCTGCGATTGCTCGCTCCTTATGAAGGCCATGTGCTGCCCGTCATCGGTGCCGTCCACGTGTGGCAACTGGCATTCTTCATTGTCGGCCTGCCGGGCGTGCTGATCGCATTGCTGATGCTGACCGTGGAAGAACCGGTCCGGCGGGGCAAGGTGGCCGGCGAAGGCCTCGGAATGCCGCTCCGCGAAGTACTCAGCTACATGATGAGCCACAGCCGGATCCTGCTGGCGCTCTTTTTCGGCTTCGCGTTGTTGGTGGTGCCCATCACCTCGGTGCTTGCCTGGGCTCCAACGTACCTGCATCGCGTGCTGGGCCATTCCAGGACCGAGGCCGGCTTCATCCTGGGCACGATGCTGCTCGTGCTGGCGCCGGCAGCCGTCTATTGCGGCGGCTGGCTGATCGACCGGTTGCGGAGTCGCGGACGCGAGGGTGCCCCGTTCATCGTCAGCATCGGCGCCGCCATCGCGTTGGTACCGTTGAGCCTGTTTGCCACCACTAGCGCCAGCAACAGCCTGGCACTGGCGTTGCTGGGACCACTGATCTTCTGCGGCTGCATCTCGCAGGTGGCGGCGCCGGCCGTAATCCAGGTCATGGTGCCCAACGAGATGCGCGCCCAGATCTCCGCGATCTGGATGCTGGTGATGAACCTCGTCGCGACCATCTTCGGACCGACGATGGTGGGCTTTGTCACCGTCTATGTGCTGGGCGACGACATGGCCGTCGGCCAGTCGATCGCCATCGTGAATGTGGTGAGTGTGCCGGTGGCAGCATTGATCCTGTGGATGGGATTGAAGCGTTTCAGGTCCGAAGGCTATCCGGTGGCACAGGGTTCGGTCGGAGGATCATGATCCTCGTGCAGTCGCGATCCCGTTGCAAAGATATATCCTCTATGCTGTTATCGCGTTGCTTGCATGCGTTTTCAGTGATTCATCAAGGGGTGGGCGATGCACATTCACGGGAATTGCGGTTCAGGAATTCGCTTGCTTGCCTTGGCAGCGTTGGCGATCTTTCCAACTCTCTCGATGGCCGCGGTGGAGGAAATAATCGTTCTCGCTGAACGGCGCGAGGCAAAACTGCAGGACGTACCCATTGCCATCACTGCGTTGACGGATTCGGTTCTGGAGAACAGGCAGGCCAACGGGATTTCCGACCTTGGCGCAATGGTGCCCAATCTGCTTTCCACAAACTCCACCGCCAGTGCGACCAGTGTCCGGCTGTACATGCGCGGCCTCGGCCAGAACGAAAGCCAGAGCCCGGCGGCCGAGTCCGCCGTCGGTCTCTATGTTGACGATGTCTACGTCGCGCGACTCAATGGGTCCAATCTTCGGCTGCTGGATGTCGAGCGGGTAGAAGTACTGCGAGGCCCACACGGCACCCTCTACGGGCGCAACACGATCAGCGGCGCCGTCAAGATCGTCACGCGGCAGCCCGATGAACAGACCAGGCTGGATGCCTCGCTGGGGTACGGTACCTTCAACGCCGTAGACGCAAAGTTGAGCGGCAGTACGCCATTTGCCGATGGCAAGTGGGCTTTTGGTGGCGCCGTCGCCTACGCAAGCAGGGATGGCTATACCGACCGTTACAGCGCTCCTGGAGTCCCAACCGGCGAGGAGGTTGGAGATCGTGATTACACCGGCGCTCGCATGGACTTGCGTTACATGGGCTCGGAAGCCTTCGAAGCCCGCTTCACACTGAGCTACACGGACGACAACACGGATGCCCTGTATGCCACGCCGCTGTCGCCAACAGGAGTCCCGTTGACTGGTGGCGATATCTACACGACATTGACCGCCCAGAACCAGTACTCCGATGTCGATACCGTTGGAGCGGCCATGACGCTCGCCTGGCACTTGAAGGATTTTGACCTGAAATCGATCACCGGTTACCGGAAGATCGACGCCAAGGACTATCTTGATATTTCCGGCTCCAATCGCTGGTACCTGAGGGACAACATCAGCGGCACGGAGATCAGCCAGGAGATCCAGGCGCTGGGTACGGCATTTGATCGCCTCGACTGGATCGTTGGCGGGTTCTATCTCTATGAGGACGGCGACTACAGCGCCCTGAATACGATCGGGCCGTTCACGAATCAACAGGTCTATGACACCGGGCTCGATAGCTATGCAGTATTTGCGCAGGGCACCTACCACATCACCGACAAGTTGGGAGTGACACTGGGCGGACGCTATACGCGGGATGAAAAGACCTTCGACGGCACTGTCACTGCGGCTGGTCCACCGAGCTGGGTGTCGGGGAGCGCTGCGCCCAGTGATGATTGGTCGGAATTTACGCCCAAGCTGGGCGTGGACTACCGGTTTAATGACCAGGTCATGGCTTACGCATATATCGCCAAGGGCTTCCAGGCTGGTGGATTCCAGCCCAAGCCCTTCAGTGTGACCGACATCAACGTGCCATACGCGCCAACCACGGTCTGGACTTACGAAGGAGGCGTCAAGACTGATCTCCTGGAGCGCATGCTGAGGCTGAATATTGCGTACTACTACAATGACTACGACGACTTGCAGCTTTACACGCTGAATGTTGGCGCCGGTGGCGGCACCATCGTGCAGAATGCAGCTGCTGCCAAGGTGCACGGCGTCGAGGTCGAGCTGACAGTGGTGCCGACGGACGCCCTCAATATATTCGGTACGCTGGCCACGGCAGAGAACAAGTACACCAGGCTCGTTTCAAACATCTCGAATGTTTCCCTGGACGATGACCTTGCCGGTACACCGAAGTTCACCGCATCTGTAGGCTTCGACTACACGGTTCACCTGCGCAGGGGAAGCGTCGTCTTTGGCAGCGACTACCGGCACCAGCAGTCGTACTACCCCGGGTCTACCAACGCCGCGGTCGTGAAGGTGCCGACTCTGGATCTGGTCAGTGCGTTTGTGCGTTATGAAGCGCCCGACCGGACGTGGGACGCCGGCGTATATGGCAAGAATCTGACGGATGAGGAATACCCCACCACTGGATTGCCGTTCAGCAGCTTCCAGTCGATCTATGCCGCCGATCCATTGACCGTCACCGCAACCGTGAATTATCGATATCGCTGAGTACGGTTCAGAGCCTCTGGACATCCAGCAACACCTCGATGCCCATCATCGGGCGGCACTCACGTGCGGGGACGTACGGCCTCGATCAGCCGTCCGGACAACGCGCCGGCGAATGTGCCGACGACGAGACCGCTGGCGATCGCCAGGGCAATGCCGATGCTGGTGCCGAACAGGAACTCGAACGAGGCTGAATCGCCTATGGCGCGGCCTCGATTGAGGCTGGCGAAAATCGCAAAGATGGCTGCCGGCAGCAGTACGGTGCAGCCGCCGAGTGCGGCACAGCCGATGACCACCGGGCTGCCGGCGTAGGGGCCGCCCACCCGGAGAACCACGGCCCTGCTGCCGCGGTAGCCGACAACGAGACCGAGCGAGAGTCCGATGGCAATCGAGATGTATAGCGGGTTGGTCATGATGGCGCGGGTGCTGCGGAACCACTGGGGTCAACTCTAGTGCAGGGGCGTGACTCAAGCCAGCCACCTGCGTCTCCGACCCGCAGCTTTCTCCAACTGTTCCTGGCCCGGATTGAAGAGCCTCAGAACTTCTGCACGCCCAGCACCACCCCGGTCAGCCACGAGATCAGCCAGATGAACCAGATCGGCAGGCCGAAGCGGTGGAAGTTGTTCAGTATCCGGTCATTGTGCTGATACAAGCCGTACGTGCCGACCATCGTGACGATGAACATCAGGGCGAGCGCGGTATAGCCGCTGATGGTGTGCAGGTCGTAGGTCACTTCGGCGACGGATGACTTCATCATGGCCGTGGCAGCCATGTCGCATACCAGGCCCAGATAGAACAACACCAGATGGCGGGGCTCCAGCCGCTTTCTTGCCCAGTTCCACCAGACGGCGATCGAATAGAGGATCAGCGCGGCCGAAATCGAGATGACGGAAATCAGGATGACGGTAGGCATGGTTCGTTCCCTCCTTTGTGGTGCGCATCAACCATGACTTTTCCACATGCGCGTCAGGAGATGGTCTTTTCTGACGAACTGATGCCACAGCGCACCCGATACATGCAGCAGCAGCAACACGCCACCGACCTTCCAGCAGACCTGGTGCAGTGTGGTGAACAGATCGCTGGCGAAGGTCGTGCCCGCCGACTTGGTTGATATCAGGCGGGGGATTTCCCAGATGAAGAAATGGATCGGCGATCCTTCGGTGGAGGTCGACAGGATCGCCCAGCCGGTGAGCGGGTAGAAGAACATCAGGAAATACAGGAAGCCCTGGGTCGCCCGGGCCAGATAGCGTTCATGAGCCGCGGTACCCGCCGGCAAACCCGGAGTCGGGTTGTTGAGGCGCCAGTTGATGCGCAGGAAGGCCAGGATGACCACGAGAAAGCCGAGTGTGTGATGGGCATTGGTTGCGCGTGCGGTCCATGCGTTCTCGGTGGAGGTGGTGACGTTGGCCTCGATGAGATTCACCATCCAGAAGCCCAGCGGCACCTCCACCAGGATGAGCAGTACGAGGCTCCAGTGCAGTGACCTCGTGACCGGGCCCCACGCCACGGGGGCGTGCTCCCTGGGCTGCAGGGCCATGGGTGAGCGTGATTCTGCGTTGACTGACACAGGCAACTACCGCTGCATATACCTTTGGAAAAAAGTATAGGGCAGCAGGTGGCCGGCCCTGGATGTGGATTGCCGCAATACCCGTGGCAGTTGAAATGTGCGGGGAACGCGCGCCGTCAGGTTGACGTCAGCCGGCAGGCGTTACAGTTCCCTGCACGATCAACCCGTGCCACCCATGGAGTCAGCCGAAATGGATTTCAAGAACACCACCGACCGCTACGGTTCACTGTCGATTGCGATGCACTGGCTCATGCTGCTGCTGCTGGTTGCCGTGTATACCGCCATCGAGGTGCGCGAGTTCTACCCCAAGGGCAGTGACCCCCGGGAAGCGCTGAAGCAGTGGCACTTCATGCTTGGCCTGTCGGTTTTCGTGTTGATATGGCTGCGGCTGGCCTTGCGCCTGTGGGGACCGACGCCGCGGATCCGGCCGGCGGTCGGTATCTGGCAACACCGGGCTGCGGTTTTCATGCACGTGGCGCTTTATCTGTTCATGGTCGTCATGCCGCTCCTCGGCTGGGTGGTTCTCAGCGCCAAGGGCCGGGTGATCCCGTTTTTTGGCCTGGAGCTGCCTGCCTTGATTGGCCCGGACAAGGGGCTTGCCGATCAGCTGGAGGAGCTCCATGGAACCATCGGGACGGCGGGCTACTACCTGATCGGCCTGCACGCCGTGGCGGCACTGTTCCACCACTACATCCTGCGCGACAACACCCTGCGGCGGATGTTGCCGCAGCGGCTGGCCGGGCTGCAGTCCAGCCAAAGCGGGTGATTGAAACGCCTGAACGGGAATGCGACTCATAGGTATTTTACCGGATAGCCGCCCCCGGCCTTGGCCGGACATAGTGAGCCACGGCGTTCCATGAATTCGCAGGCCACAAAACATCATGTCCGACTCATCGCTGAATACCGCCCAGGCCCTGGAAAAACTGAACCGGATCCTGGAGCTCGAGCTGGCGGGCGTCATCCGCTATACGCACTATTCCCTGATGGTCTACGGCTTCGGCCGCATTCCGATCGTCTCCTGGCTGCGCAGCCAGGCCGATGAATCCCTGATCCATGCCCACGAGGCCGGCGAGCTGATCACGCAGCTGGATGGCAAGCCATCGCTGGCAGTCGGCCCTCTGCTGAACAAGGTCACGCACGACATTGCCGAAATCCTGCAGGACTCCCTGCAACATGAAGAGAACGCCTTGCAGGCCTACCGTGACCTGTTGACGGTTGTCGCCGGCAAGTCGATCATGCTCGAGGAATATTCCACCCGCATGATCAGTGACGAAACCAAACATGCAGGCGACGTGCGCAAAATGCTTCGGGCACCACGCAACTGAGCGGTGCTTGATCCTGCTTCCGAACAATGACTGACAGTAACGTGCAATCTGCAGGGGCTGCTTCCATGGACATTCAAGATCCGATTTTCTGGCGTGCCGGCGCCATCAGCACCACCTAGACCATGCTCGTGGTGCTGGCGTTTCTAACGGTCGACAGCATGGACAGCATACGTCCGGGTGGACGCCAGGTGCCAAACTACGAAGTGATCAACAAGAAGATCGGCTACGAGCACGACTGGAGCCGCGGCCAGGCGGTGCCGGTCATCGGTCCTGAAGAACCCCTGTTCGGCAAGATGCACACCCTGGAAGAGGCCACCCAGTTGATGGACACGGGCAAGCTCGTGATCCAGAGCCGCAACTGCATGAATTGCCACACCTTCTTCGGCAACGGTGCCTACTACGGCCCGGACCTCACCAAGTCCTGGCTGGATCCCGCCTGGAGCCGGATTTTCATGCCCATGACAGGTGCCACGACCCGGGAGGAGGCGATGGTGAGATTTCTCATGAACCCGGAAAAGTATCCCACCTGGACCCGCACGATGCCCAACCTCGGGCTCACCCGGGCGGATGCGGAGGCTGTGACTGCCTATCTGAAGTGGATGTCCAGCATTGATACCAACGGCTTTCCAGCCAAGTTCGGCATGGCCGAGCCACAGTAGTTCCAGGAGTCAGCCATGTATCGTTCCCAAAAACTTGCCTTGCGCTATCTGGCCGCCGCCCTGTTCATGTTCTGGGTGATGACACTCGCCGGACTGGTTTCCGCACTGTTCTACGAGGAGCCCTCGTCTTTCTACGGCATCCTCAATTTCAGCGTGTCGAAAACCCTGCACATCGACACGCTGGTGATCTGGCTCCTCATGGGCTTCATGGGCGCCGTTTACTGGTATCTGCCGCAGGAACTGGAACGTGAAGTCGAGGGCATGTGGCTCGCCGAGATCATGTTCTGGGTATTCATCATCGCCGTGCTCGCGGTGGCCGCCATCTTCCTGTTTGTCCAGTACGGCCCGACCAGCGAGACCAGCCTGTGGCTGGTCAACCAGGGGCGGAAATATGTAGAGGCGCCGCGCTGGGCCACGGTCGGCATCGTGCTGGTGGTGCTGGTGTTTGCCTACAACATCCCGGCAACCGCAATCCGTGCCCGGCACATGACCGGCATCATGTGGGTGCTCGTGATTGATCTCATCCCGCTGACCCTGCTGTACCTGAATGCCTTCGACGCCAACACCAACATGTCGGAGGACCAGTACTGGTGGTGGTGGCTGGTGCACATGTGGGTCGAGGGCACGTGGGAAGTCCTGATCGGCTGCATCATGGCCTGGGCCCTGATGGACATCTTCGGCACGTCGCGGAAGATCGTCGAGGCCTGGTTGTACATCGAGGTGATGCTCGTGCTCGGCACCGGCATCCTCGGGCTTGGCCATCACTACTTCTGGATCGGCACGCCGGACTACTGGCTCACGATCGGTGGGGTCTTTTCGGCCATGGAGCCACTGCCATTGCTCGGCATGGTGATCCACGCCATCTACGATGCCGGCACGCACAAGATGAAAACCACCAATCGGCCGGCCATGATGTGGCTGCTGGCCGAGGCCTTTGGCAACTTCATCGGCGGCGGCATGTTCGGCTTCATGATGACCCTGCCGCAGATCAACCTCTATTCACATGGCACGCAGTGGACGGTTTCCCACGGCCACTTTGCCTTCTGGGGCGCCTATGCCTGCGGTGTCATCGCGATCTTCTACATCGCGCTGCAGAAGGTGCGGCAGGTCGAGGTGCTCGAGAGTCGTGCGTGGAAGTGGGCCATGGCCATGCTGAACATTGGAATGATCGGCATGGTCGGCGGCCTGCTGGTTGCCGGCATCACCCAGGCCTTCATCGAGCGGGCCCAGGGCGGATCCACCCTGCAGGCCTTCGTGGTCGCCTCCGAAAACGTGTGGTTCACGAATGCGATGCTGTTCCGGCTGGCGTTTGGCCTGATCTTCGCCCTGGGGTACGTCATCCTGGTGTATGACGTACTGACCATCGGCAAGCGGGCCACGGTGCCTGCCAAGGCCAAGGCAGGCGCGAGGGCGGCGGAGCCGGAGGCGGCATGACACCGATTGCAGTCATCATGACGGCCGTTGCGCTGGCGTTCTTCGTGCTTGCCGGCGGCTGTTATGGCGGCTTGTATGCGGCAGCCATGCTGCGCTCCAGCCGGCGACTCATGCAAGCCGCTTACGCCTGTTATGCCATGCAACTTCTGATCACGGCGCTCGTCTGGCTGTACAGCCCGCTGACCACGCCGTGGAAGTCATTGATACTGATCAGCGTATTGGGCTACGCCTTTGTCCCGGCTGTGACCTGGCGTTACATGCACACACTCCATCGCAGCGAGGAGCAGACAACATGATTCCGAATCTCATCAACTTCGTGCTCGGCCTGTTTCTGGTTTACCTGGCCATTTTTTCGCCGGTATCCATCACGACCGGCATCGGGCCGCTGCTGATCGCCGCTGCGGCCATCTTCGTGCTCGCCTTCCTGGCAAGGCGCAGTGACCATCATCCATGGCAGAACACCGTCAACATGGGTCTGGCGGTGATCCTGGGCATTACCACCCTGGCGCAACTGATTGGCTTGCCGAGTGCCGAGTTCTGGGGCGCCATCTGGATCGGCATTGCGGTGTCCATGCTGGCGCTGTGGGCGGTGCTGTACCGGCCCAAGCCAACCCCGGCAACCCGCGGCAAGTAAGGCAGTGGGTACTGCGGCTCACGCCACGACGCAGTACGCCCGCCGGATTTTCATCACTTCTGGAGTATGACCGTGTCTAGATATGCAATTTTGTTGACCAGCCTCGGTTTGTTGCTGGGGACGAGCCAGCTCACCTACGGTGCCGATGTGGAGGCAGGCAAGGCCGTGGCAAACACCACTTGCCTGGCATGCCATGGCGCCAATGGCATCGGCATCATTCCGCTCTATCCCAACCTTGCCGGCCAGAAAGCCGAGTATCTGGAAGCCCAACTGCTGGCCTATCGCAGTGGCGAACGGAAGAACCCCATCATGGCGCCGATGGCGGTCAATCTTTCCGATGCGGATATCAAGGCGGTTTCAGCCTATTACTCCACCCTGCGGGCCCCCTGAAGCTCTCCCGACAAAGGGATTGCCGCCCGCATGAGTGAACAACAGGGACGAGGAGTATTCGAGCGCCTCTACGCACGGGCCGAGCGCGCCGAAGACCTGCCCTGGCATGAAGCGGAACCCCCGGCGCTGCTCACCCGGGCAGTCGAGGCGCGGGCCACGCCGGGCAGGGCGCTGGATCTCGGTTGCGGCGCCGGCACGTTTTCATTGTGGCTGGCGGCACGCGGCTATCAGGTCACCGGTCTCGATTTCATGCCGCAGGCGGTCCGGATCGCCGGCGAGCGGGCGCGGGAAGCCGGCCTCGATGTGACCGTTGCCCAGGCGGATGTCACTGCCGACGCCACCCGTCGTGCCCATCCCGGCCCCTTCGATGTCATTCTGGATGTCGGCTGCCTGCATGGCTTGCCGGATGCGCTGCGGCCGGCCTACAAGCGCCAGATACTCTCCTGGCTGGCACCGGATGGTGATTACATCCTCGTGCATTTCGGCCGGCGCGGCTGGTGGGATGCCTGGCCGATTGGTCCGCGTCGCATCAGCCGTGAGCATCTGGTCGGCTATTTTTCGCCGGAGCTGCGGGAGATTGCCTGCGATCCGAAGATCACGCGCGGCATGCCGCTCCTCATGGGCGGTGGTGCGGAAATCAATCGATACTGGTTCAAACGACGCTAGACAGCTTGCGGAATCCCCGTAGTTTCCCGCCGTGATGATTCTGTGATGCTTGATCCGGGATTTCCTGGAATCTACGGTCATGGCCGCTTCAAGCAAGAAGTTCAACTACACGGTTGCCCGGGTGCTGCACTGGGTGGTCGGCGCAATCATCGGCTTCAATCTCATGTCCGGCTGGCGGCTCGACGGCTTTCCGCTGGAGATCAAGACCACGCTGCTGATGGTGCATTCCGGCGTGGGGATCACCATATTTTTCGGCATGCTGTTTCGTTGGTGGTGGCGCCGGGCCCACAAGCTCTATGCGCCGCCAAGGTGGTGGAAACGGCCGGCGATGCTGTTGCAGTGGGTTTTCTACCCCCTGGTCCTGATGCAGGTGTTGCTGGGCATCAGCAACGCGGCATTCATCGACTATGACGTCATCGCCTTCGGCTTCATTCCCATATCCGCTCTGGCAGAAGCCAACCAGGGCCTGCACGCCACTTTCCTCCAGCTCCACACCATCATGGCCTGGTTGCTCATCACCCTCGTGGTCGTGCACGGGGTGGAGCGGTGGCGGCTGGTCTTCGTGGACGACGATCCGGAGCCGATGCCGGTGGTGCAGAAGGCGGCCAACCCGTAGCGGCTGGCTGGCCGGCTACCGGGGGCTACCCGTCAGGACTTCCGCAGCCGGCCTTCGCGGTCCAGTCTGGCTTTCATGTGTGCCGGGGCAACGACGGCAATCGCGACGATGGCGATGAGCACGACCAGAATCAGGGCAAGCTCCCGCCAGTAGTGTTCCGGATACACCCAGATATCGGTCAGGATGTTCCAGCGGCCGAAAATCTCGTAACTGCTGTAGGCAATGATCGCGGTCGGAATTGCATAGCGGATCGCTGTCGTGACCTTCCACATGCGGACCAGCCGTTGCAGCAGGTAGATGGACCAGATGGCGCTCACCACGAAGATGCCGTAGGTGACGGGATGCCGGTCGCCCAGGATGTTTTCGTCGTAGATGAAGAGCAGCGCCAGGTAGCAGAACCAGATGACGTAAATCGTCTCCAGGCAGGTGATGTAGGCGAAATTCCGTTCATAGCCGCGGCTTGGCTTGCCGGTGCGCAGGTGCAGGCGGCGCTGGAACCACTGGAACATGTTGCACTTGGTTTCCCGGTTCAGGAGCATGGGCGCCATCGTGGCCAGCAGGACCCCGGCCGAGGACATCATCACCAGGTATTCAGCCTTGGTGGCGATCTCTCCAGCCGCATGCTGGTCCATCAGGTCAGGCACCCCCAGAACATTGGCCGACCAGACATAGGTGAACTCCACCCAGCCGGTCCACAGGCAGGTGCCGGCAAAGAAGCCGAACCACGTGGAGCTCACTTCCCCCTCCCTGCGCATGCCGATGAACAGGAAGATGGCGCCCAGCAGGCCGAGAAATGCCGCCGACTGGTATACGTGGCCCTCGCCGAACAGCCTCTCCATGAGCACCATCTGGGTATGCCCCAGGCCCTGCATGAGAAACACGATCACGAAGGCCAGCAGCCCGACGTAGGGTGGCCGGTAGAAAGTCCTCTTGAAGTTGTCGGTGAAGCTCGATGAGGCTGTGGTGTTCATGGGTTGTTACCAGGTGGGTCGGGGTTTCAATGCCATGGGATCTCCCGCCAGCGATTGTGGAAATAGATGGCGTTGAAGGCCCAGAGTCCCGGGTTCAGTGACAGGGGTATGTGAAACAGCCAGCCCCACCGTTGCCGGGTGAGCACGCCATAACTCGCAATCCCCATCAAGACCGTATAGACAAGCACGATCGGAAACCAGTCCTGGTAGAGCCCGACAGCGGCCAGAACGCCGCCGCTCACACCGACCATGATCCCGCCGATGATGCCGCTGTAGCCGAGAAAAAATCCCCACGTATAGGGGAGGACGCGCGGCCGGCGCTGCGCCAACTGGGTGTTCCTGCGCTGCGCAAGGAACAGGCTTGCGGCGACACAGATCGTGAACAGGAAAAACGGCACGACCACGCTGACTATGGCAATTTCGCTCACTGCTGTCTCCTTGTCGGCTGGGCGATGTGGTCCGCAGCGACTGCTGCCCGCGCCAAGAGTCTGGAACAGCGGCATGGCAGCAGCCATACGTACTATTACTGCCTATACGTGGTTTCGCGCATGTACCGGCACCACCCGGTGCAGGCGACAATGGCGGCATGAAACTGCGCACGCAGGACGTCGACCACTATCGGCAACG
>CAYLKO010000016.1:0-18250 GCA_964384525.1 uncultured Chromatiaceae bacterium
AGGCGGGTCAGTTTTACTTGAAAAGACCGGGTCAATAATCGGTGGAAATCAACAACAAGGAGATCATCGTAACCGTACGCTCTGTCGGCACGGGTAACTATCTATCAGCACACGCATTCTCGGTTGTAAAAGAAAAGCTGGTTTTTCTCGGTATGGTGAGCAACCTTGCGGCAGATGCAGACCCGATTCTTGCACTACGCAAATCAATGACACGTGAAAACTGACCAGCCGACGTGCCATTGCGACCACCTATCATCATTGGATATTCCGTTGAGCATCACATCGAATAACGCGCCACCGGATACACGCCCCCGACATGAGAGGCACGGCCTCTACCCCAGGGCGGAGTCGGTCGCAGACTTTCAACGCCACCTTGCGAACGTGCACACCCGCATGGCTGATGCCTGTCAGCGTGTGGGGCGGGAGCCTGCATCCGTTCGCCTCTTGCCTGTGAGCAAGACGATGGATGAGGCTTGCATTCGACTTTCCTATGCCGCAGGCCTGCGCTTTCTCGGAGAGAATAAAGTGCAGGAGGCCTGGAGCAAGTGGGAAGCCATGTCTGACCTTGCCGACTTGCGATGGTCGGTCATCGGTCATTTGCAGACGAACAAAGCGAAGCTCGTGGCCCGGTTTGCCAGCGAGTTCCAGGCTCTCGATAGTCCGCGGCTGGCAGAGGCTCTTGATCGCCGTTTGCAGGCCGAGGGGCGCTCGCTTGATGTCTTCGTGCAGGTGAATACATCCGGCGAAGCCAGCAAGTACGGGCTGAGCCCCGATGACGTCCCGGGCTTTCTGCGCGCACTTCCGGCATATTCCGCACTGCGCGTGCGCGGCCTGATGACCTTGGCCCTGTTTTCGTCAGAGGCTGTAAGGGTGAGGCAATGTTTCATCCTGCTGCGCACCTTGCGTGAGCGACTGCGCCAGGAGGCTCCCGCCGGTATCGACTTGGCCGAATTGTCGATGGGAATGTCGGGGGATTTCGAGATCGCCATCGAGGAAGGCGCCACCGTGGTGCGTGTCGGGCAGGCCATCTTCGGCGCACGCAGCCTGCCAGACAGCCATTATTGGCCGACGAAGAACGAACAAGACCAGAAGACACCATGACAATCCCTTGAAAGGACAAACATGTTCAGTCACGTGATGGTTGGATCAAACGACATCGAACGCTCAAAACGCTTCTACGACGCCGTGCTCGGCGTTCTTGGTGTCGGCGAGGCGCAGCAAAGCACGGCACAGACCGGACACATGCGGCTTTTCTACCGCCATGATGGCAACGCCTTCGGTGTCGGCGAGCCGATCAATGGGAAGGACGCCACCATTGCCAACGGCGGCACCATCGGCTTCAGGTGCAATTCGCCGGAGCAGGTGCGTGCATTTCACGACGCCGCGGTTGCGCACGGCGGCTCATCCATTGAAGACGCGCCGGGCCTGCGCGAAGGCGCGATGGGCGCAATGTACCTGGCTTATGTGCGCGACCCGGACGGCAACAAGCTTTGCGCCCTGCACCGGCCAAAGCCGGGTCGCTGAGCTGCTGGCGTGTCTGTCACAGGAGTAGCCCGATGTCTGGAGTCTTGCCTCGGCGGCGTCCGCGTCACCACACGATCATGAATACAGCACACCTGAATTTGGCAATGGCCACAGTGCTGCTGGCACTTGTGGGGGCTGCCGCGCAGGCTGCCAGGCCGGAGTATGGCATCAGGGCCGATCAACCACCCACCGGTTCGCACATTCAGCAGTACGACTTGGGCATGCAGTCCATCCCGATCAACAGACGGTACGAAGAACTGAGTCCGGCAGAGCGCTCCCGTCTGAATGCTTGGTGGGAAAACATACCGGCGGGTGATGAGCCGCCCTTCCCAATCGATGGCTTGAAACCCATCCACGATGCCATATACAAAGCTCAGAAAAAGCTGTTGGCGAGGGGCAAGCTGTTCCTGATCGCCACTGTCAGCCCGGATGGCAAGGTAACCAGCGTCAAGGCCATCGGCTCGCCAAGCCCGGAAATGACCCGGTTCGCTGCCTCGGTACTCGTGCTGACGAAGTTCAAGCCGGCACGTTGTAGCGGTCGCCCCTGCCAGATGGACTTTCCCCTGCGTTACGACTTTCTGATCCAGTAGTGCCGGCGATATCATCCCTGCCCACCGGCTGTTCACTTCACGGAGAGAACATCCGTCGGATTGTTCTTGCCCAGAAAGCGATCGAGGGCGGTGAGCAGCTGCAGGCGCTGGGGCTCCTCGCTGAGGCTGTGGTCGGCATCCGCGATGGAGATGAACTCAAACTGCTTTTTGGCCTTGCGGAGAGCCTCGGCAAGCCGCTCTGACTGGCTCACGGGCACGATGTTGTCGTCATCGCCATGAATCAGCAGCAGGGGGATGCGGATATCCTTGACCTGGCGCAAGGCGGATACCTCGCCGAGCGACCGGGAGTCGGCCTCGCCCCGGTAACGTGAGCTCCACTTCCGCCAGTTCGTCCAGTACATGAAGCGGTAGTCATAGCGAATCATTGCCGGCAGGTCGGAAATGCCGGCGATGCTCACGGCACAGCGGTAGATTTCGGGGTTGCGGAACGCGGCAACCTGGGCAGCAAAACCACCATAGGACCAGCCGACCATGCACACGCGTTCGGGATCGATCTCGCCGGCGGCAGCCAGCCAGGCAACACCGTCGTCGAGATCATCCTGCATGGCTTTGCCGAGCTGACCGTAGCCCGCCTGCTGGAACGTTTTACCATAGCCCGTGGAGCCCCGGAAGTTCGGCTGCAGAACCGTATAGCCCCGATTGGCCAGGTACTGCACGAGAAAGTCGTACTGCCACTGATCCCGGTAGAACGGCCCGCCGTGGGGCATGACCACCAGCGGCAGATCCTCTGGTGCGCGACCAACCGGACGGGTGAGATAAGCGTGGATGTCGAGTCCATCGCGGGCCTTGTACGTCACGTATTCCGTGGTTGCCAGCGGCTTGCCGACCAGCGCATCACTGACGCCACCCAGACGTTTCATGGTGCCGGTATCCGCCGAGTACACGAAGAACGTCCCGGGATTGGTCGGAGCATCGGTGCGCACGATGCGAATCCGGTTGTCCGCCGACGAACTCACGACCCGCGCCACCATGTGCGGAACCGCCTTCTCCAGGGCTGCGTAAAATTCGCTGTCGGCAGCGGTGAACCACTGCATGTGCCAGCGATCATCGATGTAGCTCACCCACTGCAACTTGCCTGCACGGTCGAAGTAGAGATCATTGATGTCCGCCACATCGCTTTTGAACAGCGCATCGCCGTAGGTCCCGGACCGGAAGTCGAACTCGTACAGGCCCCAGCGATCACCTCCGCGACGCGAGAGCACGTAACCCTTTTGCGTGTCGGCATCCACCTGGGCGAGATACAGGGGTTCGGTGCCGTCATCCTCATCCTTGGATGACAGCTTGAGGAGAGTCTGGAACTTGTCATCGGGTGTCGGCCGGAAGATGAACTGCAGCCGGTCGCCACGCAACGGACCGATGCCGGCAACGACCTCACCCCGGGAGTTGGTGAACCAGTTGCTGATATTGAAGTGGGCTGGTTCCACGGTCGTGATCTTGTTCGACGGCAGATCCACCCGGATGGCTGCCGGCGGGCTGAAGAGCGCGGGTGCAAAATTGAGAACGAGGAAGCTGCCATCCGGCGCCCAGTAGATGATGTCGTCACCCACCTGACCCCCACGCTGGGGCCCCACGGCGGCTATCCGGCGCGTGGCGCGATCAACCGTGTACAGACGATCGTAGGGAACGTCATCGTGGAACATGCGCATGAACTTGCGGACGGACACCAGCAGATACTGGTCGTTCAGCCATCGGGTCCAGTTGACCGTTGCCTTGGGTGGCAGTGGCAGGCTGCGCGTGGCGGGCTCACCGGCTTTGGCGCCGAAGATGTCGTGCAGGACGAGGAAGGCCTGCCCGCCCTTCCGGAACTGCGTGGCGATGGTGCGCCCGTCCGGCGAAATCTCCGGGTCGTCGAGGCTGGGCACGGCCGCGAGGGATGGCAGCGGCAGCAGCTCGGGAACATCGGCCCACCCGGGCGCCCCGCCACCGGCAAGCACGGCCATGAGCATGAAGCCTGCGACAAGCGTCCGGACCATCCAACGACTGTATACAAGCTGCCGGGGAATTCCAAACCACCATCGAGCGACTGTCTTGCGGCGGCATCGTCGGGTAGTTACGCTTTGGCGATCTTCTTCCGGACAGGCTCTCCCGATGTTCATCACGTTGCTGGCCATCACTCTCGTGATTGCACTGCTCACCAGCCTGACCGTTGTCTGGCTGTTCCGTGGCGCCATCCGCTCGATCCTGGCCAGGATCGTTTCCGCCGAGCTCAGCACGGCGTGGCATCGCTATCTGGATTTTGCGATCGTGGTCGTCGGCACCTCCGGCGGTGTGCGCATCTGGGAACTCGAAAAGTACATAACGCCCCGCTCGAAGGACATGGCGACAGTCGCACTGACGACGGACCGCTGGGTGCTCGAGTTGTATCGCACCTTGATCGGCTCGCTGCAGAGCTGTGCCTGGTTGCTGCTCGTGTTCTTCGTGGCCGCACTCATCGCTTATGTCGTCGTGCGCGGCTTCGAGCTGCGCCGCGCCCAGGCAGACCGCGGCCCTGGTTGATGGCACCTGAAGTGAACATCCGGCGATGTGGGCCCGGGGACGAGCCCGCCCTGTCGCTGGTCGGTCAGGCCACCTTTCTTGAAACCTATGCCGGCGTTCTGCCAGGCCCGGACATCCTGGCTCATTGCATGCACGCACATTCCGCAGCGCTTTACCTGGACTGGCTTTCGCAGCCGGATTACGCGCTTTGGCTGGTGGAAGCCCAGCCTGGTGGTGCCGCCATTGGCTACATGGCAGTAACGCCACCCGACCTGCCGCTGCCGGATACGGCCGGGGACGTGGAGCTGAAGCGGATCTATCTTTTCGGCAGGTTCCAGGGCGGTGGCCTGGGGAAGCGGCTCGTATCCACCGCGCTTGTGCATGCCCGTGCTATCGGCGCCAGACGCCTGCTGCTGGGTGTTTACGCGGAGAACAAAGCCGCCATCGGCTTCTACGCGCGCCTCGGCTTCAGCAAGGTGGGCACCCGGCACTTCACGGTCGGGGCACACGACTGCGACGACCACATCATGGGCATGGCAGTCAACGGCTGAGACCAGCCCGCTCCAACCCGAACGCCCGACCATCCCGGGCGGTTTTCGTTCCCTGCCGGAGCAGGAAATATTTTTCGCCAAAAGCTCCTCCGGCTCTTCCAAAAGTCCCGGGCTATCGCCACAATCCCGCGCCGTCACGGCACCTGATTCGGGATACCCCACATGAACCTGTCTCTGTTCGACAAGCTGCCACTGCTCATCATCTCCATGGTCGCGCTGGGGCTCGCCGCCTGCGCGAGTGCACCCAAAGAGCTCTCCCTGGCGGACCAGATTCGTGCCCGTGGGCAAACCCGCGTGGACGTAGCCAAAAGCCTGGACGACGGTGAAGCGAAGATCGCCAAAGGCCAGAAGATGGCCAAAAAGGCTGCGGACCTCGAAGCCAATGCCGTCAAGAGGGAAAAGCGCGCGGCGACTCTCACGAAGGATGCCAAGAGCATGCGTCAGGAAAGCGTCAGGCTGAAACAGGAGTCGGATCGCTTGTCTGCAGAAGGCGCTGCGCAGGTCGATCAAGCGGTCAAGACTTATCAGAGCCTCAAGGAACAGCCGACAATCCTGCTGCCCGAGCCCGCAGCAGCCAGCGAAATGTAGCCGCTCGCTCCCGCCATCGCGGGGGGACACCCCGAACCTGCCTGCGGTCGGATTGACGCAAGTCGAATTAGTGGCCAGTATGGCCACAAAGAAGAGTTCGACAGCGGGGGTCAATCAGAAGATCGATGGGCGCTTTGGCCAGACACGTACTGATCGCCAGTTGTTTTTTTCTGTTGCCGGGCATGGCGGCAGCCCAGCAGACCCACCCGACGGTTGCTTACGAACTGCCCGCCACCAACATGTCGGTGGGCGCAACGCCTGACGGCCCTGCCTTTGCCGATGCCCTGCCGGGATTCAGTGGGGCTCCGATTCCAGTCAATCCCGCAGCGCCCGATGCACAGCCGGTTGGACAAGCCACCTGCAGCGCCTGTCACGCACTCGAAACACTGCACTTCACCCATACCCTGCACGATCTCGCACTCCGGGCGGGCAACGAGAACAGCACCGCCTGCGAAGCCTGCCACGGGCCCGGCTCGACGCATGCGAAGCAGCCGATGGAGAAGGGCCTGATCATCGGCTACACCAAAGACTCACAGACACCGATCGCGGTGCAGACCGGCACCTGCCTCGGGTGCCATTCAGGCGGCCCCCGCAACCACTGGCTGGGCTCCGTGCACCAGCGCTTCGAGGTGTCGTGCAGCGATTGCCACAACCCGATGGCCAAATTCTCGGCCGAGGGCCTGACCGCACGGCAATCCAGCAGCGAGACCTGCGCCACCTGCCATCGCGATATCCGCGCCCAGTTCAACCGGCGTTCGCACATGCCGCTGCCGGAAGGGCAGATGACCTGCGCCGACTGCCACAATCCGCACGGCTCGCTCACCCCGCCGCTGCTGAAGACCGTGACACTCAATGAAACCTGCTATCAGTGCCACGCGGAAAAGCGTGGGCCGTTCCTGTTCGAGCACGCGCCGGTGCGCGACAGTTGCGTCAACTGCCACTCGCCACATGGGTCAAACCAGGCAAACCTGCTGGTCGCACCCATTCCGTTCCTGTGCCAGCAGTGTCATTCCCACGTGCGTCACCCCAACGATCTGGTGACGGCGCAGTCGCTGGGCACCGGCATGAATCCCGACGAGCGGATCCTGGGCCGGGGTTGCATCTCCTGCCATGCGCAGGTGCATGGCTCCAATCATCCCTCCGGACCGCGGCTGCACCGTTAGCGCAGCGGACAGGGCCCGGCCATGCAACAGCGCGCATCAGTCATCACATCAGGACTCCTCGCACTGATCAGCACCCTCCTGGCGCCATTCGCCGTCGCGCAGGACAGCGGCGATGGCATCGACATGCAGCTTGGCAATCGGCTCTACCCGGACGGTGGTGCGGCGCCATGGGGCTGCGATGAGCGCGGGATGAGCTGGCTCAGTGCCGGTTCCCGGCGTACCCCGACCGGGTATCTGTACCAGTGTCCGCCGGAGCGTCCGGAAATGGAGGCCACCGGCGAGTGGCTGTATTCGGCCACCCTCCCCCTCGGGCTGCTCTTCAACAGCGGTGATGAGGACAACGCGCAATGGCTGCGTTACTCCGGCTGGGACGACGGCCTCATGATCGGCCCGATGAGCGCCACGCTGATCCGGCCGGATGATGGCAGCTACCTCGAGTTCCGTGGCAGCCGGCTCGATGCAGACAACCAGTTCTACAAGGTGACCGGGGGCCGTGCCGGCCGCTACCGGATCGAAGCCTTTGTCCGCGATCAGCCGAACGTCGTGAGTGCAAACGCGAAGTCGATCTGGAATGGCATCGGCACCAATCACCTGACGCTGGTCGACGGGCTCGCGCCGGCGGCCAGCACGCCGGCACAGGTGGCCGCGGCATCGGCGGCTGCCCCGGAACGGCGACTCGAAGTCCAGCGCGACAAACTCGGCCTCGGCGCCACCTATTCCTTCAATCGCGAGTGGACCGGCTATTTCAACGGCACCTACGAGGAGCGCAAGGGGGCCAGACCCTTCGGTGGGCCGTTCTTTTTCAACTATCCCTTTGCCGATAATGGCGGGATTCTCGAAATCCCGCGGCTCATCGACGATGGCACGACCAACCTGAGCGGCGGTGCGCGTTTCGTCGGCACGGTCTGGCGGATGGAGTTTGCCTACAACGGCTCCTTCTATCGCAGCCGGCATGCGAGCTACGACTACGAAATGCCATTCATGCTCACACCGGTGGTGCCGGGGGCAGTGTCGCCGGCACTGGGGCTCGGCGAATTCGCCTCCGAGCCGGACAACGATTATCACAACCTGCGGGTGAACTTCACGCGCAAGATCCCGCTCAATGGCGAGCTGTCGGTGACGGCGGCCAGCGGCCAGATGAAGCAGAACGATTCGCTGTTGCCGCCGATGAACTGCCAGGGGCAGTTCGGCATCGATCTCTCACCGACCGGCGCCCCCGTCAATCCGTACCTTTACGACTGCGACAACTGGAACAGCACGGCGGCATTGTCGCGGACGAGCGCCAACCTGAAGATCGATACGACGATGTTCAGCGCCCGGGTCGCGTTGCAGCCGACTGGCCAGGTTACATGGCGCGGCGATGTGCGTTTCGACCGGCAGGACTATCGCGGCGACTACGTGGCCTTCAATCCACTGACCGGTCAGTATGGTTACATCGCGGAGAACGGCGCGCAGGGCAGCGTGGTGCCGGGCGAGATGGGCGTCTGGGACCCGGTGCTGTCGCCGTCGGTCATCACGCGCATACGCAATCTGCCGCTCGATAAGGAAACCTTCGAGACCAACGTGGGTGCGGACTGGCGGCTTTCGCGCTACGACACCATCGGCGCGACTTACACCTTCGTGCGCACAGACCGCGACAACCGCGAGCGAAACGATGTGGATGATCACTCGATCCGCCTCACCTGGGCCAATCGCCGCCTGGAGACGGTAACGTTCCGGGCAAACTACACCTATCTGCACCGCACCGGCGATGCCTACAACTACGATCCTTACGAGTTCACGTTCTCGACATCACTGCCGGGCTTCGTGCCCCCACCCGGCGGAGTGCCCGCCCACACGGTGGACGTGCTGCGCAAATACGATGTATCGAGCCGTGACCAGCACAAGATCGACCTGATGGCGACCTTTGCCGTGCGCGATGACATGACGATCAGCGCCTCGGTGCGCGCCGAGAGCAGCAACTACGATGCCGACCTTGGCCGCCAGGATTACGATTCCTTCGGCTCCACAGTGCAATGGGAATGGCAACCGTCTCCGTCGACAGTGGCCAGCGCCTGGTATGGATATGACCTCTCGAACCTGAAGCTGGCCAATGTCAACGACGTGGCGGTCACGCCGGATCCGGCACTGGGCGGCGCCACCTACCCGCTGGATGCGCGCTGGTGGGTCCGGGATGAGCAGCGCAATCACTACTTCGGCGCCACGCTGGATCAGCAGCTCGGGAAGGTCAAGCTCCAGCTTGCCACCAGCTATACCGGATCACGCGGCACGACCGACTTCCGTTTTGCTTCGCCGTCAGCGCTGACCTGGCCCAATCCAGAGGGCTTTCCCACGATGGCGCACCGGGTGACATCGCTCTCGGTCGGTCTGCTGATGCCGCTCACCGACCGTGTCTCGGTCCGGGTCTTTGATCTCTACGAGCGCGGCAGCCTGGCGGACTGGCACTATCAGGGCTTCGGCGAGAACCGCGTTTACGACCACCGTGTGTATACCGACGGTGGCCCGGAAGACTACAGCGACAATCTCGTCGGCCTCATGTTGCAGATCCGGTTGTAGGGAGGCGCATGTCGAAGCTGGCGCGAACCCTGACCACGATTCTTGCCGGCATCGTCGTCAGCCTGCCGATTGCGGCTGATGTACCGGCTGCCGCCGACTATCTCGATCTGCGCCGCGTCGAACCCATCCGCAACGGCGATGTTGCCGCCGGCCAGGAGAAGGCTGCCGCCTGCATCGCCTGCCACGGCGGAAACGGCATCTCGCCGGTATCGATATTTCCCAATCTGCGTGGCCAGACGGTCGATTACCTGTACTGGGCCCTGGTGGACTTCAAGCGCTCGTCACGGGCCAGTTCGCCCATGACGCCGGTCGTGGCTCCGCTGAGCGATCAGGATCTGCGTGATCTCGCCGCCTTCTACGCCATGCGCCCGGGATCAGCGGAAGCAGCACCCATGGTGGCAACGCCCATGGGGACGGCGGACACGGCGCAGCTGGCATCCGGCGAGCAGTTGTATCTGCACGGCAAACCAGCACAGGGTGTTCCGCCCTGCCAGGGATGTCACGGCGCCGATGGCAGTGGCAACACCCGCCACCTCACCTATCCGGCGCTGCGCGGACAGAAGGCGGATTACCTTGTCGCCAAACTTGGCGAGTACCGCGAGAAGAAGCTGGCCGATTCAACCACTGATTTCATCATGACCGGTGTTGCCGCCCATCTCGACGACAACGCCATTCGTGATCTGGCGGCCTGGTTGTCGGCGCAATCCCTCGACTGACTGCCACACGATCCTCCGACGTTGCACCGGACGTGGAGGCGCTGAATGAGCTCAGGCGTAGTCTTCGTCGTCCCCGTAGTCGTCAGCGCGGGTGGTATCGACGGCAGGTCGCCAACCCAGACGCGGCGCAAGGGCAGACAACAGGACTGTCACCACGAGATTCAGCACCAGGGCGTACAAGGCGGCGTAGCCGGGGATGATCGTGCTGCCGAGCTGCAGCGGATAAATGGAACTGAAGCCCTGGCTGGCGGCCATCCAGCTGCCGGCCACCATGCCGATGGCCCAGCCGGCGGTCAGCGCCCGGGGGTGCAGGCGCGTGGTGTAAAGCCCGATGATGATGGCTGGCAGCGTCTGGATGATCCACACGCCACCGAGCAATTGCAGGTTGATGGCGTACTTCTGCGGCAGGAACAGCACGAAGGCCAGCGCGCCGAACTTCACCACCAGCGACACCAGTTTGGCCACCTGCGCCTCTTCAGCGGGGCTGCAGTCGCGCCTCAGGTATTCGCGATGGATATTGCGGGTATAAAGGTTGGCGGCGGCAATCGACATGATCGCCGCCGGCACCAGCGCGCCGATGGCGAGCGCTGCCATCGCCACGCCCACGAACCACGGCGGGAAGAAATGCAGGTACACCGCCGGCACCGCATAGTTCGCGCCATACCGGCTGAACCCATCGGCATAGGTGGGATCGCTGGCCACCCCGGAGGCCAGCGCCATGTAGCCGAGCAAGGCGATCAACGCCAGCACGATCGAATAAGCTGGCAGCAAGGCGGCATTGCGCTTGATGGTGCGCCGACTGTTGGCGCTGAACACGCCGGTCATGGCGTGTGGATAGAGGAACAGCGCCAGCGCCGAGCCCAGCGCCAGCGTCACGTAGGCGCTGGCTTGTCCGGGCTTGAGCAGCAAGTTGTCGGCTGGCACCGCGTCGAACACCCGGGCATAACCACCCAGCTTTGCCGGTACCACGATCACCGCGGCAATCACCGCCACATAGATCAGAATGTCCTTCACGATCGCGATCAGCGCCGGTGCGCGCAGGCCGCTGGTGTAGGTATAGGCAGCCAGGATGGCAAAGGCAACGATCAGCGGCAGGTGGCCCAGCAAACCCTGGCCCTCGAATCCCAGCGCGGAAATCACCACTTCCATGCCGACCAGTTGCAAGGCGATGTAGGGCATCGTGGCAAGAATGCCGGTCACGGCGACCAGCAGCGCCAAAGTCGGGCTGCCATAGCGCGCACGCACGAAATCGCCGCCGGTGACAAAGCCGTTCCGGTGGGCCACCGACCACAGCCGTGGAAACACCACGAACACGAAGGGATAGATGATGAGCGTGTACGGGACCGCGAAAAAACCCAGCGCCCCGGCACCGAACACGAGTGCCGGCACGGCGATGAAGGAATAGGCGGTGTAGAGGTCGCCGCCGAGCAGGAACCAGGTTACCACGGTGCCAAAGCGGCGCCCGGCAAGGCCCCACTCCTCCAGATGATCCAGGCTTGCGGCGCGCCAACGGGCAGCGACGAAGCCAAGCACCGTGATCAGCACGAACAGAGCAATGAAAACCCAGACGGCAACGTCCATCGGCGGGTCTTCAGACGCGGGCGCGATAGGCGAGCGCGGTGAGGAGCGCGGTCACCACGATCAGCACGGTCTGGAACCAGTAGAAGAACGGAATGCCGAACAGCCGCGGCTCGATGTGGTTGTAGAGCGGCACCCACAATGCCAGCATCGACACCGCCACAAACAACAGCCACCACGGCCAGCGCCGTCGCGTCGTCGCCATGTGCATCCCTCCGCCTGTTCCCGGTGGGCAAGGGAACACGCGCGCTTGCATGGTGTCAAGGGCATGGCGAATGGCGGCATGGGCGTCCTGCTGAACCTGTACCGCACCGGTCGGGGCAGCGTCAGCTGGCATCGCGACAATGAACCGGAACTGGGGCGGGAACCCACGAATCAACCTGACCTTCCGTCTGATTCGATGACCACGGGGTCGTTCAACGCCACGCGGCCGGGTCTCACTGTCGTTCCATACACCCCGGCACAGCCTTGGCTTTCCCTGGCCACGTGGCGCAGGATCGACGGGTTGGATTCCGAGGTCACCGGATCGATGGTGATGATGCTGCAGCGGCCGTCGCGCTCGTCCACACGCATGCGCAGCCCGCCAATCTGCAGGATGCAGCCGAGCCAACCGTCTTCCGGAAAGTCCGAGTCGGCGGCCGCCTCCACCAGGATGTTCGGGCGAAACCGTCCGACGGCCAGCCGGACACCGGCGACGTCACTGAGCCAGGCAATGGTGCGGGTGGTGATCAGCGACAACGGGAAGGTGTCGTAAATACCCCGGTCCTGCTTGATGATATGGGTGCCGCCGGGGTAAAGCTCTGCCGCGAGCGATGCATCCGCGCTGTCGTGGAAGGCTCCCGATGGCGTCTTCACGATCACCGGCGATTTATCAGGTCGGGCCGGCTCGGCAAACGATGGTTGATAGCGGTTCATGTCGTGACGTTCGCGCAACGTCAGCCACGGGAATCCGCTTTGCCGGGCCTCATGCCGGATGAAGGCCCAGCGGCGATCACCTGCCAGCCCCTGCCACGACACCTCGACGTCGGTCAGCGCCTCACCGCCCATCGACTTGATCGGGTAGCGCCACAATCCTGCAACATGCCCGACGGGCCTCTCGTTCCGAGAATCATCCATCGAGCAGCCTCCCGGGAGGTGCCATTGGTCCAGGAACCGGCGTCGGATCGGAGATTAGCAGAGGACAACCGCCGCTACTACAATTCCGGCACTTCACCAACCAACACGGACAGGAGCCAACGTGAACTGGAACGACATTGCGTCGGCAGCGGTGACGTTGTTTCTCGTCATGGACCCGCTCGGCAACGTGCCGATCTTCAACGCGGTACTTGCCAGGGTTGAACCGAAACGGCGACCGGGGGTGGTGACCCGCGAGATGGTCATTGCGCTGATCATCCTGCTGGGGATCCTGTTTGTCGGCAACACCGCCCTGGCTTTCCTGGGGCTCAGTCAATCGTCGCTCAACATCGCCGGCGGCGTGCTCCTTTTCATCATCTCCCTGCGGATGGTGTTCCCCACCGGTGCAGAGGGTGGCGAAGATGCGGAAACCGACGACCCTTTCATCGTGCCGCTGGCCATGCCGCTGGTTGCCGGACCGTCGACCATCGCAGTCCTGCTGCTGCTGAGCTCGAGCCGTCCCGGCCAGATTACCGAGTGGGCCGTGGCGCTCTTCCTGGCGTGGCTGGTCACAACCGTGCTGCTGGTCAGCTCCCCGAAGATACTGGCGGTTATCGGCGAGCGTGGCTCCCGGGCACTGGAACGGCTCATGGGCATGATTCTGGTGATCCTGGCGACACAGATGTTATTGAATGGCATCAGGGATTTCGTGGAGAGCCTGTGAGGGCGGGAACGAGCCTGACCGACCAGATGACCGTGATGGCGTCATCGACCATCGTGGTTGAGCGCCATTCGCCCTGCCCCACCCCGTAGTCGAGCCGGTTGATCGCAAGCTCACCCGTGATGAGCCGGCCCTGCATGGCGCTGCCCGGGATACTGCTGCCCGGGGTTGTGGCCAGCGCGAAAGGCAGTGTCACCTCGCGAGTGACATTGCGGATCGTGAGCTTGCCTGTCGCGGCATAACGACCCTCCCCCACGCGTTGGAAATGCTCGGCGACAAATGTCGCCCGGGGGAATACCTGGACGTCAAAAAGTTCCGCCGCGCGCAGCACGGTGTCGCGGTCCTTGTCCTGCGTGTCGATCGAGCCGGTATCGACGACCACCGCCAGCCGCATCGGGCTGTCGTCGACAGCGGTGGCGAGTTCCACCGTGAATCCGTCGAAGGCGCCGGTCGTGGTGGCGCCCGCCTGTTTGAAATGGAACTGCAGGATCCCGCCTGCGGCATTGCCCCCCCAGTGGCCCGCGCCGGGTGCCTCAGCAAGTGCATCACCGGCGCCGCCGCCAGCACCCACCATGAGCAGCAGGACTGCCACGACGGGCACCCGCACGAAGGGCAGCATGCGCCGCAGTACATTGTCTCCATCGATGAAGTGGTGCTTGAGCGCCGCGAGCAGATGCACCGTTGCGATGCCCCCCAGCGTGAAGGCAAGGACCACATGCACCTGGTGCGCGGAAGCAAATGTGGCCTCGCTCGGCGCGACCAGATCGGGAAGCTGGAAGAACCCGAACCACGACACCGGGAAGTTCCTGGCGGAGGACATGATCCAGCCGGCGAGCGGCACGACGAGGAGCAGCGTGTAGAGGAGCGCATGCGCGCCACGTGCCGCGACCTGCTCCCAGCCCGCCATCGTTGCCGGCATCACGGGGCGGCCATTGGCTGCGCGCCACAGGAGGCGCAGGGTCGCCAGTGCGAGAATCGTGATGCCGACCGACTTGTGGCGGGCGAGCACCACCAGCTTCTCCATGCCGATTGGCAGGTTGACGGCAACCAGTGCGAGCGCAAACTGCGTAATGATGAAAAGAACGATCACCCAATGGAAGAACTTCGCGACCGAGCCCCAGCATTCCAGAGTATTGCGGATCGGCATATGCTCGCTCCATGGGCAGGAGGAATGTCCAGTCTAGCAAGGCGGCACTCGGGGCGGCGGTGGTCGTTGCGCTCGGTCTGGCCGGCTGCCCGACCGTACGTCGCCCCGCCACCCCACCCGATGCCGACGTGCCGTCGACCGGGCTCACCCAACCGGACGGCAGTGCAGCACGCTACCAGGTGATCGGCAGCGAATCTCTGGTCGTGGTGCTCGCCTACCGGGGCGGTCCGCTGGCCTCGTTCGGGCACAATCACGTGATTGCATCGCATGCGCTGACCGGCTTCATCAACGTGGCTGAACCGCTGACGGCGAGCACCTTCGAGCTGCATCTACCGGTTGCCGATTTCACGGTTGATGAGCCGGCACTGCGGAGCAACCTCGGGGCCGGATTCGCGGGCACAGTGCCCGATTCGGCGCGCGACGGAACACGGCACAACATGCTGGGCGGGGACCTGCTGGACGCCGGGCATTTTCCGGAGATCGTGGTACGCGCCATGTCACTTGCCGGCGGGCCACATAACTTTCTGGCCCACCTCGACATCAACATCCGCGGCGGACACCACGCGCTCGAGGCGCCCATCACGGTCAACCGGCTGGATGCCGATCGACTGCAGGTCAGCGCACGCTTTTCCGTTGCCCAGAGCGCGCTCGGGCTCACGCCCTTCAGTATCATGCTGGGCGCACTCCAGGTTGAAGACACGCTTGAAGTGGAGGTCGACCTCACCGCACTCCGGGCACCCGTTGTTGCCCTGCCCCGCCCGGCCCGCTGATTGACGGGGCCAGGAGCCTCTGCCGAGGATACACATGATCACCATCATCAACCTCGACCACCTCGTGCTGCGCGTCGTCGATCTGCACGCGATGCTGCACTTCTACGGGAAAATTCTCGGCTGCCCGATCGAGCGCCGGCAGGATGACATCGGCCTGGTGCAGCTTCGCGCCGGTACCGCGCTCATCGACCTCGTTCCAGTCGACGGCAAGCTGGGCCGCGCCGGGGGTGCCGCACCAGGGCCTGAAGGTCGTAACATGGACCACTTCTGTTTTGCGGTACGCCCATTCGACGAGCCAGCCATCCGGCGCCACCTGGCAAGATACGGCATCGTGGCCGGACCAGTGGAGCAGCGCTTTGGCGCCACGGGCATGGGGCCATCCATCTACGTTACGGACCCGGAAGGTAATAGCGTCGAGCTCAAGGTCCCGTCGGTTGACTGATCTGCGGTTCGATTTCATTAACCCGAGAGGCATCAATCCATGAACGATGATCAGCATGATGCGCATGCATCGCGCCGCAGCTTCCTGCGTCACGCGGGGGCGCTCGCACTGGCCGCGTCGCCACTGCGGGCCATGGCCGGCATCGACACCTCGGAAGGCGTCAGCTTCGCAGCCGGCCCACGCCCGTTGGTGCGCTATCCCGGCAAACGGGACCTGATCCTGGTGCATTCACGCCCACCGCACCTGCAGACGCCCTTTGCCGTATTCAATGAAGGGGTGATCACGCCCAACGATGCCTTCTTCGTGCGCTACCACCTGGCTGACATTCCGACTTCGATCGATCCGGCCACCTATCGCCTCACCGTGAAGGGGACCGTTCAGAAACCCTTGAGCCTGTCCCTGACCGATCTCAAGGCACTGGCCGAACCGGTCGAGCTCGTGGCCGTCAAGGAATGCACGGGCAACAGCCGCGGCTACGTTTCACCGCGGGTCTTCGGCGCCCAATCCGGCAATGGCGAGATGGGTAATGCCCGCTGGACCGGCGTGCCACTCAGGAAAGTGCTGGAAAAGGCGGGTGTACGCGCAGGTGCGAAGCAGGTCACCTTCAATGGCATGGACAAACCGGTTCTGCCCGGCACGCCGGACTTTCGCAAGGCGCTGCTCATCGACCACGCCCTGAGTGACGAGCCGATGCTGGCCTGGAACATGAATGGCGTGGAGCTGCCGTTTCTGAACGGCTACCCACTGACGCTGATCGTGCCGGGTTATTTCGGCAGCTACTGGGTCAAGCACCTCGCAGACATCGAGGTCATCGACCACGAGTTTGCCGGTCACGATGCATTTTTCATGACGAAGGGTTACCGCATCCCGGATAACGACTGCGCCTGCGTCGAACCGGGCACGCCAGCCGGCACCACCCGCCCCACCACCACGCTGCCCATCCGCAGCTTCATTACCAGCGTAAAGGCTGGCGACACACTCTCACTGGCACGCCCCACGGAGCTGAAGGGCATCGCCTTTGACAGCGGATCCGGCATCAAATCGGTAGCCGTCTCCATCGATGACGGGCAGACCTGGCGCACCGCTGCACTGGGAAATGACCTCGGCCGTTTTTCATTCCGCGAATGGCGCCTGCCAGTGACCTTTATGCAGAAAGGCAAGGAACGGCTGCTGGTGCGCGCGACCAGCAACAAAGGCGAAGTACAACCGATGAAAGCCACGTGGAATCCGGCCGGGTACATGCGCAACGTGGTCGAATCCACCCCCGTGCTGATCGGCTGAGGACATGAACATGAACACCGGAATATTTTTCGCCCTCGGCATCGCGGTGACTCTGGCAATGGGCCCGGCCCAGGCCGCGCCGCGCACGATCCAGCTGCCACCGGACACCTCCACCCTGCGCGCCTCGCCATTGCCGGGATATGCGCTGGCGGAGCAGAAGTGCGGCATCTGCCATTCCGCTGACTACATCAGCTATCAGCCACCGGGCCTGAGCCAGGCTCAATGGACCGCCGAAGTGACCAAGATGCAGCAGGCTTATGGCGCCCCGATCAGTGATGATGAGATCAAGGTCATTGGCGCCTATCTCGCGGTGGCGTACGGCAGCGCGCAGGCAACCGATGCCGGCATCGTGGCCGCGTCGGCCGCCGCGATGCCGGCCGCCACAAGCCCCGTCAAAGCGGATGCCTCCATCGACGTGCAGGCGCTGCTCAACGACCACGCCTGCCTCGGCTGCCATGCCATCAGCGAGCAGCTCGTCGGCCCGGCCTATCGTGATGTGGCCGCCAGATACAAGGACAACGCCAATGCTTCGGCGCTGGTTGCCGAAGCCATTCTGAACGGCGGCAGTGGCCGGTGGGGCCAGACACCGATGCCGGGCAACCAGAGCCTGACTGATGCCGAAGCCCGCGCCCTGGCTGCATTCATATTGGCGCAATGAGTGATCGGAGGGCTCCGTGGGTACCAACCGACTCGAAGCCTTCAGCGATGGCGTCATGGCCATCATCATCACCATCATGGTGCTGGAGCTGAAGGTTCCTCACGGCAGTGAGCCTGAAGCTTTGCGGCCGCTGGTTCCCGTCTTGCTGACATATGTATTGAGCTTCGTTTACATCGGCATCTACTGGAACAATCACCACCACATGATGCACGCGAGCCGGACAGTCACCGGGGCGGTTCTCTGGGCCAACCTGCATCTGCTGTTCTGGCTGTCGCTGCTTACATTTGTCACCGGCTGGATGGGTGAGAACCATTTCACGACTGCCCCGGCTGCACTGTATGGCGTGGAGCTGATCT
>CAYLKO010000016.1:18260-20282 GCA_964384525.1 uncultured Chromatiaceae bacterium
GGCATTTTGGGCTGGCGTGCCCTAGTCCGGCGAGTGCTGTTCATGGCAGCCGTTGCATACTGGATCCTGCAACAGGTGATCATTGCTGCACAGGGCAGGGATTCACTGCTGAAAAAGGCGATAGGCAGCGACTGGAAGGGCAGGCTCTCGCCCATGCTTTACGCCACCGCCATTCCCGCAGCCTTCTGGTGGCCGGCCCTGTCACTCGCGATCTACGTGCTCGTCGCACTGATGTGGTTGATTCCCGACCGGCGCATTGAATCGGCATTGGCAGGCGGCAAGCCATAAATATGCCACGTGCCTGTTTGCCATTTGTGCGTTAATGCGTTGACAATCCTATGGTTACGGCCTAGCGTTCAGAACCATTCTTGCCCCAGGCCCGATGAGGAGCATCCCCCCATGACGACCCATTCAACGCAATACAACCGGCGCCGCGGCTGGCTCGGCCCTGTTGCAGCCGCCCTGCTGGTCATCTCACCCCTGGCCGTTGCCGGTGAGAGCCAGCGCATCGAAGACGCCAGCTACGGCAGCATGGTGGTCGACGCGGCAATCGCCCGCCCGCTCGGGCTGTGTGCCACCGTCGTCGGTTCCGTGCTGTGGGTGGCCACGCTGCCATTCAGTGCGCTCGGCGGCAATATCGACGAAGCCGCCAATGAGCTCGTGAAGAAGCCGGCACGTTACACCTTCACACGTCCGCTCGGGGAACTGTAGCAATCACCGCGAGGAAGCGGTCGCCGAAGGCGGCCAGCTTCCGTTCACCGATGCCGGTCAGACCGCCCAGCTCGTTCAACGAGCCGGGCCGGCGGCGCACCATTTCAGCGAGCGTCACATCGTGAAAGACCACGTACGGCGGCACGTTCCGGGCCTTGGCCAACTCCATGCGCAGGCTGCGCAAGGCGGCCCAGAGTTCCTGGTCCGCCGGCGTGGCAAAGCTGCTGCCGGCAGCGCTGGGCGCAGCTCCCCCCGCTGACCGCCCGGACTTGTCACGCGCACGGGCCGCCCGCACCGGCGCTGCTTCCCGTCGCAGCCACAGCGACGCCTCGCCGCGCAGCACCGGCCGGCAGATATCGGTCAGATGCAGGCCACCATGCCCTTCCACATCGACGTTCAGGAGCCCGCGGGCAATCAGCTGACGAAACACGCCGCGCCAACCGCTGGCATTCAGTTCGGTGCCAATGCCGAAGGTGGTCAGGCGATCGTGGCCGAAGCGCCGGATCCGCTCATCGTCCTTGCCGAGCAATACATCGACCAGATAGGTCACGCCGAAACGCTGACCGGTGCGGTGCACGCAGGACAATGCCTTCTGCGCCACGACCGAAGCATCCCAGGTTTCCGGTGGCGTGAGGCAGGTGTCGCAGTTGCCACATGGCGCCGGCAGCGACTCGCCAAAGTATTGCAGCAGCGCCTGCCGCCGGCAGTCGGTGCCCTCGCACAAGCCGAGCATGGCGTCCAGCTTGTGGCGTTCGGCACGCTTGTGGGCCTCCGCCGCACCGGATTCCGCCAGCATCTGGCGCAGCAGAATGACGTCCTGCAGGCCATAGTTCATCCAGGCATCCGCCGGCAGTCCATCGCGGCCGGCGCGACCGGTCTCCTGGTAATAGGCTTCAACGCTTTTCGGCAGGCTCAGGTGGGCCACGAAACGCACGTTCGGTTTGTCGATGCCCATGCCAAAGGCGATCGTGGCCACCATGACCAGGCCTTCTTCATGAATGAAACGGGCCTGGTTGCGGGTACGGACTTCGCTTGAGAGGCCGGCGTGGTACGCCAGGGCCGTCACGCCCTTGTCGGTCAGCCATTGCGCGAGATCATCGGTTTTCTGGCGGGACAGGCAATACACGATGCCGGCTTCCCCGGCGTGTTCGTCACGAATGAAGCGCAGCAACTGCTCCCGTGTGTTGCCCTGCCCGGCCTGGATCCGGTAGCGGATGTTCGGCCGGTCAAAACTGCTGACGAAGATCCGCGCATCGGTCAGCGCCAGCCGCGTGACGATCTCCTCGCGGGTGCGTTGATCGGCGGTGGCTG
>CAYLKO010000016.1:20292-45299 GCA_964384525.1 uncultured Chromatiaceae bacterium
CGCCGGGAAATTCCTCTGCGAGCCGGGCCAGTTGCAGATACTCCGGACGGAAATCGTGGCCCCATTGCGAGACACAATGGGCTTCATCAATGGCAATGAGCGCCAGCGGCTGCCGGCCCAGCAGCCCGAGCGTTCGTTCCATCAGCAGACGTTCCGGCGCCAGATAGAGTAGATCCAGTTCACCGGCCCGGAACTGCGCCTCGACCTGCCGGCCCTCATCCGCGCTCTGCGATGAATTGAGGAAGGCGGCCCGGACGCCCGCCTGCTGCAGCGTTGCAACCTGATCCTGCATCAGCGCGATCAGCGGCGACACGACGATCCCGGTGCCGAAGCGCACCAACGCCGGAATCTGGAAGCACAGCGACTTGCCGCCGCCGGTAGGCATCAGCACCAGCGAATCGCGGCCGGCAATCAGCTCGCGGACCACTTCATCCTGGGGAGAGCGAAAACTGTCGTAACCGAAAACGGAGCGCAGTATGTGGGCGGCCTGATCGGGCATGCGCCGGATTATCGCATGTCGATATCCGGTACCGGCCCGAAATACATTTCAAAACCCAGGCCGACGCCGGGATTGATCTTGCGTTCCTCAAGCAGCGTTTCCCTGGGCCAGGTCACGCTGGCCGACAAACTCATGAAAAGCCACTTTCTGTAGATGTTCTGCCGATACTCGGTTTCAAAGCCGTAGTTCTGCAGCCCAACATCGGCACGGGTTTCACCGACCAGCAACGCCGTGTAACTGATGGCCCGGCGCCGGCTGAGGCTCTGGTACAGGTTGAAGTTGGAACCCCACTCGAAGCCCTTGGTGTCTTCGGCAATGGTCGCCGTATTGTTCCAGCGGAACAGCAGCGACTCGGTGAGGAGATGATCGAGCGTCGCCTGGGTGGTCGTGCCGAAGCCGCGGCTGTCCCGCCAGAAGGGCGTTTCCCGAAGGCGGAGCATGGTATCGGCATTGAAAATGATGTTGTGGCGATAGGTGCCCTTTACATACGGGTCAATTGGCGTGCGCAGGCGCACACCGATGCCGAAATCAAAGCCATTCTCCAGCCCGCTCTGCTTCGAGTAGCCCAGCCCCAGCAACCAGGCCTCATCGTTCACCGACTCGAACTTGGGTGGCAGCGGATTCTCGGTATTGGCGGGCCGTTCCTCCACCAGGTCCTGGGCATCGCCACGCCCCAGCGTCACGCGAAACCGGTTTTCCAGGTTCGGCAGCGCGAAACGGGCGCGCAACCGCACCCGGGTATCCAGCTGGTCACGCCGATCGTAGGTTTCGAGGAGCCCAAGGCGGCCAAAGGTCTCGTCCGAATCCTGATCGTAGCGTGGATTGCCGAACAGCCCGTCGAACCAGCCGGCACTGCTGCACACCGTGATATAGACGCCGCGCTGCATCCGATCGATCCATGCGTTGGTGTCGGAGCCGGGTTTGTCGCAATGCTCGCGGGCCGGTGGCACTGGTTCCGGAACCGGCGGACCCGCCTCAACGGCGTACAGCGACACCGCCCACAGCACCAGCGTCGGCAGGACCATGATGGCAATGGCGTTGGTTGGAAACCGCGTCCTGCGCAAATGGCCTCCTGGCGAACCGCGATGCTGTGCGTCGGCAACTGTCAAGGCAAGAGTAAAGGCGCAATCTCCGTCAGATAAGCGACTTCCTCACGTTGGCACCGATCCACACTCCAACCCAGGTCACGCCGGGCAATCCGGAGCACGGCAGGCAGCGCAGCGCGGCCCAGATCAGGCCCGAGGCCGATCATGGTCCGCCGCAGCAGGATATCACCCAGATTCACGGCAAATTCCTCGCGCACCACAAAGAGGAGCTCGGCGGCGATGGCGCCGCTTGCCGTGCAGATGACCTCACCGAGCTCGGGCCGGTCCCGGGTCATGGCCGCGACCTGCAGCGCGCGGCTGCCGTAGACCTCATACAGATGACCGTGGCTGCCGGCAGGCACGGCACGGAAGCCGGCACGCTCCTGCAGAACCTGCTCGCGTGAGCTGACTCCGCCCGGCAGCGGCAGATCCGCCGTGCTGCTGGCGCCGAAGGTGTGATCGAGAATCCGTTGCAGACGGGGCGTCAGCTGATCCACAACCTGTTCGGCCAGATTGCGATAGGTCGTGATCTTGCCACCGATCACCGAGTAGAGCCCGCGGGCGGAACGTCCGTGACGACGGATCATGTGGCGGCGCGTGATGGAGGCTGTCCGCTTCAAACCTTCGCGCGGCAGGGGACGCAGCCCGCTGTAGGCATACAGGATCGACTCGCGCGTGAGCCCGCAGTCGGGAAAGAGATGCCGGGTTTCGTCGAGCAGGTAATCAAGCTCCGGCCCGGTTGGCCGCACCTCCGCCGGATCATCGTCGCAACGCGTATCGGTGGTGCCGATCAGCACGAGCTCATTCCACGGCAGGATGAAAAACGGACGACCATCCGACCGGGCTTCCGCATAGCAGGCGGTACTGGCGAGACCGGCAAACGGCCGCACCACGATATGCGTGCCCTTGGTCGGCCCGAGAAATCGGGGCAGCGGCCACCCGGCGCCCGCCAGCACCCGATCCACCCACGGCCCTGCCGCGTTGACTATGGTGCGTGCCCGCCGGATCGAACGCTCACCCGTTGCCGCGTGCACGACCTCCACACCGGCAACCCGGTTCTGCTCGAGCAGAATCTTCCCGACCCGCGCATGGGTTTCGATCACGGCGCCGGCTGCCGCCGCGGCAATGGCATTCTCGACGACGAGACGTTCGACGTAGCGCACCTGGCCGTCGTAGTAGAGGGCGGCCCCCTCGAGTCCAGCAGCAGCCAGGCCCGGCGCCTGCTGCAGGGCTTCGTCGCGGGACAAGCGCCGGTGCCCGGGCAAGGACCGGCCGATCGCCAACAGGTCATACACATGGAGGCCGAAGTCCACCGTATTCATGCCACGGCGCGCACCCTCGTAAATCGGGATCAGCAGGGCGAGCGGCCGGACGAGATGCGGCGCAGTGCGCAACAAGGTCTCCCGTTCCTGGAGCGATTCGTGGACCAGCCCGAGCTCCCCGAATTCGAGATAGCGCAGGCCGCCGTGAATCAGCCGGCTCGACCAGCGCGTCGTGCTGTTGCAGAGGTCACCCTGCTCCAGCAGACAGGTGCGCAGCCCGCGCAAGGCCGCATCGCGGGCGATGCCGGCGCCGTTGATGCCGCCACCAATGACGATCAGGTCGAAATCAGGAGGGGCGGCCACTACGGGCGGATTTGGCCGCTGCCGTGCACGAGGTACTTGTAGCTCGTGAGCTGCTCGGCGCCCACCGGCCCCCGTGCATGTATCCGCCCGGTGGCGATGCCGATTTCGGCGCCCATGCCGAATTCACCGCCATCGGCAAACTGGGTGGAGGCGTTGTGCAGCAGGATGGCGCTGTCGAGTTCGTGCAGGAACTTCTCCACCGCTGCAGCATCACTGGCGACGATCGACTCCGTATGCCCCGAGCCATAGGTGACGATGTGTGCAATGGCTTCATCCACCCCATCGACCACCCGGCAAGACAGGATGGCGTCCAGATACTCGGTCCGCCAATCCTCTTCCGTGGCCGGCTTGAGGCGTGGATCGCGGGCGCACAGTTCGGCATCCCCCCGCAGCTCGCAGCCGGCCGTGATCAGGGCGTCCGCAATGCGGGCCCAGTGGGACGCCAGGCACCGCCGGTCGATCAGCAGCGTCTCGGCCGCACCACACACCCCGGGACGGCGCAGCTTCGCGTTGAGCACGACCTCGCAGGCCATGCCCACATCAGCCGAATGATGCACATACACGTGACACAAACCCTCCAGGTGGCCGATCACCGGCACCCGGGCATCTGCCTGGACGCGGGCGATCAGATTCCTGCCCCCACGCGGCACCACGACATCGAGATACGGCTGCATGTGGCCGAGCAGATAACCCACCGCGTCGCGGCTTTTCGTCGGCACCATCTGGATGGCCGTCTCCGGCAGTCCACCCGCCTTGAGCCCGGCCACCAGTGCCGCATGAATGGCCCGGCTGGACTCATGGCTTTCCGAACCACCACGCAGGATCACGGCATTGCCGGACTTCAGGCACAGGGCGCCGGCGTCGGCCGTCACGTTGGGCCGGCTCTCGTAGATGATGCCGATGACACCCAGCGGCACCCGGACGCGCTGGATCCGCAAGCCATTCGGCCGGGTCCATTCCGCCATCACGTCGCCCACCGGGTCCGGCAGGGCGGCGATGTCTTCGATGCCGCGGGCCATGGCCTCCACGCGCTTCGGATCCAGCAGCAGCCGATCCAGCAGCGCACCCGTCAATTGCCGCTCGCGGGCGGCCACCATATCGCGGGCATTGGCTGCGAGGATGTCGGCCGCCCGGCTGCGGATCGCTGCAGCCGCACCGCCCAGCGCCTGCGTCTTCTGCGCGGAGCTCGCCCGCGCCAGCTCCCGCGCCGCCTCGCGCGCCTGGATTCCCAGACGGGTCATCACCGCCGGCAGGTCAGGGGTTGCAGCATTCATGAGGAACCATCCAGCAGGGCCAGGTTGTCACGGTGTATCAATTCGTCCCGGCCACTGTACCCGAGCAAGGCAGGCAACTCCTCACTGTGGCGCCCGCAGATGCGTCGCGCCTCGTTGCTCGAGTACGCCACCAGGCCCCGGCCGAGATCCCGACCTGCCCGGTTGTGGATCGTGACCGCGTCACCGGCGTGAAAGTTGCCGATCACCTCGACGATGCCCACGGGCAGCAGGCTGCTACCGCCGCGCAGCGCCCGTTCGGCGCCTTCATCCACCCGGATGACGCCCCGGGGCACCAGCGACCCGGCGATCCATTGCTTGCGCGCCTGGCGTGGCGTGCGGTTTGGCCGGAACCACGTGCAGGGCGCCCCGTCTTCGATGGCCTTGAGCGGTGACAGCCGTTTGCCGCTGGCAATCACCGTGGTGCAGCCCGCCCCCATGCAGATGCGTGCCGCCATCAGCTTGGTCACCATGCCGCCGGAACCGAATTCCGTGGCGGAAGCTGCTGCCAGCGCCTCGATGGCCGGCGTCAGTTCGCGCACTTCGGGGATCAGGCGGGCATCCGGATTGTGGGTCGGGTCGGCGTCGTACAGGCCATCGACATCCGACAGCAACACCAGGATATCGGCACTGGTCATTTCAGCCACACGGGCCCCGAGCCGGTCGTTGTCGCCGTAGCGGATTTCCTGGGTCGTGACGGTGTCGTTTTCATTGATCACCGGAACGACACCCAGTTGCAGCAGGGTTTCCAGCGTGTTGCGGGCATTCAGATAGCGGCGCCGGTTCTCGGTATCGTCCGGGGTCAACAGGATCTGCGCACAGCGGATGCCGCGGGCATCGAGCAAGCCCTGCCAGGCGTGGGCCAGCAGGATCTGGCCGGCAGCGGCCGCCGCCTGGGCTTCCTCCAGCCGACGCTGGTCCTTTGACAAGCCCAGGTACCGGCGGCCCAGCGCAATGGCGCCTGAAGAGACCACCAGCACCTGTTGGCCACGTTGCTTGAACCGGGCCAGTTCATCGGCAACCGACTCGAGCCATGGCCGATTGAGCTTGCCCGAGCCGGTGTCAACCAGCAGCGACGAACCGATCTTCAGAACCAGTCGGGATGCAGACTGGAGGGACGCCGTCATGGCGACCGCTCAGGACGTGACGACAGGTACGGGCGTGCCACGCGTGACGGCCAACGGACCGCTGCGAACGACACGGACGACTTCCGCGTGGGCGGCCACGCGGTTGATGAACTGATCGATGCGACTGGCGGCCCCGGTGAGTTCAATGGTGAAACCTGCGTCGGCATCGTGGAGCACCCGGGCCCCCTCCTGCCGGATGAGCTCGTTGACGCGCTGCCGGTTGTTGTCGTTCAGGTGAACCTTGAGGAGCAGCAACTCCCGCTCGATGTGGTCGCCCAGGGTCATGTCGTTGGTCTTGACCACGTCGACCAGCTTCAGCAGTTGCTTGTTGATCTGGGCCATCACGTGATCCGAGCCGATGGTGACCAGGGTCAATCGCGATACCTGGGCGTCGTCCGTGGGCGCCACATTGAGAGACTCGATGTTGTAACCGCGGCTGGAAAACATGGCGGAGACCCGGGCCAGTGCCCCGGCTTCGTTCTGCAGCAGGATGGAAATGATGTGACGCATGGCAGTCAGGACTTTTTTGACAATGTCGGTGATTCGGCGGATCGTAAATACTCGCCGAGTTGGGACTCTATTGCAATGCGGGAGTAGTTGGTCGAAACTCGGATCACTCCAGTGTGATTTGCAGAATCGACGCGAAGCCATGACTCCCAGAGCCCAGACAGTCCAGTCCCCTCCCCACCCACTGGCCGGCAAGCGCATGACCGGCGCGGAGATCATCGTCCAGGTCCTGGTCGATCAGGGCGTGCAGACGATCTTCGGCTACAGCGGCGGCGCCATCCTGCCAACCTACGATGCCGTGTTTCGCTACAACCACGAGCACCAGAACGAGGCGGGCGACGCCCCGATTCCATTGATCGTTCCAGCCAACGAGCAAGGCGCCGGATTCATGGCTGCCGGCTATGCCCGCGCCAGCGGTCGTGTCGGTGTCTGCCTCGTGACCTCCGGGCCCGGCGCAACCAACACCGTGACTCCGGTGCGCGATTCCATGGCGGATTCCGTCCCGATCGTGGTGATCTGCGGCCAGGTGCCGACCGGCGTGATCGGTACGGACGCCTTCCAGGAGGCGCCGGTCTCGGCCATCATGAGTTCGGTGGCCAAGCATGTGTTCCTGGTCACCAATCCACAGCGGCTGGAAGCCACCATCCGCACGGCTTTTGAAATCGCGGCGCCCGGTCGCCCGGGGCCGGTGGTCATCGCCATCCCGAAGGATGTGCAGAACTGGGTGTGTGAATTCCAGGGCACCGGCCTGCTGCCGATCGATGCCTACCGCCAGCGGGTGGCGGCATTGGTGGCGAGCGACATCTCGGCCGGCGCCGCCAGGGATTTCTTCGACATGCTGCGCGAGTCCAGCCGCCCGCTGATCTATGCCGGCGGTGGCGTGATCGGCGCCAATGCCTCGGATGCGCTGCGACAATTCTCCAGTCGGTTTGGCATTCCGGTGACCACCACCCTGATGGGTATCGGCGTCTGTGACACGACCGACGACCTGTCGTTGAAAATGCTCGGCATGCACGGTACTCCAGCCGCCAATTACGCCGTGGAGGATTGCGACTTCCTGATCGCCATCGGCGCCCGCTTCGATGATCGCGTGGCGGCGATTCCGGACAAATTCGCGCCACATGCCCGGAAGATCGCTCATTTCGACGTTGACCCCTGTGAAGTGGGCAAGGTCAAGGCGGTGGACTGGCAGAATGTCGGCATGCTCGACCGCGACCTGCGTCAACTCGTGGCCTGGGCCGATCGACAGCGGATCCATACCGACTTCAGCACCTGGCATCGTGAGCTGGCCGAGCTGAAGCGCGTCTATGCGATGAACTACGATCGCGAGAGCCCGCTGATCCAGCCGAACTATGTCATCGAGGAAATCAACCGGCTCACGCGGGGTGACGCCATCATCACCACCGGCGTGGGCCAGCACCAGATGTGGGCGGCGCAGTATTTCGATTTCCGAAAGCCCCGGCTCTGGCTCACCTCCGGCAGCAAGGGCACGATGGGCTTCGGCCTGCCGGCAGCCATTGGCGCCCAGTTCGCCAATCCCGGCCGGTTGGTGATCGACGTCGACGGCGATGCCAGCATCCGCATGAACATCGGCGAACTGGAAACCGTGACCACCTATCAGCTTCCCGTGAAGATCGTCGTCCTCAACAACTTCGGGGACGGCATGGTCCGGCAGTGGCAGAATCTCTACTATCAGGGGCGCCTGTCCGCCACCGACAAGTCCCTGCATCGCAAGGATTTCATCAAGGCGGCACAGGCTGACGGCTTCGAATATGCCGTGCGACTCGACCAGAAGGCGGCAGTGCCGGAGGTCGTGAAGGAGTTCATCAACTTTCCGGGGCCGGCCTTTCTGGAAGTCATCATCGACCCCAACGCCTGTGTCTACCCGATGGTGGGCCCCGGCATGTCCTACGACCAGATGATCACCGGTGACTTCATTCCGAGCCGGGCGGCCAATCCTGATCCAGGGAACATCGACGACAACTCGATGTTCTAGTTCGCCGCTCTTATGTCAAACCAGCCCCCGGCTGATTAAAGTTTGTACAGAATTCGACGCTGTGCCTATACTCGGGCCGTGCTCCATCGATAAGTACAAAACTTCACAATCAGTGGGGGTTATCAGCATGATTCCGCAATTTTTCGGGCGCATCGCCGCTCGTGGTTCACGCAGCACTGCCTTTGTTGTCGCTCTTTTCCTGGCGCTTGCTTCAGCCCAGGCCTCGGCCTACTCCACCATGTACGTGTTCGGCGACAGCCTGTCCGACACGGGTAACGTCAATATCGTGACTGGCGGCGTACCATTTCCGCCCTACGCCACCGGCCGCTTTTCCAACGGTCCGGTGTGGGTGGAAACCCTGGCGACCAACCTCGGCCTGAGTGCCTCTGCCGCACTTGCCGGCGGCACCAACTATGCCTTCGGCGGGGCAGCAACCGGGGCGCCGTTCACGTCTTCCGTGCCCACACTGACGCAACAGGTCAGCAGCTACTTCCTGCCCGGCGTCGGCGGTGTCGCGGATCCGAACGCACTCTATGTGGTCTGGGGTGGTGGCAATGATGTCCGCACGGGCGATCCGTCGGTCCTCACCTATTCGGTGCCCAACATCAGCAACATCATCACGACACTGGCCGCTGCCGGGGCCACGAACTTTCTCGTGCCGAATCTCCCGGACATCGGCCTCACTCCGGAAGCACAGGCTGGCGGCCCGGCGGTTGTGGCCGGCGCCACCTACCTGTCCACGACCTTCAACACCCAGCTCGCCACCGCAACCGCCGGCCTGCGGACCTCGCTCGGCGTGAACATCATCGATCTGGATGTCTACACCTTCCTGAACAACGTCATCGCCAACCCCAGCCTGTATGGGCTGACCGATACGAGCAATCGCTGCTTCACCGGTCCGACCGGCGTGGGCGGCTCCGGCACGGTGTGCGCCAACCCCGGCGAATTCCTCTTCTGGGATGGCATTCATCCGACCGCCGCAGCGCATGCCGCCCTCGGCAACTACGCCACGGCAGCCGTGATTCCGGTGCCGCCGGCGATCATCCTGCTGGTGTCGGCCTTTGCCACGCTAGGTGGGCTGCGCCGGCGGATCAGCCTGAGGGTCGGGTAAGACGACCGGGAGCCCTCCGTAGCCGTGGCTATCCAGCCAACGGCTACGGTCGCGCTTCCTGCGCCTCTTCCAGGGTACTGATATCCCTGGCATGGCCGTGCTGGATCAGCAGCGCCTTGCGACGCAGAAAGCGCAGCAGTCCCGACGCACCCATGCGGGACGCCCCCAGTCCGGACAGATTGAAGGCGTTCTTCTCGGCGTCGAATACCTCGGTGGTCAGGCCGCCGTCATTGATGCTGACAGCCCCGACATTCAGTCGGCGGGCCACGGCCAGCGCCGCAGTCTCCTCGCCCAGCACGGCGGCGGACAGGCCATAGATGGAGTCGTTGGCCAGGCGCACGCCTTCCTCGATGTCACCAAACACGATGACCGGCATGACCGGACCGAAGGTCTCCTCGGTCAACAGGGTCATGCCATGGTTGACATCGGTGACAACGGTCGGCCGCAGCCACAGGCCGCCACCATGCCGTTCGATCTGGCCGCCCGACAGAACCCGTGCACCTTTCGCCACGGCGTCTTCGAGCTGCCCGGCAATGACGGCCGCCTGACGCTCGAAGATCAGCGGCCCGACCTGGCCCCGATGGCTGTCGGGAAAGTTCAGCTCCACGGCTTCGGCCCGGCGTACCAGGCTGTCAATGAATGCCGGGGCAATGCGTTCATCGACATAGACGCGCTCCAGTGACTGGCACGCCTGCCCCGTGGCCTGCACGGATGCCCGGAGAACAATGGCTGCAGCACGATCCGGATCGGCTGAATCCAGCACGATCACGGGATCCTTCCCGCCCAGTTCCAGAAACGCCGGAATGAACCGTGCGGCACAGGCTTCGCCAACCTTGCGACCGGTCGGCACGCTGCCGGTGAAACAGACTGCATCGACCTGATCGATGAGGGCGGCACCGGTTTGGCCATCCCCGGTTACGAAGGCCAGTACGGCGGCCAGCTCGGGGAATTTCTCGATGCTTGCCATCAGGGGCGCCACGAAGCGCGGGGTCACTTCACTCGGCTTGACGAGCACGGCGCAGCCGGCGACCAGTGCCGAAATGGTATCCAGCATCGACAGCAGCAGCGGAAAATTCCACGGGCTGATCACACCCACAAGACCGTAGGGAATGAGCTGGGTCTGGATGCCGATGCCGGCGGGCAGGGACGCGCGCTCGGTGCCGGGCTTCCCGGCCGGCTCCAGAACATGGCCAGCCAGGACCGCATTGCCGGCAATCATGCCGGCCACTGCGCGCACTTCACTGCGCGCCAGCAGATGCCGGCCCGTATCGGCGGCGAGAGCCGCGATCAGCGGCTCGGCCGTGTCCAGCAAATGCGCTGACCACGTCTTGAGCACCTCGAGACGCCGCCCGACCCCGACGGCAGCCCAATGAACCAGGCCGGCCCGCAGCCGCGCGGCGAGCCGGGCCAACTAGCCGGCATCGGCCGCCGTGATCTCGTGATCCATCTCGCCGGTACGTGGATTGCGTACCGGAAGATGGCGAACGGAAGGCGTCGTCATGGTTTCGTTCCAGGCTTGCCGGTGACCGGTGCTACTTTGCAGCCGCCGGCTTTTGCGCATCGATGATCTTCTTGAAGTAAGTCCAGCTGGTCTCGTTGCGGCGCTGGTCATCAAGCGGCGGCGGATTGCGGTAGGCCGGATGGTTCTTCTCGATTTCCGCCTTCATCGTCGCCGACATGTCGTCCCATTTGTCGAGCTTGCGACCCGCCGTCTGGAAATAAATCATGCCGGCGCGATCGCCCATTTCCATCCATGGCAGCCAGCTGGAAAGCCGCTCCCAGCCCACGGCCACATCCGCACTGTCTGTTTTGGCATGGCGAAGGTTGTCGGCTGATCCAAAGAAATTGAACAGCTCCGTTGCATGGTAGGTGCCGCCAACATATTGCTGGTAATCGCCCCCCAGCGGATTGGGATAGAACAACGGTATCGCCAGGCTGACCCACCACTGATTGCCAAGCACTTCAACGGCCGGCTTGTTGGGCCTGCCATCGCGGCCGAGCAGGGTGTAGTTGCCATTCACCGGATCATTCGCCACCTGGATGACGTTCAGCGTCTTGCCCGTCCAGGGATTGGTCCAGGTACGCAGCACCTCGCCGGTGACCGGATCCTCGTACAAAAGAATCTCCCGGCTGACCAGCCGGAACTCGGCCTTGTTGGCGGCATTGGCCAGCGGCCCGCACTGCCGGACATTCATGCCCTCCACCTTGAACAGCAGGCGGTCAGGTTCTCCGGGCACACGGCTGTAGGCCACGCCGTGCCAGTAGTACGTGACGGGCTTGCCGTCCGTCTGGGCACACTGGATCCTGCGCATTGCCTGAAGCTGGCCTTCGGGGGTGGAAAGATCCGGCGCAGCAGCGAGCGTGGCCGTGCCGCATACCATGCCAATCAAGGCAAGGAGCATGCCGGCCACTGGATGCCGACACCATGATGAGGAGGACGAGTGCATGAAAACTCCTTCAGTTTTACCTTGGGACATCAGCCTTGATGGCAGATCTTCTGTTGATGGCGCCACTGTAGCGTCACCATCCGGAAACGCCAACCGGAATCAGTCGACGAGCAGGTCAACCTTGGCGGCGCAGATGAAGTCGTTCTCGGTCAGCCCACCGACGGCATGGGTGGACCACTTGACTACACACCGGCCATAGCCCACCTCCAGATCAGGGTGATGCCCTTCGGACTCGGCAATCCAGGCCACGGCGTTGACGAAGCCCATGGTGCGTCCGAAGCCGGGGAACCTGAACTGCCGGCTGAGCCATTTGCCATCGACCGACAGCTCCCAGCTGGCATCCAGCGCCTCGCGCAGCTGGTTAACGGCCTCTGCGGCCAGTGGCGGCACACCCCCCTCACACGGCTTGCAGCGCTTGCTGCTCAGCTCCCGCGAGGCGGTCGTTGGTGGGCTCTGTCTGGTCATGGGAGTTCCATGCGGTGTATTTGTTCGCCAGTATATCGCTCACGGTCTGGTAGCATCATTGCTGCGCGACAGGGTGTGCCACCAGCTCCCCCCATCACCTACGGAGACCCATGACGATGGCCTCATCAAAAGAATCCACAACGAATCCGCTGGCCAATGCGCTCAAGTTTCTGCAGCCGCGGGTAGGCGAGGAAGTGCATACCAGCGAATGGCTGACGGTCGACCAGTCGATGATCGATGCGTTCGCGAACGCCACCCGGGACCGGCAGTGGATCCATGTCGACCCCGAACGGGCGGCCCGGGATTCACCCTACGGCCGGACCATCGCGCACGGCTATCTCACGCTGTCCCTGTACCCCGCCCTGCGGGGGCTGGTCGACGCCGGCAAACCGCTCGCCCCGGGGGTGAAGCAGATCATCAACTACGGCATCAACAAACTGCGCTTTCCGAATGCCGTCATGGTGGGCAGCCGGATTCGCGCCCATTGCAAGCTGCTCGCCGCCACCGAGGTCAAGGACACCATCGAACTGATCGAGGAGTATTCGGTCGAGATCGAAGGCAAGGACCGCCCGGCGTGCGTTGCCGAATGCGTCATGCGGTTGTATTTTTGAACCAGGCTCTTTTACTGGTCGAGCAGCACGACCACTGCCTGCGGATCACCATCAATCGGCCGGAACAGCGCAACGCGCTGTCCCTGGCCCTGCTCGATGAGCTTGCCGGTGTCTTGGCGCAGCAGGCGGGCCAGCCCGACCTGAAATGCGTGGTGCTCACGGGCGCGGGTGAGCGCTGCTTTGCCGCCGGCGGAGACCTGAAGGAACTCGACACCATCAGGAGCACTGCCGACACGCTCGCCATGTCGCGTCGGGTGCGGTCCGCGCTGGACCAGGTGCGGCAGTTTCCGGTGCCGGTGATTGCGGCCTTGAATGGGCTCGCGCTGGGCGGCGGCGCGGAACTGGCCATGGCCTGCGATCTGCGCATCGCGGCGCCACACGCGGAGCTCGGCTTTCTGCAGGCGCAATTGAATGTGACCACAGCCTGGGGTGGCGGCATCGATCTGCTGGCGATCCTGGGTCCGGCCCGCAGCCTGGCGCTGCTGCTCGAGGCCCGGCGCATACCGGCTGTCGAGGCGCTGGAGCTTGGTCTGGTGCAGAAAATCCGTGCCGACAACGAATCCCTGGCCGCCTGCGTCGCCCGCTTCATTGCCCCCTTGCTCCAGCGTCCGGTACAGGTTCTGCAGGCATACAAGACCCTCGCCCTCGGCGCCCGGCTGGCCCTGCACGAGCGTCTGGCGGCGACCGAGGAGTCGGGTTTCGTCGCCTGCTGGACACATGCCGATCACTGGTCAGCCGCAGCAACCGCTCTCGCGCCAAAGTCACCGCAAGAAGCCCGATAAGGCTCCCCGTCAGGCCGATGCCGGCTCGCGCAGTTTCCGTCGCAGGATCTTGCCGACATTCGACTTCGGCAGGGACTCGCGGAGTTCCAGTTGCCGGGGAATCTTGTAGGCCGCAAGGGATTCCCGCAGATAGCTCCGGACTTCTTCGAGACTCAGGGTCGGGCCGTGCTTCAACACCAGGTACAGCTTGACGGCCTCCCCGGTGCGGTCATCCGGCACGCCGATGCAGGCGGCCTCGACCACGGCCGGATGATTGGTGATGGCCGCCTCGATCTCGTTGGGATACACCTTGAGGCCGGACACATCGATCATGTCCTTCTTGCGGTCCACGATGCGGAAGTAGCCATGCTCATCCATCACGGCGATGTCGCCGGTGCGGAGATAGCCATCGTGGGTCATCGCATGGGCCGTGCCCGCCTCGTCATTCCAGTAGCCACGCATGACCTGCGGACCCCGCACGCAGATTTCGCCAGCCTCCCCGACCGACACTTCCCGGTCCTCGTCCCGCAACGAGATCAGCGTGTTCGGCATCGGCAGACCGATGCTGCCGTTGTAGTCGGCCTGCGTGACGGGGTTCGTCGTCACCACCGGCGAGGTTTCCGACAGGCCATAACCCTCGTGAATCATGACGCCCGTCAGCTTCTTCCATGCCCGGGCGGTTGCCGGCATCACGGACATGCCGCCGGCCGACGCGAGCTTGAGTGCGGAGAAGTCCACGCCGTGGATGCCGGGATAATCAGTCAGGGCTTGATAGAGCGTATTGACGCCGGTGATCGCGGTGAACTTCCAGCGGCGGATTTCAGCCACGAAGGCCTTGAGATCGCGCGGGTCGGTGATCAGGATATTGTGGCCGCCCACGTCGAGATAACACAGGCAATTACAGGTCAAGGCAAAGATATGGTAGAGCGGCAGTGGCGCCACCATGATCTCCTCGCCGGGAGCGGTCTTGGCCGCAAACCAGGTGTTGACCTGATGGATATTGGCCACCAGGTTGCCGTGCGTGAGCATGGCGCCGCGCGAGCGTCCGGTGGTCCCGCCGGTGTACTGCAGACAGGCGAGGTCATGCCCCTTCGGTGGTGACGGTATGCCGGCAAGGGGTGCGCATGCCGTGATGGCCGACCAGCCGAGGGCGCCCGGTACATGCCGGGCCGGCTTGTGCCGGACAAAGCGGATCACGAAATTCACGATCGGGCCGCGCGGGAAGCCCAGCATGTCGCCGGCGCCGGTGACCAGAACGTGACGCACGCCGACCCGGGAACGGACTTCCGCGTAGGTGCCGGCGCTCTGAGCGAACACCAGCAACACCTTGGCGCCGGAATCGTTGAGCTGATGCTCGAGCTCCGGGGCGGTATACATCGGGTTGACGTTGACCACGACCAGACCGGCGCGCCAGGCGCCGAGCAGCGCCACCGGATACTGGAGTAGATTGGGCAGCATGATTGCCACCCGGTCGCCCGGCTCGACCCCCGGCAGCGCATGCAGCCAGGCGGCGAATCTTCGGCTCAGGTCGTCCAGCTCCCGAAACGTGATGGTCCGGCCCAGGTTGCTGAATGCCGGTCGGTCGGCGTACCGGGCGACGGCCCGGTCGAAGACATCCAGCACGGACTCATCGGGATCCAGCTCGATGGTGGCTGGCACACCGGGTGAGTACTCTCGAATCCAGGGCATGTCCATGGTTCGGATATCCTACAGCCGTGGCGGCATTTGCGCATTGCTGCTACGGTTCGCCGGCCTCGAAGCACAGGATCTGCTGCCGGTTGCCGTCGCAGCAGGTGAGTCACAACATCAACCCACATAGCCAAATGGATTGCAGGAGCCGCCGTTGACCCGATCCCGAATTCCACAGTTCTACAAGATGACGGTCGCCGAGCGGGTGCGGGCCGTCAGGGACCGTGGCCTGCTGAGCGACAGCGATTTCAACCAGCTCTCGGCCGGACAAACCACGCTGGACCTGCAGGCTGCCGACAAGATGATCGAGAACGTCATCGGCGTTCTCGGCATGCCGGTGGGCCTGGGCCTGAACTTCCTGATCAATGGCAAGGAGTATGTGGTGCCGATGGCGGTCGAAGAACCGTCGATCGTCGCCGCCATCAGCGCCACGGCCAAGCTGGCCCGGGAATCGGGCGGGTTCACCACCAGTTCCACGCCGCCGATCCTGATCGGCCAGATCCAGGTCCTGGAATGCCCCGACCTGCCCCGGGCCCGCGCCGCCGTTCTCGAACACAAGCGTGCCCTGCTGGATCTGGCCAACAGCTTTCATCCGCGCATGGTGGCCCGCGGCGGCGGCGCCGTGGATCTCGAAGTCCACTCCTTCCCGCTGCGCTCCCTGCCGGGCGAGATGCTGGTGGTGCATCTGCTAGTGGATACCCGCGATGCCATGGGCGCCAACCTAGTGAACGGGATGTGCGAAGGCGTCGCCTCCCTGATCGAGCAGCTCACCGACGGCAAGGTGTTCCTGCGCATCCTGTCCAACCTGGCGGATCGCGCGCTGGCCCGGGCCGAAGTCTGCCTGCCGGTGGCGAGTCTTGCCGGCAAGGGCTATGCCGGTGATCGTGTCCGGGATGGCGTGATCATCGCGGCCGACTTCGCCCACGCGGATCCCTACCGCACCACGACCCAAAACAAGGGCAACATGAACGGGGACGATGCGGTGGCACTCGCCACCGGCAATGACTGGCGCGCCATCGAAGCGGGCGCCCATGCCTATGCGGCCAGACATGGCCGCTACGACTCGCTCACCGAGTGGTGGGCCGACGACGCCGGCAATCTGCGGGGCCGGATCGAGATGCCGATGAAAGTCGGCATCGTCGGGGGCCCGCTGGAAACCAACCCCGGCGTGGCCATGAACCTGCGGCTGATGGCCGTCGAATCCGCCACCGAACTGGCCGAAGTCATGGCGGCGGTGGGCCTGGCGCAGAATTTCGCGGCGCTGCGGGCGCTGGCGACGGACGGCATCCAGGCCGGCCACATGACCCTGCATGCCCGCAGCGTCGTCAAGGCCGCAGGAACACCCGCCGAGCTGTTCAATGTCGTTCTCGAACGCGTCATCCAGAGCGGCGAGATCAAGGTCTGGCGGGCCCAGCAGATTCTCGAGGAACTGCGGCTGGGCGTCGCCTCGCCAGCGGGGATCACCCGCCCGCAGACGACCAGCAAGACGGTCGACGAAGGTGTGGGTTACGGCAAGATCATCCTGCTCGGCGAGCACGCGGTCGTGCATGGTCGGCATGCGCTGGCCTGCCCGGTGCCGCTGACCATCCGGGCCCTCGTGGCCGATGGCAACCGCGGTGTCGAATTGCTGATTCCCCGCTGGGGCGTCGAGTATCAGCTGGCCAAGCCCTATGAACAGCGCCGTTCCTTCGAGCGGTCGGCAGGCGCCATTCTCGATCGCCTCGGGCTGACGGACCGGGCCATTCGCATCGAAGTATTCCCGGACGTGCCGCGCGGCAGGGGGCTCGGCGGCTCGGCCGCCCTGGCAGTGGCGATCGTGCGGGCACTGGATCTGCATTTCCGGCTGGGCCTGAGCGATGCCGAAGTCAATGAACTGGCGTTCCTGTCGGAACAGACCGCCCACGGCCAGCCAAGCGGCATCGACAACACCATGGCGACTTATGGCCGACCACTGGTTTTCCGGCGTGGCGCGCCACCACTGGTTGAATTGCTGAACATCCCGACGCCGCTTTCGATCGTGGTGGGCATGACCAGTCGCGAGGGTCTCACGGCACGCACGGTCGCCAGCGTCAGTGCGGCGCGCACGCGCAACCCGCGGCTGTATGAAAAGATCTTTGACGACATCGATGCCCTCGTGCTGCAAGCCGTCTCGGCAATCCAGGAAGGCGATGTCACCACCCTCGGCGACCTGATGAACATCAATCAGGGGCTGCTCAATGCCCTGCAGGTGTCCACCCCCGAGCTGGAGCGGCTGATCAATGTGGCGCGGGACGCCGGTGCGGCCGGTGCCAAACTGACGGGTGGCGGGGGTGGCGGTGCGATGCTGGCCCTGTGCAGCAGTGCGGCAGTGGCCGCCGAGGTTCAGCAGGCCATCGAACGACAGGGCTTCCGGTCGCTGCGGGTGAATGCGGGTGGCACTCCATGACGCAGCAGACCCGGGCAGCACCAGCCGAGGATCAACTCATCCTGGTCGACGCCGCCGATCGGGAGATTGGCGCCATTGCCAAGACCGCGGGACATCTGGGCGCCGGCCAGCTGCACCGGGCTTTCTCGGTGTTTCTCTTCAACGCTGCCGGCGCGGTGCTGATCCAGCAGCGGGCGGCGGGCAAAATGCTCTGGCCCGGCTATTGGTCGAACAGCTGTTGCAGTCATCCCCGACCCGGCGAAGCGGTGGAGGATGCAGCGCGCCGCAGGATGCATGAAGAACTGCAGGTAGCCTGCCGCCTGCGCTTTCTCTACAAGTTCCAGTATCAGGCGACGTTCGGCACGGTGGGTTCGGAGAATGAACTCTGCCATGTGTTTGCCGGCTTCCCGCATGGCGACCTGGTTGCCGACCCCGGGGAAATCGCGGCCCTGCAATGGATCTCGCCGGCCGAGCTGACCCGTTCGATCGCCACCGAGCCTGGCCGCTACAGTCCGTGGATGAAACTTGAATGGCAACGAATCACGGGTGAATTCCTCGACGGGATCCTGATGGAATGCACCCGCTGACATGGCCACCGTGGTCATCACCGGCAGTACCCGTGGCATTGGGCATGGTCTCGCCACGGAATTCCTGAAGCGGGGTCATGATGTCGTGGTGTCGAGTCGACGCCAGGCGGATGTAGCCCAGGCCATCGCGACACTGGGTACCGGAGCTGGAGGCCGCGTCGCGGGCCAGGTCTGCGATGTCACCCGGAAGCCGGATGTTCAGGCCCTGTGGCACCACGCAGTGGCGACTTTCGGCCAGGTCGATTACTGGATCAACAATGCAGGTCGGGCCACTTCAAGACATGCGGTGCACGAACTCCCCGAAGATCTGGTGCACACCCTTGTCGATACCAACCTGAAAGGGGCCGTGTTCGGTTCACAGGTTGCGATCGCCGGCTTTCGCCGGCAGGGCTTTGGCAATCTGTACAACATGCTGGGTGGCAGCTATGCCGGCAAACGCCTGACGCCGCACATGGGCGTTTACAGCGCCACCAAGGCGGGCGACTGGCTGCTCACGCGATACCTGGTGGCCGAGAATGACAATCCGGAGATTGTCATCGGGACGATCAGCCCCGGCCTGCTCATCACGCCCAACTGGCTGGATGAACAACAGCAGATGAGCCAGGAAGACTGGCAGAAGGTCCGGCCGATCCTGAATATCCTGTGCGACTACGTGGAGACCGCCACGCCCTGGCTGGTTGACCGGATCCTGGCGAACCGGGAAAGCGGCAGGCGGATAGCCTGGATGACCACCGGCAAGCTGCTGCGGCGCTTTGCCAGCGCCCGACTGCCCGGCGGCAAGCGTGATCTTTTTTCCCGCTTCGGACTCTGAGCCGCCGGCGTCTCTAGAATTCGAACTGCCAGCTCAGGAAGACATCCGGCGAATCGGAACGCAGGCTGAACCGGAAACCGGGCGTGTTGTCCGCGACGATGCTGTTGAGTTGCAGGTCCATGCCATCGATTTCATCCGGATGCCGCTGATCATCGACATCGGCAACAAACCTGCCTGACAACGCATCGAAGATCGTCTGCAGCCGCAGCGGCCCCGCATGCAGTGCCGTGGGCGAAACTGCAGGCCGAGGTTCGGTGATGCCGGGGGCGGCGGCGGCGGGCGATGGCAGCAGTACGATCGCGACCAGCACCATCGGCCACGACGAAAGTTCCGGGCCGGGTGAATTGATGGACCACCACCGCATCGGCTGCTTCCAGCAGGGAGTTGCCGGCAGCGTAATGAGCGCGGTGCCGCAAAACGCGGCACCGGCTCACCCTTCAGACGTGCTTCGTGGCCGTCTTTGCTGATTTCGTCAAATCCCTAGCGTATCTGGATGTCGATCGCCCGCGGTTTGCGCGCTTCCGACTTCGGAATGCGCACGGTCAATACGCCATCCTTGCTCTCGGCCTGGATCTTCGACTCGTCTGCATCCGCCGGCAGCGAGAAGCTGCGCGCAAAGGTTCCGTAAAACGACTCGATGCGATGATGCTTTTCGTCCTTGCCGGTATTCTCCAGACGTCGCTCGCCGCGAATCGTGATGACGCCCTCGTGAACCGAGACATCGATATCCTTTTTCTCGACCTCGGGCAGTTCGGCCTTGACGATGTAGGCATCGGCGGTTTCCGAGATGTTGGCCACCGGCCGCCATTCAACGACCTTGCCGGCGCCATCTTCGGCTGATGGCGTTGCCGAGCGGCCCATGAGCCGGCCGTATTGATTGAACAGATCGTCGAGCTCGCGCAGCGGGCTCCAGTTGACTAGTGTCATGTGCAGATCTCCTGATCATGGCGCGCTGCCACCCGTGGCTGCGCATGACAGGGATCTAGGGCCGCCGGACAGGATTTCAAGGTGGCCTGCATCATGAACGACGCAACCGGCCGCTGCGGAACCTCAGTCCGCGAGTGCGTCGCCGAGCGCCGCCATCAGATCGTCGGCATCCTCGAGACCCACGGACAGGCGCACGAGGCCGTCCGTCAATCCGATCCGCTGTCGTTCTGCAGGTTCCACGACTGCATGGGTCATGGTCGCCGGGTGGGTGAGCAGGGACTCCACCGAACCGAGATTCTCCGCCAGCGTCCACAACTTGATGCGATCCATCAGGCGTTTGCCCGCCGCCAGCCCACCCTCGACCTCAAACGAGAGCATCGCGCCAAAACCGGACGCCTGGCGTCTGGCCAGCTCGTGCTGGGGAAATGTCGCCAGACCCGGATAGTTCACGCGGGAAACCCTGGGGTGCGTCTCCAGAAAATGCGCGATGGCGAGCGCATTGGCCGACTGCCGGTCCATGCGCACCGACAGTGTCTTGGCGCCTTGCAGGGTCAGCCAGGCCACCTGCGGCGACATGATCATGCCGGTGGCGTTCATGATGAAACGGATCGCCCGGGCCTGTTCCTCGGTGCGGGTGATCACGGCGCCACCGATCGTGGCATTGTGGCCATCGAAGTACTTCGTGGTGCTGTGCACGACCAGATCCGCCCCCAGCTCCAGCGGTCGCTGGTAATACGGCGTCAGGAACGTGTTGTCCACGGCGTGCAGGATGCCGCGGCTCCGCGCGAGGTCGGACACGGCCTGAAGATCCGTGAGTTTCAGCGTGGGATTGGCTGGTGATTCCGTGAAGATGAGTTTCGTGTTCGGGCGTATGGCCCGGCCCAGGCTGGCCACATCGGAGGTATCCACAAAGGAAAACTCGACGCCAAAACGCGCAAAGATCTTGGTGGCGATCCGGTACGTGCCGCCGTAGACGACATCCGACACGATCGCATGGTCGCCACCGCTCAGGCAGGTGAGCAACAGACCGTTGATCGCCGCCATGCCGGTGCCGAAGCAGATCGTGTCGGCACCGCCCTCGAGGTCACTCAGTTTTCTTTCGAGCGCACGCACGGTCGGATTTGCCGAACGTGAATAGGAGTAACCCTTCTCCAGGTAGCGGTCCACCGATTCCTGCACGTAGGTGGTGGTCTGGTAGATCGGCGTCAGGATGGCGCCCGTCACGGGGTCCGGGGTTACCCCGCTGTGTATCTGTCGGGTGGTGAACCCGGGCTTCTTTTCTGTCATGTCAGCCTGTCAAATCAATCTGGCAAATAAATCCGGCGAATAAATCCGGCAAATCGAATGGGATTTTCAAGCCTGGAACTGCTCGTCGGTGATGGCCAGCAGCATGTCCGGCCCCGCCTGCAGGGCGCGCAGATGGGCGGTGGCCAGCGGCAGGAACTGTTCGGCGTAAAAGCGGGCCGTGATGATCTTGGCCTCGAGGAAGCTGCGCTCCGGGCCACTCACGTCCGTCGCCAAGTGACGGTGGGCGATCAGCGCCGCGCGCGCCAGCTGCCAGCCGCCCGTCACGGTACCCATCAGCATCAGCATGTGCCAGGCGGCCGCGCCCGGCGTTGCGGGATGATCGGCATGATGTTCAACCAGCCATTGCCCGGCTTTTTCAAGCGCCTGCCGGCCTTCCTGAAGGTTGCTGCTGATTGCCTTCAGTTCCGTCACGCCCTGCAGCTCCGCTTCACATGCCCGCAATTCGGCCAGCAGCTCCTGCAACGACTCGCCTCCATCGCGGAGAATCTTCCGGCCGACGAGATCGTTGGCCTGGATGCCGGTGGTGCCCTCGTAAATGGTGGTGATCCGGGCATCGCGCAGATACTGTGCGGCGCCGGTCTCCTCCACGTAGCCCATTCCGCCATGCACCTGCAGGCCGATCGAGGTGAGCACCTGGCCCATTTCGGTGGACCAGCCCTTGACCACCGGCGTCATCAGCTCCACCCGTGATTGATGGCTGGCACGGACCCCGGCGTCCGGATGCCGGTGCGCCAGATCCAGATCGGCCGCGGTGACATAGGCGATGCTGCGCATCGCCTCGATATACGCTTTCATCGTCAGCAACATCCGGCGCACATCGGCATGCCGGATGATGGGCGCGCGTCCGGTCTCGCCCGCCACGTGCCCCTGAACCCGCTCACGGGCATAGGCGAGCGCCTGCTGATAGGCGCGCTCCGCCACTGCCACGCCCTCGAGCCCCACGCCCAGCCGGGCATGATTCATCATCGTGAACATCGCCGCGAGGCCGTTGTTGGCCTCACCCACCAGATAGCCGACCGCCTTGTCGAAGGCCATCACGCACGTCGGACTGCCATGAATTCCCAGTTTGTGCTCCACCGAGATCGGGCGGACTCCATTGCGCTCACCCGGCTCGCCGGCAGCATCCGGAATGAACTTCGGCACCAGGAACAGGGAAATGCCGCGCACCCCGGGCGGCGCATCCGGCAGGCGCGCCAGCACCAGATGCACGATGTTTGCCGTCATGTCGTGGTCGCCCCAGGTGATGAAGATCTTCTGGCCACTCACCTGGTAATGATCGCCAGCCGGCACGGCCTGCGTGCGCAGCGCCGCGAGGTCGGTGCCCGCCTGCGGTTCCGTGAGATTCATCGTGCCGGTCCACTCGCCGGCCGTCATTCGCGGCAGATAGATGCGCTGCAATTCCTCGCTGCCGTGCGCCTCGATGGCCCGGGCCGCACCTTCGGTCAGCAGCGGACACAGCGACCACGCGAGGTTCGCCGAGTACCACATCTCGTCGATGCCCACGCCAAACAGAAACGGCAGATCCTGCCCGCCGAATTCCTCTGCCGCGGTCAGCCTGGACCAGCCACCAGCCTGGTACTCGCCATAGATCGCCTTGAACTCGTCGGGGACCACCACGCCGCCGTTCTCGACACGCGTGCCCTTGCGGTCACCGATCTGGTTGGTCGGCGCGATGACCCTGGTCGCCAGCTCGGCGGCCTGCTCCAGGATCGCTTCGGCCATGTCCGGGGTGGCGTCCCCGCCCCCGGGCAGCGCCGTGAGCCGCGAGAGTCCTGCCAGCTCGTTGATGACAAACAACATCTCCCGAATCGGAGCACGATACTCAGCCATTTATCCAACTCTTTGTTTATCAAGCATGTTTGAATGATAACAGAGCCGGTCTCAGGCGCGCTGCCGGGCATCCCGCCGCCGGTCGCTTTCCAGCAGGAACTTCTTGCGCAGGCGGATGCTGCGCGGCGTGACCTCCACGAGTTCATCATCATCGATGAACTCCAGGGCCTGCTCCAGCGACATCCGGATGGGCGGCGTCAGCAGCAGATCTTCGTCGGTGCCGGCGGCGCGGATATTGGTGAGCTGTTTGGCCTTGGTGGGATTGACCACGAGGTCATTACCGCGGCTGTGGATGCCGCAGAGCATGCCTTCATACACCGGCTCGCCATGGCCGATGAAAAGCCGGCCGCGGTCCTGCAGATTGAAGAGCGCATAGGCCAGCGCCTTGCCGGCCACCATCGAAACCAGCACGCCGTTGACGCGCTGGCCGATCTCGGCCGCGATCCGCCGGTCGTAACGATCGAACACGTGGTAGATGAGCCCGGTCCCGGCCGTGCATGTCAGGTATTCGGTGCGAAAGCCGATCAGGCCGCGCGCCGGGATGCGGTATTCGATGCGCAATCGACCATTGCCATCCGGGGTCATGGTCAGGAGTTCGCCCTTGCGCTCGGCCAGGCGGCTCATGACCGCACCCTGATAGGCCTCGTCGAAGTCGACGGTGAGCTGCTCCCAGGGCTCGCAGAGCACGCCATCGATCTCCTGGAGAATCACCTCGGGCCGGGATACGGCCAGCTCGTAGCCTTCGCGCCGCATGTTTTCGATCAGGATCGAGAGATGCAGTTCGCCGCGGCCGGATACCTGGAACTTGTCCGGGTCGCCCGTGGGCTCCACCCGCAGCGCCACATTGTGCTTCAGCTCGCGCTCGAGGCGCTCCTTGATGTGCCGGCTGGTCAGGAACTTGCCTTCCTTGCCCGCCAGCGGCGACTTGTTGACCTGAAAGGTCATGGTGATGGTTGGTTCGTCCACCTTGAGCGGCGGCAGCCCTTCCGGGTGTTCGCGGTCACAGACGGTGTCCGAGATGAACAGCTCCTCGATGCCGCTGAACACCACGATATCGCCGGCACTCGCCTGTTCAACCTTGTAGCGATTGAGGCCAAGGAAACCATACAGCTCGGCCAGCTTGCCCATCCGGACCTTGCCGTTGACACCGACGATGCTCACGGTGGTGCCGGCCGTGGCCCGGCCGCGCGTGATCCGGCCGATGCCCAGCATGCCCACATAGGGGTCGTAATCGAGGCTGGAGACCTGCAGCTGCAGATGGCCCTCCGGATCCACGTCGGGCGGCTGCACGTGCCTGATGATGGCCTCGAAGAGCGGGGTCATGTCGCCGGAGCGCACCTCCGGATCGAGGCCCGCGTAGCCATTCAGGCCGGAGGCATAGATCACCGGAAAATCCAGTTGCTCGTTGGTGGCGCCGAGGCGATCAAAAAGCTCGAAGGTCTGGTCCAGCACCCAGCCGGGACGGGCGCCATCGCGATCGATCTTGTTGATCACCACGATGGGCGTGAAGCCCTGGGCAAAGGCCTTTTGCGTGACAAAGCGGGTCTGCGGCATCGGGCCATCCACCGCATCGACCAGCAGCAGGACGCAGTCGGCCATGGAGAGCACGCGCTCGACTTCACCGCCGAAGTCGGCATGACCGGGCGTGTCGATGATGTTGATCCGGTAGTCCCGCCATTGAATCGCCGTGTTCTTGGCAAGGATCGTGATGCCACGCTCCTTCTCGATGTCATTCGAGTCCATGGCCCGCTCGGGCAGCTGAAAGCGGGCGTCGAGCGTGCTCGACTGGCGCAGCAGTTTGTCCACCAGCGTGGTCTTGCCATGATCGACATGGGCGATGATGGCTATATTCCGGAGCATAGCGGTCGCCCGGGACGTAACGGGGGACTTCAGGTCATTCATTGGGGGGGAGAGCCGGGGGGACTTGAAGTGGGGAATTATAGAGT
>CAYLKO010000017.1:0-2034 GCA_964384525.1 uncultured Chromatiaceae bacterium
GCCCGCAGGGCATCGGCCGCTTCCGCGTCAGCGCCTTCATCCAGCAGGGCCAGGTCGGGGCCGTGCTCCGGCGCATCATCACCAAGATCCCCACGCTGGACGAGTTGATGCTGCCGGCGGTCATGAAGGAGATCGCCCTGACGAAGCGGGGCCTCGTGATCGTGGTCGGCGCGACCGGTTCAGGCAAATCCACGACGCTGGCTGCCGTGGTTCACCACCGGAACATGAACACCCGCGGCCACATCGTGACGGTCGAAGACCCGGTGGAGTATGTGCATCCGCACGGGCGTTGCGTGGTCACCCAGCGTGAGGTCGGGGTGGATACGGAGAACTGGCATTCGGCACTGAAGAACACCCTGCGCCAGGCGCCGGATGTCATCATGATCGGCGAGATCCGCGATCGCGAGACCATGGAGTTCGGCATCCAGTTCGCCGAGACCGGCCATCTCTGCCTGGCCACCCTGCATGCCAACAGCGCGAACCAGGCTCTGGACCGGATCATCAACTTCTTCCCCGAAGAGAAGCGCGGCCAGTTGTTGATGGACATGTCGCTCAACATCAAGGCGCTGATTTCCCAGCGGCTGATCCCGCGCGAGACCGGCGTGGGCCGCATTGCCGCCATGGAGATCATGCTGCAGTCACCGCTGATCGCCGACCTGATCTTCAAGGGCGAAGTGACGAAGATCAAGGAAATCATGGCCAAGTCGACCCGGCTGGGCATGCAGACCTTCGACCAGGATCTGTTCCAGCTCTACGAGAGCGGCAAGATCTCCTTCGATGACGCCATGCGCAATGCCGACTCGAAGAATGAGCTGCGCCTGCGCGTCAAGCTGGAGAGCAAGCGCGACCAGGGTGTGGTGGCCGATGATGCCGGTGGCCTGACGGTCATGGAAGAAGAGAAGAAGGCGGCGCTGTACTGAGCCCGGATAGTTCATGAACGTACAACCATTATTCAACCTGATGGTCGAGAAGCGGGCTTCCGACCTGTTTCTCACCTGCTTTGCCCCGGTCAAGATCAAGATCGACGGCAAGATCATTCCGGTCAACAAGCTGGAGCTGACGCCGCAGATGGTGCGTCAGGCGGCTATGGAGGTCATGACCGGCGAGCAGCTCGAGGAGTTCAACCGGGAACTGGAAATCGACTTTGCGATATCGAAGCCGGGCCTTGGCCGGTTTCGCGTCAACATCTTTCACCAGCGCGGCAACGTTGCCCTGGTGATGCGCTACATCACGCATGACCTGCCTGATCTGGACGACCTCGGCATGCCGCCGATCCTCAAGGACCTGGTGATGTTCCGCCGCGGCCTTTTGCTGATGGTGGGCGCCACCGGCTCCGGCAAGTCCACCACGCTGGCCGGCATGCTCAATTACCGGAACGAGAAAACGGCCTCGCACATCATCACGATCGAAGATCCGATCGAGTTCCTGCACTCAAACAAGAAATCCATCGTCAATCAGCGTGAGGTCGGGGCGGACACCAAGTCATATGCCCGGGCCCTGAAGAGCGCGATGCGCGAGGCGCCCGACGTGATCATGGTCGGCGAGGTGCGCGACCGGGACACCATGCAGGCAACGATAGACCTCGCCGGCACCGGTCATCTGGCGGTCGCCACCCTGCATTCGAACAATGCGCCGGAGACCCTGGACCGGATCATCAATCTCTTTCCCGAAGACCAGCACAGCCAGGTCTACATGGATCTGTCGCAATACCTCCGCGCGATCATTTCCCAGCGGCTGGTGCGGGGTGTGGATGGTCAGCGGGTTGCCGCCGTGGAGATCATGCTGAACACACCGCGCTTGGCCGAGCTGATCCAGCGGGGCGATGTGAGCAAGGTGAAGGAATCCTTCGTGGAGAGCACGGAGCAGGGGATGCAGACCTTCGATCAATCGCTGTTGCAGCTGTACAAGAGCGGGAAGGTGTCGATGGAGGAGGCGCTGGCGAACGCGGATTCAAGGTCGAACCTGGAAGCGCAAATCCACTTCGCCTGAGGCCACGGTGGCTTCGGCGGGGGGGGCGGGGGGGCGGGGGAGGGG
>CAYLKO010000017.1:2044-9483 GCA_964384525.1 uncultured Chromatiaceae bacterium
GGCCTTTGCCTTCTCCTCCTCGCTCTCGTCCTTCCCTCCCCCCCCCCCCCCCCCCCCCCCCCCCCCCTTCTCGCGCTGCCTCAATTCATCTGGTCCCTAGTGTGACTTCGGCAGAGTGCTTGGCGCCGTTGCGCGTCCACTCGATCGGCGTCTTGTCTCCGGGTTTGTGGCTGCGCAGGATCTTGTTGAAGCTGCCGAGATCGGTGATGGGCTGGCCGCCCATGCTGATCAGGACATCACCGGCGAGCATGCCGGCCTTGGCGGCCGGCGACCCGGGAACAACCCCATCGGCGCGCAGGCCGGAACCCTGAAAGGCGAAATCAGGCACGGTGCCCAGCGATGCGCTGCGCGAGGGTCCGGTGCCGGGGCCGGCGTTGTTGGCGGCGCCGACGTCCTTGCCGGTGACAGAGAGCCGCTTGTCCGTGGACGCCAGGTAGTTGACGGCCTCGGTGGCCACGGCAGCGACCTTGGCGAGGCCTGCGCTGTCGATCTTGTCCGGGGTGTCACCGGGCCGGTGGTAGTCGGTGGTGGCAGCGGTGAACAGCTGCACGCCGGGCACACCGACATCGATGAAGCTTTGCTGGTCCGATGACTGGCTGGCGCCGGGGATGCTGCGCGTGGGAATGCCGGTGACGGCGGTGATGCCGCCGAACACGAAGGGCCACTCCTTGGCGGTGTCAGCCGCCAGGATCGACAGCGGCTTGTCTTCGAGGCGACCGACGGTATCCATGTTGATCACGCCGAACATGCCGCTCACCGGTACGGGCAGGGGATGCTTCACGTAGTACCTGGAACCCAGCAGACCGGCTTCTTCGCCGGTGAACGCCACGAAGACGATCGTGCGCGGCGGCGGGGGGCCGGCTGCCAGATGGCGCGCCACTTCGAGCAGCACGGCCACGCCGCTGGCATTGTCGTCGGCGCCCGGGTGCAGTTTGCCGGCGTCGGCGGCGCGGACCCCCGGCCAGCCCATGCCCAGATGATCGTAGTGGGCGGTCAGCAGGGCGGCCTGTCCCGCAAAGCGCGGATCACTGCCCGGCAACACCGCGATGACGTTGCGCAGTGACGCTTTCTCGTTCTTCAGGCCACCGACGGCTTCAAAGGTCTGGAAGTACGTGCCCTGCTCGCCACCCGGCTTGAGGCCGGCGGCTGCGAACTGATCACGGATGTGATCACCGGCAGCCTTGAGGCCCGCGGAGCCGAAGCCGCGGCCTTCGCGTTCCGGAGCGGCCAGGTAGTTCACGTGATCCTGCAGACGCTGGGCGGAAAAGAGCGGCGGTGGCTCGGCCAATGGCGCCCGCTTCGGCAGGCCGGAGAGTGTGGCGCCCGGCTTCAGGCTGACCAGCAGCGGGGAATCGGTGGCGGACCACTCGCCCTTGGCCACATTGGTGACCTCATCACCGGTGAAGGCCAGCCACGAGTACTTGCCGTAGTGGGGCAGCTTGCGACCGAGGCCGTCGATGGCGGCCGGAGAGCCGGCGGTGATCCAGCCCATCGCGAGCCGGGGGTCTGTCGGATGGCGACGTGTCAGCACATGCGAGTGTCCGGCGAATGCCAGGGCCTTGCCGTCCACGCCGATGCCGGAGGCGTCGATCGTCAACCGTTGATCAGCCTGCGTGGCAAAGTATTTGCCGGCCAGACGGTTCTGTTGCCCGAGCAACCAGACGGCCTGACCTGCCGGCAGCGTCTTCAGTTGCTGATCGGTGACGATCGTCAACTTCTGTGCAGGGCTCTTCCAGGCAGCCAGCATCTGCCGCCACTTTTCGGTCTCGGCGGCCGGCTCGGAGGGCAGGACCACGGTGATTTCGCTGGCACCAAACAGCATGCCGATGCTGGGTGCGGTTTCCCGCGGATCCAGCACGCGGAACAGGTCGAACTCCGGATCGATGGCCACCAGCTGCGGCTCGGCGTCGGTCTCGATGGTGAAAGCGGTATCAGCCGCCTGGCTGCGCACCAGGGTCGTCACCGGTCCCTTGGGCAGCATCACGACCACGGGCACCTGAAGATCGTAGGGACCCTTCTGCTTCTGCAGCAGATGGCCCGTTACCTTGAACTTGCCGTCGGCGGAAGTGACGGCGATCTGGCTGACCGCCAGTTCCGGGGCGCCGGTGCGGGTGGTCCAGTCGGAGAAGAAGCGGCTGAAATCCTGCCCGGTCGCTTTTGCAAATTCTGATTCGATGTTGCCGAAGCTGGCGCGTGTGCCGCGATAGTCGCGGTAGAAGGTCTGCAGCACCTTGCGGAAGGTGGCGTCGCCGACCTGCCGGCGCAGCATGTGGAAGCCCATCAGCGTCTTGCCGTAACCCACCGCTTCCGTCACCGCGCTGTGACGCGAGCGGAACTCGGTCAACGGGAAGTCACTGCCCGTGGTGGCGAAGTCCCGGTATTTCTTCAGGACATCCCGGCGATATTCGGCGCCCAGACCCTCGCCTTCCTTCAGGAGGTGATCGGCCAGATAGGCGGTGAGTCCTTCACACCAGTTGCCGGTGGCGTAATCCACATAAACGGAGTTGCCCCACCAGTTGTGCAGGATTTCGTGCGGGTAGGAGGACGTCAGGATGAAGGGAAAGCGGATGATCTGCGGCCCCAGCAGCGTGTAGGACGGCATGCCGTAGCCGGTTTCCCAGAAATTCTCGACCAGCGCGAACTTGGTGTAGGGATACGGGCCGAGCAGGTCGTTGTACATCCGCAGGTAGCGGCTGGTGGCGTCCAGATATTTGGCGGCGAGCGCCTCATCCGGTTTGCGCAGAAACACCTGGGCTTCCACTGGTCCGGCCGTCTCGTGATAGTAGGTCAGCGGTCCGCCGGACACCGAGATCTCGTCGACTGCCGAGGGCGTGTGCCAGCGGGCGATGTTGTCCGCTCCCGTGGACACGCCATTGCCTGGCGCAATCACATGCCAGCCGGACGGGATTTTTGCGGTCATGTCGAAAGTCACGAGTTCCGCGGCTGCCAGTTGCGGATACCAGAGGGTCGAGCCGGCCAGGTACACGCCCTGGGGCCCGATGAACCCGGGCGTCTCGGCAAAACTGCGGGCGTATTCCTCGGGAGCGGTCTCCGGAGCCATGTCCACCAGGCCGGAATATTCCAGACGGAAGGAGTGGCTGCCAGCCGGCAGGTGTACCCGATAGCGGCTGATTTTCCGTCGTTTGGCCAGCGCGTCGCTGGTGCCATTGATGCCGGCAAAGCCGGCCTCGTTGCCGGCGCTCTTCAGCTTCGTGACCTTGGGCTCGGCAGCCGTGATCTCGAAATTTTCACCCAGCAGGAATTCGACGTCCTTGCCGCCCAGCCGTGCCGGCAGCGTGACGACGGTGGTCGTGGTCAGCCGGTGGGTCGGCGGGTCGATCGTCATCGTGAAGTTGTAATTTGGCCAGTTGCCGGCGTCCGGGTTTTGTCGGGCTGCTGTTGCCTGGCCCGTTGCCGCAGCCGTGCTGGTGGTCGCGGCGGTGGCCGGGGTGGTGCCGATCAATGCACCCGCCAAAAGCATGCCCAGGCCCGTGCCCAGGAAGTTGCCGAGAAGCTTCTTCACAGATTCGCCCTCCAGAGGTGAAGCGGCGATTATACGGGGCAAATCACCCCTTCAGTTCCACGGCAACAGATAGTGCGAGCGGGCCACGGTGAAGATGGCGCCGAAGGTCAGCATCGCCAGGATGAAGAAGGCCCGTCGCCAGCGCACCGAGCGGGTTCGGCGCAGGGCCAGTGAACCCAGCACGACATAGCTGACGACGAGGAGGACTTTCGTCGTGATCCAGGGATCGACGAACGGGACCAGATGCAGCATCGTGGCCAGCGACACGGCGGCGGTGAGCAGCACCGTGTCGATGGTGTAGCTGAGATAGCGCACCGGGGTTCGCATGCCGGCCGATGACCCCGCCCACATCGCGAGCCCGCGCCACAGGAACAGGCTGCCGCTGGACAGGGCGGCAGTGATATGGATCAAGCGGATGTCTGGATAAAACTCAATCAACTTGGGGCACAGGATCCACAGGTGCAGGGACTGATCGAATACGTATTTGCCGCAGGGCCCGTCGATCCGTTACGCGGGTCAGGTGGATGGTTGGTAGACCTGTGCGCCATCGAACACCGGGCCGTCGACGCAAACGCGCTTCATCTGGCGCTCGCCGTCGATCACCACCGGGATCACGCAGCCGGCGCAGCCACCGACGCCGCAGGCCATGAATTCTTCCACGCACAACTGAGAAGGCAAGGCCAATTCGTCGGCCAGCTGCTGCGTTGCCTTCAACATCGGTGTCGGGCCGCAGGCATAAATCGCCATCTGCTGCCGGTGTGCGGCAGGTTGGCTGGTGATCCAGCGATGCACCAGCTCCGTGACAAAGCCGTGGCGGCTGCCGGGAACACCGGAATGACTGGCCAGTTCCGAGGGAATCCTCCAGCTCGTCAGCTGTTCGAGCGTGCCGCAGGCCTCGTTGACCGCAAACGGAAAAGGCAGCTCCGAACCGAAGAAGGCGCGAGGTTGCCAGCGGCTGTCGGGCGCGTGGGCCAGCGTCTCCGCCAGGTACATCAACGGCGGGATGCCGACGCCGCCGCCAATCAACACGGCGATGGGCCGGCCGGGGTCCGGCGTGAAGCCGCGGCCAATGGGGCCGAGCAGGTTGATGGTGCTGCCGGCCACGGCCCGGGTCAGCGCCAGCAATCCCTGGCCAACCACCTTGTAGAGCACCTCGATCCAGCCCTCGGCCGCATTCGCGCGCAGGATGGACAGGGGCCGGCGCAGTGGAATTTCCGGGGCACACTGCAGGTGGACGAAGGCGCCGGCGGTGGCGGTTCGGGCGCAGTCCGCCGCGGCCAGCCGCAGGATGTACTGGCCGCCCGGGTATGCCGTGTGCTGCAGCACGGTTGCTGCCGTGGAGTGGATGGTGCCGCGATGCGTTCGATGCATGTCCGATGGACTCATGTCTGGTTCAGCCACATTTCCGCAATCACGCAGGCAGCCAGTGCGTCGACATCGCCGGTGCGGACTTTTTTCGTGCGACGGCCGCTGCGCCGCTGCTCGCGGAGGCGGGACTCGGCCTCTACCGACGTCAATCTTTCATCGATGCGGGTGACCGGCAGGGCATAGCGCGTGCCCAGTTCGTCGGCAAAGTGGCTGGCTGCTGATTCGCTGTCGGATGTCACGGCATTTCCCCGGCCGGCCAGGCGCGCGGCGGCGCCATTATAGGGAATGCCGACAACCAGCTCGTCGGGGCGCCATTCGGCGAGCAGCTTGTCGACTGCGGGCCAGTCCGGCACACCCTCGCGTGCCGCCAGCGTCAGCAGTGGCGAGGCGAGATGCGGCATGCGGTTGGCGATGGCGACGCCGATGCGCCGACCACCATGATCGAAGACGATGGCCGAACCGGTCATGCGGCAGACCGTGTCAGGCGTGACCGGCCTGATGGCTCAACTGACTGAGCTCGATGCCCAGCAGGCGGGCGGACTCGCGCCAGCGCTGCTGGAACGGTGTTTCGAAGATGATCTGCGGCGTGGCCGGCACGCTTAACCACGCGTTCCGGGCCAGCTCGTCTTCCAGCTGCCCGGCGCCCCAGCCGGCATAGCCGAGGGCGACCACCGCACGGCGTGGCCCCTGACCCTTGGCCATCGCGCTCAGAATGTCCTGGGACGTGGTCACCCGGATGGCTTCCGTGACGGCCACGGTGGCGTCGAATTCACTTTCGCTGGCCGCCTCCGGCGCATGCAGGACGAAGCCGCGTTCCTGATGGACCGGGCCGCCCTGCAGGACCGGCTGACGCGCCAGGCCGGGATCGCTGCTGGCCATCTCGAGCTGATCGAAAATGGCGCCGAGATCCATGTCCATCGGGCGATTGATGATGATGCCGAGTGCGCCCTGGTCGGTGTGTTCGCAGATATAGGTCACCGTCCGCGCGAAATTCGGATCCTGCATGGCTGGCATCGCGATGAGCAGATGGCCGGCGAGGCAGGTTGCTTCGGACGTTTGGGTTTTCCCGGGCATGCGGCCAGTATCGGCTGGCCTCCGGCTCTTGGGAAGGGCTTGCTGCAATTGCTAGCCGGTGACGCGGGCCTGGGCGCGGATGGTGCCGGCGCCCTCGGAGAAGCGCCATTCATAGGCGAAGCGCAGCACGTCGTAGTCGACACGCAGGCCGGCCGGGAAGGGATCGAAGGGGGCGGCGAGCTTCAGGATCTGCATCGCGGCCTGATCCAGATCGCGTTGACCGGACGAGGTGCGGACGACGACATCACGCAGCTTGCCGTCGGCGCCGATGGCGACTTCCAGCACCGGAAACCGGGTGACCCCGGCCTGACTGGCGGCAAAGGGAAAGTTGAGCGTCCCCACCTGCTCGACCTTGTTCTTCCAGCTGTTGAGATAGCTGGCAATCCGCGACTCGCGGGTGTTGGCGCTGATCAGGCGTTCGCGCGGGTCGGCATCGGGGATGACCGTCGCCGTATCGAGACGGCCCATGATGTCGATGGCATTGCTGTTGGAGGGCAGCATGCTGGCCTGATTTTGCGGAGTCACGTGCCGCTCGCCTTCGTCGGGGGCCACGCGGGTGGAATCGCGCGCCAGCACCAGCGGCCGTGCATCGATGTCCGGCGCAGTCTCGCCGGTGCGGACGGCGGCATCACGGCCTGCCTGAATCGGGCCCGGCACATCGGCCGGCAGCGTCAGGCCGGGTGCGGTACGGACAGCGGCCTCGCGCGATGCATTGCCGGCGCCCGAGAGGTTGTGCTCTGCCAGCAGAACGGCATTGGGCGAAGCTTGCAGGTCTGCATAATCAGCCGTGACCAGCACGACCTCCATGGAACTCGTCACCGGGCTGTCGTCGGGCGATCGGGCGCTGAAGCTGATGCCGAGGATGAGAATGCCGTGGAACAGGGCGGCCAGAAATGCAGTCGACGACAAGCGATCCCTGGCGGCCTCCGGCGACCAGGTGATGTGTGACTTCGTCATGGATGATGCCGGCGACGATGCCACGGACGATGCTGCCTGCATGCGGGGAACCCCGATTCCCGGTGCCCTGTCGGGATATCGTTTCATTATACGCAGCACGGCGGCGCGAGGCTGCGGCACGTCACAGATTGTCACGGCAGCGGTGGCAGCGGCAGCCGGCCTGCATTGTCGTCACGCAGGCGCCGGGCCATCGAGGGGGTGGCCAGCAGTTTGCCGTCGGTGGTGATCAGCAGGGCATCGCGAATCGACAGTGCTGCGCACAGCTCGCTGAAGCCGGCTGGGCCGGCGACCATCAGCGCGGTCGACGCGGCATCGGCCAGTTCGGCATCGGCTGCCAGCACGGTCACGCTGGCAGCGCCCGCCGTTGGCATGCCGGTGCGGGGATCGAGAATGTGGTGATAGCGGTGACCATCCTGCAAATATGCCCGCTCGTAGTCACCGGAGGTGGAGGCGGCCTCGCCCGGCTTGAGGTGCAGGCGCGCCCGCACGCAGAAGGGCCCACGGTGGCGCCGGGCGC
>CAYLKO010000017.1:9493-40285 GCA_964384525.1 uncultured Chromatiaceae bacterium
GCACGCGGGTCGCGCAGGCCGATCATCCAGGGACGGGCGGGGGCGTCGCTGCCATGCGTGCCGATCGCCAGCTGGCTGCTGCCGCCGATGTCGACCAGGGCACTGGTGATGTGATGGCGCGCCAGGATCGCGCCGGCCCGCATCAGTGCGGTGCCCTTGGCGATCCCGCCGAGGTCCATGCAGACGGGCCTGGTTGAACTGACCGTGCCGTGGGCGAAATGCAGGTCGGCGATGCTGCCATCATGGGTACGCAAGGTTTGTATGGCGGCGGCTGGGGGCGGTCCGTTGGCCACGGCCAGATCTTTTTCGGTATCGAATTGCCACAGCCGCACCAGAGCGCAGACCCCGGGCTCGAACAGGCCCCTGCTCATCCGCCCCAGCAGCTGCGCGCGCTGGAGCAGGGCGCCGAGTTCCTCGCTGACGGGCGCAGCCTGTCCTTTGGCCAGTCGTGCGTTGACGCGCGCCAGTTCGCCGGTGCCGAAGGCATACCAGTCCACGCCGATACGGGCAAAGTCGCTCTCGATCTCGCGGGCAGCGGCTGCCGCCCGGGCGCTGTCGGGCCCGCCCACCACGAGGTGCACTTCAGTGCCGAAGGCCTGGAAGCGGCGCTCGGTCGCCGGTGGTGAATCGCAGCTGGCCAGCACCAGCACCATCGCCAGCGACAGGCCGACTGCCATGGCCCGGAGCACGATGGTTGCCGGATCAGGTGCTGCGGGCGCTGGCCACGCTCCGCGCCTGCAACCGGGCATCCAGCACGTTGAACAGCGTGGCAGCCACATCCAGCCCGGCCATTTTCTGCAGTTCCCGCATGCCCGTCGGACTGGTGACGTTGATCTCGGTCAGGTAGTCCCCGATGACATCCAGGCCGGCAAACAGCACGCCGCGCTCCCGCAGCACCGGGCCCACCTGCGCACAGATCCACGCATCCCGTTCGGTCAGCGGCCGGACTTCGGGCTGCGCGCCGGCCACCAGATTGCCGCGGTTGTCGCCCGGCGCCGGAATGCGGGCCAGCACGTGGCTTACCGGTTTGCCGTCCACGAGGATGATGCGCTTGTCGCCACGGGCGATTTCCGGAATGTAGCGCTGGGCGAGCGCATGTTTGCGGCCCTGGTCGGTCAGCGTCTCGAAGATGACATTGGCGTTGTTGTCGCCTTTCTTCACGGCGAAGATCGACCGGCCGCCCATGCCATCCAGCGGCTTCACCACCACATGCTCCTGTTCGGCCAGGAAAGCCCGGAGATCTGCCATTGACCGGGTGATCAAGGTGTCCGGACAACAGTCCGGGAACCAGGCGGTGTAGACCTTCTCGTTCATGTCCCGCAGGCTCTGCGGGCGATTGACCACCAGCACACCCGCCTGTTCGGCGCGCTCCAGCAGATAGGTGGTGTAGATGAATTCCGTGTCGAAGGGTGGATCCTTGCGCATCAGGATCAGGTCGAGCTCGGCAAGCGCCATGTCGATCGGCTGACCGAGCTCGAACCAGTCTGTCGCGCTGTCGGTCACTGTCAGCGGACGGGCGCGGCCCTGTGCCACGCCACGACGCAGTCGCAGATCCGATTGTTCGAAGTATCGAAGCCCGTAACCGCGGCGTTGCGCTTCGAGCAGCATGGCAAGCGTGCTGTCCTTGGCGGGATGGATGGATGCGATCGGGTCCATGACCACCCCGAGTAGCGGCTTGGGCATTGTTGTGACTTCCTCATCGGTGCAGTTTTGCGACGCCGTGCCTATTCTGGCCCGCTCGTGCTGAAATGGCACGGAAGCCGGGGGTATCATCGGCGGGCAGATATCGGGCGGGCCGCTGGTTGGGGCAGAGGTCCGTCATCAGATGGGTGACACGCACCGGCGCATAGCCGGGCCGGGACGGTTATGTTAAAAGTTCAAAGTGTGGCGGGCGATATTGCGCCTGGCCTGGAGAACCCTGTGACAGAGAGTCCCGCGCCATCCATGCACGGGCTGAAAGTGCTGGTGATCGACGACAGCAAGACCATTCGGCGTACTGCCGAGACCTTGCTGTCCAAGGAAGGATGCACGGTGTATACCGCCGTTGATGGCTTCGATGCCCTTTCCAAGATCGCGGACTATCGGCCTGACATCATTTTCGTCGACATCATGATGCCGCGGCTGGATGGCTATCAGACCTGCTCGCTCATCAAGCACAACCGCACGTTTCGCGACACCCCGGTGATCATGCTGTCCAGCAAGGACGGGCTGTTTGATCGGGCGCGCGGCCGGATCGTCGGCTCGGAACACTATCTCACCAAGCCCTTTACCAAAGACGAGCTGCTGGGTGCGATCACCCAGCAGGTCAGTCGCTAGATTGGCCAGTCAGGCTGGCCAGCCATCGAGGAACGGATATGGCACTGGTATTGATTGCCGATGATTCGCCCACCGACCAGCACATCCTGTCGCGCGCGTTGCAGCAGCAGGGATTTGAAACGGTCATGGCGGAGGATGGCGAGGAGGCCATACGCCTGGCCGAACAGCGGGCGCCGGATGTCATCCTCATGGATATCGTGATGCCCGGCATGAATGGCTATCAGGCAACCCGCCGGCTTGCGCAGAATCCGGCCACTGCGGCCATTCCCATCGTCATCGTGTCCACCAAGAAACAGGAAGCCGACCGGGTCTGGGGCTTGCGGCAGGGCGCGGTGAGTTACCTCACCAAACCGGTATCGGACGACGATCTGGTGGCTGCCGTGAGGAGTGCGCTCAAGCGCTGACCGTGGTCACGGCGACAGACAGCCTGCGCACCCTCCGGGAGCACCCCTTCGATCTCCTGCAGGAAATCGAGCGACGGAGCCGGGCTGCAGCCGCCGGGGCCCATGGTGACGCCACCGGTCTGCTGGAGTGGGTTGGCGTCGGCTTTCGCCTCGGACAGGAGCGCTTCGTCGTGTCGCGCGATGAGGTGCGCGAAGTCTTGATGGTGCCTCCGGCCATCACCCGGGTGCCCGGTGCAAAAGCCTGGATGCGTGGCATCGCCAATGTACGGGGCCACCTGCTGCCGCTGGTCGATCTGCGGGAATTTCTCGGTTCCGGCATCGGTGGCATGGAGCGCGGTGCGCGGGCCCTGGTGGCCAACAGCAGCGAATTTCCCGTGGGCCTGGTCGTTGACGAAGTCTTCGGCTTCCGGCGCTTTGTCGATCGGGAACTCGACGACGAGCCGCCCGTGACCGCCATTCGTGCCGATCGATTTCTCGCCGGCAGCTTCAGCCGCGGTGGCGAAGTGTGGCCGGTTTTCAGCCTGACACGCCTGCTGGACACCCGTGAATTCCAGCGGGCAGCCGACAATTGAAGCAATGCGTACACCAGAGCGAGTGAACGAATGACAGAACAATCCGGCGGAATCCGCTTGCTGCCCACCATGGGCATGGCTCTGGTCCTGTTGCTGGCCGGCGTACTTGCCCTGCAGCTCCTGAAGCCGGCCGGCACCGGCACGGGCGCCGGCATGCCCGGTGTTGCTGCTTACATGGAGTCGCAGGCAGCCTATCGTCAGGCAGTGGCCGCCATGCAGGGCAATCCCGGCGCCTTCAAGACCCTGGCCGAGACCAACCGTCGTCTCGCTGCCGCGGATCTGTCCGGCGTCAGCGGCGACAACCAGCGTCTGCTCGAACAGTTGCGGGCCAATCTTGGCCTGATCGAGGCCGGACAAGCCGAGTTGACGGGGCTGCGCGCGGCGACGGAACGTCTGGAGCAGCTGGTGCCCCGGTTCACCGCCGGCATCGATGCGCTGGAGGCCACGGCTGCTGTCCGCGGTCAGCCGGCAACCATCGCCCAGCTCGAGCGCCTGCGCGTGCTGGCCGACAGCGTGCGACGCGATCTCGGTGCCCTCTCCCAGGGCACGACGTCGGCGGAGGCGCGCAATCCCGCCCTGCTGGATGCCGATCTCGCGATGGCGCAGATCATTCGCGGTCTGGCAGAGGGTGATCCGGATCTGGGCCTGAAGGCCATGGCCGGCGCCGACGCGATCAATGCAGTCGACGGCTTGCGCCGGCAGGCCGCCGACTTGAGCAAGACCCTGCGTGATGTGCTGGCCAACAGCGATCGCCTGGGCGCACTGCGCCAGTCGATGGCACAGCTTGAATCAGTCGTGAGCCGCTTGCCGGTGGCCGTCGGCACGCCGGTGGCCGGCAGCTCGACGGATCTCTACAAGCTGGCAACCATGGTCCTGCTGGGGCTCGGGATCCTGCTCGCGCTGGCCATGATCTGGTTGTATCGCCGGGTGGCGGATACCGGCCGCGCCGCGGCCGAGCAGACCGCCCAGAGCGAACGCAACCAGCAGGCCATCATGACCCTGCTGGACGAGATGAGCAGCCTGGCCGATGGCGACCTGACGGTGCATGCCACGGTCACTGAAGACATCACGGGCGCCATCGCCGATTCTATCAACTATGCCATCGAGGCCCTGCGCGAGCTCGTGACCACGATCAACGAGAGCGCCATCCTCGTCGATGGTGCGGCCAAGCAGACGGAAGGCTCGGCGCGACAACTCGCGGCGGCCAGCGAGGCGCAGTCCAAGCAGATCGAATCCGCGTCGCGCGCGATCGGGCGCATGGCTTCGTCGATCGAGGAGGTGTCCGGCAATGCCGAACGCTCTTCGGATGTTGCCCGGCACTCGGTCGATGTGGCCCACAAGGGTGGTGATGCCGTGCGCCGCACGATCGAGGGCATGAATGCCATCCGCGAGACCATCCAGGAGACCTCCAAGCGGATCAAGCGCCTCGGTGAGAGCTCGCAGGAGATCGGCAACATCGTCGAGCTGATCAACGATATTGCCGACCAGACCAACATCCTCGCGCTCAATGCGGCCATCCAGGCGTCGATGGCCGGTGAGGCCGGCCGCGGCTTTGCCGTGGTGGCCGATGAAGTGCAGCGGCTGGCCGAGCGTTCGGCCAATGCCACCCGGCAGATCGAATTTCTGGTGCGGACGATCCAGACCGACACCAATGAAGCCATCGTCTCGATGGAGCGCAGCACCACCGACGTCGTGGGCGGCGCCTTGCTGGCCGAGAATGCCGGGGCAGCGCTCGAGGAGATCGAGCAGGTATCCAACCAGATTGCCTCGCTGGTGCAGAACATTTCGAGTTCCGCCCGGGAGCAGGGCAAGGCGGCTTCGGCGGTCACCCGCAGCATGGACGTGCTGCAGGAAATCAATTCCGAAACCGCAGCCAGCACCAGCGCCACCACCAATGCCATCAGCAAGCTCGCCGAACTGGCCACGCAGCTGCGCCGCTCGGTCGCCGGGTTCCGGCTGCCGCCGGTCACATCGGCCATCCGCTCGGCTGTCAGCAGCCTGACCGGCAACTTGGCCGGCAACCTGGCTGGTGGCATGGTCAATGAGCCGCCCGAACTGAAAGACGGTGACGACCCTTTTGACCCGGGCGTGCCGATGGATGAAGCGGCGGCTGCCGACGCAGGGCATGACGAAGCGGATGACGGGATCGAGCACACGCCTCCGCAGTCCCAGACCGGTCGTTTTGCCGAGCCGGTGTCCTTCGTGAGCAAGCGCACCGCCTGATCGTGGCTGGTTCTTCCGAGTCCGGTGCCGCCCTCGTGAACATCAGCAATCCGGTGCGCGAGCCCCTGCTGCTCGTTGCCGACGAGCTTGCCGTCACCTTGAATGAAGCACGGGCGGCGCTTGAGCAGTATGCCGAAGGCGAGGCAGGCAACCAGCCACTGGAACGGTGCACGGCCCTGTTGCATACCGCCCGGGGCGTTTTGCAGATAACCGAGACCTGGGGCGCCAGTCTGCTCGCCGAGGAGATGGAACAGACCTGCCGGCACATGATGAAGTCCCGGCGTGATGTGCAGACTGACGATGCCATCGAGGCGCTGTCGCGGGCAGCGGTGCAGTTGCCGGCCTATGTCGAGCGGATACGGGATGGCGGCCGCGACGTGCCGCTGGTTCTGCTGCCGCTGCTGAATGACCTGAGGGCGGCCCGCGGGCGGCCGCTGTTGTCGGAAAGCACGCTGCTGCTTTTGAATATTGCCCCCGGTGCAGTGGGCAGCCAGCGGGTGGTGCCGCCATCGACGCGGCCCGCAGTCCCGGCGCCGGTTGCCGGCCACCCGGCCGTGGCCGACGATGCGGCTGCCCTGGCGAAGAAGCTGCGTCCACGATTCCAGCTCGCCCTGCTCGGCTGGATTCGTGGTGACGGTGGCAGTGATGCGCTGTTGCGGTTGCAGGAGGTCGTGAATCGCCTCGAGTCCGCCTCACGTCACGAGGTGGTGCAGCAGCTCTGGTGGGTATGCGGTGGCGTGCTGGAGGCCCTGGCCGACCGCGGGCTGGAATCCGGCGTGTCGATCAAGCGGCTGATCGGTCAGGCCGATCGCGAAATGAAGCGGCTCCATATCCAGGGCGAGGAGAAGTTTGCCAGCCAGCCGCCCGTGGATCTGGTCAACAACCTGCTCTATTACGTGGCCCGGTCCACCAGCGCCGGCCCGCGCAGCGTTGCGAGTCGCGAAGCTTTCAATCTGTCCTGCCTCATCCCCGGTGATGCCCAGGTCGAGGCGGCACGCCAGAACCTGGCAGCCCCCAGCGTGAAGCTCATGCAGACCGTTGCGGCCGCCATCCGCGAGGATCTGGCCCGCGTGAAGGACGTGCTCGACATCTATGTGCGCACGGGCATGGAACGCGCCGAAGAGCTGACCCCGCAGGTCGAGCTGCTGAAGAAGATCGGCGACACGCTGGGTGTGCTCGGTCTCGGTGAACTCCGTGAGAGCGTGCAGTCACGCCGGATCGATCTCGAGGCGCTCATTGCCGGCAAATCCGCTCCGGATGAGTCGGCGCTCATCGCCATGGCGGCGGCGCTGCTGAAGGTCGAGGATCACCTGGAGCATCAGCTCATCGGGGTGATCAACCCGGAGGAGGCATCCGCTGCGCATGCGGATGCCGATGAGCCACCGGAGACCGCCGATCGCGTGATCGTGACCCAGGCCGTGATGCGCGAATGCCTGGCGAATCTGGCGCGGGTGAAAGAAGCGATCAGTGTCGTCACCGAACGGGCCGGCGATGGGGCGGCGCTGGATTCCATTCCGGCATTGCTCCGCGGCATCACCGCTGCCTTGCTCGTGGCCGAGAAGGAAGCTGCCGCCCGCATTGCCGAACGGATCGCCGCTGCGGCCACCGAAGTGGTGGAGCGTGGCGTCGGCATGACGTCGGCCGGACGAACCGGCGCCGGTCTGGCGCAGGAGGCCCGCGTCGCGCTGGAACGACTCGCCGACGCCATCGTCAGCCTCGAGTACTACATGGAGACCCTGCAGGCGGGACGTCGCGAACCGCTCTGGATGCTGGACAACGCCGCCCGCTGTCTGGATGCGCTGGTGCTGCCGGCGCCCGCGCTGCCCGCCGAGTATGCCGGCAGCAGTCATCTCGCGGCGGAAGTTCTGCCGGCGACGCTGGTGATCGACCGCTCGGAAACCGGACTGTCCGCAGAACTGCCGGACGGGTTCGACGTGGATTTTCCGCTGCCGGAGGCCGCGACACCGCCGGCACCCACGACATGGCAGGGCCCATCTGCCGACCGGCCGGTGGTGGCCGATACGGGGCAGGACATCGATCCGGACATCCTCGAACTGTTCATCGAGGAAGCGCGCGAAGCAATCGACGCCATCAATCTCAACTTCCCGGCCTGGGAGCTGGACGAAGGCGAGCGCAACGCCTTGCTGGTGGTCCGCCGGGCCTTTCACACGCTCAAGGGCAGCGGGCGCATGGTGGGCGCCGAACTGATCGGCGACTACTGCTGGAGTGTCGAGCGGTTGCTGAACCGGGTGATCGACACCACCGTCGCACGGACGCCGGCGCTGGTGGATTATCTGCGTCGGGCCATGCCGGTGGTGGCCGAGTTGCTGGAGCAGCTGGAGGCGGGCACGGCGCCGGCTGCGGATATCCGCAGTCTGATGGTGGAAGCCGATCGGCTGGCCCAGGTCGCGCCCCCGGAACCCGAAGTGGCCGCCGATGGTGACGTCACGGAGGTGCTGCCGGGTCTGGATCAGGTCCTGGCCCTGTCCGATCCCGAATCCCGCGACAAGCCGGCGGGTGAACCGGTGCTGGGCAGTGACGATGCGACGCTGGTTGCCCGCCTGCCACCCGGCTACATGCCGACCCGCCAGCTGGGACCGGAGGATGCCACCCTGCTGGCGCCGTCGTTGTCTGCCGTCATGCCCGCGGCCATCGATCAAGCCGACGATGTGCCGGGCATCGATCCCGTGCTGCTCGACATCCTGTCGCGGGAAGTCGCCGTGCATCTCGCCGCCATCCGCGACTTTGTGGCCAAGGTCGGGGAGGCCACTTCGCAACCCTTGCCGGAGCGGATCTTCCGGGCCGGGCACACGCTCCACGGCAGCCTGACCATGGCCGGCGTCAAGATTGCAGTGGCGGTTGCCGCTCCATTGAACGACCTGTTCGGCGTGCTGTACACCGCAAGGCTCCCGGCCGATACCGCCATCATCACGGCAACTGCCGATACGGCCAATCTGGTGGCGCAAATCGTTGAACAGCTCCGGGCCGCTGACGCCGCCCTGGTGGTGACGCCGGAGTTGCAGGCGGATGTGTCGGCACTGACCGTACGATTGCACAACCTGCTGGGCCAGGCCGGTGAGCGGGCGGCTGCCGCGACCGATGAGTCGATCGACACCGGCACGATGCAGATGCTCGGTCAGGCGGAGCTGCAGTCCACGGCCGGTACGGAAGACGACCACGCCGATGATCTGGCGGATGCTCCGGCTGGTGATCTGGCTGCCGCTTCGCCGTGGATCGCCTCGCTGCCCGGAACCCACCTCGATGGTCCGCCGCCTGCGGCAGAAGCTGATCTCACCGAAATGTTTGCGGTCGAGCAGATCGGACTGGATCCGGATGAAGGCATCGAGCTGGATGCAGGTCTCGACGACCAGTTGCTGCAGTCGGCGGCCGATGATCTGCTGACAGACGAGCCGTTGCCCGCTGCTGCCGGGATATCCATGCAGCCGATACCGGCGGAGGAACTGCCGGAAGAATCGCCCGAGGCACCATCTGGGGCGCTGCCCGAAGCACGACCCGAGGCGCCGCCTGCCGTGGCGGCAACCGGCACGATCGTGGGCTTCGATCCGGAAGTGGCGGAGATCTTTGCGGAAGAGGCTGGCGAGATTCTGGAGGTGGCCGACGCCGCCGTCGCGCGCCTGGCCTCGCGCCAGGGGGAGGAGGCGGCGCTCGCCGAACTCCAGCGCGGCCTGCACACCCTGAAAGGTGGTGCACGGATGGCCGGCCTCACGGCCATGGGCGATCTGAGCCACAACCTGGAAACCCTGTTGCTGCGTCTGGCCGATGGGCTCCTGCCGCGTGCCGAGGCCACCTACGGCCTGGTGCAAGCGGCGCTGGACGAGCTGCACATCCTGCGTGACAACATTCCAGTCGTCGGGGCGGCGCTGCCATCGGCCGCGCTGCTGACCCGCTTGAATGCGGCCTTGAGCGGCGACGACTCGCCCGCACCGGCGCCTGCACCGGTACTGGCATTGGTACCGGAGCCGGCTCCGCAACCAGAGCTGCAACTCGAGCCTGAGTCCGAGTCCGAGGCTGAGCCTGAGATTGAGATTGAGCCTGCTGAGTCCGGGCTTGAGATCGAGGCTGAGACGCAGGCAGAGGCAGCACCAGCGCCAGAGCCTGAGCCAGAGCTTGAGCCCGAGGTGGACGCAGCGCCTGCGCCAGAGCCAGCACTCGAACCAGAACCTGAACTGCCGCCAATTCCGGAGGCGAGCCTCGAGTTCGATCCGCCGCCGTTCCCGGCACCGCTCCGCCCCCTGGCCCTGGAGCGGCTCGGCGAATTGGCGCGGGAGCTCAAGGCTCCGCCGATTCCGGCGCAGCCGCTGTCGTCTCCCGAGGTGGCGCTGCCCACGGTCGTGCCCAGGGTCGTGCCCGCGGTCGTGACGCCCACAGTCGTAACGCCCGCGGTCATGACACCCAGGGTCGCTGCCAGTCGCGAACGCGCCGCCGAGCCGCGTGATTTTGCCCGCGTCGATGCCAGTGTCCTGGAACAGCTGCTGAATGCGGCCGGCGAGATCAGCATCGCCAACTCGCGATTGACGCAGCAGCTGGCCCAGATCCAGTTCAATCTGGATGAATTGAACCGGACCGTGGTCCGCCTGCGCGATCAGCTGCGCAATCTGGAGATTGAAACCGAGGCCCAGATCCTCCATCGGCATCAGGACGAGCCGGAAAGCCAGTCCAGCTTCGATCCGCTGGAGCTGGACCGGTATTCCAGCATCCAGCAGCTGTCGCGCGGGCTCGCCGAGACGGCCAATGACGTCAGCAGTCTCAAGGATCTGTTGCAGAACCTGAGTGCCGATACCGAGGGGCTGCTGGTGCAGCAGGCTCGAACCACGACCGAGCTGCAGGACCAGTTGATGCGCACCCGCATGGTGCCCTTCGACCAGCATGGGTCGCGACTCGCCCGTCTGGTTCGGCAAACCGCCAAGGATCAGGGCAAGCAGGCGGAGCTGGTGATCGTCGGCAGCGGCGATCTCGACCGGCAGGTGCTGGAGAAGATGCTGCCGCCTTTCGAGCACATGTTGCGCAATGCGGTGATCCACGGCCTGGAGCCGCCGGCCGAACGCGAAGCACTGGGCAAGCCGGCCGCCGGCACGATCCGCATCGATATTCGTCGCGAAGGCACTGAAGTTGTCATCAACATTGCCGACGATGGCCGGGGCCTCGATGTCGAAGCCATCCGCGCCAAGGCGATCGAGCTCAACTTCGTCAACCGGGAAACGAGCCTGACCGACGACGAGGCGATGCAGTTCATCCTGCGGTCGGGCTTCAGCACCGCCGATCAGCTGACCCAGGCCGCGGGCCGCGGCATCGGCATGGATGTGGTCGCCAATCAGGTGGCGAAGCTGGGCGGAACCCTGTCGATCGGTTCGACGCGCGGCAAGGGCACCACCTTCACGTTGCGACTGCCCTTCACCCTGGCCGTGACCCAGGCGTTGATCGTGCGCACCGGCACCGAGCTGTATGCGCTGCCGCTGCCGACGGTCGAAGGCATCATCCGCATTGCCCGCACCGAGTTCGAGGCGCGCATGGCGCGTGCCGAGCCGGTCATCGAGTACGGCGGCCAGAAGTATTTCTTCCGGCATCTCGGGCAATTCCTCGGCATGGGCCCATCGCGCCTGCCCGATGAGCAGGAACGGGTGTCCATCATCCTGGTGCGGGCCGGTGACAATTCGACGGCGCTCATCACCGACGAGATGCAGGACAGTCGCGAGATCGTCGTGAAGCCGGTTGGCGCCCAGCTGGCGACCATCCGGGGCATTTCCGGCGCCACGATCCTCGGCGACGGGCGCATCGTGGTGATTCTGGATGTGGGCGCCCTGGTGCGCTCCGCCCGGCCCGCACCGGACATGCCGCCGCCGGAAGCGGCGCCGGAACGGAAAAAAGTGACGGCGCTGGTGGTGGATGACTCGATCACGATGCGGCGCGTGACCCAGCGTCTGCTGGAGCGGAACGGGTTTCATGTCGTCACGGCCAAGGATGGCGTCGAGGCCATCACGGTGCTGCAGGATCACCGGCCGGACATCATCCTGCTGGACGTGGAAATGCCGCGGATGGATGGCTACGAATTCGCCCGGCACGTACGCAATGATCCGGGCGTGGCCGGCGTGCCGATCATCATGGTCACCTCGCGGGTCAGCGAGAAGCATCGCGCCCGCGCCATCGAGATCGGCGTGAACGACTACCTGGGCAAACCGTATCAGGAGCGGGAGTTGCTGCAGGCGGTTGCGCAGCAGCTGGCGGTCGTCGCATGAGCGGCGCCCAGGATGAACTCTACAGTCTGCTCGTGCCGCTGCATCAGGAACGGCTGATTCTGCCGCGGGCCTGTGTGGCCGAGGTCGTGCGCTTTGCGCCCCTGCCCCTGCCGGACAAGGCGCCGCCCTGGTTTCGTGGCCTGCTGCCCTGGAACGATCGCGAGATACCCGTGATTTCCTTCGAGGAACTGGCTGGCCTGACACCGGCCGACCCGGGCGGGCGCACCCGGGTGGTGATACTCAATGCGATCAGCGGGCGCCTGTCCACGGGCTTTTTCGGCCTGTTGACCGAGGGTTTTCCGCAGCTCGTGCGGGTCAATCGCGACGTCCTGCAGCCGGCGGTGCGCCAGGCATGGCCGGACCACGGTCCGGTCATCTGCCAGATCCGCATGATCAACGAATATCCGCTGATTCCGGATCTGGAAGTGATCGAGGATCTGATCGAGGCGATGCTGCAGCCGGGCGAGGAATTGCTCTCGTAGCAACGGTTTCAGTCGTTCCCCAGGTCCCCCGCCGCAAATTGCAGGACCGCCAGCGCCGCCAGCGGTGCGGTTTCGGTGCGCAGAATGCGCGGCCCCAGACGCAGACCCTGAAAGCCGCTGCTGCCCAATATCTGGATCTCCGCCTCGCTGAAGCCACCTTCCGGCCCGACGGCCAGCACGATTTTCCGACAGCCACCGAGCAGGGCGCCGAGCCTGCCGCTGGCCCGCGGATCCAGCGTCAGCCGCACGGCATCAGGCTCCAGACGGGCGAGGGCGTCATCTATCGACAGTGGCAGCTGCACTTCCGGGACGACCGACCGGCCGGACTGCTCGCAGGCACTGATCACGATGCGTTGCCAGTGGGCCCGTCGCGCGGCTGCCCGCTCGGCATCCAGCCGCACCACGGTGCGTTCCGCCAGGATCGGCTGGATGGCCTGCACACCGAGTTCGGTGGCTTTCTGCACCACCGTGTCCATGCGGGCGCCACGGCTGACACCCTGCAGAAGCGTGATCGCCAGCGGTGATTCCCGGGCTACGGGCTCGCCCTGGCCGACTGCAGCCACGACCCCGCTGCGGGCCACGGTCTCAAGCACGGCTGCATAGTCAACGCCGGAGCCGTTGAACAGGATGATAGGATCGCCGGCGGTCAGGCGCAGTACCCGGATGACATGGGTGGCGGCGGCCTCGGGCAGCGTGTGGTTGGTGCCGGTGCGCAAAGCGGCCGGTGTATGGATTCGAGGGCATTGCATGCGGCGATTATCACCGACCCGGCCGATGATCCGGACCAGGCCGCTGCCCTTGCCACGACTCAGCCTCGATGTGGCCTCGGGGCTGCTCGGTGGCGCCCGTCAGGTGCCCTCGCCCCATCAGGACGCCCGCCCGGCAGGCACGGAGCCCGAGCTCATCATCATTCATGGCATCTCCCTGCCGCCGGGTTCCTTTGGTGGAACCGCCATCGACGAGCTCTTCACCGGCCGGCTCGATGCGACGGAGCATCCCTATTTCCTGCAGATTGCCGGGCTGAAAGTCTCCAGCCATCTGCTCATTCGCCGCCATGGCGAAGTCGTGCAATACGTGCCATTGCATCGGCGCGCCTGGCATGCCGGGCAGTCGGCCTGGCGGGGACGCCAGCGGTGCAATGATTTTTCCATCGGCATCGAGCTGGAAGGGGTCGACGATCTGCCCTACACCATGGAGCAGTATCGCCGGCTCGCGGCCGTGATCCGCCTGCTGCGGCGACGCCTGCCGTCGCTCAAGGACGCGGCTATCGCCGGTCACAGCGATGTGGCGCCGGGCCGCAAGACCGATCCGGGGCCGGCCTTCGACTGGGCCCGCCTGCACCGGTTGCTGGCCACGCGGGTGCCGACACGCACAAAGAAGCCGCGCGCCAGGCAGCCTCGCTAGAATGCGTGCATGAATTTTCTTGCCCTGCTGCTGGGACTGGCGCTGGAACGGATGCTGACGCACCTGTTTCACCTGCGGGCCTTCCGGTGGCTGGACCCGCTTTTTGATGCGTATCTGCGCCGGCTGCAGCCCGGTTCGCATGCCGCTTATGGGCCGGCGCGTTTATGGGCAGCAGTTGCCTTGACGGGGCTTCTGGCCATCCTCCTGGTTCTGCCCGTCACCCTGCTGAGCATCGCCCTCTACGACGAGATGCTGCGGATTCCCTATTTCCTGTTCGCCGTGGTCGTGCTGCTGTTCTCGTTGGGCCCGCGGGATCTGGATGACGAAGTCGAGGATTATCTGTCCGCGCTCCAGTCCGGCGATGAAGCGGCCCGCCTGCGGATCGCTGCCCAACTGCTGGAGTCGCCGTCGCCAGTGGTGCTCGCCAGGGACAATGCAGCGATCGAGCGCGCGATCTATGTGCAGGCCAACAACCGGATCTTCGGCGTGGTCTTCTGGTTTCTGGTGCTGGGCCCCAGCGGCGCCTGGGCCTTCCGGGTCCTGGATCTGTTGCGACATCGCGTGGAGATCAAGGCCGCTGATGGTGAAGTGGTGGCGGGCCGGACGGTGGCGCTGGCTGCCGTCCGGCTGCTGCACGGTATTTGCGCCTGGGTGCCTTCGCGGCTGCTGGCCCTGGGTTATGCGTTGGCGGGCAATTTCGAGGATGCCATGGCGGGCTGGCGCAATCGGGGTCGCGAGGCCGGCTTGCCGCTGGCCGAAGGTTCTGCCGAGATCATGGCGCGCGTCGGCACGGCGGCCTCCGGGCGCGGTGCGCTGGATGTGGAGGACACGATCGAAACCATGGATCGGGTGCGTGGGGCGCGCGCCCTGGTGATGCGGACGTTGTGGATGATCTGGTGTCCGGTCATCGCCATTCTGACACTGTATGACTGGCTCGCCTGACCACGGCCCGTGCATTCGACGAGGCCGGCGCATTCCTCCCGTCATCGCTTTGCTGACGCTGTTCATGCTGGCTGGAGTCGCCGGTTGTGACGCACGCGTTGATGCCTCACAAGCTGAAGTCGTCCATCCACCCGCACGGCGGATCGTGGTCCTGTCACCGCATCTGGCAGAACTGGCTTACGCGGCCGGCGCCGGCCCCTGGCTGGTAGGTGCCGTTGCCTTCAGCAACGAGCCATCGGCGGCGCGGGCCCTGCCGCGGGTCGGGGATGCCTTTCGGGTGGATCTGGAGCTGCTGGCCACGTTGCAGCCCGATCTGATCCTGGGCTGGCCCAGCGGCAATTCCCTGGCGACACTCGATCGATTGCGGCAGCTCGGCTATCGCGTCGTAGATCTGGAGCCCCGGCGATTGACGGACATCGGCGACCAGATCGAGGCGATCGGGCGGCTGGCAGGCACCGAATCCGTGGCGGCCGATGCCGCCCGGCACTGGCGTGAGGGCCTGGCCGCACTCACCACCCGCTACGGTGGCGCGCATGCCGGCCGGGTGTTCTACCAGATTGCAACGCGGCCGCTGATCACCGTGAACCGGGAGCACTTCATCGGCCAGGCGATCGAGCTCTGTGGCGGTGTGAACATCTACGCCGACGTGCCGGGAATTGCGCCGGTGGTCAGCATGGAATCGGTGATCGCCGCGGCGCCCGAGGTGATCGTGGCCAATGACTACACCCCGGGTCCGGGGCGGCCTGCCAGCGGTTCGCCCATCGACATCTGGCGCCCATGGAGCCGTTTGCCCGCGGTCGCGAACCATCGGCTGATCGTCATCGATCCGGATCTGCTGGCGGTACCCGGGCCCCGGCTGCTGGCCGGCATCCGCGAGCTCTGTGTCGCGCTCAACGGCTGACCGACGGGGATTCAGGCAGGCAGCGGCTCGGATAATCAGCAAGGGCACGCTCATTGTCGTGCCCGCTCATTACACTGTCCCGTCCAGCCCCTGATCCGGCGTCGGCCTGGTCCGCGGCTGCCACAACACTTCGCTGCCGCCATCCAGCCGGCAGAGCACGCGCGACATGACAAACAGCAGATCCGACAACCGGTTCAAATAGCGCACTGATTCGGGATTCACCGTTTCATCCTGCCGCAGGGTGATGAGCCGCCGCTCGGCCCGGCGGCACACCGCCCGTGCGACATGACAGGCGGCACCCGCCGGCGAGCCGCCCGGCAGGATGAATTCCTTGAGGGCCGGGAGCGTGCCGTTCAGTTCATCGAGCACGGCTTCCAGATCGAGGCTGTCACCGGCCAGCATCACGTCGCGACCCGGCACGGCCAGTTCGCCACCCAGATCGAAGAGTCGATGCTGGATGGCGCTCAAGCTGTCGCTGATCCGCGCTGGCACACCCGGGGTAGACAACACCACGCCGATACAGGCGTTCAGTTCATCCACGGTGCCGAAGGCTTCCACGCGCGGGCAGTCCTTGGCCACGCGGGCGCCACTGCCGAGGCCGGTCGTGCCGTCGTCACCGGTTCGCGTGTAGAGCTTCGAGAGTCGGTTACCCATGGTGCATCCAGCAGCTGCCGAAACGAGTGTACGCCGCGCTCGCGCGACTGTCAGAAATCGAGGCGGAAGCCGGCATGGGCGCCTCTGCGGGCCGTGTTGTACCCGTAAACATCTTCGTAGCGCTCGTTCAGGCCGTTCTCCAGGCGAGCGTAAATCCGCAGATCGTCGGTCAGGTGATAGGCGGCGGCAATGCCGAGCAGATAGTAGCTGTGGAGGTCGATGATCTGCGTGCCGTAGGGTGGCACCACTTCAAAGTAATAGTCGTCCTGTTGCCCGGTGTAATTCAGGTTGGCATTCAACTCGGCCCGGTTATCCAGGAAATGCCAGTCGACATTCAGGCTGGCGGACTGCCGGGGCCGGCGGATTTCCCGGATCTGTTGCCCGGTCACGGCGTCGGGTTGCGAGGTGTCGGTGTAGGTGTAGGAGCCGGAAAGTTTCAGGCTGGCCGTGAGGCGTGCATGGGCGGTGATCTCCACGCCGTGCCGCTGGCTCGTGCCGTCGAGGTTTTCGGCGGTGAACCGTGCGCTGCCGGGGTCGAAGACAAAGCCGTTGATTTCATCCCTGAGATCCTCGTGAAAGTACGTGGCCCCGACCCGGAACCGGTCACCGAAACGCTGCGCAAACACCTGCTGCTCGGCACCGACCTCCCAACCCGTGGATTTTTCCGGCTTCAGGGCGGGGTTGCCGACAAACTGGTCGGGGAAGAAACCGAAGCGCTCGATGAAGGTCGGCGCCTTCTGGCCGGTGCCAACGCTCGCGTGCAGCTTCGTGCCGGTGCCGGAGGTGGTCCAGGCCGTGGTGGCGCGGACCGTGCCCACGCTGTCGAACTCGCTGTTGTGGTCGTAGCGCCCGCTCAATGACACTGACCACCGGTTGAGCGGCTGCAACAACAGCTCGACCGCCACAGCCGAATTGTCCAGGTGTTGGTCCTGATTGGGGTCGCCGTAGGGCGTGGCCGTACCGCGCTGGCGGAAATTCTCGCGCTCGCGTTCCAGTGCCAGGGTGATGGCGTTGCCGGCGTCGTCGGTGACCGCCGGGGAAGGGGGGCTGAATCGCCACGTGGTCTGGTAGTACACGCCGTACTTGTCAGCCGCGGTGGAACCGGTGGGGCCGAACTCGTTGCGGTTGTCCGTGTCGCTGGTGGTCCAGGTGGTCTGCAGACGCTGGGTCCACTGGCCATCGCGGAGGGCCAGCCGGCCACCGGCCCGGAAGTAGCCAAGATCGACGTCGGTGACGTCGCCGCTGTCGGCAGGCAGCCCGGTCACCATGAAGTCGATGGTGTCGAAGGCTTTGCTGGTATCGCTGTAGCGGCCGAGAAATTCCAGGGCGAGCGCATCGGTGGGATTGCCGGCCAGCGACAGGGTGGCGGTGGTGTTCTCGTAGCCGTCTTTCTCATCGCCCGTGCGCGAGCTGTTGCTGCCGGCGGATTTCACGCGGGAAACCGCCAGGCCGCTGCGGGCGCCGAGCACCTTGCCCGACAACCGGGCGCCACCGGACCAGGTGGCGAATGTGCCGCCCTCCGCAAATCCCTGCGCGGAGAACGCTTCAGTCGGCTGTCGGGTGATCACGTTGATGACACCAGCCAGCGCATCGCTGCCCCACAAGGCGCTCTGCGGGCCACGGACGATCTCGATCCGCTCCACATCCCAGGTGGTGAGATCCTGAAAGGCAAACTCGTCATTGCCGGCCGGGTCGTTGGCCTCGATGCCATCGATGAGCACCAGCACCTGATTTGCTTCTGCCCCACGCACCCGCAGCTGGGTCTGCGAACCGAGGCCGCCGGAACGGCTGACGGCAAAGCCCGGTACGTCGGCGAGCAGATCGATGGCAAACACCGCCTGTCTGGCCTCGATCTGCCGGCGGTCGATCACCGAGACGGAACTGCCGGCGGCAACCAGCGGAATCGGGATCCGCGACGCCGTCACGACGATGGTTTCCGGCAGCGTTTGCGCCTCAAGTACCGTCGGGCCGGCCAGCATGGCCAGCATGGCAATGGATGAAATGACGCCTGATTCGTGCACGAAGTTCTCCCCTGACGCGCTCACACCCGAGCGCGATGCAGCCAGGTTCAGGGGGGATGACGGACGACCACACGGATCTGGGGCCATCGCGGGCAGCAGGGTCCGTGCCGTCACAGAGTCTCCACCCGAGACCTGACGATCCAATGACACCTGCCGGCCGGTATACGGGCTCGCGCGGGGAAACCATGGTCGGGCGTGCTGTTGTTGAGGGAGCGCACGCCCGGCATCGTTCCGGGATCATCGCCTTCCCAGGTCGCAAGACCCAGTGGCTCGTGTGATGATCCTGATCCTGCGCTTACCGTTGCGGGGGCAGCGGCGGCGTTGCCGGCTCTTTTTCGAGTAGAGGCCGACGCACCGCACTTCCCGTTAAACCCTTCGATCTGGCAGACCGTCAGGCACCGGCAGGAACGGAGGGGAAGTTAGTGGGTTGCCCCGATGCCGTCAAGTTGCGGCACGCTTGCCGGGATTCAGGTGGCGGTATCCAGATGCCGCACGACCTGCGCCACTTCATCCGGGCTGCCGAGAATCACCGGCGTGCGCTGATGAATATCCGTGGGCTGTACATCGAGGATGCGCTCGCCGGGCGCGGCCAGTGCCTGTCCCCCGGCCTGCTCGACGAGCCAGGCCATCGGATTGGCTTCATACATCAGGCGCAGTTTGCCGCCCGGCGCCTTGGCGGTCGGTGGATACATGAACACGCCGCCTTTCAGCAGCGTGCGGTGGACGTCGGCGACCATCGCGCCGGCATAGCGGCTGGAGTAGGTCTGCTGCTGGGCCCAGGCGAGGTAGCGCTGATAGCCCTCTGGAAAGGTCAGGCGATTGCCTTCGTTGACCGAGTAACTCTTTGCGGCGGCTGGAATCTTCAGGCCCTGCTGCACGCGGATGAAGGCGCCGATGGCCGGATCGAGGACGAACATGTCCACGCCCAGACCAATGGTCAGGGCCAGCACCGTGGAGGGTCCGTACAGGATGTAGCCGGCGGCCACCTGGTCGCGGCCGGGTTGCAGCAGCGAATCCTCGGCTCGGGCGGCCCGCCGGTCCTGACGGAGGATGCTGAAGATCGTGCCCACCGCCCCGCAGACGTCGAGGTTCGATGAGCCGTCGAGCGGATCGAAGAGCACGCAGTAGCGGCGTTCGCCGTCCACGTCGTGGCGCAGGATCACCGGCTCTTCGTTCTCCTCCGACGCGACCACCGCAACCCCCGGGCGCCGGCCCAGCGTCCGCAGCAGGATCTCGTTGGCAATGACATCCAGCTTCTGCTGTTGTTCACCCTGGACATTCTCGCTGCCGACCGCGCCCAGCACGTCTTCCAGGCGCGCCCGGCGCAGGTGGGCGCAGATCATCTTGGCCGAAATGGACATGGCCGACAAAATCCACGACAGCGTACCCGTGGCCTCGGAGTGCCGGTTTTGCTGCTGCAGGATGTGGCCCTGGAGGGTGATGATTTCGCGGGTGTCGTGCGCGGGACGAACAGGATCAGGCATGGACGCTAGCTTGCCATGGCAGAATGGGCTTCGGTATCCCGGAGTGCACACTTATGTCAGCCATGCATCGTCGTTTTCTGCCATTCGCGCTGATCGTCGCGATGGGTCTGGGCGCTGGAACCGGTATTGCGCCGGCCAGTGCCGGTGTCAGTGCCAGTGCCAGTACCGCTCCGGCTGCCGCCAAGGCCCGCGTCGCCAAGGGTGCAATCGTGCCGCATGCCAATTCAAAATACAGTGCCGCGGAGCTGGCCAAGATGCGCCCGCACTACACCACGCTCAAGCCCCGGGTCCGCACCAACACCGAATAGCGTCGGTACAGAATCGAGGTCAGGAGAATGCTGCGAGCCATACTCCGCTGGCTGGGTTTCGGTGAGCATGACCACATCCATGGCCATGCCCACACGCATGGCGTGATCGATCCGTCCATGGCGACCACCGAGCGGGGCATCTGGGCCATCAAGTGGTCCTTTGCCATATTGGCGAGCACCGCCGTCGCGCAGATCATCGTGGTGCTGATCTCCGGCAGCGTGGCCCTGCTGGCCGACACCATCCACAACGTGGGCGATGCCGCCACGGCGATCCCGCTGTGGATCGCGTTTGTGTTTGCCCGTCGCAAACCCAGCGACCAGTTCACCTATGGCCTTGGACGGGTCGAAGACCTGGCTGGCATGGCCATCGTCGGCCTGATCCTGTTCAGCGCACTGGTCGCCGGCTACCAGACCATCGAGCGCCTCCACAATCCGCAGGAAATCCATTTTCTGGGAGCCGTGGCGGCCGCGGGCGTGATCGGCTTTCTGGGCAATGAAGCCGTCGCCGTATTCCGTATCCGCGTGGGCCGCGAGATCAACAGTGCGGCATTGATTGCCGACGGTTATCACGCCCGGGTCGACGGGCTGACCAGCTTGGCGGTGGTGGCGGGCGCGCTCGGCGTCTGGCTGGGCTTTCCGCTGGCTGATCCCATCGTTGGCGGCATCATCACGGTCATGATCTTCGGCATCGTCTGGCAATCGGCCCGGGCGGTTTTCGTGCGGGCACTGGATGGCATCGAACCGGAGTTCACCGCGCTGTTGCGGCACGCGGGAGCGCATGTGGCCGGGGTGCGTGGCGAGCAGACCGTGCGCACACGCTGGATCGGTCATCGCATGTATGCCGAGGCCGACGTGGTCGTGGATGACTCGCTGCTGGTACGTGAGGCGGCCGTCATCACGGAAAAGCTCCACCAGCAGGCCAGGAAACATCTGCCGGCACTGGCTTCGTTGCGGCTGGCGCTCGCCACCGGCATCGATCCCGATGAAGCCGGTCGGGTGGAGCGCAACCCGGCACCCAGTCATGATCATGGCGATGTCGCCCATGGGCATGGACACGACCATCAGCATGCCCATGCCGGTGGGGACCACGTGCACTGACAACCCGTCAGGCCGGCCGGAAGTCGCGCGGAAGCTGTTCTGCGGCAGGATTTTCGGTGTTCCGGGACGCCGTTCACAGCGGGTTCCGGGCGGTGCTCTGGCGGCCCGTCTGCGGGTCTGGCACCGTAGTCCGGGCATGCGCGCAATCCGGCCCCTCATCGGCGTGATTTCTGATCGACGTACCCTCGGGCACCATGCCTTTCAGGTACAGGGCGAGAAGTATCTGATTGCCATCGTGGTCGGTGCCGGCGGCTATCCGGTCGGGCTGCCGGCATTCGGGGCATCGATGGACGGCATCATCGACCTGGGCGAGGTGCTCGATTCCCTGGCCGGCATCCTGCTGACCGGCTCGCCGTCGAATGTGGCGCCAGCCCGTTACGCCGGTCCGCCGGACCAGCCGGGCACCCTGCATGATCCGGATCGGGATCGTGCGGTGTTTGCCCTGATCCCGGAAGTCATTCGTCGCGGCATGCCGCTGTTCGCGTTGTGTCGCGGGTTCCAGGAGTTGAACGTGGCCTTCGGTGGCAGCCTGCATCAGGCCGTGCACGACGTTCCCGGTCATCTGACCCATCGCGCCGACAACAACGCACCCGTGGATGTGCAGTACGGCCCGGCCCATGAGGTGCGCTTCAGCGCTGGCGGCCTGCTGGCGCAGATCACCGGTCGCGAGGGGGCGATGGTCAATTCGGTGCACTCGCAGGGCATCGACCGGCTCGGTGACGGGCTGGTTGTGGAGGCACTGGCGCCCGATGGCCTGATCGAGGCCGTAACGGCCGCGCAGGCTCCCGGATTCGTGCTCGGCGTGCAATGGCACCCCGAATGGCACATCCAGGAAAATGCGGTGTCGACGGCAATGTTTGCCGCGTTTGGTGATGCCTGCCGGAGATATCACTCATGACCACCAGCAGCACCATGAATGAAGAGCAGCTCCGGGAATGGCTGACGGAGCACCGCATCGACGAAGTGGAGGCCGTGGTTCCCGACATGGCCGGGGTGGCGCGTGGCAAATACATGCCGGCCCGGAAGTTTTCCGAACAGGGTGGCATGCGCCTGCCGGAATCGGTTTTCATCCAGTCGGTGACCGGTGAGTTCATCGACGACTATCTCGACGACGGCGTGGTTGATCCGGCAGACCGCGACATGGTGGCGAAGCCTGATCTGGACACCTTGCGGCTGGTGCCCTGGGGCGAGGAGCCCACCTGTTGCGTGATCCACGATTGTTACACCCAGGAGGATGAGCCGATCGACATCGCGCCGCGCCAGGTGTTGCGGCGCATCGAGGCGATGTTTCTGGCCCGTGGCCTGCGACCCATCGTGGCGCCGGAAATCGAGTTCTATCTGGTCAAGCGCAATACGGACTCGGATTACCCGCTGGAGCCGCCCATCGGCCGGTCCGGCCGCAAGGAAACCGTCCGCCAGCCCTACAGCATGGATGCCGTGGACGAGTTCGAGCCGTTCATCGAGGATATCTACGACTATTGCGAAGTGCAGCGCCTGCACGTCGACAACCTGGCCCACGAAACCGGCACCGCCCAGCTGGAAATCAACTTTCAGCATGGTGCGCCGGTCGAACTTTCCGACCAGATGTTCCTCTTCAAGCGCACCACCCGCGAAGCGGCCATGCGCCACGAGATCTACGCCACCTTCATGGCCAAGCCGATGGCGAATGAACCCGGCAGCTCCCTGCACTGGCACCTCAGCCTGAAGCGGGCCGACGGCACCAACGCCTTTTCCAATGCCGATGGTTCCGAGAGCGAGCTGTTCCGGAATTTCATTGGCGGCATGCAGAAGTATGGTCAGGAGACCACGATCTTCCTGGCGCCTTACGTGAACTCCTATCGGCGGTTCACGCGCTACATGTCGGCGCCCATCAATCTGGAGTGGGGCTACGACAACCGGACCGTGGGCTTGCGGGTGCCCCAGTCGGATCCGCAGAATCGCCGGATCGAAAACCGGATTGCCGGCGCCGATGTCAATCCCTATCTGGCCATCGCCGTCGAGCTGGCCACCGGCTTGCTGGGGATCGAGGAAGGCCTGCGGCCCGGCTATCCGGAACAGGGCAATGCCTACAAGCGGCCGTTTGCGCTGCCCGGCAGCCTGTCGGATGCGCTCGACCGGCTGGAGCGCAGCGAGAAGCTGCGCGAGAAACTCGGTGAGCGCTTCGTGCAGGTCTACAGTGCGATGAAGCGGCAGGAATACCAGGCTTATTTCGAGGTCATTTCACCGTGGGAGCGCGAGTTCCTGCTCCTGAATGTCTGATGGCGATGGATCTCCCGATGAACGAGCGGCTGGCCCGGTGGCAGGAGGAAGACCGCCAGCACTTCCTGCATCCCTTCACCGACCATCAGGCGCTGGGCAAGCGCGGCACCCGGGTCATCACCAGCGCCAGCGGCGTGTACATCACGGATGCCGATGGCCACCGGATCCTCGATGCCATGTCCGGATTGTGGTGCGTCAACCTGGGCTATGGGCGGGAGGAGCTGATCCAGGCTGCGACGCGCCAGCTGCGCGAACTGCCGTACTACAACAGTTTCTTCCAGTGCACCCATCCGCCGGCGATCGCACTCGCCCACGAACTTTCGGCCGTGGCGCCGCCCGGCTTCAACCGGGTGTTCTTCACCAATTCCGGCTCGGAAGCCAACGACACGGTGATCCGGCTGGTACGCCACTACTGGCGCCTGCTCGGCCAGCCCGACAGGCAGATCATCATCGCCCGCCGCAATGGCTATCACGGCAGCACCATCGGCGGCGCCAGCCTGTCCGGCATGCCGTGGATGCATGCCCAGGCAGGCCTGCCGCTACCGAATATCCTGCACGTCGAGCAACCTTACTGGTTCGGGCTCGCGGGGGTGGATGACAAGGCGCCGGATCCGCAGACCTTCGGCCGCATGATCGCCAGCCAGCTCGCGACAACCATCGAGGAGGCCGGCGTCGACAAGGTGGCGGCCTTCATCGCCGAACCGATCCAGGGCGCCGGCGGCGCCATCATTCCCCCGGCATCCTACTGGCCGGAAATCCAGCGCATCTGCGATCACTACGGCATCCTGCTGGTTGCCGATGAAGTGATCACCGGTATCGGCCGCCTCGGCCAGTGGTTCGGCGCCCAGCACTTCGCGATCCGCCCGGATCTGATGGCCTTCGCCAAGGGCGTGACTTCCGGCTACCAGCCACTCGGCGGTGTGCTGGTTGGCGATCGGGTGGCGGATGTGCTGGTCGACAAGGGCGGCGAGTTTCATCACGGCTTCACGTATTCGGGGCACCCGGTGGCCTGTGCCGTGGCGCTGGCCACGCTCAAGCTCATGCGTGACGAAAAGCTGGTGGACCATGTTCATGACACGGTGATTCCGGAGTTCAGCAGTCGCTGGCAGAAACTCGCGGCGCATCGCCTCGTGGGTGAGGCGCGCTCTGCCGGTCTGATCGGCGGCCTGGAGCTCGTGCCGAACAAGGCCAGTCGCCGGCGCTTTGCCCCGGAACTGAAAGTTGGCGAGCGCTGCCGGGATATCTGCATCGAAGAGGGGCTGGTGATGCGGGCCGTGGGCGATACGATGATCGTGGCGCCACCCTTCGTGATCTCCACGGCACAGCTGGACGAACTGGTGGAGAAGGCATGGCGGGCGCTGGACCGCACCGCCGAGGCCCTCGGCCCGGCTTGCGTTGCATCACGAGCGCGTGTTGCATCACAGGCTCGCGTTGCATCACGGGACGGATGAATACGCTCGCGAGCGGCTATCCGCCTTCGTGGTATCTGGCCACCGCCAGGGGACTTGCCCACCATGCACCGCTCGAGGGGTCAAACTCTGCTGACGTTTGCGTGGTCGGCGGCGGCTACACCGGCCTGTCGACTGCCCTGCATCTGGCCGGGCGCGGCTACTCCGTCGTCCTCCTTGAGGCCGAGCGGATCGGGTGGGGTGCTTCCGGACGAAACGGCGGCCAGATGGGAACCGGCCAGCGGCGGGATGAAGCCGAACTGGAGCACTGGTTCGGCAAGGACACGGCCCGGCAGCTGTTCTCGCTCGCGATCGATGGCCGGGATCTGGTCCGGCGGCTCGTCGAGCATCACGCGATCGACTGCGACTGGCGTCCCGGCCAGATCATCTGCGCCGCCAAACCCGCGCATCTGCGCCAGCTCGAAACCCGGGCCGGCAAGCTCGCGCAAGATTATGGTTACGCAGGCCAGCGCGTCCTCGGTCCTGCGGACCAGCGGGCGCTCGTCGACAGTCCGGTCTACCACGGCGGGGTGTACGACAGCGGCGCGGCCCACCTGCACCCGCTGAATTTTGCCCTGGGTCTGGCACGGGCCTGCGTTGCGGCCGGCGTGCGCCTTCATGAACACTCGAGGGTGAGTAGTTATGCGGGCGCCGGCCCCATCACCGTCCGCACGCCAGCCGGCGAGGTGCGGGCCGGCAGTCTGGTTCTCGCCTGCAACGGCCATCTGGACGGACTGCAACCGCAGATGGCCGGATACATCATGCCGATCAACAATTTCCTGCTGGCAACGGCGCCGCTGGGCGACGATGCATCGCGGGTGATCGCGACCCACGCTTGCGTGCAGGACACCCGCTTTGTGGTGAACTATTTCCGACTGTCACCGGATGGGCGTCTGATATTCGGCGGCGGTGAGACCTATGGGCGTGGCTATCCGGCAGATCTCAAGGCGTTTGTGCGTCGCCACCTGTTGCGCGTCTTTCCCCGGCTGGCGACCGCGACCATCGATTACGCCTGGGGCGGCACGGTTGCCGTCACGAGAAATCGTCTGCCGCATGTTGGGCGACTGAAGCCGGATGTGTACTTTGCCCAGGGGTATTCGGGTCACGGGGTTGCCACGGCCACGCTGGCCGGACAACTGATGGCCGAGGCGATTGCCGGCACCACCGCCGGCTTTGATGTCTTCGCCCGCATGGCTCCACGGCCTTTTCCCGGCGGTGTCTGGTTGCGCCGGCCCGGCGTCGTGCTGGGCATGCTGTGGTACGCCTTGCGCGACCGGCTGTAGCGGATGGCGGCTACAGCCGGGTTACCCAGGCCCTTGGTTGATCAGGATCGGGCTTGATCAGGCCTTTGCGGCGTAGACGCCCCAGAGATCGGCAACGGAGCTGGCGCCGGCGCCTTCAACCTGCCGGAAAGCCTTGACGGCCTCGGCCCGGTTCTTCAGCGTGAGCTGCGCCCGACCGATCAGCATCCAGACGTTGTCGCCGTTGGTGCCCTTGGCAATGCTCTGTTTGGCAGCAGCCAGCGCCTTGTCGGCCTGGCCGTAGCTCAGCAGAACCTCACCGAGTTTCAGGGAGTCCTCGCCGGATGGCGACTTGCTGGCCGTGCTGGCCATGGAGGCCAGCGTCGGTTCCTGCGCAGCCGCCTTCTTCATGGCGTCGGCCAGGATGCGTTGGCTGCGGGATTCGTTGTCCGCCCCGAATACCTTGTTGGCAATACAGTATTCCATGGTCGCGACTGCTTCAGCGGGCAGGCTCGACTGGATGGCGACGATGGCCGCCTCCTGACACACATCGGGGTTGTCCATGATGCCCAGTGCGCGCATCAGCCGGTAAACGTTCAGCGCGGTGCGATCATCACCCTGGGCCTGTCGCCGCAGTTCGTTGGACAAAAGCCGCCAGTTTTCCTGGGTCGGGTACAGCCGGACCAGCGTCTGGGTGGTCTCGCTGACACCTTTGGCATTGCCGAGATTGCCATAGCTCTTGAGCAGGATGCGGAGCCAGTTTTCCTCGGCCTTGCCGGCAACCTTGATGGCGTTGTTGACGGCGGCGACAGCCGCCTTGTCGTTGCCGGACATCTGGTAGGCCTGGCCCAGCATGGCCTGAACGCCTGCATCCTGCCCGTTGACCGCCTTCAGATAGCGATTGGCATACTCGATCACGTTCTTGAGGTCGCGTGGCGCCTGGAAATTGAGCTGGGCCAGCTGCTTCACGCGGTCGTTGACCTTGGCAGCCGGCATGGCGCTGGAATTCAGGCTCTTTTCATAGGCCTTGGCCGCGGCGGCGTAATTGCGCTGCTTGAGGTAGGCAAAACCGTAGGCCTCGTTGATGAGGTATTGCTCGTAGGCGGTCTTGCCGGCCACCGCATCGGCGATCTTCAATTGGGCCAGGGCTTCGGCAAGCTGCCCCTTCTTGGCGGCCTCCAGGCCCGCATTGAGCGGATCACCAACCTTCTTGCTGACTTTGGTCTGCTGGGCGTGTGCCGGCATGGGAGCCAGCAGACCACCGGTAACCAGACAGGCGCCAACGGCGACAGAAACGGCGAACAATACGGTTTTCAACATTTACTGCGTCCCAAAAAACTGAATCTCTACAGCTGGCCTGCGTGAATGGTCCAGAGCTTCGCCAGCTGGGCAAACTCCGGACCCTTGACCTGCGCAAAAGCTTTGACGGCCTCGGCGCTGTTCCCGACCAGCAGATACGCCCGACCCAGGGCCAGTGCGGCCTCATCGGGATTCTTGGCGCCACCTTTGCCGAGGCCGCGTTTCAAGGCTTCCACGGCTTTGTCGGGCTGATCGTAACTCAGGAAGGTTTCGCCGAGTTTGACATCCGTTTCGCCGGCAGGCGAAGCCGCGGCTTCCTTCTCGAACTGGGCGAGACTCTTGCGGTCCGAGTCTGCCAGACGCTGCGCATCAGCGAGTAGTGCCTTGTTCTTCGCGAGGTCACCGCTCTTGTCCAGAATACCGTTGGCATAGCCTTTTTCAAGGTAGTGGACGGCCTCGCCCGGAAACCCGCGCTGGATCGCCACAGCCGCTGCTTCAGTGTAGGCATCCGCCTCGTTCATGCCGTTGACGGCGTCCATCAGCCGGAAAACCTGGATGATTTCCCGGTCCTTGTTGGCTGCGTGCGCCAGCTCGCTTTCGAGCATGACGCGCCAATGCTCCTTGCCCGGGTAGTACTGCAGCAGGTCCATCGTGACGTCGGCGACCGCCGCGTTGTTGTTCAGTTTGGCGTAGGCGCTTTGTTCAACCAGCAGCCAGCTTTCTTGGGGTTTCTCGCCGGCGGCCATGATCAGCGTCACGGCCTCTTTCATGGCGTCCGCGGCTTCCTGGAAGTTGTTGGCGAAATATGCAGACTGCCCGACCAGGCCCAGCATCAGTGGATCACGGGTGCCGGTGGCGGCCAGCCAGCGCTTGGCGTAGTCGCCGGACTTCACGAGGTCGCGGGGCTCGGTCTGCAGGTAGATCTGCGACAGCAGGCGCAGCCGGTTGTCGACCTGATCGGCTGGCAGCTGGCGGGAATTGAAGCCGTTTTCATAGACCGCGGCCGCCTCGTTGAATTTCTTCTGCTTGAGATAGACGACCCCCAGCATTTCGTTGATCACGAACTGATCGTACGGGGTTTTGTCCTCGACGCTGTTGGCCTTCTGGAGTTCGACCTCCGCCGCCGCATAGTCTTCCTTGTTGCCCAGTTCCTGGGCTTCCTGCAGGGGCTTCAGGACTTTTCGGCTCAGCTGCGGTCCCTTTTCCTTTGCGGCGTACGTTGCCGTGACGGGGGTCAGCGTGATCACGGTGCCGACGAGCAGGGTTGCCGCCAGACTCAAGGCTGCCCTGGTTTTAGCGTTCATGCTCAGTTACTCCAAAGTTATCTGGTGCCAACCGCAGCGTCGTGGTTTCAGTTCAGATTGCCGGATAACCGGGATGTTCCGTTGACCGGCTGAATGTGTCCTGAATATTCTTCGGCGAGTTCCCGGATTGCGGGCAATGACTGCCTGCGTGGGCCGGGCTACTGGTGGGGGGCGCGATACAGCAAGGTGCTGCTATTCGAACTGTTCGTCGCCAACCAGTCCCATCTTTTCGATGTGGTTGCGCTGCGCACTCGCGAGCACCTGATCCACCATGTTGTACTTCACGCGTGCGTCGGGCTTGATGGCGACCTGCGGCTGCGGCACCTTGTCGGCTTCAACCTTGAAATAGCCATCCAGCGTGGCCAGATTGGGCACCATGGTGCCGTTCCAGAGAATCGTGCCGTCGTAGTCGATCATGATCGTGATCATTTCCGGCGGCACTTCGGGCTGATTGGTATTGGGCGGCGGCATATCCAGCTTCACCGCATGGGTCATGATCGGCAGCGTGACGATCAGCATGACGATCAGCACGAGCATGCAGTCGATCAGCGGCGTCATGTTCATCTCGATCATCGGCTCCGCGCCTTCGCCGCCTACCGATGTACCTATCGACATACTCATGGAAACGTGTCCTTTAACCTGCCCGCTGCAACCGGATGGCGGCGCTCAGCCGCCGTGGTTGGGTTCCGAGATGAAACCGACTTTCTGGATGCCGCCCTTGCGCAGGGCCAGGATCACCCGACCCACGTGCTCGTAGCGCACGTTCCGGTCGCCACGCACGTGGATTTCCGGTTGCGGAACCGTGGTGGCTGCCTGGCGGATCAGGTCGGCGAGGGCCTGTCTGCTCGGCACCAGGCCTTCTTTCCAGTACACATTGCCCTGCGAGTCGACGGCCACCGTGATGTTTTCCGGTGTGGTGACGGTGGGGATGTTGGAGGCGATCGGCAGATCAAGCCGCACGGTCTTCGTGATCACCGGCACGGTGATCAGGAAGATGATCAGTATCACGAGCATGACGTCCACCATCGGCGTGACGTTGATGGCCGCCATCGGCGCATCGCCACCTCCATCTGCCTGAATGTTCATGCTCATGATACTGCTCCGCCTTGCCCTGTCTGATACGCCAGCACACCGATGCCGGGCGTGCTACTTCTTGTGGGTGATTCCGCCGCCGCTGATGAGGGCGGAGTAGAGGTCGTTCGTGAAATAGCGGAACTGGTCCAGGATGGCCTTGTTGCGACGGAGCAGCCAGTTGTAGCCCAGCACCGCCGGCACCGCCACGGCAAGACCGATGGCCGTCATGATCAGTGCTTCACCGACCGGGCCGGCAACCTTGTCGATGCTCGCCTGGCCGGCCACGCCGATCGCGATGAGGGCGTGGTAGATGCCCCACACCGTGCCGAACAAGCCCACGAACGGTGCCGTGGAGCCGACAGACGCCAGGAATGACAGGCCGCGCTGCAGGTCGTTGCTGATGCGATCGACGTTCTGCTGGAGCTTGGCGCTGATCCATTCGGTCAGCGGCACGGCCTCGGTGAGCTTGCCATCGGTGTGCTGGCTCGCGCTGATGCCGCTCTCGACCATCGCCCGGAACACGTTGTGCTTGCCGGAGAGCTTTTCCAGGCCTTCGTTCAGGGTGTTGCCGGTCCAGAAGTCGCGGCTGGCTTCCTTGGCCTGGCGCAGCAGGCGGGCCTGCTCCCAGAGCTTGGTCAGGATGATGAACCACGAATACAGGGACATCAGCACGAGGATGATCAAGGTACCGCGGGAAACCCAGTCGCCCTGGGCCCAGAGCTCGGCCAGGCCGTAGGGGTTGTCGGTCTGGGCCGTGTTGCCGCCATCAGTTGGCGGCGTGGCGACCGACGCGAGGTCCATGCCGCTCGTATCCGGCATGGAGCTTGGATCGACCGTGCCGCCCAAGGTGGGATCCGATGCCGTGTCCATGGGAATGGTGCCATCGGGTATCTGCACATTGGTACCTGCATCGGTGTTCTGTGCCAGCTGAACGTTGTCGCCTGCCATTGGTCGCCTACCTTAAGTGTGTTGCCCCGGGGTTCCCGGACTGAAAATCAACCCTCGATCTTGAATGTCACCTTGATCGAGTTCCATGCCGCCACAGGTTTGCAGTCCTCCGTGCCGGGCGTGAAGCGCAAGCTCCGCAGGGCATGCTAGAGCGCT
>CAYLKO010000018.1:0-3890 GCA_964384525.1 uncultured Chromatiaceae bacterium
CGCGACGACGCCTTCCACGATTACTGGCGCGGCCTGCGATCGGATCTGGTCTATCGATCCTTCGGCCTGACGCCGGCGGCGGATTTTCATGCCGTCGATATCCGGAGCCTCCCCGATGGCGGCACCGGCTTTCGCCTCCGGTCGCCGCTGGGCGAGGTGGAGATCCAGCTCGGCATGGCCGGCGGCCACAACGTCCAGAATGCCCTCGCGGCCGCTGCCGCCACCACGGCTGCCGGCGCTTCGCTCGCCACCGTGCGCGATGGCCTGGCAGCGATGCAGAACGTGAAGGGCCGCCTGCGTCCGGAAAGCGGGCCGGCCGGCTGCACCATCTACGACGACAGTTACACCGCCAATCCGGGCTCGGTCAGCGCCGCGATCCACTTTCTGGCGGGCCAGGCCGGACAGCGCTGGTTCGTGCTCGGCGACATGGCGGAACTCGGGCCGGACGAGATCGCCCTGCATCGTGAAGTGGGCCTGCTCGCCGCCCGCAGTGGCCTGGAGCGTTTCTATGCCGTTGGTGCGCTGGCGCGCCATGCCGCCGAGGCCTTCGGGCCCACGGCCCGGTGGGCCGCCGACGTGTACACGCTGGCCGGGCTGATTCGTCCGGAATTGGCCGCCGATGTTCGGCTGCTGGTCAAGGGCTCGCGCAGCGCCGGCCTTGAACGCCTGGTGAAAGCGCTCACCGGCGAAGCCACTGCCGATGCCGGGAGTCCCCACTGATGCTCCTGCTGCTCGCTGAAGCCCTGCGACCGGTCGTCTCGGGATTCAATGTCTTCACCTATCTGACGCTGCGCGCGATTCTCGGCGCCCTGACGGCGCTCGCGATGGCGCTCATGCTGGGGCCGGCGCTGATCCGCCGGCTCACCTACCGGCAGATCGGCCAGACGGTGCGGACCGATGGTCCGCAGAGCCATCTGCAGAAAGCCGGCACGCCCACCATGGGCGGCACCCTGATCCTGCTCGCGATCCTGGTGAGCACCCTGTTGTGGGCTGATCTGCGCAGCCTCTATGTCTGGCTGGTCATCGGCGTCACCGTGGCCTTCGGGCTGCTGGGCTTTGCCGACGACTACCGGAAGCTCGTGCTGCGGGATCCGAAGGGGCTGACCGCCCGCGAGAAACTCTTCTGGCAGTCGCTGGTGGCGATCATCGTCGGCGTGATTCTTTTTCTGCGCGCCGACTCGCCGCAGGCCACCTCCCTGCTGGTGCCCTATCTCAAGAACGTGATGATTCCCCTGGGCTGGCTCTTTGTGCCCTTTGTGTATCTCGTCATCGTCGGCACGAGCAATGCCGTGAATCTCACCGATGGCCTGGATGGCCTCGCGATCATGCCGACGGTGCTCGTCGGGGGAGCGCTCGGATTGTTCGCCTGGGTTGCCGGCAACACGATCTTCGCGGGCTACCTCGGCATTCCCTACGTCGCCGGCGCCGGTGAGTTGCTGGTGTTCTGCGGCGCCATGGCCGGCGCCGGGCTGGGCTTTCTGTGGTTCAACACCTATCCGGCGCAGGTTTTCATGGGCGACATCGGCGCCCTGTCACTGGGCGGCGCCCTGGGGACCGTCGCCGTGATCGTCCGGCAGGAGCTCGTGCTGCTGATCATGGGCGGGATCTTCGTGGCGGAAGCGGTTTCGGTGATGATGCAGGTGGCATCCTTCAAGATGACCGGCCGGCGCATCTTCCGCATGGCGCCGCTGCACCACCACTTCGAGCTCAAGGGCTGGGCCGAGCCCAAGGTGATCGTGCGTTTCTGGATCGTCACCGTGGTGCTCGTGCTCGTGGGTCTGTCGAGCCTGAAGTTGCGATGAACATGACCGTGCTCAAGGACAATGCTTCAGCACGCTCCGGCAGCCGGCAGCCGGCCGTGCCGACCGGCATCACGCTGGTGCTGGGCATGGGCAACACCGGCGTCTCCTGCGCCCGGTTTCTGGCATCCCGGGGGCAGGCCGCGATGTTTGCCGATACGCGCCGCCTGCCGCCGGGGCTGGCCGCCATTCGCGAAAGCCTGCCGGCCGCCCCGCTGCATGCCGGCGAGTCGCTGGCTGCCTTGCCCGTCGGCATCAGTCGAATCGTGGTGTCGCCCGGTGTCGATCTGCGGCAGGCCGTGCTGGCGGAAGCCCGGGTGCGGGGCCTGCCCGTGCTGAGCGACATCGATCTGTTCGTGACCGAGGCCGCGGCGCCGATCACGGCCATCACCGGCTCGAACGGCAAGAGCACGGTCACTGCCATGGTCGGAGCGATGCTGGCCGGTGCGGCGCCCGGGATGCAGGTGGCCGTCGGCGGCAATCTCGGCACCCCGGCCCTCGAACTGCTCGATCCCGCCGTCACGCACTATGTCCTCGAGCTCTCCAGCTTTCAGCTGGAGCGGAGTGCGCCGGTGCCGGTGGCCGCTGCCACGGTGCTGAACATCACGCCGGATCACCTCGACATCCACGGTGATCTGGCGCACTACACCGCTGCCAAGGCGCGCATTTATGCGCGCTGTGACGTGGCTGTGGTCAATCGCGATGAACCGGAGCTGGCGGCACTGGTCCCGGCCGGGATGCCGGTGATCGGCTTTGGACTGGCGCCGCCGTTGGCCGGCGATTTCGGTGTGGTCACGCTGGCCGGTGAGCCGTGGCTGGCCCGGGGTATCGAGCCGCTGATGCCGGTGGCGAAGCTGCCGGTGGCCGGCCGTCACAATGTGTCGAACGCGCTGGCGGCGCTGGCGCTCGCCAGCGTGACGGCCGGCGACCTCGGCCGGCTGCTGCCCGGCTTGCGGAGCTTTCAGGCGCTGCCCCACCGGATGGCGCCGGTCGCCCGCCGCAGCGCCGTGACCTATATAGATGACTCGAAGGCGACCAATGTCGGCGCTGCCGTGGCCAGCATCGGCAGCGTCGAAGGCCCGCATGTGCTGATCGCCGGTGGTGATGCCAAGGGCGCGAGCTTTGAAACCGTGGCGGCTGCGCTCGCGGATCGCGAGAGCATCGTGATCCTCCTCGGCCGGGACCGCGAGCTGCTGGCCGACGCCCTGCAGGGCATCTGCCCCATCCACCGGGTGGCAGACATGCCCGCAGCGGTGGCTCTGGCGGCCGAGCTGGCGCAGCCGGGGTGGACCGTGCTGCTCGCCCCGGCCTGCAGCAGTCTCGACATGTACGCCAACTACGGCGCCCGCGGCCGGGCCTTCAGCGATGCCGTCCTCAACCTGCCGCCGTCCGACTCCGGAGCCGCCGCCGATGAGTAGCCGGCAGATCTACCTGCCGGGCCAGGATCGGCCGGATGCCCTGTTGATCGGCGTCGTGGCGGTGTTGCTGGCGATCGGTCTTTTGATGGTGACCTCCGCCTCGATCGCCCTCGGCGATCGCCTGCATGACAATCCGTTCTACTTCTTCGAGCGGCAACTGGTGGCGGCCGTGATGGGCCTCGCGGCCGGCTTTGTCATGGCGCGGATTCCGACGCATATCTGGCAGGGTCTCGGCATCTGGCTTGCCGGCCTCGCCCTGGCCATGCTCGTCGCCGTGCTGATCCCCGGCCTGGGGCATACGGTCAATGGCAGCACGCGCTGGCTCAGCATCGGTGGCCTCAATGTCATGCAGGTCAGTGAGCCCGCGCGGCTGTTGATGCTCATGTACGTGGCGGACTATGCCGTGCGCCACAACGACGAATTGAGCAAGGGGATGCTCGGCCTCGTGAAGCCGATGCTCGTCGTGTTCTGCGGTGCGGGCCTGCTGCTGCTGCAGCCCGACTTCGGTTCGGCGCTGCTGCTGGTCGGTATCTCCTTCGCCATCCTGTTCGTCGCCGGTGCCCGCCTGCGCTATGTGGTGGCGAGCATCACGCCGGTGATCCTGCTGTTCTTTGCGCTGGCCCGGTTTTCACCCTACCGGATGCGCCGGCTCATGGGCTTTCGCGATCCCTGG
>CAYLKO010000018.1:3900-37978 GCA_964384525.1 uncultured Chromatiaceae bacterium
CGGGCCTTATCCCTTGGGCTTTGGTTCCCTGCTCCCCCTGTCGCTTTCCGTTTTCTGCCCGGGGTTTGGGGGGGGGGTGGCCCTTGGCGGCAGCGTCCAGAAGCTCTTCTATCTGCCGGAAGCCCACACCGATTTCATCTTTGCCGTGATCGCCGAGGAATTCGGCCTGATCGGCAGCCTCGTCATGATTCTTCTTTATGGCCTGCTGATCTGGCGGGCCCTGGTCATCGCCCGTGCGGCGGCCAGCCGTGATGCCGGCTTTCGGGCCTATGTCGCTTTCGGGCTGGCGATCTGGCTGGCGATGCAGGCGGTGATCAATCTCGGCGTGAACATGGGTGTGCTGCCGACCAAGGGGCTGACCCTGCCGCTCGTGAGTTATGGCCGCAGCTCCCTGATCGTGCCCCTCGCGGCGCTGGGCCTCCTGTTGCGCATCGATCTTGAAAACTGCGGGCTCGCCGGCACCGGTCGCCGGCGGGGCAACTCGGTGCGCCGGTCCGAACGGGCGGCTGACCGGGAGACCGCCAGGTGACGGCCGCCATCGACAACGCAGTGGCAGGCGGGCCGATCCTGATCATGGCCGGCGGCACCGGTGGCCACGTGTTTCCCGCCCTGGCGATCGCCCGGGCGCTCCGTCTGCGCAATGAAGCCGTGGTATGGCTGGGCACGGAGCGCGGGCTTGAATCCCGTGTCGTTCCGGCCGAGGGTATTCCGTTCGAGCAGATCCGCGTGCGGGGCCTGCGCGGCAAGGGTGTGCTGAGCTGGCTCATGGCGCCGGTGCGGCTGCTGGTTGCGGTCAGCGATGCGCTGCGTGTCGTGCGCCGCTGCCGCCCCAAGGTGGTGCTGGGGATGGGTGGCTACACCGCGGGCCCCGGCGGGCTCGCGGCCTGGCTGTTGCGCCGACCGCTGGTGATCCACGAGCAGAATGCGGTCGCCGGTTTGACCAATCGTCTTCTGGCTGGTTTTGCCCGGGAGGTTCTGGAAGCCTTCCCGGGCAGCTTTTCTGCCAGCCCGAAGACCACGATGAAGACCCGCGTTACCGGCAATCCGGTGCGGGCGGATATTGCGGCCCTGCCGTTGCCCGCGCGCCGTTTTGCGGAACGAAGCGGGCCGCTGCGCTTGCTGGTGCTGGGCGGCAGCCAGGGGGCGCAAGCGTTGAACGCCGTCGTGGCGCCGGCCATCGCCCTGTTGCCCGCGACAGCGCGACCGCTCATCCGCCATCAGGCCGGGGCGGCCACCCACGCCGTGGCGGAAGCGGCCTATCGCGACGCCGGCATCCTGGCGACCGTGCACTCCTTTATAGAGGACATGGCCGAAGCCTACGGCTGGGCCGATGTGGTTCTCGCCCGGTCCGGCGCGCTCACCGTTGCCGAGCTGGCCGCCGCCGGCGTGGCGGCGATCCTGGTGCCATTCCCCGCCGCTGTCGATGATCACCAGACCCGCAATGCGGGCTATCTGGTCGACGCCGGCGCCGCCACGCTGGTGCCGCAGTCCGAGCTGACACCGGCCCGGCTGGCGGCTGAATTGCAGCCCTATCTCGCCACACGCCACGTGGCGCTGGCCCGCGGCGAGCAGGCGCGGGCGCTTGCCAAACCCGATGCCACGGACACGATCGTGGCTGCCTGCCTTGCCGCCTGCCTGGCCACTGCATCCGGTGGCGCCCATGCGTGATCGCATGCGCCGGATCAATCGCATCCACTTCGTCGGCATCGGCGGGGTGGGCATGGGCGGCATCGCCGAGGTGCTGCTCAACCTGGGTTATGCCGTGCAGGGCTCGGATCTGCGGGAGTCGACCGTGACCCGCCGGCTCGTCCGTCTGGGCGCATTGGTACACATCGGTCATCGCGCCGAACACATCGCCGACGCGGACGTGGTGGTGGTGACCAGCGCCGTCGCCGATGACAACCCGGAATTGCTGGCGGCCCGTGCCGCCCGCAAACCGGTCGTGCAGCGGGCCGAGATGCTGGCGGAGCTGATGCGCTTCCGGCATGCCATCGCGGTGGCCGGCAGTCATGGCAAGACCACCACCACCAGCCTGATCGCCAGCGTGCTGGCCGAGGCCGGCCAGGATCCGACCTTCGTGATCGGTGGCCGGCTGAAGAGCGCCGACAGCAATGGCCGCCTGGGGGCGGGCCGCTATCTGGTGGCGGAGGCCGATGAAAGCGATGCCTCGTTCATCCACCTGCTGCCCATGGTTGCCGTCGTCACCAACATCGACAACGACCATCTGGGCGCCTATGGCGGCGATCTCGAGCGGTTGCGCCAGACCTTCGTCCAGTTCCTGCACAACCTGCCCTTCTATGGCCTGGCGGTTCTGTGCCTGGATGATCCGGGTGTACGGTCGATCCTGCCGCTGCTCAAGCGCACCACGCTGACCTACGGCTTCTCCGCAGAAGCCGATGTGCGCGTCGAGGACTGGGTGCGCGACGGCCTGCGCTCGCGCTGCACGGTGATCCGCCCCGGCGCCGCGCCGCTGCCCGTGGTGCTGAATCTGCCCGGCCGCCACAACGTGCTGAATGCCCTGGCGGCGGTTGCGCTCGCCCAGGATCTGGAGCTGGACGACGGCGCCTGTCAACGCGCCCTGGCGGCCTTCGAGGGCGTCGATCGCCGCCTGCAGTTGCAGGGCGAGATCAGCCTGGGTGGCAAGCGCGTGCTGCTGGTCGACGACTACGGCCATCACCCCACGGAAATTGCCGCCACCATCGAAGCCGTGCGTCAGGCGTGGCCGGCAAGGCGGCTCGTCGTGGCCTTCCAGCCGCATCGCTACACCCGCACGCGTGATCTGCTCGATGACTTTGCCGAAGTGCTGTCCGGCGCCGACCGCTTGCTGATCACGGAGGTCTACGCGGCCGGTGAAGCCCCGATCGCCGGCGCCGATGGCCGGGCGATCTGCCGGGCGCTGCGCAGCCGGGGTCAGGACGCGCCGGTGTTCGTGCCGGCCATCGAGGAACTGGGTGAACTGCTCACCGGTGTCGTGCAGCCGGGTGATGTGGTGCTGACGCTGGGCGCCGGCAGTATCGGCAGCATCGCCACGGGACTGCGCGATGCGCATGGCGAGCAGGCGTTCAATCAATCAGGTGCATCGGCGTGATGACACAGACCAGGGAGCCGGTCAGCAAACTTTTGCGCGACGAACCGATGTCGAAACACACAACATGGCGCGTCGGCGGTTGCGTTGACGTGTATTATGCGCCGCGTTGTCGTGATGAACTTCTGAACTTCGTTCGCCAGCTGGAGGCGGACACGCCGGTCTACTTTGTTGGCCTCGGCAGCAACCTCCTCGTGCGGGACGGTGGCATCCGGGGCGTCGTCATTGCAACCGGTCAGGCCCTGCGTGAGCTGCGCAATCTCGGGGATGGAGTCGTCGAGGCCGAAGCGGGCGTGCCATGCACGCTGCTGGCGCGGCGCTGCAGTCGCTGGGAGCTGGGGCCTGCCGAGTTTTTTGCCGGCATCCCGGGCAGCGTCGGTGGTGCGCTGCGGATGAACGCCGGTGCGTTCGGCGGCGAGACCTGGGAACGGGTCGTTGAGGTCGATGTGGTGAACCGTCGCGGGATCGTGCGCACCCGCAGCCGGCACGACTTCGAAACCGGTTATCGGCAGGTGGTCTGCCGTGATGTGCACGAACCGCAGGAGGAGTGGTTCCTGGCTGCCCGATTCAAGTTCGACGAACACTACGCTGCGACTTCTGAACGCATCCGGATACTTGTCTCTGAACGAAAGGCCAGCCAGCCGCTCGGCCTGCCGAGCTGCGGTTCGGTCTTCAAGAATCCGCCCGGCGATCACGCCGCCCGCCTGATCGAGACGGCCGGCTTGAAGGGGCTCAAACGGGGCGGCGCCCAGGTCTCGCCGAAGCACGCCAATTTCATCATCAATGTGGGCGGGGCCACGGCGGCCGATATCGAGGGCCTCATCGAAGAGGTCCGGGCGACGGTCGAAGCCCGCCACGGCCTGCGCCTGCAAACCGAAGTGCAGATCATCGGGGAGTTTGCCCGATGACCACCCGCCGCTTCCCCGTGGTCACCGATCCCGCAGCCTTTGGCCGGGTTGTCGTGCTGATGGGCGGCAACTCCGCCGAGCGTGAAATCTCCCTGCTGACCGGCAATGCCGTGCTGCAGGCCCTGCGCAACAAGGGTGTGGCTGCCGAGGGCCTCGATGCCGCCACGGATGTCGGCCATGACAACCTGATCACCCGGCTGACTGCCGCCCGCAACGGCCAGCGCCCCTTCGACCGCGTGTGGATCGCCCTGCATGGTCGTGGCGGTGAAGACGGCACGCTGCAGGGCATGTTGTCGCTGCTCGGCCTGCCGTTCACCGGTTCCGGTGTGCTCGGTTCGGCGATCAGCATGGACAAGCTGCGCACCAAGCGTCTGCTGCAGGGCGCGGGGCTGCCCACGCCCCGCTACTGCGTGATCCGCAGCGCCGCGGAGCTGATCGACGCCGGCGAACAGCTGGGTTGGCCCGTGATGGTGAAACCTTCGGACGAAGGCTCCAGCATCGGCATGTCGAAAGTGGCGCACGCCGGCGAGGCGCAGGCCGCCTTTGAACTGGCCGCCGGCTTTGGCTGCGAGGTCTTCGCCGAGGAGTGGGTGTCCGGCCCCGAATACACGGCTGCTGTTCTCCACGATCAGGTGTTGCCGCTCATCCGCATCCAGGCCAGCGCCACTTTCTATGACTACCAAGCCAAGTACTTCAGCGACGACACCCGCTACCTGTGCCCGTGCGGGCTGCCGCCCGAGGGCGAACGGGAGCTGGCGACGATTGCCCGGACGGCCTTCGATGCGGTGGGAGCTGCGGGCTGGGGGCGGGTCGACATCATGGTGTCACCCGAGGCCGGTCCGCTGATCCTGGAGGTCAACACCGTTCCCGGCATGACCAGCCACAGCCTCGTGCCGATGGCCGCCGCGGCCACCGGTATCGACTTCGACACCCTGGTCTGGCGCATTCTGGAGACCAGCCTGTGAAGCTCGCCATGAAATTCGTGGGGCGCGGCAATCGCAGGCGTCGCGAGCAGCCGCAGGTCAAGCTGCCGGCGATTCCGTGGATGGCCATTTCCTCGGGCGTGATCCTGTTGCTGGTCGTGGGCACCGTGGTGGCCGGCGGCCGCTGGCTGCTGAACCGGCCGGTTGAGCGCGTGGTGCTCAATGGCGAGTTCCAGCGGGTGTCCGCCGATCATCTCGGTGCGGTTCTGCGCCAGTCGATCGGCAAGGGTTTTCTCGCCGCCGATCTCGACGCGATCCAGCAGCAGATCGCGGCGCAACCGTGGGTCGCCACCGCCCAGGTCCGGCGTCAGTGGCCGGACACGCTGGCCGTGACGGTCACCGAAGAAGTGCCGGCCGCGCGCTGGGGTGCGGATGGCCTGCTCAATGCCCAGGGGCGGCTTTTCGTGCGCCACGTCAGCCACATTCCGCCGGAGTTGCCGCGGTTGAGCGGACCGGAGGGCACCGAGGCCGAAGTGGCCGCCCGCTATGTGGCGATCCAGGAGCGGCTGGTGGAGCGGGGTCTGCGGATTGCCGCGCTCGTGCTGGATGGCCGGGGCGCCTGGCGGCTGGTGTTGAGCAACGGTATTGGCGTGCGGCTGGGTTCACAGGATGTGGATGGCCGGCTGGTGCGCTTCTATGCCGCCCTGGATGCGGTGGTTGCCCCGGTGGCGGCCGACGTGCAGTTCGTGGACATGCGTTACACGAACGGGTTTTCAATCGGATGGAAGCGGCCTCGTGTCTAGGAAGGACGATCAAAGAATCATCGTGGGCCTCGATATCGGGACATCGAAGGTCGTCGCGATCGTGGGCGAACTGCAGGATGACAACCACATCGAGGTCATCGGCTTCGGCTCGCACCCGTCGAAGGGGCTGAAGAAGGGCGTGGTCGTCAACATCGAATCCACGGTGCCCTCGATCCAGCGGGCGATCGAAGAAGCCGAGCTGATGGCCAAGTGCGATATCCAGCAGGTCTATGCCGGGATCGCCGGCAGCCATGTGCGCAGCCTGAATTCCCACGGCATCGTCGCGATCCGGGACCGCGAAGTGACCCAGAGCGACGTCGACCGCGGCATCGACGCGGCGCGCGCCGTGGCCATTCCCGCCGACCAGAAAATCCTGCATGTGCTGCCGCAGGAATTCATCATCGACGGTCAGGAAGGCATCCGCGAACCGATCGGCATGTCCGGCGTGCGGCTGGAGGCCCGGGTGCACATGGTCACGGGCGCCGCCAGCGCCGCCCAGAACATCGTGAAGTGCATCCAGCGCTGCGGCCTGGAGGTTGAAGACATCGTGCTGGAGCAGCTTGCCTCCAGTCATGCGGTATTGACCGATGACGAGAAGGAGCTCGGCATCTGCCTCGTCGACATCGGTGGCGGCACCACCGACATCGCGGTCTTCAACACCGGCGCGATCCGCCACACGGCCGTGATCCCGATCGCCGGCGACCAGGTCACAAACGACATCGCGATCTCGATGCGCACGCCAACCCAGTACGCCGAGGAAATCAAGATCAAGTACGCCTGCGCGCTCTCGCAGCTCGCCAATCTCGATGAAACGATCGAGGTGCCGAGCGTGGGCGACCGGCCGCCGCGCCGCCTTGCCCGCCAGACCCTGGCCGAGGTGGTGGAGCCGCGTTACGAGGAGCTCTTCGGGCTGGTGCGCGACGAACTCCGTCGCAGTGGTTTCGAGGACATGATCGCCGCCGGCATCGTCCTGACCGGCGGCAGCGCCAAGATGGAAGGCGCGGTGGAGCTGGCGGAAGAAGTCTTCCATACCCCGGTCCGGCTGGGTGTTCCCCAGCACGTCCAGGGGTTGCTCGATGTCGTGCGCAATCCGATCCACTCAACGGGGGTCGGGCTGCTGGTTTACGGAAGAAGCAAGGCGGTGCGGGTGGCCGAGGGAGCACCGATCGGAGCGGGTTTGCCGGATGTCTGGGGTCGGATGAAGAGCTGGTTTCAGGGAAATTTCTGATTCAACGAATGCCAATGGAGACGGGAAATGTTTGAACTCATGGATGCGAATAGCCAGAACGCGGTGATCAAGGTTCTCGGCGTGGGCGGTGGCGGCGGCAACGCAGTCCGGCACATGGTGAGCACCGGGATCGACGGGGTGGATTTCATCTGCTGCAACACCGACTCGCAGGCGCTGCGGACCTCGAATGTCCGTACCGCCCTGCAGATCGGCTGCAACATCACCAAGGGGCTGGGCGCCGGCGCGAATCCGGATGTGGGCCGTCAGGCCGCCATGGAAGACCGCGACCGGATCATCGAGGTGATCGACGGCGCCGACATGCTGTTCATCACGGCAGGTCTCGGCGGCGGCACGGGCACGGGTGCTGCGCCGGTGGTGGCGCAGGTGGCGCGCGAACTCGGCATCCTGACCGTGGCCGTGGTGACCAAGCCCTTCGCGATGGAAGGCAAGAAGCGCCTCGGGATCGCCGAACAGGGGATCGCCGAGCTCGGCAAATACGTCGATTCGCTGATCACGATTCCCAACGAGAAACTGTTGTCGGTGCTGGGTCCGGAAACCACGCTGCTGGATGCCTTCAAGGCGGCCAACGAAGTGTTGCAGGGCGCCGTGCAGGGCATCGCCGAGCTGATTACCCGGCCCGGCCTGATCAACGTGGACTTTGCCGACGTCCGTACCGTGATGTCCGAAATGGGCATGGCCATGATGGGTTCGGGCTCGGCCAAGGGTGCGGATCGGGCCCGCGAAGCCGCCGAGGCTGCCATCTCCAGCCCGTTGCTCGAAGACGTGAATCTGTCCGGGGCGCTGGGCATTCTGGGCAATGTCACGGCGGGTGAGGACCTGGGCATCGGCGAGTTCCGCCAGGTTGGCGAGACCGTGAAGCAGTGTGCCTCGGACGACGCAACGGTGGTCATCGGCACGGTGATCGATCCGGAAATGGGCGACTCCATCCGGGTGACCGTGGTGGCCACGGGCCTCGGGCAGCCGGCCGCCAAGCAGCAGCAGCCGCCACAGATGCGCGTGGTGGCTCCCGCCGTCAGCCAGAACCACTACATCCAGGGCCAGGGTGCGGGCCAGGTTGCTGCCGAGCGTGCCAATCAGCGCCGGGCCGCAGCGCCCGCTGCTGCAGCCGGCCAATCAGGTGGCCAGGCCGGTACCCAGAGCGGTGGCCAGAGCGGCGACGGTGGCGGTTATGGCGCCTACGATCAGCCGACCTTCATGCGGCAGCGCGCCGTCGGAGACCAGCTGGTCGACAGCGAAGGCTCCTTCGATCTGCTGGATGTGCCGGCATTTCTGCGGCGACAGGCCGACTGAGGCGCCCGCCCGCACCGTCCTGTCCGGGCCAATCCGCTGCTGCGAAAAGCGGTGCGGCCCGGCGGTTGGCCAGCGGTCAATACGTGGATGGACGGCGTTGCAGGATTTTCCCAGCCTGTGCTACCGTTCACGCTCGGCAGGTCGTGTAAATGTGGCGCAGCAAGGAAAAGCTGGCCACATTTTCATTTCCCATTCAGGGGTTTGGGAAAACAATCAGCAATCGAGGGCAGGTGGAGCAGCCACCGCGAGCCGCACTTTCCCGCTGTGGTGAAGTTGTGGCGACGCTGATACGGGCCGATTCCAGACAAGTCATCGAAGGGCTGCGGGACTGATGTTGAAACAGCGCACATTAAAGACTGCCATTCGCGCCTCCGGTGTGGGTTTGCACACGGGTCGCAAGGTCTTCATGACCTTGCGTCCGGCGGCCGAAAATACCGGCATCGTTTTTCGTCGCGTCGATCTGGATCCGCCGGTCGATGTGCGGGCCGACGCCCGCTTGGTTGGCGAGACGATGCTCGGCACCACGCTGGTTCAGAACGGTGTCAAGGTGGCCACGATCGAGCACCTGATGGCGGCCTTCTCCGGCCTCGGCATCGACAACGCCTATGTGGATCTGAGCGCCGCCGAAGTCCCGATCATGGACGGCAGCGCCGCGCCGTTTGTCTTCCTGCTGCAGTCGGCGGGTGTCAGCGAACAGAACTCCGCCAAGAAATTCCTGCGTATCCGCAAGACCGTGCGCGTCGAGGACGGCGACAAATTCGCGGAATTGAAGCCCTATGCCGGGTTCAAGGTGAATTTCCGGATCGACTTCGATCATCCGGTCTTTCGCCGCCACACCCAGATGGCCACGGTGGACTTTTCCACGACCGCCTTTCTCAAGGAAATCTCGCGGGCCCGCACCTTCGGGTTTGCGCGGGATATCGAGATGTTGCGTGCGCGCCAGCTGACACTGGGCGGCAGTATGGACAACGCCGTGGTCCTGGATGATTTCCGCGTGCTGAACGAAGACGGGCTCCGCTTTGAAGACGAGTTCGTCAAGCACAAGATTCTCGATGCGATCGGCGACGTCTATCTGCTGGGCTACAGCCTGATCGGGGAACTGAGCGCCTGCAAATCCGGCCATGGCCTCAACAACCTGCTGCTCCGGACCCTGCTGGCCGATGCCAGCGCCTGGGAGATGGTGACTTTCGAGGATCAGCGGCACTCGCCGATCTCCTACCAGGCGCCGGCCACCGCCGGCATCTAGTCCCTCCCGACGCGAACCTGCACCCGGGCCGCCGCCGGCCAGCTTGGGCGACAGCCGGCGAGTATGGCGCCGGCTTCGAAGCGCAGCCGCGAGGCCCATGCGGGGCTGGTCGCGGTAATCACCAGGGTGCCATCGGCACGGAGATTGCAGGCGGCAATCGCACCCGCCAGATCAGCGGGCAATTGCTGCCGCACGCACTCGGCAACCTCGATCTGCCGGCTTGCGGTCCGGGCAAGCTGCTTGAGGGTGCTGTCGGTCGCCAGCAATTCACCGAGGCCCCTGAGCGCGCCGGTCTTTTCCGGAGGTGAGTCAGTCATCCGCATACCCTGCAGTGATCAATTCCTGTGACCCGTTTCTTGAACGCCTGAAAGGGCTGCGGCATAGTCTAGAGGCAAGCGTCGGACCCGTGTGGTCGGGACGCCGGCCGAGTCGCATCGACTGCACCATCGACCATCGGGGACCTGAAGCTTGTTCCAGCCGGCAGACACGGGACTTTTGCGGCGTGCCGACCCCGGTCTGCACGGCGTGCGCCGCCCCGGCCAGCAACTCCACAAACACTGCATCGCCGGCTTTCTGGGCGCCGGCATCGCGCTGTTGCTGGGCGGTGCCGGCTTCGGCCTGGGTTGCGCCTACGGCCTGATCGCGCCTGAAGTCGGCATTGCTGCCGTACCACCTCCCATGCCCGCGGCCCGTCCTGCGGCTTCGGCGCCCATCGGGCTCCCGCCGCTGACGGCAGCATCCACGGCGACGGCCACGGCGGCACCCACGGTGGCGGCCACGGCAGCGGCCCAGCCTCCGGCCATGCTGCAACCGGTCAGCAGCGCGTGGGTGTCCAGTCACTATGGACGCCGTGCGGATCCCTTCACGGGCCGTCCCGCGCTCCACCGGGGGATCGACTTTGCGGCAGCCGGCAACAGCACCATCCAGGCCGTGGCCACCGGCGTGGTGAGCTTCTCGGGCCCGGACGGTGGCTACGGCAACCTGATCGAAATCGATCACGGCCATGGCTGGATCACGCGCTACGGGCACAACGCCCGGAATCTGGTGCGACCCGGCGACTACGTGAAGCCGGGCCAGACCATTGCGTTGATGGGCGCAACGGGCCGGGCGACGGGCACGCATCTGCACTTCGAGGTCCTGTTCCGGGATCGGCATCAGAATCCGGCGGCGTTGCTGCCATCCCCGCGTCCATCAACGGGCGCCTGAACCCGCCGCCCGCCGCTGGCTGGCGAATCAGCCCTGCTAGAATATCCCGTCGCGGCCTGCCGGCTGCTGAGGACACACAACATTGTTGCACTGGATCACCCGGCTTTTTGGCAGCCGTAATCAACGCTCGATGCGCCGCTATGGCCGGATCGTGGCCGCCATCAACAAGCTCGAGAGCGGCCTCAAGGCGCTGAGCGACGCCGAGCTGGCAGCCAAGACCGCGGAATTCCGCCAACGCCTGGCCGATGGCGCGACCCTCGATGCCCTGCTGCCCGAGGCCTTTGCCGCCGTCCGCGAGGCATCCCGGCGGACGCTGGGCCTGCGCCATTTCGACATGCAGCTGGTCGGCGGCATGGCCCTGCACGACGGCAATATCGCGGAAATGCGCACCGGCGAGGGCAAAACCCTCGTGGCGACGCTGCCGGCCTATCTCAATGCCCTGCCGGCCCGCGGGGTGCACATCGTGACGGTCAACGACTACCTCGCCCAGCGCGATTCCGACTGGATGGCGCCCGTCTACCGCTTTCTCGGGCTGGAGGTTGCGGTGATCCGCAACGGCCAGACCAGCGACGAGAAGCGGCTGGCCTATGCCGCCGACATCACCTACGGCACGAACAACGAATTCGGTTTTGATTACCTGCGCGACAACCTGGCGTTTCGCCGCGAAGACCAGGTGCAGCGCGAACTGGCGTTTGCAGTGGTCGACGAGGTCGACTCGATCCTGATCGACGAAGCCCGCACCCCGCTGATCATTTCCGGCCCGGCAGAGGACAGCTCCGAGCTCTACGCGCGCATCAACCGGCTGGTGCCGCAACTGGAACGCCAGGTGCAGGTGGCTACCGACACCGACGATGGCGGCCCCGGCGATTTTGCCGTCGACGAGAAGGCCCGCCAGGTGTCCCTGACCGAAGACGGGCACCAGAAAGTCGAAGAACTGATGCTGCAGGAAGGGCTGCTCGGCGAGGGCGACAGCCTGTACGACGCCGCCAACATCCGGCTGATGCATCACTTGACGGCCGCACTCCGCGCACATGCCCTGTTCCGTCGCGATGTGGAATACATCGTGCGCGGCGGTGAAGTGATCATCGTCGATGAATTCACCGGCCGCACGATGCCCGGCCGGCGCTGGTCCGACGGCCTGCATCAGGCGGTGGAAGCCAAGGAAGGCGTGCGCATCCACGAGGAAAACCAGACGGTCGCGTCGATCACCTTCCAGAACTATTTCCGGATCTACGAGACCTTGTCCGGTATGACGGGCACGGCCGACACGGAGGCCTTCGAATTCCAGGAAATCTACGGGCTCGAGGTGGTCGTGATTCCCACCCACCGGCCGATGGTCCGCGATGACCAGGCCGATCTGGTCTACCTCACGCAGAAGGACAAGTTCGCCGCCATCATCGAGGACATCAGGGATTGCCGGCAACGCGAGCAGCCGGTGCTCGTGGGCACCGCCTCCATCGAAACCTCCGAGTATCTGGCCGACCTGCTGCAGAAAGGTGACATCCAGCACCAGGTGCTCAATGCCAAACAGCATGAGCGTGAAGCGAGTGTGGTGGCCGAGGCCGGCCGTCCCGGCGCCGTGACGATTGCCACCAACATGGCCGGTCGCGGCACGGATATCGTGCTGGGCGGCAACCTCGAGGCGGAGTTGCTGGAGCTGGGCCCCGAGGCCACGGATGAGATGCGGGCCGGGCAGCGTCGCGACTGGCAGGAGCGTCACGACCGGGTGCTGGCCATCGGCGGTTTGCGCATCATCGGCACCGAGCGTCACGAATCCCGGCGCATCGACAACCAGCTGCGTGGCCGTGCCGGGCGCCAGGGTGATCCGGGTTCCAGCCGGTTTTACCTTGCCGTCGAAGACAACCTCATGCGGATCTTCGGTAATCCCGAGCGCACCAAGGGGATGTTGCGCGGGGTCGGCATGAAGGAGGGCGAGGCCATCGAGAGCAGCCTGCTCAGCCGACAGATCGAACGCGCCCAGCGCAAGGTCGAGGCGCAGAACTTCGATGCCCGCAAATCACTGCTCGAGTACGACGACGTGGCGAACGAACAGCGCCGTGTCATTTACCAGCAGCGCAATCAGCTGATGCGGGCCGACAACATTTCGGAAGCCCTGACCGACATTCGCGCTGAGGTCGTGGGCAACGTCATCAACAAGTTCATGGCGCCGGAGAGTGCCGAGGAAACCTGGGATGTGGCCGGGCTTTCAGCCGCGCTCGACAAGGAGTTCGGCCTGAAGCTGGACGTCAAGCAGCTGGTGGATGACGAGCCGAGCCTGGACGATGCCGGCATACGCCGCCGGATCATCGCGATGGTGGAAGAGGAGTATCGCCAGAAGTTCCAGTCGATCGATGCGGCGGAGCTGCACCAGCTGGAGAAGCAGCTCATGCTGCAGCAGGTGGACCTGCACTGGAAGGAGCATCTGGCCGCCATGGATTATCTGCGGCAGGGTATCCACCTGCGGGGCTACGCGCAGAAGAACCCCAAGCAGGAGTACAAGCGCGAAGCCTTCGAGATGTTCGGCGACATGCTCGACCAGGTGAAGCACGAAGTGATCACCATCATGGCGCGGGCCCGCATCCGCACGCCGGATGAAGTGGCAGCCGAAGAGGCGCAGCGCCGGATGGCCGCACAGCTGCAGTATCGCCACGATGAGGCGCCGTCTGCCATGAATCCCGCTGCCGCCGGTCCGGAGGCGGAGAGTGAAGCCGTGCCTGGTGGCCGGAAGCCGCTGGTTGCGAGGCCGCCGCGCGGTCGGCCCGAGGCCGCCGCCCCGGTGGCGCCTGTAGTCCGCAGTACGCCGAAGGTGGGCCGCAATGAACCGTGCCCCTGCGGATCAGGCAAGAAATACAAGCAGTGCCACGGCCGCCTTGATTAACCCGTCTTGACCGGTCCGGCAGGGCAGCCGGCAGCGCCACTGATCGCCGTGGCTGCCGGGATCCTGCGCGATGGGCACGACCGCGTGCTCATCGCCCGGCGACCGGCCGGCGGCCATGCCGGTGGTTTCTGGGAATTCCCCGGTGGCAAGTTGCAGCCCGGCGAGACTGCGGCGCTCGCGCTGCAGCGCGAACTGCATGAAGAGCTCGGCATCACGATTGAGTCCGCCACCGCCTTCATGCACTACCAGCACGCTTACCCGGAACGGGTTGTAGAGCTCCACGTTTTTCTGGTCGGGCGGTATGCCGGCGAGCCTCGCGGCATGGAAGGTCAACCGCTCCGCTGGGTCACCCTCGCCGAGCTGCCCGACGCCGGCCTCCTGCCCGCCGATCTCCCCATCGCCACCGCACTAACTACCCTCCAAGGTACCGGACACCGATCCTGGTAGTTATTTGCCGTGACGGGGTGGGTGACGTCAGCAGATGGTCAGTTGAAAGCGGACATCCTGGCGGGTCTGGACCGGCCGCTTCAGTGCATCCGGCCATTCCATGAAGCGGATCGTGAAGCGGTGGTGACTGCCGCTGATCTCCGGATACAGGTTGCTGCCGGCCGCCAGTGACACGCGCAACAGGCCCGCCACGCCTTCGCCGATCATGCCGTGCTGAAAATTGCCCTGCACGGCCACCTGATCGGAGATCTGGCCGCCTTCACGCAGCAGCCAGAGCAATTCCGCGATGCTGTCGCAAAGCGGCCGCAGGTTCTTCATCCAGCTTTCGATATCCGCGACGCGCTGCTCGTAGTCGTGGTTCAGCCAGTAGCTGTAGTCCGGCAGATCGAATTCGCAGGTGCCGCCCGGGATGGCGCTGCGATGCTTGACGGCCGCCAGGAATTCGCTGTCGCGCACCGGCTGCATGAACTGCGGTCCGACGGCAAACAGCCGCTGCCGTAGCTCCTGCAGGTTGTGCAACACCCGCTTGAGCCGGGCCTGATCGATGCCGGCGACATGCTGGTAACGATCGTATACGCCGACCTGGCGCTCCAGTTCCTTCAGCACATCGCCGCGCACATCGCCACGGCCGAGAATCGCGACGATGTCGAGCATGCTGGTGATGGCGCCGCGGCTGCCCCATTCCGAGTTCTGTTCGACGTTGAAGCACAGCTGCTGATAGAGGAATTCCAGGCGCAGAAAGGTCCGCATCCGTTCGCTCAACGGCTGCTCATAGAGCCCTGTGACGCTGGATGCTGCAGCTGGTGTGAACAAGTCGACGGTTGGAATACTGACCATGAATAACCGGTTTCAGGCCGAAGTCTTTGTTTTCCGGCTATTCTGCACTCCGCATCGCGGAAAGGGCAAATTGCCGGGCACCAACTTCAACCACGCCCTCAAGCCGCATTATCGGCCAGGCTCAGGGCATTTACCCGCCTCATCGCGGGCATCAACCATGTTCCTTCATGCCTCCTTCGTTCCAGTCGGTGGCCAATTGCAGATAGCGGCCGTGCAACCGGGCAACCTGCTGCTCCAGTTCCGGAAGGCCGCCATCGTTCACCAGGATATCGTCCGCCTGCGCGAGGCGGGTGTGGCGTGCAACCTGTGCGGCCAGCAACCGCTCGACACCGGCCGCCGTTTCGCCGTCCCGGACCATGAGGCGACGGCGCTGAACCTCTTCTGAACAGTCCACGACCAGCACCCGATTGGCCCGATCGCGGAGGCCGGCTTCCACCAGCAGCGGAATCACCAGCAGCTGATACGGCCCCCCGGCTTCGAGACACTGCGCTGCCATCGCCGCGCCGATGCGCGGGTGCAGAATCGCTTCCAGCCGCCGGCGCCGGTCGTCGGATGCGAAAGCGAGGGTGCGCAGCCGTCGCCGATCCAGACTGCCGTCGGCCTGCAGGATCTCCGCGCCGAATTCCGCCACCACCGCCGCGAGGCCCGCCGTGCCCGGCCGGACGACATCGCGGGCGATGAGGTCGCTGTCGATCACCGGCACGCCGTGCGCCGCGAACAGCTCCGCGACCGTGCTCTTGCCGCTCGCGATGCCGCCGGTCAGGGCCACCCGGAAAATTGCCCAGTCCTGGCGGGCGGGCTTCATCCCGGCAGCCCGGCCGTCCGGAAATAGGCGCTCATCAATGTCGGACCCCACAGCAGGGCAACGAAACCCGCCGCGGCCAGATAGGGCCCGAAGGGCAGCGGCGCCTGCCGACCATGCCGGCCGAGCGCGATCATGGCAATGCCGATGGCCGCCCCGGTGAAGGCCGACAACAGGATGATGAGCGGCAGTATCTGCCAGCCGAACCACGCACCGAGCGCGGCAAACAACTTGAAATCGCCAAAGCCCATGCCTTCCTTGCCGGTGACCAGCCGGAAGCCGTGATACACGAGCCACAGGCTCAGATAGCCGGCGAGGGCGCCGATCACGCCATCGCTCAGATCGGTGAACGGGCTGCCAGCCACGTGCGGTGAGTTGACCAGGTGATACAGCAGACCCGTCCACAAAAGCGGCAGGGTGATCGCGTCCGGCAGCAGATGATGATCGAGATCGATCACGGCGAGCGCGATCAGGGCCCAGGTGAGCAGCAGGGCTGCGAGTGCATCCGGTGTGGCGCCGAAATGCCAGACGACGAAGCCGGAAATCAGGCCGGTGGCCGCTTCGACCAGCGGGTAGCGGACCGGGATGGGGGCCTGGCAGTGCGCGCAGCGCCCCCGCAGCCACAACCAGCCGAACACGGGCACATTGTGGCGGGCCTTGATCGGCGTCCGGCAGTGCGGGCAGGCCGAGCGCGGCTGCATCAGGTTGAATGGTTCGCCGGCCCCGACCCCGGCCGTGGCCTGGTCGCCAACCGCGCCGGGATCGAGCAGCGGCGCGCATTGCTGCCGCCACTCCCGCTCCATCATCAGCGGCAGCCGGTAAATCACCACATTGAGAAAGCTGCCGACCACGAGGCCGAGCAGTACGGCCCCCGCCACCAACATCGCGGGATCGATCAGACGACCGCGCCCAGCTTGAAGATCGGCAAGTACATGGCGATGACCAGCCCACCGACCAGCACGCCGAGTATCGCCATGATCAGGGGCTCGAGCAGGCTGCTCATGCTGTCCACGGCGTTGTCCACGTCGGCCTCGTAGAAGTCGGCGACCTTGGCCGACATCTCGTCGAGCGAGCCGGATTCCTCGCCCACGGCGATCATCTGGATCACCATGTTGGGAAAGAGGCCGGTATTCTCCATGGCCCGCTGCAGGCGTTGCCCGGTGGATACCTCATCCCGCATGGCCAGCACGGCCTTCTCGTACACCACGTTGCCGGTGGCGCCGGCCACGGATTGCAGGGCCTCCACCAGCGGCACGCCGGCACTGAACATCGTCGACAAGGTACGGGCAAAGCGGGCCACGGCGGCCTTCTCGAGAATATTGCCGACGATCGGCAGCTTCAGCATCACCCGGTCTTCATACTCCCGCAGTTTGTGCGACCGCTTGCGCGTGTAGAGATAGAACGCGATGCCGCCGCCAACCACCACCGCCACCATCCAGCCCTTGGTCTGCACGAAACCCGAGAGGTCGATGACCATGCGCGTGAAGGCCGGCAGGTCGGCGCCGAAGCCCTTGAACAGGGACTCGAACTGGGGGATGACGAAGATCAGCAGGATCAGCGTGACGATCACGGCCACCACCATGACCGCCGCCGGGTAGAACAGCGCCTTCTTGATCTTCTTCTTGATCGCCTCGGTCTTTTCCTTGTACGTCGCCACCTTGTCGAGCAGCGTGTCCAGGGCGCCGGCCTGTTCGCCAGCGGTCACCAGGTTGATGTACAGGTCATCGAAATACAGCGGATGGCGGCCCAGCGCCTCGGCGAGCGCCGTACCGGACTCGAGGTCTGCCTTCATGCTCAGGATCAGCTTCTGCATGGCGGGGTTGTCGTGCCCGCTGCCGACGATCTCGAAGGCCTGCACCAGCGGAATGCCGGCCGTCAGCATCGTGGCGAGCTGCCGGCTGAAAATGGCGATGTCGTAGGGGGTGACCTTGCCTTTGCCCTTGAAGAGGGTGGATTCCTTGCGGATCCGGACCGGCACCACGCCCTGCTTGCGCAGTTCGCTGCGCACTGCGGCCTCGCTGGCCGCCATGGTCTTGCCGCGCACCTTCAGTCCGCGGTTGTCCGTGCCTTCCCAGTTGAAGGGACTCTTCGTGACAGCAACGCCGTTGGCCATGGCCCGCAAACCCCGTGATCCGGCTAGCCGGATTCAGTTAGTCCGAATTCAGTCGGGAATGCCCTGCCGGCATTCCCTTGCCCGGCCCCAGAATATCAAGACTCGCCGGTAACCCGGTTGATTTCATCGAGACTTGTGACGCCGTCCCGCACCTTTTGCAGCGCGGAGCGGCGCAGTGTCCAGACGCCATCCCTGACCGATTGCTCCTCGATCTGCACGGCATTGCCGCCTTCGAGAATGATGCGCCCGATGGTTTCGGTGATGGGCATGACCTGGTAGATGCCCACCCGGCCCTTGTAACCGTCGTTGCATTGCCGGCAGCCGACCGGCCCGTAAATCCGCAGGCCGTGGTGCAGATCGTCCTTGCTGAAGCCCTCCTTCAGCAGGGCCTCTTCGGGGATGTCGCGCAATTCCTTGCAGCTCTCGCAGAGCCGGCGCGCCAGCCGCTGGGCGATGATCAGGTGCACGGAGGTGGCGATGGCGTAGGGCTTCACGCCCATGTCGACGAGGCGGGTCAGGGTGCGCGGTGCGTCGTTGGTGTGCAGCGTCGAGAGCACCAGATGGCCGGTTTGCGCGGCCTTGATCGCGGTTTCGGCCGTTTCCAGGTCGCGGATCTCGCCAACCATGATCACGTCCGGGTCCTGGCGCAAGAAGGCCTTGAGCGCGGTGGCAAAGTGCAGGCCAACCTTGGGGTTCACGTTCACCTGGTTGATGCCCGGCACGTTGATTTCCACCGGGTCTTCGCAGGTGGAGATGTTGCGGTCTTCGGTATTGAGGATGTTGATGCCGGTATAGAGCGACACCGTCTTGCCGCTGCCCGTGGGGCCGGTAACGAGGATCATGCCGTGGGGCCTGGCCAGCGCATCCAGGTACAGCTGGCGCTGGAAGTCTTCGTAGCCCAGCACCTCGATGCCCAGCTTCGCGGCAGTGGGGTCGAGGATACGCAGCACCACCTTCTCGCCGAAGAGCGTGGGGCAGGTGTTCACGCGGAAGTCGATCGCCCGGTTTTTCGACAGGCGCAGCTTGATGCGGCCGTCCTGGGGCACACGGCGCTCGGCGATATCCAGTCGGGACATGACCTTGAGCCGCGCCGTGACCTTGTTGGTCAGGGCCAGCGGCGGCGCCGCCACCTGCTTCAGCACGCCGTCGAGCCGGGTGCGCACGCGGTAGGTTTTTTCGTAGGGTTCGAAGTGGATGTCCGAGGCGCCGCGCTTGATGGCGTCCAGCATGATCTTGTTGACGAAGCGCACCACCGGCGCGTCTTCGACATCGTCGCGGGCGACGTCGTCGGTGACCAGATCGTCGTCGCCGCCACTGACTTCGAGGCTCTCGAGATCGAAGTCATCTTCGCTGAAGGCCGCCATCGAGGTGTCGATGGCCTCCAGCGCCCGCGAAACCGCGGCACTCAGTTTGTCCTGCTCGACGATGATCGGATCGACGCGGAGGCCGGACTGGAACTTGATTTCGTCCACCGCATGCAGATCGGTGGGGTCGGCCACGGCGAGAAAGAGGCGCTTGCCACGGAGGACCAGCGGCAGGACCTGGTGCTTGGCGAGCAGGCGCTGGTCCACCGACTTGACCGCCTCCATGTCCAGATCCATGGCATCGAGATCAAAGAGCGGCACGCCGAATTCGGAAGAGGCCGCCACCGCGATCTTCTGCGCGTCGACCATTTGCCGGCCCACCAGATAGGCGACCAGGTTGATGCGCTGCGCCTGCGCCCCCTTCAGGGCCTGCAGCACGGCATCCTCGGGGATGAGGCTGTCCTGCACCAGTCGGCGCGACAGGCCGCTCAAGGCAGAATTGGTGGCGGAAACGGCCATAAGCTCCCTGCAAATCCTCGAACCGCCGGAAACCCGGGCGGCGTCGCTACCCCGTGCCCGCCGCGTCCCCGGCAGTGGCACCGCCCGGCCAGCCCTGGCCCGACGTTACGACAAGTGACAAGTGTAGTCTTACTGAGGACCGGGATTGGGTGCAACCGCTCAATTTGCTGCTTTGGGGGCTGGGCAAAAGAAAAGGCCCCCACCTGGCGGGGGGGGCCCTTCGTTTGGCCAAGGCTTGAGCCAGGGACTGGCTCGAGACAGGCTTAGAGGCGGCAGTTGCTCGGCATGTACTTTTCGTCCAGAGAAGTGGCAACGGCGCCTGAGGTGTCAGTCAGACCGGCTGGCGCAGCCTTATTACCGCAAGCCCAGACCACGTCGTTGTTAGCGCTCAGGTACGGCTTGAGTGACAGCGTGTCGTTGGTGATGTTGGCGTTAGCCTGATCGCCGTATTCGATCACGATAGTGCCTGCGTCAACGGTAATGCCGAGCACGTACTTGCCGACGGGTGAGTTGGCAATACCAGCTGCCGCCAAGTCAGCCGGCCATGCGCCTTCATCCGCATAAACCTCAGCAACCGAGGTCTTGACCGCAGACGCCAGGCTCAGGCCTTCCGTGACCTGCGAGCGGATCGTGTAATCCTGATAGGCCGGAATGGCGATGGCCGCCAGGATGCCGATGATGGCCACCACGATCATCAATTCGATGAGCGTGAAGCCCTGTTGAACTTTCTTCGTCATATGCAAAGTCTCCTGTGAGTGCTGGGATTCGAAAAAGTCGCGGCATGGTGCCTGCGTGAAGTCCTTTGCAGCTTCCGTGCCAGCATCCCGGGTACACTTGCAAGCCATTGATTAGAAACAATATAGAGCGATTTCTGTGACCCCCGTCCGCAGCGTGCGACATAAGCAATCGCGCCGTCCGTGGACAGTTGACGCCCAGCGTCACTTTGTGACCTTCAGCGTCCGGCTGCCTTATTCGATGGCCAGCTTCTGCATGCGGTAACGGAGCGCCCGGAGCGTCAGGCCGAGGCTGCGGGCCGTTGCCGTCTTGTTGTAACGATGCTGTTTCAGGGCGGCGACGATCGTTTCCCGTTCCAGCGAATCCAGCCGGTCGCCAAGCAGCGGCGAACCCTCGGCCAGGGTACTGGCCGTCGGGCTGGCTGACGGGCTGGCCGCGGGGCCGGCAAGCACCGCGTCCGGGGCATCGGTCGCCGGTTGCCAATTGCCCGGCTGGCCCGATGCCGGCAATCCGCCACTCCCGTGCGGCACCCGATGGATCTGGATGTCATCCGCCGTGATCAGCGCGCCGCACAGCGCAACCGCCCGCTCCAGGATGTTTTCCAGCTCCCGGACATTGCCGGGGAAGTGGTAAGCCGTGAGTTTGGCCCGGGCTTCCGGCGTGAGTTGCGGGGTTTCGCCGCTACCATCCCCGCTGCTCAGGCGGCGCAGGATGTGTACGGCCAGCAGCAGGGTGTCGCCTGCCCGGTCGCGGAGCGGGGGCACGACGAGCTCGATGACATTGATCCGGTAATAGAGGTCCTCCCGGAACTGGCCGCTGGCCACCAGCGCCCGCAGATCCTTGTGGGTGGCGGAGAGGATGCGCACGTCCACCGGCAGTTCGGCGGTCTGGCCGACCGGCCGCAGCGTCTTTTCCTGGATCACGCGCAGGAGCTTCACCTGCATGGGCAGGGGCAGGTCGCCGATTTCGTCCATGAAGAGCGTGCCGCCTTCGGCGGACTGGAAGAGGCCGATCTTGTCGTTGACGGCGCCGGTGAATGAGCCCTTGCGGTGGCCGAAGAACTCGCTTTCCATGAGTTCGGAGGGGATCGCGCCGCAGTTCACCGGCACGAAGGGCGCATCGGCGCGGGCGCCCTGCTCGTGGATCATCCGCGCCACGAGTTCCTTGCCGGTGCCGGACTCGCCGGTGATGTGCACCGGCGCCTGGCTGCGGGCCACCTTGGCAATGGTGTGGCGCAGGCGTTCGATCACCGGGGATTCGCCGAGAAGTTGCGCCGTGCCGGCCAGCATCGCGCCGGGGATCACTTCGGCGCCGGGGACTTTCAGCGCACTGCCGACCAGCTTGCGCAGCACCTTCACATCCAGCGGTTTCGAGATGAAGTCGAAGGCGCCGGCCTTCAGCGCCCGCACGGCCGTTTCCACATTGCCGTGGGCCGTGATCACCGCCACCGGCGTTTTCAGCCCCCGGTTCTGCATCCACTCGATCAGTTCCAGGCCGTCGCCATCCGGCAGGCGCATGTCGGTGAGGCACAACTGGAATTCCTGGCGGGAGAGGCGGTCGCGCGCGCTCGCCACATCGGCGCAGGCGCTCACCTCGATATCCATGCGCTGCAAGGTCATGGACAGCAGCTCGCGGATATCCGGCTCGTCGTCAACGATGAGGGCGATGGGGCGGCTCATGCCTGATTCTCCCAGCGGGCGGGGTCGGCGAAGACGATGCGGAACACGCTGCCGCCATCGCGGCGCGCATCGTAAACCAGCGTGGCCTGGTTGCACTCGCAGAGCTCGCGCGAGATGAACAGGCCAAGGCCGGTGCCACCGCTGCGACCCGTGGCGAAGGGCTCGAAGACCTGCTCGCGCATTTCCTCCGGAATGCCGGGGCCGGAGTCCAGCACTTCGAGATACGGGCGGCGGTTGCCCGGCAGGCGCCCAAAGCTGATTTCAACGGCAATGCCGCCGTTCGTGCTGCCGTATTTCACCGCGTTCTCGCACAGGTTCCAGACGATCTGGCGCAGGTGGCCGGGGTCCATGCGCACTTCCACATCCGCCGGGGCGGTTACCTTCAGCTGGCCCTCGAAAAGCTCGAGTGTCGAGCTGAACTCGGTGGCGAACTCGCGGCTCCAGTCGCGGAGATAGATGAGCTCCGGCCGGCTGTCTTCCCGGCGGGACAGCTGCAACACGTTTTCGACGATGTCGTTGACGCGGCGTGAGTTGGTTTGAATGATGGCTATCAACCGCCGGTCTTCGGCGGACAGCGCCGTGGATTCTTCGAGGAGCTGGCTCGCGTGGCTCAGCGCCCCGACGGGATTGCGGATCTCGTGGGCGATGCTCGCGGACAGGCGGCCGAGTGCCGCGAGCTTGGTCTGCTGCACCTTCTGGGCGAGCAGGCTCGCGTTTTCGAGGAACATCAGCACCGCGCCTTCTTCGCCACCCGGGTTGCCGCCAAGCGGTGCCAGATAGGCATTGATCCGCGTCGTGCCGTCGGCCGACATGAACGGTGGCGGCTGCAGCAGCGGATTGCCCTGGCGGCGCCAGTCCGCCAGCATCCGGCTGAGGTGCGGCGCCAGCCGCGCCAGATCCTGCTCCGGATCATCGCGGCGGATGCCCGCATGTTCAGCCGCCGACTGGTTGATCAGCCGGACGCGATTGTCCGCATCGACCACCACGATGCTCTCGCGCAGGTTCTGGATGATGTACTCGTTCAGCTGGGCGAGATTGGCCAGATCGATGCCGCGCTGCCGGGCCAGCGCCTCGCTTTCTTCCAGTCGCCGCGCCAGCGGATAGGCTGCCGAGGCGATCATGAAGATGATCGTCCCCAGCACGCCGGCCGCAATGAATTCGCGCGAGGGCGCCTGCTGGCCGACGACGCTGATCGTCTGTTCGATGAGGATCGCGAGGGCCGCGAGCGCCGCGGTGAAAAAAGCTTCCCGCCCGCGCAGGGTGATGCTGCCGGCGCCGACAAACACCACCAGCAGTCCGCCGATGCCGCTGCGCACGCCGCCGCTGGCATGCATCAGCAGGGTGATGGCGAGGATGTCGACCGCGAGTTCGACGAGCGCCACCCGGGGCGGCACCACCGCGCGCCGCCACTGCCAGGCCAGCACCAGCAGCGCAAAGGCGGTGTACAGGCCGGCGGTGTTCAGGAACAGCGCGGAATTCCGCACCCCGAGGATGGGGCCATCCTGGTTGGCGAGCGAGATGCCCAGCATCGTGATGGCAATCACGGCGCGCAACAGGCTGACAAAACGCAGCACGCCGCGGGCGCCGTCCATGCCGATTGCCCGTTTTCGTTTGGCGGGCGGTGGGCGCGGGTGGTCCGGCAAAGTGTGTTCGGCAGCAGCCATCCGGAGATTATGTATTCCCGAACGCCAGGATGCGTGACGGCCTGCCCAACTTTGACAGGGCGCACAATTCGCCCACAATAGCCGCCTTCCGCATTGGGCACTCCGCATGAATCTTCACGAATACCAGGCCAAGGAGCTGTTTAGGCGCTTTGGCATCGCCGTTCCGGCGGGCGAGGCCGTGGCCACACCGGCCCAGGCCGTGGCCGCCGCCGGTCGTCTTGCCGGCCATGGATCCACCCCGCACCCGGGTTTTGTCTGGGTGGTCAAGGCCCAGGTGCATGCCGGTGGCCGGGGCAAGGCCGGTGGCGTGAAGCTCGCGAAAAGCCCGGAGGAAGTCGGCCATGTGGCCCGGGCCATGCTCGGCACGCGGCTCAAGACCAAGCAGACCGGCCCGCAGGGCATGCCGGTGAACCAGGTGTATGTGGAGGTCGGCAGCGAGATCGATCGCGAGCTCTACCTGAGCCTTTTGGTCGATCGCGGCCAGCAGCGCATCGCCTTCATTGCCTCGGCGGCCGGCGGCATGGACATCGAGGAAGTCGCCGCCCACACGCCCGAAAAGATCCTCACCGTGGCGGTGAATCCGGCAGCCGGGCTGCAGCCGTACCAGGCGCGCCAGATCGGCTATGGCCTTGGTCTTTCCAGCGAACAGGTCAAGCAGTTCGTCGACATGGCCGCCAAGCTGTATCGGCTGCTGAACAGCTGTGATGCGAGCCTCGTGGAGATCAATCCGCTGATCGTCACCAAGGCGGGTGAACTGATGGCGCTGGACGCCAAGATCAACATCGAAGACAACGCCCTTTTCCGGCAGCAGCAGCTGCAGACCATGCGCGATCCCAGCCAGGAAGACGACATGGAGCGTCGCGCCGCCGAGCACGACCTCAACTATGTGTCGCTCGACGGCAATATCGCCTGCATGGTCAACGGCGCCGGCCTCGCGATGGCGACGATGGACCTCATCAAGCTCCACGGCGGCGAGCCCGCCAACTTCCTCGACGTCGGCGGCGGCGCCACGCCGGAGCGGGTGGCGGCGGCCTTCAAGCTGATCCTGTCGAACCCGCAGGTGAAAGCCATCCTGGTGAACATCTTCGGCGGCATCGTCCGTTGCGACCTGATTGCCGAAGGCATCATCAGCGCCGTGCGCGACGTGAAGGTGGCGGTGCCGGTGATCGTGCGCCTCGAAGGCACCAACGTGGACAAGGGGCGCGCGATGCTGAAGGAAAGCGGCCTGGCCATCACCCCGGCCGCCGATCTTACCGACGCAGCCCGCAAGGCGGTCGCCGCGCTGGAGGGGGCCCGATGAGCGTGCTGGTACACAAGAATTCGAAGATCATCTGCCAGGGCCTGACCGGCCGGCAGGGTTCGTTCCACGCCCAGCAGTGCATCGAATACGGCACGCAGATCGTTGCCGGCTGCACGCCCGGACGGGGCGGCACCGAGCATCTCGGCCTGCCGGTGTTCAACACCATGCCGGATGCCGTGAAGGCCACCGGCGCCGATGTCAGCCTGATTTTCGTGCCGGCGCCGGGCGCCGCCGACGCGATCCTCGCCGCGGCCGCGGCCGGCATCAAGCTCATCGTGTGCATCACCGAGGGCATCCCGGTGCTGGACATGGTGAAGGTCAAGGCCGCCCTCAAGGACTACGACGCGCGGCTGATCGGGCCGAACTGCCCCGGCATCATCACGCCGGGCGAATGCAAGATCGGCATCATGCCGGGCTTCATCCACAAGCCGGGTCGCGTGGGCATCATTTCCCGTTCCGGCACGCTGACCTACGAGGCGGTGTACCAGACCACGCGCAATGGCCTCGGCCAGACCACCTGCATCGGCATCGGCGGTGATCCGATCCGCGGCATGAACTTCGTGGACTGCCTGGAACTCTTCGAGGCGGATCTGGCCACCGACGGTATCATCATGGTCGGCGAGATCGGCGGCTCGGATGAAGAGGCTGCGGCCCGCTACATCCAGGCGCAGGTCAAGAAGCCGGTGGTGGCCTATATCGCCGGCGTCACCGCCCCGCCGGGCAAGCGCATGGGGCATGCGGGGGCGATCATTTCCGGCGGCGAGGGCACGGCCGAGGCCAAGTTTGCGGCACTCGAGAAGGCCGGCGTGAAGACCGTGCGTTCACCCGCCGAACTCGGCAGCGCGATGCAGGAGCTGCTTCGCTGATCGACACCCTGGCCGACACCCTGCGCATCGCGCTCGCCCAGCAGAATTTCCTGGTGGGCGACGTGGCCGGGAACACCGACCGCATCATCACCCTGATGGGCGAACTCCACGCGTCGCAGACGGCGGATCTGCTGATGTGTCCGGAGCTGGCGGTGAGCGGTTATCCGCCGGAAGACCTGCTCTATCACGCCGGCATGCGCCGGCAGATCAGCGACAGCCTCGCCCGGCTCGAGGCCGCATCCCGCAACATGGCGGTGCTGGTCGGCTATCCCGAATACACCGATCAGGGCATCTACAACTCGCTGGCGCTGTACGCCGGTGGCCGGCAGGTGGCGAATCACCGCAAATACAACCTGCCGAACTACAGCGTATTCGATGAACAGCGCTATTTCCGGCGCGGTGCCGGCCCCACGGTGGTGGAGTTCCACGGCTTCAGGCTGGCGCTCGGCGTCTGCGAAGACCTGTGGGAAACCGAGCCCATGGCCTCTGCAACCGGCGCCGAGCTGATCCTGATCGTCAACGGCTCGCCCTTCGAAATCGGCAAGCAGCGCCGGCGCGAAACGGTGATCGCCGCGCGCGTCCGGGCCACCGGTCTGCCACTGGTGTATCTCAACATGGTGGGCGGGCAGGACGAGCTGGTGTTCGACGGCGGCTCCTGCGCGATGGCGGCCGATGGCCAACTCATATTGCGTGCCCCGGCCTGCGAGACCGCACTGCCGGTGGTGGAGTGCAGCCGCGGTGCCGATGGCCTTGTGCTCCGCACGACAGCCAGCCTCGCACCGCTGCCGGACGAGGTGGCGAGCGTCTACGAGGTGCTGGTGACCGGCGTGCGCGACTACGTGCGCAAGAATGGTTTTCCGGGCGTGGTGCTCGGCTTGTCCGGCGGGCTCGATTCGGCGCTGACGCTGGCCATTGCCGTCGATGCCCTGGGGGCCGATGCCGTGCAGGCGGTGATGATGCCCTACCGGTACACCGCCGCGATCAGTATCGAGGATGCGGGCGAGCAGGCCCGGCAGCTCGGCGTGAGCTATCAGGTCATCCCGATTGAACCGCTGGTCTCGGCTGCGCAGGCGGCGCTGCACGAGCAGTTTGCCGGACTGCCGGAGGACACCACCGAGGAAAACCTGCAGTCGCGGGCGCGTGGCATCCTGCTCATGGCGATCTCCAACAAGACCGGCCGTATGGTGCTCGCCACCGGCAACAAGAGCGAATTCGCCGTGGGCTATGCCACCTTGTATGGCGACATGGCCGGCGGCTTTGCGCCGATCAAGGATTGCACCAAGACGCTGGTCTACCGGCTGGCCCGCTACCGGAACTCGATCGCGGCCGATGGCCGGCCGGTGATTCCCGAACGGGTGATCACGCGGCCGCCGAGCGCGGAACTCCGCCCCGATCAGAAAGACAGTGACTCATTGCCGCCCTACGAGGTGCTCGATCCGATACTCGATGCGCTGATCCTGGAGAATCGCTCGGTGGACGAGATCGTCGCGCAGGGTGTGGCGCCCCTGGTTGCCGAGCGCGTGCTCGAGATGGTGCGGCGCGCCGAGTACAAACGCCGGCAGGCGCCGCCCGGCGTGCGGATTTCGAGCCGCGCCTTCGGCCGCGACTGGCGTTACCCGATCACCTCCGGCTACCGCCACCGGAACGGCAACAAGTAACCGCCCCGGCCATTTGCCGGAAGGCGGGCTATTGCCAGAACTTGTACCAGGGTGGTTCGGCGGCCTTCTCCACGCGTTTGGCCCGATCCGGGAAGCTTGCCACCAGCACCTGGCGGGCATCGTCGGCGAGGTCCGTCATGCCGAGCTGTTCGTAGGCCGCGACCATGATGGCCAGCGACTCGGGCACGGCGGGCGCCCCTTCGTATTGCTCGATGACATGGCGGCCGCGGTTGGCGGCAGCGAGCCAGGCGCCGCGCTGCATGTAGTAGCGCGCCACATGCAGTTCATAGGTGGCAAGGCGGTTGCGCAGAAACACCATCCGTTGCCGGGCGTCCGCGGCATAGCTGCTGTCCGGAAAACGCTGCAACAATTGCGCAAACACGGAGAAGGATTCCTGGGCGTTCTTCGGCGGCCGCTTGCTCAGGTCCACGTTGAACAGCCGGTGATACCAGCTGTGTTCCCCGGAGAAGTAGGCGAGGCCGCGCATGTAGAGCGCATAGTCCACCCGCGGGTGGGTGGGGTTCTCGCGCTCGAAATTGGTGGCGGCGTCGACCGTGGCTTCGATCTGACGGTCTTTGTAGTAGCAGTAGATCAGGTCCAGCTGCGCCTGTATGGTCTCGTTGCTGAACGGAAAACGGGCTTCCAGGGCTTCGTAGTAGCGGATCGCATTGTTGTAATCGCCTGCGTTCATGGCCTTGTTGCCGCGCTTGAACAGCTCGGTGACCCCCGAGCGGGCGTCGCGTTCTTCCTTGGACTTGCTGGCGCAGCCGGTCACCAGCCCGCTGAAGACGAGCAGCAGGGACAGGGCAATGACCAGGGCTGGAAAGTTCTGGCGCGTGTTCGCAGGCATGAATGGGGCGCTGTCGCCGACGGGGCCCGCAGTATAGCCTAGCCCGCATGGAGCCCTCACCGAACCCGCTGGTCGTTCCCGCCGACGCCGCCGGCCGCCGCCTGGATCAGGTGCTGGCCGAGTTGCTGCCGGAGCATTCCCGAAGCCGCCTCAAGCAATGGATCCTCGACGGCCGTGTGCGCCGCGATGGCGCCACGCCGGCGCCGCGCACCCGCGTTGCCGCGGGGCAGGGCATCGAGGTGGAGGGTGGCGGGAGCGAGGCCGGGGATGAGCCCGATGTCGGCGAGAGCATCCCTGAAGCCATGGCGATGCCGCTCGACATCGCCTATGAGGACGAGCACCTGCTGGTGATCAACAAACCGGCGGGGCTGGTGGTGCATCCGGGCGCGGGCAATCCCGGCGGTACGCTGCAGAACGGCCTGCTGGCCTACGCGCCGGAGCTTGCGGCACTGCCTCGCAGCGGCATCCTGCATCGGCTCGACAAGGACACCTCGGGCCTTTTGATCGTGGCGCGCACGCTGCCGGCATACACGCGCCTCATCGAGGCCCTGGAGGCCCGCGACATCACGCGCGAGTACCGGGCGCTGTGTGCAGGGCCGATGACGGCGGGCGGTGTCGTCGATGCGGAAATCACCCGGCATCCCTCGCAGCGCACGAAGATGGCCGTGACCGGCAGCGGCGGCCGTGTGGCGGTGACGCACTACCGGGTGCTCGGCCGGTTTCCCCACCACACCTTCATTGCGGTCCGTCTCGACACCGGCCGCACCCACCAGATCCGCGTGCACATGGCGCATGTCCGCCATCCGGTCGTGGGCGATCCCGCCTACAGCGGCCGGTTGAGCGTGCCGGCCGGCGCCACGCCGGCCTTCGCCACCGCCTTGCGGGGTTTCAGGCGCCAGGCCCTGCATGCCCATCGCCTGCAGTTCGCTCATCCGGCCGACGATCGCGTCGTCGAGCTGACCGCGCCGCTGCCGGCGGACTTTCGCGCGCTGCTGGCCGCGCTGGTCGCCAATTCGAACGCCACCGCCGATGCGGCTGCAGAAGTTGCGCGCCTCGAAGCCTTGCCATGGCCGGAACCGCTGGTCACCCCGCCACGATGAGCGCCATCCCGCTGTCCGCCACCGTGATCCGGCCCGCGTGGCCGGCGCCGCCGGCGGTGCGGGCGCTGGCCCCCACGCGGGTGGGTGGCGTCAGCGCGGCGCCTTACGCCCCCCACAATCTGGGCGATCACGTGCAGGATGATCCGCTGGCGGTCCGCGACAACCGGCAGCGGCTGCATCGCGAGCTCAACCTGCCGTCTGCCCCGGTGTGGTTGCGCCAGGTGCACGGCACCGCGGTGGCTGATCTCTCCGGCAGACGGCCCGCAGACACGAGTGTGCCGACGGCCGATGCCGCCCTCGGCACGTTTTTGGGCGCGGCTTCGAGTGCGGTCTGCGTCGTGCTCACCGCGGATTGCCTGCCGGTGCTGTTCTGCAATCGCGCCGGCACCCATGTGGCTGCCGCGCACGCCGGCTGGCGCGGGCTGGCAGACGGCGTGCTGGAGGCCACGGTTTCTGCGCTGGCGGCCCGGGGTGCGCCGGCCCACACATTGCTCGCCTGGCTGGGTCCGGCCATCGGGCCGGCGCACTACGAGGTGGGTGGCGAGGTTCGCGATGCCTTCATGCGCTCCGATCCCGAAGCCTTGAGCGCCTTTCGTGCGGTCCGACCCGGTCACTGGCTGCTGGACCTGTACACCGTGGCCCGCCAGCGGCTGCAGCGTGCCGGTGTTCCGCAGGTCAGTGGCGGCGGTCTTTGCACCTTCAGCGATGCCGCGCGCTTCCATTCCCATCGGCGCGATGGCGGCGGCCACCGCCATACCGGGCGCCAGGCAACGCTGATCTGGATCGAGCGCAGCGGTTGAAAATCGGCCCGATCAGCCCAATCTTGAGGGAAGCCCTGTTCCCGAAACGCCGAGAAATCCACAGATGCGCCAGGACAAACTGACCAACAAATTCCAGCAGGCCCTGCAGGATGCCCAGTCGCTGGCCGTGGGCCGCGATCACCAGTTCATCGAGCCGGTGCATCTGATGGTGGCGCTGCTCGAGCAGCCGGGGCCCGGCGTCGGCGCCCTGCTGACCAAGGCCGGCGCCAATCTCAATCAGCTGCGTTCGAAGCTGGGTGCGGCCCTGGATCAGGTGCCGGTGGTCGAAGGCACCAGCGGCGACGTGCACGGCTCCAACGATCTTTCCCGCCTGCTGAATGTCACCGACAAACTGGCCCAGAAGCGCGGCGACCAGTTCATTTCCAGCGAGCTCTTCGTGCTGGCCGCCTGCGAAGACAAGGGCGTGCTCGGCCGGGTGCTGCAGGATGCCGGCGTCGTCAGGGGCGCGCTGGACAAGGCGATCGATGAGGTGCGCGGGGGTGAAAGCGTGGATGATCCGAGTGCCGAGGAAACGCGCCAGGCGCTGGAAAAATACACCATCGATCTCACCGCCCGTGCCGAAAAAGGCAAGCTCGATCCGGTGATCGGCCGCGACGACGAGATCCGCCGCACGATCCAGGTGTTGCAGCGCCGGACCAAGAACAACCCGGTGCTGATCGGCGAGCCCGGCGTCGGCAAGACGGCGATCGTCGAGGGCCTGGCCCAGCGCATCGTCAATGGCGAGGTGCCGGAGTCGCTCAAGAGCAAGCGCATCCTGGCGCTCGACATGGGCGCGTTGATCGCCGGCGCGAAGTATCGCGGGGATTTCGAGGAGCGCCTGAAGGGCGTGCTGAACGATCTGGCCAAGCAGGAAGGCCAGGTCATCCTTTTCATCGACGAGCTGCACACCGTGGTCGGCGCCGGCAAGGCGGATGGCGCCATGGATGCCGGCAACATGCTGAAGCCGGCGCTGGCGCGTGGCGAGCTGCACTGCGTGGGCGCAACCACCCTCGACGAGTACCGGAAATACATCGAGAAGGATGCGGCGCTGGAGCGGCGCTTCCAGAAGGTCCAGGTGAATGAACCGCTGGTTGAAGACACCATCGCCATTCTCCGGGGCCTGAAGGAGCGCTACGAGGTGCATCACGGCGTGGACATCACCGACCCCGCCATCGTCGCGGCTGCGACGCTGTCGCACCGCTACATCACCGACCGGCAGCTGCCCGACAAGGCCATCGACCTGATCGACGAAGCGGCCTCGCGCCTGCGCATGGAGATCGATTCCAAGCCCGAGGAGATGGACCGGCTCGACCGCCGCATCATCCAGCTCAAGATCGAACAGGTGGCGCTGAAAAAGGAAACGGACGAAGCGTCGAAGAAGCGCCTCAAGGACCTGGAAACCCAGTTGCTGGCCCTCGAGCGCGAGTACGCCGATCTCGACGAAGTGTGGAAGGCCGAGAAGGCCTCGGTGCAGGGCGAGGCGCAGTTGAAGGAGTCGCTGGAGCGCGCCCGGCTGGAGCTGGACGCAGCCCGCCGCGGCCAGGACCTGGCCCGCATGTCGGAGCTGCAGTATGGCCGCATTCCGGAACTGGAAAAGAAGCTGGCAACCGCCGCCAGTGTCGCGCACGGCGAAACCCGCCTGTTGCGCAACAAGGTGACCGAAGAGGAAATCGCCGAGATCGTCTCCAAGTGGACCGGCATCCCGGTGAACAAGATGCTGGAAGGCGAGAAAGACAAACTGCTGCGCATGGAGGAAGCCCTGGGCCGCCGCGTGATCGGCCAGCACGAGGCGCTCACCGCCGTGGCCAATGCCATCCGGCGCGCGCGGGCCGGTTTGTCCGATCCGCGGCGACCCAGCGGTTCGTTCCTGTTCCTGGGGCCGACCGGCGTCGGCAAGACCGAACTCACCAAGGCGCTCGCCGAGTTTCTGTTCGACACCGAAGACGCACTGATCCGCGTCGACATGTCCGAGTTCATGGAAAAGCATTCGGTGGCCCGGCTGATCGGCGCCCCGCCGGGCTATGTAGGCTACGAGGAGGGCGGGTATCTCACCGAACTCGTGCGGCGCAAGCCCTATTCGGTGGTGTTGCTCGATGAGGTGGAAAAGGCCCACCCGGATGTGTTCAACGTCCTGTTGCAGGTGCTGGACGATGGCCGGCTGACCGATGGCCAGGGCCGTACGGTGGACTTCCGCAATACCGTGATCGTCATGACCTCCAATCTGGGTTCCCAGCGCATCCAGAGCATGGTGGGCGAGGGCGACTACGCCGCCATGAAGGCCGCCGTGATGGAAGTCGTGCGCGGGCACTTCCGCCCCGAATTCATCAATCGCGTGGACGACATCGTGGTCTTCCACCCGCTCGATGCGAGCCAGATCCGCGACATCGTGCAGATCCAGCTCGGCTACCTGAAGGCGCGCCTCGCCGATCGCGACATGACGCTCGTCGTCACCGAAGCCGCCCTCGACAGGCTCGCCGAGGCCGGTTTCGACCCGGTTTACGGCGCCCGGCCGCTGAAGCGCGCGATCCAGCAGCAGATCGAGAATCCGCTGGCGCAACAGATCCTGAAGGGCGGGTTCGGCCCCGGCGCGGCCATCACGGCCGACGTCGCCGGGGACGGGCTCGGTTTCAGCGCCGCGGGGCCGGCCCATTCACCGCCATGATTGCCTGGTCGCCCGCCGTGCCTGTGGTGCGGTAGACTCCCGGGCTGAATTCCGAGGTTTAGCCATGCCGATTTTCGACTACGAGTGCAGTGCCTGCGGCCATGCTTTCGATGCCCTTCAAAAGGCCGGCGAGGGCCCATTGAGGAAATGCCCGGAGTGCGGCAAGTTGAGCTTGAAGAAGCTGCTCGCCGCGCCGAATTTCGTTCTGAAGGGCACCGGCTGGTACCAGACCGACTTCCGCGGCAAACCCGACGGCAAGAAGCCGGCCGGCAAGAAGGACCAGGCGTCGGAGGGTGGCGGTGGCGACAAATCCGGCCACAGCCACGGCGACAGCCATGGTCACAGCCACAGCCATGGCGGCCACACCCACAGCCATGGCCCGGGCGAACACAAACACTAGCCCTCCACGCAGGAGCAGCCGGCGGCGGCGCTCCCCCAATTCAGGACACTCGCAGCCATGCGTACTCACTATTGTGGTGACGTCACCGCCACCGCGGTCGGCCAGGAAGTCACGGTTTCCGGCTGGGTGCACCGGCGTCGCGATCATGGCGGGGTGATCTTCATCGACCTGCGCGATCGCGAGGGGTTGTTGCAGGTCGTGTTTGATCCGTCGAAACCGGAAGTTTTCGCGGCTGGTGAAAAGTTGCGCAGCGAGTTCGTGGTGACGGTTACCGGCACCGTGCGTCCGCGGCCGCAGGGGACGGTCAATGCCAAGTTGAAAACCGGTGAAGTGGAAGTGCTGGCCACGGCGCTGACCGTGCTCAACACGGCTGAAACCCCGCCCTTCCATCACGACGAGGACGCGTCGGAGGAAGTGCGCCTCAAGTACCGCTATCTGGATTTGCGCCGCGAGGAAATGCTGGGCCGTTTCAGGCTGCGGCACCGGCTGACGCAGGCCGCGCGCCGGTTCCTCGACGACCACGGCTTCATGGATGTGGAAACGCCGATCCTCACGCGGGCCACGCCGGAAGGCGCGCGCGACTACATCGTGCCGAGCCGCACGCACCCGGGGCATTTCTTCGCGCTGCCGCAGTCGCCCCAGCTCTTCAAGCAGATCCTGATGATGTCGGGCTTCGATCGCTACTACCAGATCGCCCGCTGCTTCCGCGACGAGGATCTGCGCGCCGACCGCCAGCCCGAGTTCACGCAGATCG
>CAYLKO010000019.1:0-37539 GCA_964384525.1 uncultured Chromatiaceae bacterium
GACATCGTTCAGTAACTGGCATAACTCCTGCTCTTCGATTTTCCGCGCCGGGCCGCCAGCGAGGATTATCCGCACCGGGCCGCCAGCGAGCCGCAATCCCCGGTGGATTAATCCACCACGCACTGGCAATGCAGATAGACCCCGCGGGGATCATTGAAGCGGGACAGGATGGCAAGCTCGGTCTGTGCGCGCTTCACGAGATCGCGGGCCATCATCGAACCAGGCCCTTCAAACAGGGTCACCACGGATCCCAGCCCGAGTCGTCCGGCCAGCTGTACGGCGCCTGCGCCGATGCCGGCAGCCAGCCGCTGCAACAGCGGCAGGTCCGGCGCCAGGTAGAACTGCCCATAGCTGCCGGGTTCCAGCGACGCCAGCCTGGCCGCAGCCGCCACGGCATCATCCAGTCCGCCGATCTTGTCGATCAGATGTCGCTCCAATGCATCCGACCCGATCCAGACACGGCCGCGGGCAATCTCATCGGCCTGTGCAAAGCTCAAATGACGGGCATCGGCCACCTTGCCAACGAAAATCCGGTAGGCATCGTTGATGCTGGCGGTCAGCACGCGGGCCGCATCCTTGCCGAGAGCCCGATCCAGACGCATCTGGCCCGCCAACTCGGTGGTGCCGAAACCATCGACATGCACACCGAGTGAGTCCAGCGTCCGCTGGACCGTGGGCATCAGGGCGCCCACGCCAATGGACCCGGTGATCGTGGCATTGCTCGCCCAGATTTCGTCGGCAGGCATCGCGATGTAGTAGCCGCCCGACGCCGCCACGCTGCTCATCGAGGCGACCACCGGCTTGCCCGCGGCCTTCAGCGCCTGAATCTCGTCGTAGATGATTTCCGACGCAAACATGCTGCCGCCCGGACTGTCGATGCGCAGAACAACGGCATCGACCGAATCGTCCAGCCGGGCGCGGCGAATCCCGGCTGCCAGCGTGTCGCCGCCGATCGTGCCGGGTGCGGCCTCGCCATCGACGATTTCCCCGGATGCCACGATGATCGCCACATTGTGCTGTTGCAGCTGGCCCAGACGTTGCTCGATGCTGGTGGCACGGGCATAGGAACGAAAATCGATGGCGCTGAAACCGCCATCATCCGCGCTTTCCCCGACCAGTTCCGTCATATAGGCGTCGATCTGCGGACGACTCATGAGCTTGTCGACCAGACCCGCCGCCACGGCTGCACGCCCGGCGTTGCCGTCAGCCGCTTCGAGCTCCGCCGGCAGGTTGTCGACATAGGACTGCAGCGCCTCGGGCGTCAGATGGCGGGCGGTCGCGACATCTCCCAGCCAGTTCGTCCACAAGCCTCCCACCCAGACCTGGCTTGCCGTGCGGTCTTCGGCCGACATGTCGTCACGGATGAAGGGTTCGACAAACGATTTGTACTCGCCGACCCGAAACACGTTGACGTCGACATGGAGTTTTTCAAGCGCATCGCGGAAGTACGTCCGGTAGTACTCGTAGCCTTCCGGATAGACCAGTCCGAGATCATGCAGCACGACTTGATCGGCCCGGGAAGCCAGGTAGTACTGGTCGCGGGTATAGCCACCGCCGAAGGCGATCACCTTTTTGCCGGCCGCACGCACCTTGTCGAGGCGCGCGGCAATGGTCTGCAGCTTGGCCAGGCCGCCACCCTGCAAACCGTCCAGATCAAGAAACACCGCCTTGATGCGGTCGTCGTTCACGGCACGATCCAGACTGTCGGTGACATCCTGCAACAGCGATTGCGGTGGTGGCTGGGCATTCCGGTGGGCGAGCGCCCGATCCTGCGGGCTGCCTTCGAGTTCTTCAACCTGCGTGCCTGTTGGAGCGATGACCAGGGCGGCAGCCGAGGGGATCACGAGCGGCTGGCCGATTGAACCGGCGAGCAGGATCACGAATATTCCCGCCAGGAGGATCAGATGCAGGATCCGCCGCAATGTATCGAGGCCATGCCATATGGCGCGAACCAGATTGCCGAAAAAACGAATGATGAACATGCCTGTGCTCCGTCCCGCCTGTAGCTTCAGTCAACCTGTATCTTCAGTCAGCCTGTGGTGCTTGCTCAACCTGCATGGCTGATGCGGTAGATCGTGCCGCGCTGATCATCACTCACCAGCAGGGCGCCATCGGGTGCAATCAGCAGATCAACCGGCCGGCCACGGATTTCATCGCCATCCAGCCATCCCGTAATGAATGGCGTGGAGGACACCGCCTTGCCGCCCTTGAGTCGAACCAGCATCACCCGGTAGCCGGTCTTGCCGGCCGCCTTGCTGCGGTTCCACGAGCCGTGCTCGGCGATCAGTATTTGACCACGGTATTTCGCCGGAAACATGCGACCCGTGTAGAACTTCACGCCCAGCGCCGCGGCATGGGGATCCAGCTTCCGGACCGGTGGGACAGACGTGCTGCACTGGCCGGCAGTCCCGAACTCCGGATCCGGAATGGAACCGGCATGACAATAGGGAAAGCCGAAATCAAGACCCGGCGTCGATGCGCGATTGAGTTCGTCCGGCGGCACGTCGTCACCCAGCATGTCCCGGCCGTTGTCGGGGAACCAGAGTTCCGTGGTGCCCGGACGCCAGGTAAACCCCACCGAATTCCGGATGCCGGATGCATACACCTCCCGATCGCTGCCATCGGCATTCATGCGCAGAATGGTGCCGAAGCCCGGTTCAACACACACGTTGCAGGGCGAACCGATCGACACATACAGCTTTTCATCCGGACCAACCGCCAGATACTTCCACGAATGCAAAAAGCCCTTGAATGGCAAGGCCGGATCAACGACTTCCGGCACGCGGGGCGTGACGGCATCGGTCCTGGCGCTTTGCCCGGCATTCCGGTAACGGATCAGCCGCTTCTGCTCCGCCACATAGAGATCCCCGTTCAGAATGGCAACCCCATTCGGCATCGTGAGCCCTTCGGCAAACTGCGTGACGACAGGGTTCGGGCCGAGTGCATCGCGCACCGCATAGACAACCCCGCCGGACCGGGTACCGACAAACAGGGTGCCATCCTTGTCCAGGGCCATCGAGCGTGCGTTTGGAATCTTGTCGATCAGTATCTCGGCCTTGAATCCCGGCGGCACCTGCAGAAACCCGGCAGCATCACGGGCCGGTGAATCAGCCGCCAGCGCCGCACCGCCCTGCATCAGGAGCGTTGCCAGCAAACAGGCCATGGATCGCATCATGTGGATTCTCCTCCGGAGCTAATTCGGCAACAGCGCCAGCGACAGCGCCGGCATGAAGGTGATCAGGAACACGGTGACCAGCAGGATCAACATGAACGGCAAGGTTGCCATGCAGACGTCCAGGACGGGCCTTCGAAAGCGGAAACTGGAGATGTAGAGATTAAGCCCGATGGGCGGCAGCAGATACCCGAGTTCCATGGTCGCCACGAAGATGATGCCCAGATGGACCGGATCGACGCCATAGGTGGCGGCGACGGGCAGGATCAGCGGCACGACCAGGACCAGCGCCGAATAGACATGCAGCATGCAGCCGATGACCATCAGGAACGCGATCAGCAACAGCAGAAAACTGGTCTGGCTGGAAATATGCTGGGTGACGACGCTGATGAGCTGTTGCGGCACCTGGGCATCGATCAGGTAGTTGGTCGACGCCAGGGAAATGCCGAGAATCAGCAGGATGCCGCCAACCAGCACCATGGAATTGCGGATGATGACCGGCAGACGACGCCAGGGCACTTCCCTATAGATCAGCAGCTCGGTCACCAGCACATAGATGACGGTAACCGCGGCAGCCTCCGACACGGCAAAAAACCCGCTGTTGTTTCCGCCCTGCTCGACCACCGTCAGTGGCAGCTCCCAGATGGCCGCCCGCAGGGCCTGGCGAACTTCCAGCCACGAGAACTCGGAGAGGGGCCGCCGGTTCTCGCGATTGCGCCACAGGCAGAAGACCGCCAGCGCGAGCATCATCAGAATGCCGGGCATCACTCCCGCGATGAACAGTGAATCGACGGAGACCTGGGCAATGATGCCGTAGATGATCAGGGGCAGAGAGGGCGCAAAGAGCAAGCCGAGACTGCCGGATGAGGTCACGAGGCCCAGGGTAAAGCGCTCGCTGTACCCCGCCTGTACCAGCGCCGGATACAACAGGGCGCCGATCGCGATGATCGTGACGCCGGAGCCGCCGGTAAACGCCGTGAACAGCGAGCAGGTTGCCACCGCCACCATCGCCAGCCCACCCGGCAACCAGCCGAGCAACGCCGAGCTGAGGCGCACGAGACGGGCTGCCGCCTGGCTTTCACTCAGAACGTAACCGGCAAAGGTGAACAGTGGAATCGCCAGCAGTATCGGCGTCTCGGCCAGGCCAAAGATCTCGATGGGCACGGCCTTGAGGTCGATGCCGGTCTGCCAATAACCCAGCAGTGCGCCGGCCCCGATGATTGCGAACAGGGGCGCCCCCAGCAGGGCAAGCAGCACCAGCAGAATGCCGGTGGTGATCACGGACCGTGATCGTCCGACTGGGCTGAGGCGCCGAAAAACCCATGCCAGCAATCGTGGAGGTATCGCCAGGTGATCAACGCAAAGGTAACCGGCAGGATGGCCTGGAATGGCCAGGCCGGCCAATGGCCGAGAACCTGGTCACCGAACTCGCGCGACCCGTTGACGAACCGCAGCGATTGCCACGCGAGTATGCCCGACACACCCGCGGCGAAGAGATTGGTGACCAGCGCCGCTGTCCGCCGGCCGCCGGGTCGCAGAAACCGCGAGAGAAAATCGATGCGCAGGTGGACATGATCACGGCTGGCCGCCACCGCCCCGACCATTGCCGCCCACAGCACCAGCAAGCGGAGCGCTTCATCGGCCCAGGCCAGACTGCCGCCGACGGATCCCCGCAGCAGCACCTGGGCCGATGCGAGCCCGATCATGGCAGCCAGAATTGCCGCCAGTAGTGCCGTCTCGATCCAGCGACTGACGCGCCCGATGCGCCCCCTCCCGGCGGGCTGCCCCGGCGCATCGACGGCAGAATCCACTGGCGCGTCCGCCGGATTGTCGTCGCGGGCAGCTGGGTTCATGGACGGCGCGCGGAGTTCGGCGCAGCGCCTGCGTCCTGGCGAAAGTCCTGCAAATATCCCCGGATCTCGGTCAGCAGATCGGCGGAAAACGTGCCCTTTCGCGCCATGTCGTCCATCGCGGCGGCGACCGTGCTGCGCCATTGGGGAACCTCCGCCGCATTGGGCGTGACAAACTTCAGGCCGTTTGCCTTGAGGGCTTCCCGGGCCTTCGCATTGTCCGTGCGGTTCTCGCGATCAAAACGGGCATACAGATCGGTGAGCACATCCTTCAGCACCGACTGATCAGCCGCACTGACATTCTTGAGGGCCGCCTTGTCGATGACCAGAACCCCCATCGTGTAGCTGAGCGGCACATCGGTGACGTATCGGGTCTTGGTGTACCACTGCAGCACCACGGCCCCCACGGGTGGCGTCACCACAATATCCAGCAAGCCGGTCTGCAGGCCGGTAAGCACATCCGTGATCGGCAGGATGACCGGCGACAGCCGCAGTGCCTGCATGGCCGCGAAGCTCGTCTGGTCACCCTCCGGCACCCAGATCTTCTGGCCCTTCAGATCACCAAGCCCCGCCACCGGCTTGCCGGTCATGAAATACGCGAAACCACCACCGGCAAATCCATAGGAAGCGAATCCGGCCTGGTCGAGACCGGCGGCCAGTTTCGAATCCATCCTGTGCCGAACGTAGTCCACTTCCTCCTGCGAGTTGAACAACATGGGCAGCCCGTAGACCTGGATGTCCGGGTAGCGCTCTTCGAGGCCATTCGAAGTGAACACACCACCGTGGAGCTGGCCGATGCGCATCTTGCGCAACACGCGCTTGTCGTTGCCCTGAATGCCGCCGCCATAGAATTTGAGATTGACCCGTCCGCTGGTCTGGCTGCGTACCTGCTGGCCGGCAGCGCGCAGCTCATTCATCCAGCTCGAGCCCTCCGGGGCAACCGTTGCAATTTTCAGATCGGCGGCATGGGCAGAGGCGCCCATGCAGGCCAGCAGCAACGCGGCGACGGGCAGGATCGGTCGGAAGTGAATCACGGGTGATTCCTTTCGTGGGCAGATGTTCTAGAAGTAGTCGTCGGCGGAAGCCAGCAGTGTCTTTGCCTGTTCCCGGGCCAGCGTATTGAGCAATACGGATCCGCCGGCACGCGGGTCGGCCGCCAGAACTCGCTGCAGAAGCTTGTCGTGCAGGTCCCGGTCATAGACCAGGCGTGCATAGCTGCGTGCGTAATCCACGAGGATGCCAAGGTCATTCCCGCCGGTGAGTTCGATGGCGCGTTCGAAGTAGGCTTTGCCGCGCTCCGGCTGCCCACCGAGGGCTGCCGGTCGCAGGGTGTTGAGGATGCCCAGATAGTCGTTCACCGTGCCGGCATCGGCCGCGTCGCCAATGACGAGGAGGCGCTCGAGCATCGCCTCGATCCGCGGCAGATCCGCGACCGCCCGCAGGTCATCGCCATGCGTGCGAACGAAGGCGAGTGAGCCCACTGCATGGCTGAAGAGGGCCGCTGATGCCGGAGGCTGGATGCGGGCGAGGCGTGCTTCAGCCTCGTCAAACGGCAGCGCGGAGAGATCGCAGGCGGCCACGCTGGCCTTGCAGGCGGCCTCTGCGCCATAAGCCCGGGCACGGCTTGCGAGGCCGGCGGCGCGCCCTGGATCATCCACAAACAGGACCGCATAGGCAGCATAAAGGCGCGCCGTGGCGCCGAGCACCTCGGCACTGGCGTCGGGCTTCTCCGCCTGGGAATCCAGCAAAATGAGATAGGCCGGCAGGCTCTCGCGGACGAGTTCGGGATCATCCTGCTTCAGGACAGCGGCCGAGAGATCAGCAGCCAACCCGCTGGCGGCAGACCCGGCGAGGTTCGCGCAGCCGCTGATGCCGGCGCCAACCGCTGCAACCACCAGACCGCAGAGGATGATGCCGGCACGTCTGCCGCTCGCTGCTCCGGGCCTGAAGCGGCTCCCGGTCGAAGCTCTGGCCGGAGATCTGGCCGAAGCGCTGATCAGACCTTCTCGCGAATCCGGGCCGACTTGCCGCTGCGGTCGCGCAGAAAATAGAGCTTGGCGCGGCGTACGTCGCCGCGACGCTTGACCGTGATCTCGGCAACCGTGGGGCTGTGCAGCGGAAATACCCGCTCCACACCTTCACCGTGGGAGATCTTGCGAACGGTGAATGACGAGTTGAGGCCGCGGTTGCGGCGGGCAATCACCACGCCTTCGTAAGCCTGCAGGCGCTCACGAGTGCCCTCTTTCACCCGCACCTGCACCACAACGGTATCGCCAGGAGCGAAATCCGGGATATCGCTCTTGAGCGATTCTGCTTCGAGTTTTTCAATGATGTTTGCCATATCAGTCATTCCAGGTGTGCAACACAATAAATTCAGTTCATCAGCCGGGTGGTCGTTCCGGCACGGTCTCAATGCTTGCCGTTCCGTTCGGCACTGTACTCTTCCAGCAAGCGGGAATCCTCCACACTCAAGGTGTGCCCGTGCAACAGATCCGGACGTCGATCGCGGGTCCGTCCCAGGGCCTGCTTGCGCCGCCAGCGCCGGATGGCTTCGTGGTTGCCATCCAGCAGGACGCGGGGCACCGGTCGCCCCTTGTCGATTTCCGGCCGGGTGTAATGCGGATGGTCCAGAAGCCCGGTCGAGAATGACTCCGCATCCGCCGACCGTTCATCACCCAGCACACCAGGCCGCAGGCGCAGCGTGGCATCGAGGATGGCCAACGCAGCGATCTCGCCGCCACTCATTATGAAGTCCCCGACTGAAACCTCTTCGTCGGCCAGCGCTTCCACCAGCCGCTCATCAAACCCTTCATAGCGACCGGCCACCAGCACCAGACCATCGAGCTTCGCATACCGCTGTGCCGTGGCCTGGTCAAAGGGCCTGCCCTGCGGACTCAGAAACACCACCGGACTACCGGACGGCACCAGCTTGCGGGCCGCTGCAATGGCCGATGCATAGGGCTCCACCCGGATAACCATGCCTGGCCCACCACCGTAAGGGCGATCATCAACCGTGCCATGCACATCGGTTGCGTAATCCCGCGGGTCGACCGGCGTCAGTCGGGCCAGATTCTGCCGGATCGCCCGCCCCACCACACCAAACTCGGTGAAGGGGGCAAACATGCCCGGAAACAGCGAAACCACCGCCAAGTCCACGTTGCTCTGCCCTGCTCCGGAAAATCCCGCTCAAAAATCGGTGTCCCACTCGACCGTTATCCGGCGACTGTCACCGTCCACCGCCAACACCACGCTGCCATACACAAACGGAATCAGATGCCGCGCCTCGCCAACGACCACCATGACATCGTTGGCACCGGTCTCGAACAGGTGGTCAACCACGCCCAGTATCCTGCCGTCGGTCGTGCCGACCTCCATGCCGTGCAGGTCGACCCAGAAGTATTCGCCGGGTGCAGCCTTCGCCGCAGGTGGGCCCAGTGTGGCCCGGTCAACCACTATTTCGGCGCCGACCAGCAGTGCTGCCGCATCCCGGTCCGTGATGCCGGCCAGCCGGACAACCACGCCGTCACCCTGTGCCCGGCCCGCCACGACGACATGCACGGCCTCAGTCCCGACCTTGCGCAGCTGCCATGGGCTGTAGTCCACGATGTTGGTGCGGGGCGAGGTGTACGAATACACCTTCAACCAGCCCTGCACGCCAAAAACACCGGAGATCCTGCCGAGAACCACCGGCGGAACCGTCCGGTCGTCACGATTGCCATTCTCCGGCGGGTCATCCATCACCGGCGCCCATCAACATCAGGCTGTTGAAACTTCTCAGGCGGCCTTGACGGATCCCTGGCCTGCTGCCGGGCCGGCCGTCGCCTGACGGCTGTTCCTGGCCAGCATGGCAACGCGATCGGAAGGCTGTGCACCAACGCCAATCCAGTAGTCGTAGCGTCCCAGATCCAGGCGCACCCGCTCTTCGGATGCGGTGGCAATCGGGCTGAAGAATCCCAGGCGCTCGATATAACGCCCATCCCGGGGACGACGGGAGTCGCTGACGACGATGTGATAGAAGGGCCGCCCCTTGGCGCCTCCGCGGGACAGACGGATAGTAACCATTGCTCTTGAGTTTCCTTGTGGCATTGCGGACTCGATCGAGCCCGATCAGCCGCAGAATGTTACTCGAAAATGGTGATCTTGGCACCCGTTGTTCGCGTGCCGGAATCCGTGCGGCCCGGATCAGGAGAAACCCGGAATCCCCTGCATCAGGCGCCTGAGGCCACCCTTGCCCAGCTTTTTCATCATTTTCTGCATCTGGGCATGCTGCTTCAGGAGCCGATTGACCTCCTGGACCGGCAGGCCGGCGCCGCCGGCAATGCGCCGCCGACGCGAGCCATCGAGCAATCCCGGCCGCTTCCGTTCCCTGGCCGTCATGGAATCGATGATGGCGATCTGCCGCCGCAACATGCGGTTGTCGACCTGTCCGGCGAGCTTGCCGGCCGACATGCCGCCCGGCAGGGGCAGCTTCTCCAGCAAACCCTCGACCCCGCCGAGACCGCTGATCTGCTCGAGCTGGGCGCGCAAATCGTTCATGTCGAATTGCTTGCCGCTGGTGACCTTCTTGGCCAGGCGGGCTGCCGCGTCGTGATCCGCCTTGCGTTGCACCTCCTCGACCAGGCTCAAGACATCGCCCATGCCGAGAATGCGGGAGGCCATGCGGTCGGGGTGGAAGGGTTCCAGGGCCTCCACCGCCTCGCCACTGCCAAGGAACTTGATGGGTTGTCCCGTGATGGTCTTGACGGACAAGGCCGCACCACCCCGGGCATCGCCGTCGGTCTTGGTCAGGATCACGCCGGTGAGCGGCAGGACTTCGGCAAAGGCCTGCGCGGCGTTTACTGCATCCTGGCCGGCCATGCTGTCGACCACGAACAGTATTTCGATGGGGTCGATCAGGGCGCGGAGTTCGCCGAGTTCTGCCAGCAGCTCGGCATCCAGCCGACTGCGCCCGGCCGTGTCGACGATCAGCACTTCCAGCTGCTCGCGGCGCGCCGCCGACAAGGCGGCCCCGGCAATGCCAACCGGGCCTAGAGCAAGATCCGCCGTGAGGAATGGCACCTCGATGGACGCTGCCAGCCGCTCGAGCTGCAGGATTGCAGCCGGCCGCCGCGTGTCGGTGCTGACCAGGCCCACGCGCTTTTTCAGGCGCTCACGGATATGCAGCGCCAGTTTGGCCGCGGTCGTGGTCTTGCCGGCACCCTGCAATCCGGCCAGCAGGACCACGGCGGGTGGCTGTTGCCGCAGGTTCAGCTCGGCAATGCCATCACCCAGCGTGCGGGTCAGCTCCTCATGCAGGATGCGCACGAATACCTGCCCGGGTGTCAGGCTGCGGAGCACGTCTGCGCCGAGGGCCCGCTGGCGCACCTGCTCGACGAATTGACGGACCACCGGCAGCGCGACGTCCGCTTCGATCAGCGCACGACGAACCTCGCGGACCGTGTCCTGGATATTGTCCTCGGTCAGGCGGCCGCGGCCACGAACCTGATCGACAACACCACGCAAGCGCTCACTCAGGGAATCAAACATGCTCGGAAAATCCGGGGTTGAAGCATAAAAGGCAATCGGACGAATTCACGACAGCCATCATCCCACGTTCTGGTCCTCGAGGCCCGGCAGCAGGCGCATGACCTCGCGAAGGCTGTCGACGGTGATCACCGTCAGGCCGGGAATACCGCTCTTCGGTGCATTGGCCCGGGAGATCAAGGCGCGCTTGAAACCCACCTTGGCGGCTTCCCGGAGGCGTTCCTCGCCATAGGCCACCGGGCGGATCTCGCCCGCCAGACCCACCTCGCCGAACACGACCAGATCACGTGCCAGCGGCCGGTCGCGAATGCTGGAGACGGCCGCCAGCAGCGCCGCCAGATCCGCTGCTGGTTCCATGACCCGCACCCCACCCACCACATTGACGAAGATGTCGCTGGAATGCGTGGCAATGCCGCCGTGCCGATGCAGTGCCGCGAGCAGCAGCGTCAGGCGATTGGCCTCGAGGCCGATGGCGACCCGCCGCGGTGGCCCGCCGCCACCCTGATCGGCGAGTGCCTGCACCTCGACCAGCAGCGGTCGACTGCCCTGATGAAGGGCGGTGACCACGCTGCCGGCGACCGGATCACCCTGCCGGGACACGAACAGGGCAGAGGGATTCCTGACCTCGCGGATGCCACCTTCGGACATGACGAAGATGCCGAGTTCGTTGGCGGCACCAAAGCGGTTTTTCACCGCACGCAGGATCCGGTACCGGCTGCCGGCTTCGCTCTCGAAATACAGCACGACATCCACCATGTGCTCCAGGAGGCGTGGGCCGGCAATCTGCCCATCCTTCGTGACATGGCCAACGAGGATCACGGCTATCCCGGACTGTTTGGCGAGTCGCACGAGCATGCCCGCACAACTCCGCAGTTGATTGGGCGATCCCGGCGTGGATGGCAGCAGGTCGGTGGCCATGGTCTGGATGGAATCCACGATCACACAGGCAGGTTTGGTGGTGGCCACGGCCTCGATCACCTCTTCCACCCGGGTCGTAGCAATCGCGGCAACCGCATTCAGGTCGGCGCCGAGTCGCTGGCCGCGCAGACTGATCTGCTGCAGGGATTCCTCGCCACTGGCGTACAAGGTGCCACCTGGCGCCACGAGACGGGTTGCAGCCTGGAGGAGCAGCGTCGACTTGCCGATGCCCGGATCGCCACCGAGGAGCACGACGGAACCCGGGACCAGCCCACCACCCAGGGTGCGATCCAGTTCCCCAAGACCGGTGGAGATCCGGACCAGTGTCTCGGTACCCACATCCCCCAGGCGCTGCACGGCCACGGCAGCGGCGCCAGCCGGTGCTGCAGCAGGCGTGGTCGACAGGACGGGTTCCAGGGCATTCCAGGCACCACAAGTCGGGCACTGACCCTGCCATTTCGGGGTCACCGCACCGCATTCCGCGCAGTGATACGCCTTTCTGGTTCTGGCCATCTGGAGCTTCTGATTGTGTCGAACGCGCATTGTGAGGCCAGCACCGGACTAATTCGACTCGAATAACCCCGGCGTCAAGATCAAAAACATAACTCAGGTCTCACCGCCCGTTGATTGATCCGCCTACTATTTTGCGATGTTTCCCTGGGGCAAAGCGGCTGCGGGGTCGCCGGGCCAATTGGGGCGGGCGGCCATGTGCATGGCACTGGCCGTGGCCATCACGCTGGGCGGCGACCGGCTGACTGGCATCGAACGCGGCTTCTATGATCTTTATCAGCGGCTGTCGGCAGGCATCAGTCACGCGCCGGTCGTCATCGTCAAGCCCGGGAGCGTTGCGGGTGATCCGTGGACCCTGCCCCGCCTGGCTGACCTGCTGGCCGGCCTCGATGCAGCCGGGGCCAAAGCCATATTGCCGGCCATGCCACCCCCGCCGATGGTGGGCCAGACCGACCTCGATCGACTGCAGACGCTGATCCGGCTGGAGGAACGCTCCGGCACATTGCCCAACGGCACCACTCCCGGCCTGCTTCATCGCCAGCTCGCCGAAGCCGAGCAACTCATCGCGCGGCAACAACAGATCGCCGGCGCCGTAAAATCGGCCGGCAACGTCGTGCTCGGGCTCGGCACCATGGATCGACGGGCTGGCGTGGATCAAGACGCCGGCGTCTGCGCCGAACGCGTGGCGGCATCCAGTGCCGACTTTGCAGCCGCGGCGCGCAACCATCCTGCGTTGGCATCACTGGCGCCCGTTTCCGGGGCACTGTGCCAGGCAGCAGCTGCGGTGGCCCATGTGGCGCTGCTGACGGATCGGGACGGCATCGTCCGGCAGGCTGCGCCGGTATTGTTGACCCCTCCCGGCGCCGTGCCCTCCAGCGCACTGGCAGCGCTGGAACTGCACAAACCATCGCAACCCGGCCAGGGCCTGCTCACCCGCTACTATCGATCCGCCGATGGCGCGGCTGGCTTTCCGGTGATCAGCAGCCAGGATGTACTCAGTGGGCGGGCCGCAGCGGCCATCAAGGATCGATATGTGGTTCTCGGCAGCCCGGACGCCAGTGGCCCCGACGGGATCCACACCCCCCTGCGCAGCCAGGTGGGCGCGGCAGCTTTCATCGCCACTGATCTGGCCAACTATCTGGCTCAAGACCATATTTCCCGCCCTTCATGGGCGATCTGGGTCGAGCTTGGCATGGCGCTGCTCCTGGGAGCGGGGCTGATGCTGGGCAGACGGCTCACCATGAGCCAGACAGCATTGCTCGCCCTGTCCGGGCTGGTGGTGCTTCTCCTGCTCGAGTATGTGCTGTTGGCCGTCGCGGGCATCTGGCTGCGCCTGGCGGGTCTGGCGCTGTTTGTCGTGCTGGGGCTGGCCGTCCTGCGATTCCTCGTCCCGCTGGTCTACACCCGCAGCGGTCAGCCGGCGCCGGCAAATTCCGCCGATGCACCCTTGCCGTCCGGTCCCACGGCAGAACTGGACCTGGGGTTCTCGGTGCTCCGCCAGCAGCCGACCACCGAGCGCACGAAACAACAGCTCTATGCCCTGGCGATGGAACACGGCAAAAAGCGCGACTATGCGAAGGCCGAGCGGGTCTTCCGGCACCTGGCAGCCCGCGATCCCGGCTATCGCGACGTTGCTGCAAAACTGGAAAAGTTGTCGGGTGCACGGGGCGCAGCCGCTGTCCGGCAGTCCAGGCCCGGTCATCCGGCGCCGGCGCCGGCCGCCACTGCGGGAGCCGCCGCCGCGCCCGCGGGCGGCCAGGCACTCGGTCGCTATGAGCTGGAACGGGTCATAGGCCGCGGCGCGATGGCGACTGTCTATCTGGGTCGGGACCCCACCATCAATCGCCGGGTGGCCATCAAGACGATCCCGCTGGCCGAGGAGTTCGCCGAAGGCGATCTGGCATCGGCAAGATCGCACTTTCTCCGGGAGGCCGAATCTGCCGGGCGATTGAATCATCCGAACATCATCTCGATTTATGATGCGGGCGAGGATAATCGCGTGGCCTACCTTGCCATGGAATACTTCCAGGGGAAGCCGCTCAGCCACTACGCCCAGCTGGGTCGCCTGTTGCCTCCCCGCACCGTCGTCGAACTCATGGCCAGAGCCGCCGATGCCCTGCAATATGCGCACGCCCAGAATGTAGTCCACCGCGATGTGAAGCCGGCAAACCTGATGTACGACATCGATACGGACCAGCTCAAGCTGACGGATTTCGGCATTGCCCGCCTGACCGACAGCAACCGCACCCGCACGGGCATCATCCTGGGAACGCCGTCCTACATGTCTCCGGAACAACTGTCGGCGAGCAAGGTGTCCGGGCAGACGGATCTCTATTCGCTGGGAGTCACGATGTATCACCTGCTGACCGGCGCCCCTCCCTTCCAGGCGGATTCCATTCCCCGCCTCATGGACAAGATCGTCAGCCAGAAACACCGGCCGGTTGGCGACATCCGCGACGATGTTCCGCCGGCCATCGACGTCGTCCTGTCACGGGCCCTGGCCAAGGATCCGGCTGACCGTTATGAGAGCGGCAAGGCGATGGCCTTTGCGCTCCGGGAATGTTGTAGTACGTTCCCGTCGGAAATCGTATGACCCTGCGCGCCAAATTCAACAATGTCCAGTTGAGCGATACCGGTCGCGTCCGCGACCACAATGAAGATGCGGTCGGCAGCAACGACGACATCGGGCTGTTCGTTCTGGCCGACGGCATGGGGGGCTACAACGCCGGCGAGGTGGCCAGCGGCATAGCGGTTCGCACCGTGCTGGAGCTCGTGCCCGCAGCCTGTGAACGCGAGGTACGCAACGCCACCGACCCTGAAACCAGCCTGATGCGCCAGACCATCATCTTGCGTGATGCCATCGCCCGGGCAAATCGCGTGATCCACCAGACCGCCCAGATGCAGCCGCAGTGTGAAGGCATGGGGACCACCATCGTCGCCTGCCTGTTTTACGACAACCGCATGTCCATCGCCCATGTCGGCGACTCGCGCCTGTACCGCTTCCGTCGCAACCGCTTCGAGCAGCTGACAATGGATCACTCGCTGCTTCAGGAGCTGGTCGATCGCGGGTTTTATTCACAGGAAGAAGCAGCCCGGTCCACCAATCGCAACTATGTCACCCGTGCCCTGGGCGTCGAGTCCACGGTGCAGGTCGAGGTGCAGGAGCTGGAAGTCCAGCCGGGTGATATTTATCTGCTCTGTTCGGATGGCTTGCCGGACATGGTGGAAGATGAGGATATTCATTTAACGATCAGCACTTTTAATGCTAATCTTCAAATGGCGGGTCAACAGCTGATTCAACTCAGCAATGATCATGGGGGCAAAGACAATGTCTCGGTCATGCTTACACAGGTCGTTGAACCCTTTCCGGCCCGGACGGGCGTTCTGGCGCAGTTTCGGCGCATATTCCACTAGCATGCAGCAGGCAACGCGACCATGGCACGACTGATACTCAGCCTTGACGGGCAGGTCCTCACCGAATTCAACATGTCCAAGGAACGGTACACGGTGGGCCGTCTGCAGGACAACGACATCCGCATCGACAACCCGACGGTCAGTGGCCATCACTCGCTCGTCATCAATATCCTCAATGATTCCTTTCTTGAGGACCTGAACAGCACGAATGGCACCTACGTGAATGGTCGCCTGATCAAGAAACATGCGCTCCAGAACGGCGATGTGGTGACCATTGGCCGCCACCAGCTGCGCTTTGTCGATGGCGCGGTGGACGATGAAGACGAATTCGCCAGCACCATGGTCATCGAGCGGCAGGTTGGCGGCATGGAAGCCCTGGCCAAAGCGGCGGCGGTGTCTGCCAGCCTCAACGGCAATGGCGCCGGTGGCGAGCCCGTCCGGGCGGCCACCGTCGTGCGGCCCGCCGGCGCCGATCCGGCATCAAAGCCCCTGGCCGTCGCCAAGGTGCAGGTGCTGAATGGCTCCTTTGCCGGTCGCGAGATCACCTTGAACAAGGCCTTGACCACGCTGGGCCGGCCTGGCGTACAGGTGGTGGCCATCACCCGCCGCGCCGATGGCTATCATCTCGTGCAGGTCGAGAATGCCGCCGATCAGAATCCGCCAAAACTCAATGGGGATGCCCTTGGTCCCCAGGCACGGAAACTGACCGACAACGACGTGATCGAAATCATCGGCATCAAGATGGGCTTTTTTCTAGTCTGACAGCCACCCGGTGGTTGATGCCGGTCATCAGCACCCAGGGAATGGTTCGGGCCGCAGCGGCGACCTCCTCCACCGACGGACCATCACCCCACAGCACGACCCGATCACCCGGCCGGGCGCCGGGAACATCCGTGAGATCGATCGTCAGCATGTCCATGGATACGCGCCCGATGACCGGCGCCGCCCGGCCGCGGATGGTGACGGTCGGCATTGCACCCGCATGCGCCCCCCCGTTCGCGCCAACGCTCCAGGGATAACCATCGGCATAGCCAGCCGCCGCCACGCCCAGCACGCCATCCCTCGGCGCCACCCAGTGCCCGCCGTAACCGACACGCTGCCCCTGCCTGATCGGCTTGACGGCGATCAGCCGCGTTTCAAATGACATCGTGGGTTTGAGCCCAAGCTGGCTCGCCGACCTGTGACGCAGCGGCGACGCGCCGAACAGCATGAGGCCGGGGCGCACCCAGTTCCTCCCCCGATAGCGCAGGATTCCACCGGAGCGGACTGCATCGGGCCACTGGAGTATGGCTGCCGAGTTGGCCACGCTCAGTTCCCCGTCCCAGTCGGCAAGCAGTTCGGCAAAACGCAGCAGCTGCTCCGTGGTCCCGGGATCAGCCGGATCATCCGCACAGGCCAGGTGGGTCATCAGGACCATCGACCGGACCGTGCCGGCGCTGCGGAGCCGGTCCAGCACCGCCGGCACCGCAGCCGGCGCGATGCCCAGCCGGCCCATGCCGGAGTCCACCTTCAACCAGCACTGCAGCGACACAGCCGTGCCAGCCGTTTCCAGCAGAGCCACCTGCTCCACCGAGTGCACCACGATGTCGAGCTTCAGTTCAGTCGCACGGCGAAGCTCCTCCACGGTCAGGCAGCCACCGAGAACCACCAGACGCTTGTCGATGCCGGCTGCCCGGATCCGCACGGCCTCTTCGAGGCGCGCCACCGCAAAGGCATCTGCCCCGTCCAGGATCCGGGCGACCTCGATGAGGCCATGACCGTAGGCATTGGCCTTGATGACCGCCAGCACCGGACAGCCCGGGGCCAGCTCACGGACTCTGGCCAGGTTGTGCTGCAGAGCTGCCGGCCGGACGACGGCAACAGCCGCTGGGGTCACTGAAATCCCTCGATCTCGGGTGCGTAGTTCTCGAACTTGGTGAATTTGCCGAGAAAGGTCAGCGGAAATTCACCCGTCGGGCCGTTGCGCTGTTTGGCGATGCTGATGTCGGCAATGCCCTTGCGCTGGCTATCGTGGTTGTAAACCTCATCGCGATAGATGAACAGGATCAGGTCGGCGTCCTGTTCGATCGCGCCGGATTCGCGCAGATCGGACATCACCGGCTTCTTGTCCGCGCGGCTCTCGACACTGCGATTCAACTGGGACAGGGCAATGACCGGCACCCTGAGCTCGCGCGCCAGGCCCTTCAGTGACCGGGAGATCTCGGAGATTTCCGTGGCGCGATTTTCCGCGGTGCCCGCGACACGCATCAATTGCAGGTAGTCGACGACGATGAGGTCCAGCCCCCGCTCCCGCTGCAGGCGTCGGGCCCTGGCCCGTACTTCCGTCGGCGTCATGGATGGCGTGTCATCGATGTAGATCGGCGCCTCGGCCATCTGCTGGATGGCGCCGTTGATCCGCGGCCAATCGTCATCACCAAACCGGCCATTGCGGAGATGCGCCTGATCGACCCGCCCCAGGGATGAAACCATGCGCATGGCCAGCTGCTCGACCGACATTTCCATGCTGAAAACAGCGGCGGATTTGCCCGAGCCCAGCGCCGCGTTCTCGGCAATATTGAGCGCCAGCGAGGTTTTGCCCATCGAGGGTCGCCCGGCCACGATGATCAGATCACCGGGCTGCAGGCCGGCCGTGTATTCGTCGAGCCGGGTAAAGCCAGTCGGCAGCCCGGTCACTGCGCCCTGGCTCTGGTGCAGCATGTCCAGTCGATCGATCGTGGAGTTCAGGACGTCCTTCAGGCGTATGAATCCGGATCCCCGCCGCTGGCCCCGCTCGGCAATCTCGAAGACGCGGCGCTCGGCTTCATCCACCAGTTCGGCGATCAGCCGGCCTTCCGGTTGATACGCCGACGCGGCAATTTCATTGCCGACTTCGATCAGTCGGCGCAGCAGGGCCCGCTCGCGGATGATCCGCGCATAGAAGGCCACGTTGGCCGCGCTGGGGGTGTCGGTGACGAGTTCCGCAAGGTAGGCGGTGCCACCGGCATTGCCGAGCTCGGAGCGTGAAGCGAGATGCTCGCCCAGCGTGACCGGATCGGCCGGCTGGCTGCGCTCGGCCAGTGCCTGTATCGCGTCGAAGATCAGCCGATGATCCGGCCTGAAAAAGTCCGAGGCGCCAACCAGATCCGCAATGCGATCCCAGCTGCTGTTGTCGAGCATCAGGCCGCCAAGCAGGGCGTGTTCGGCCTGGTTGGAACTCGGCGGCGCTGGCGGTACTAGTCCAGACACTGCCATGGCGGATACCCGTGTGCTGACCGGCGGATGTGCACCTAGCGGGTGCGGCCGCCTTCTTCCTCGGCAACGACCGTGATCTTCACGATGGCATTCACGTCGCTGTGCAGATGCAACTCGATTTCGTGCTGGCCGATGGTCCGGATCGGCCCTTCGGGCAGGCGGACTTCGCTGCGTTTCACGGTTACCCCGGCCGCCGTGCAGGCTTCCGCAATATCCGCCGTACCCAGCGAACCGAACAGCTTGCCCTCGGTGCCCGCCTTGGCGGACAGCTGGATATTCAGTGCGGACGCCTGCGTGGCCCGCAGCTGGGCGGCATGCAACTCATCGGCTTCCTTCTTTTCCAGCTCGGCACGCCGTGCCTCGAAGACGGCGATGTTGGCCGGCGTGGCCAGGGTGGCCTTGCCCCGCGGCAGCAGAAAATTGCGGCCGTAACCGGATCGCACATTGACCCGATCGCCGATGGCGCCAAGATTCTCAACCTTTTCGAGGAGGATTACGTCCATGATTCTGTTTCTCTAGATTGGCCTTCAGGCGGCCGGGCTGGGGGGCGCGTATTAAACCACATTCGATCGCGGCCGGCGCAGACTGACGGCATTGTCGATGATTCCGGCAACCGCCAGAATCAGCAACATCAAGCCGCCTATCGGGGCGCCCAGCAGCATCAATCCATACAGGGCCAGGGGCCAGATTCGCGGCCACTGCCGCTCATCAGCCGTCCAGTGCACTATCGCCAGACCCTGCACCACAAAGCCGGTGGTCAGCACCAGCAAGGCGCTGCCGCCCAGGCTCACGGAACCGGCCACCAGCACCAGGGCCGCAATGCCGCTTGCGGCAACCAGCACCTGACCCAGTCGCAGTTCCAGGAACTGCCGTCGCCAGCCACCCGCCTCCCCGGAAATGAGGTCAGCTGCGCGGCCCGGCACCGCTTCGCGGTGGCGCAATATCCACAGGCCCAGCAGCAAGGCCAATATCAAGGTCGACAACAGACCGGAGGCGATGACCCCGTTCATCAGCGTGGCGAGCGTACCCAGCCAATTGGCCGGCAGATTCCCGGCCTCCGGCAACCCGGCAGATTTCACCACCGCTTCCAGAACCGGTTGCCAATGCGCACGGGGATCCGGAATGACGGCGGTGGCCGCCAGGACGCCGAGCAGTGCCACCATCACCAGTGCCTGCACGACCAGATTGATGGACCGGTAGCGAAGCAGCAGGAGCCCGCTCATCACGGCGCCACCCCACAAACCGGCAGCACTCACCAGCGCCGTGCCAGGCGCCGCGTTGCCGGTTACCTGCAGCAAAACCGCCAGCACCACCAGACTCGCACCGGCATCCAGCAGCACGCTGCGCCAGCCATGGCGTGCGGTGACGATGAGCATCGCCGCACTCACGACATTCGTCAGCGGCATCAGGAATGCCAGGACGATGATGACGATCCTGATTGCCCGGCGCACGGCGATGAAACGGGGAAAGCCGTTCATGTGTCGGAACCACGGCACACGACGGACGATCCGGCCGATCGTCCCGGCCATCCATGATGACGGCAGTCGTGTGGCTGCCTGATCAGCAGCCGACCTGCCTGCCGATCAATGTTTGTCCGTGTAGGGCAGCAGGGCCAGAAAGCGTGCACGCTTGACTGCCGTGGCCAGCTGCCGTTGATAACGGGCCTTGGTGCCAGTGATCCGGCTGGGCACTATCTTGCCGGTTTCCGTCACATAGGCCCGCAGGGTTTCGAGATCCTTGTAGTCGATCTCCTTGACCCCTTCGGCCGTGAACTTGCAGAACTTGCGACGACGAAAATACTTGCTCATGAGTGGGATGTCCTGATTTGCTGCGGCCTCAGGCCGCTGCACCGGAATTGGTGGGGGCATCGGCGCTGGCATCCGCGGCGTCGCCATCGTCGCCATCGCTGTCGTCGTCGGTCCGCTCGAGGGCGGGACGACTGCCTTCATCGGCTGCCTTGACCAGCGGCGACGGCTCCGTCGAGGCCTCATCACGCGCCATGACAAGGTGGCGCAGGACGGCATCGCTGAAGCGGAATGCACCGACGAGCTCACCGAGACTGGCCTGATCGCACTCGATGTTCATGAGCACGTAGTGGGCCTTGTGGACCTTGTTGATGGAGTGGGCGAGCTGACGACGGCCCCAGTCTTCGAGGCGATGCACCTGGCCACCACTGGTGGTGACGATGGAGCGATAACGCTCGACCATCGCCGGGACCTGCTCACTCTGGTCCGGATGCACGAGAAACACGATCTCGTAATGACGCATAATTTTGCTCCTTGCGGGTTTCAGCCACCCAGACTACTGGTGTGGCAAGGACCACCGGGCCAATGGGCCGCAGCGGGAGGCGCATGCTACCGGACGGGACGGGTCGGGGGCAACCCGGCGCCCGCGCCAGTCCCGGCCCCGGGCCTGGCACCCGGCGCAGCGCCTGCATCCCGTTGTCGATTGCACTCATAGAGACAGATCCCGGCCGCGACAGCCACGTTGAGGCTGCTCACGATCCCGCGCATCGGCAGGGCAACCCTGAAATCGCAGCGTTCACTGGTCAACCGCCGCAGGCCCTCCCCCTCAGCCCCCAGCACCAGCGCCGTGCCAACCTTCAAGTCGAGCTCATACAGGGAGGATGTGGCGGCATCGTCGGTTCCGACGATCCACAGGCCCAGCTCTTTCATGGTCTCCAGAAAGCGCACGAGATTGCCGACCTGGAGGATGGCCTGGGACTCGGCCGCACCGGCTGCAACCTTGCTGACCACCGGCGTCACATCCACATTGCGGTGGCGGCTGGTGACAACCAGATCGACACCGGCCGCATCAGCCGTGCGCAGGCAGGCGCCGAAATTGCGTGGATCCTGCACGCCATCCAGAACCAGGACCAGCGGTCGCTCGATCCGGGCCAGCATCTCCCGGGCACCGGTCTCGGACAACGGACCGGCATGGACGACATCCGCAGCAACACCCTGATGCTTGGTCGTGCCGGTGATCCGGGCGAGCTCGTCGGCCGAGACCGCCTGCACCACCTGGGCACTCCGCAGGGCATCGGCGAGTCGCGCCCGCCGTTCGCTGCCCAGCCCGGCTAGCAGGTAGACGCGTTCCACCGCTTCCGGCTGCGCCAGGAGCAGCTGGCGCACGGCATGAATGCCATAGACAAGGCGCTGCTTCATGGCGGGCTCAGTGACGCCGGCGCAAGCTGCGCGCCTTGCCCTTGCTCCCGGCCTTCTTCGCTCCGGCGCCGTTGCCTGATCGGCCCCGATCCCTGCGTGCGGCCGGCGACGTTGCATCGGCATCCAGCGCCAGGTCGATGCGGGCCTCTTCGGCGTTGACCCTGCCCACCGTCACGCGCAACTCATCTCCCAGGCGGAAGGTTCGGCCGGTACGTTCACCGGCCAGCCCGCGGCCGCCGGGTTCCAGATGGTAATAGTCGCTGGGCAGGCTGGTGACGTGAATCAAGCCGTCCACCAGCAGGTCCCGCAACATGACGAACAGGCCGAAATGGGTGACGCCCGTCACCACGCCGGCCTGCGACTCGCCGACATGCTCCTGCATGTACAGGCACTTGCATCGCGCCTCGACATGCCGCGTGGCCTCTTCCGCCCGCCGTTCCTGCATCGACGTGGTGATGCCCAGCTGGGTGGCGGCCGGGATGTCCAGCGGAAATGCCGCCGGCTTGCCACCACCGAGCAGATGACCGATACCTCGGTGCACGAGCAGATCCGGATAACGCCGGATGGGCGACGTGAAGTGGGTGTAGGTCTTCAAGGCCAGACCAAAATGTCCGGTGTTGGCGGGCTGATAGACCGCCTGCTTCATGCTGCGCAGAACAGCGGTGGCGAGCATCGGAAAATCCGGCCGATCGCGAATCTGCTGCAGAACCCGGTTGATTTCGCGCGGCCGGGTGCCGGCCGGGGCGGCGATGGGGATGCCCAACCCCTGAAACAGCAGCCGCAGCTCTTCGAGCTTGTCGCCCTCCGGCCCGGCGTGCACGCGATACAGCGTTGTCAGCTTGTGCTTGAGGAGATATCGGCCGGCCTCGACGTTGGCCGCAATCATGCATTCCTCGATCAGCCGGTGGGCATCATTCCGCTGGAGTGCGCCGATGCCGACGATGGTGCCCGCCTCATCGAGCTTGATCCGGATTTCCGGCAGATCCAGATCCAGGGCGCCGCGCCGCCTGCGGGCCTGCAGCAGGCTGGCAAACACGCCGTACAGATTCTGCAGGGCCGGCCGGACTCCGGCGGGAACGCCGTCTGCCGTTTCGCCGCGCTGCCATCGATCCACGGCACCGTAGGTAAGCCGCGCGTGGGAGTGCATCACGGCCCGATAAAAGCTTGAACCTTTGACATCACCGTTCCGGTCCACCTGCATGTCACACACCATGCACAACCGGTCCACCGCCGGCTTCAGGGAACACAGTTCATTCGACAGCTGCTCCGGCAGCATGGGCACGACCTGATCAGGGAAATAAACCGAGGTGCCACGCCGCTTTGCCTCGGTGTCGATCCAGTCACCCGGCCTGACGTAGTGGGAGACATCGGCAATGGCCACGATCAGCCGCCAGCCGCCTGCCGACGGCTCGGCATACACGGCATCATCGAAATCCCGGGCATCCTCCCCGTCGATGGTCACCAGCGGCAGCGAGCGCAGATCAGTGCGCCCGCGCTTGTCGCTGTCGGTGACTTCAGTGCCGAGCCGGCTTGCCGCCTCACTGACGGGGTTGGGCCATGCCGACGGTATGTGAAACATCTCGATGGCGGCGGCAGTCAGCACTGCGGGTGAGTCCGGGTTTCCGAGCACGGCGACGATCCGCCCCCGTGCTTCGTGATCGGCTGCAGGATAGTCGAGGATTTCCAGCTTCACGAGTTGCCCGGCTTCCGCCCCGTTGCGGTCCCGGTCGGTGACCAGAAAGCGCTGTGGTGATCGTCCGGCATCCACGACCCACCCCAGTCCGTGCTCGCGGTGGTACCGGCCCACCAGGCTCTCGCGGCTGCGCGCCAGGATCTCCACCAAGGTGCCGGAGCGGCGGTCGCCGCGGCCCCGGGATACCCGCACCGCAACCCGGTCGCCATCCAGCACGGCACGCATTTCCTGCACCGGCAGGAAAACGTCACTGCCACCATCGTCAGCGACCAGAAAGCCGAAGCCGTCCCGATGTGACGAGACCGTGCCCGCCACGACATCCAGCTTGTCGCTGAGGCAATACTCTCCGCGACGATTCACCAGCAGTTGCCCGGCCACCCGGAGGGTCTCCAGGCGTCGCCGCAATTCCGCCGCCGGTCGTTCGCCGTGCAAGCCCAGCTGGGTGGCGAAGGCCGCCAGTGTCAGGGGAATACCCTGGCTCCGAAGTGCAGCCAGCAGCTCAGCCGGCCCCGGCACGGGATGCCGATAGGCCGCCTTGCCTGGCGCAGCAACCGGCGTTGCGGCAGATGGCGGGCCGGCCCGCCGCTTAGTCATCGAAGTTGATCAGGTAATTGCTCATTGCGTTGACAAGCATACAGCCTGCCTTTAAATTGCCGCACTCTCATTGATTGCCTCCCACCGCGCCGAGGTGGCGGAATTGGTAGACGCGCTGGCTTCAGGTGCCAGTGGGGGCAACCCCGTGAAGGTTCAAGTCCTTTCCTCGGCACCACAGCCTGTTGGGTTGGCAACGTCGCGGCTGGTCTGATCGCGACCGGCCTTGTCCTTGCCCATCAAGGCTTCCAGATCGGCCGCATCGGTCGTGAGGCGCTCACGCAGGTGCCTCACCTGCTTCACCGACAGCCCGTTCAATACCTCGGCAACCATCGCAAAGGCACTTGCCCTGGTTTCTGCAACGCGCTCCCGATAGCCGGGGCTGTCGAACTGATTCGGGTCCAGCAGCAGGGACATGACACGCGCCGGAAACGCCGGGTCGGTCGCACGCTCTGCCAGCACGCGCTGCAATTCCTCCTGCCATCGCATGCGCCGCTGCAACCACTCGACTGACAGGTCGGCAAAGCCAGCCGTGTGACGGCGGATGGCCGCTTCCTGCACCGGATCGAGCCGTCCCAGGTAGCGGCGAAACAGGCGCATCAGCGCCTTGTCCTGGTTGCGGCGCCGTTCCCCGGGTGTGGCGCCGGCATACTTCCGCGCCATGGCCTCATTGTCTTTTTGCAGCCTGGCAGACAGGTGCATGACCTGGGCATCGGAAAGATCGCGGAGCAAGGCCACCAGATCGGGACCCGCTCGTTGCAGGGAGTCATCCAGCAGGTTGGCGATGCTTTGGTATTCGCAGGCAACGAAGCGCGCCGACACCGGCTTGTCGACCTGCGCCAGCAGCTCGTTGACGATGGCGAGCCAGCGTGGCAGCTGGGTTTCCCGATGCCAGTCGAGGCCACGATCGATGGCCGTCCTGGCACTCGCCTTCTGCGCGGCGGTGAGGTCGAGATAGCCGTTCACGTACCGCAACGTCAACCAGTCCAGTTGCTGGTAAACGACGCGCAGGACGCAACCGCCAAGCAGCACGGTCGTCAGCAGCCCGAGCACGGCCATGCGCAGCAGTGCGAATCGGCGTGGTATTGCCGTTGCGGGTATTGCCGTTACCCGAAGGGGTGGCGAATGATGATGTTGTGGTCCCGGTCTGCGCCGGTGGAGATCATGTCCACCGGTACGCCAACGATGGCCTCGATCCGCTCAAGGTAGTGGCGCGCTGCCTTCGGCAGCTGACGGAGCTCGCAGATGCCCCGGGTTGATTCCGACCAGCCCGGCACGCTTTCGTATACCGGCTCCACCTCGGCGTACTGGTCCACGATCAGTGGCGGATTCGAGCTGACTGCCCCATGCAGGCGGTAGCCCGTGCAGATCTTCACCTCATCGAGGCCGTCCAGCACATCCAGTTTGGTGACACAGAGGCCGGTGATGCTGCTGTTGATGACAGCCCGGTGCGCGATGCCGGCATCAACCCAGCCGCAACGCCGCGGCCGCCCGGTGGTGGAGCCGAACTCGACACCGACCCGCGCCAGATGCTCGCCGTTGGCGTCGAAGAGTTCGGTGGGAAACGGGCCGGCACCCACCCGGGTCGCATAGGCCTTGACGACCCCCAGGACATAGTCGAAGTCGGTCGGGCCCAGCCCCGATCCGGTCGCCGCGCAACCTGCCGCGGTGTTGGATGACGTCACATAGGGATAGGTGCCGTGATCGACATCGAGCAGGGCCCCCTGGGCGCCCTCGAACAGGAGATTGGCGCCACGCCGCCGCAGATCGTCCAGGTAGGCCACCGTATCGATGACCATGGGTCGCACGCGGGCAGCCATCGCCAGCCACTCATCGCGGGTCGCCGCCATGTCGACCGGCGCCACCCGGTAGTAGTGCTCCAGCATGAAATTGTGAAACTCCATGACTTCGGCCAGCGCCACGCTGAAGCGCTTTTCATCCAGAAGATCGGCCACCCGCAATGAGCGTCGACCGGCCTTGTCTTCGTATGCAGGACCAATGCCCCGGCCGGTCGTGCCGAGCGCCCGTTCGCCCCGGGCCAGCTCCCGCGCCTGATCAAGCGCGATGTGCGACGGCAGGATCAGCGGGCAGGCCGCGCTGAGTTTCAGCCGCTCGACGGCGGCTATGCCGCGGCCGGACAGACCATCGATCTCCTTCAGCAGCGAGGGCAGATGCACCACCACGCCATTGGCGATGACGCAATCCACACCCGGGCGCAGAATGCCGGAGGGAATCAGGTGGAGTACGGTTTTCTCGCCATTGATGATCAGCGTGTGGCCGGCATTGTGGCCACCCTGAAACCGGATTACGGCCTCGGCCTGCTCGGTCAGCAGGTCAACGATCTTGCCTTTTCCCTCATCGCCCCACTGGGTGCCGATGACAATGACACACTTGCCCACGCTCAGCTTCCACTCCGCACCAGAACCAGCAACACAAGACCTGCCAGCATGCTGATCAGTCCAAAGATGCGGAGCTGCGTCCGCGGCAACCCGGCAATCACGCTCATGCTCCGCCGCCAGCCATCAGGGCTCAGGAAGGGCAGGATTCCTTCCAGGATCAGATACAGGGCGAAGCCCGTCAGGAGGTCACTCCAATGCACTTCACTGCAATCCTCAGTGGATCGTCCGCAACGACCAACCCTCAACGGGCAGGCTGGGGCTTCTCCATGTAACGGAAGAATTCACTGTCGGTACCAAGCACCAGCAGATCGTTGTCCTTGCCCATGGATTTCCGGTAGGCCTGAATCGCCCGGTAAAATGCAAAGAACTCGGGATCCTTCTGGTAGGCCCGGGCATAAATGCCGGCCGCCTCGGCATCCCCGGCGCCAAGCCCCTTCTCAGCGTACCCGTAGGCTTCTGCAAGTGTCACGGTCCGATGACGATCAGCCTCGGCACGAATCTTTTCGGCAGCCTCGGCGCCCTCGGCGCGCAATTCGGAAGCCACCCGGGCGCGCTCCTGGCGCATGCGGGCGTAAACCGATTCACTGACCTCATCCGGAAACTCGGTGCGCTTCACCCGGACATCGACAATCGCGATCCCGAGCCCGCTCGCATTGGCGCGCGCGCGCGCCAGCATGTCGTCCAGCAGCTCGCGCCGCTCGGCCGACACCACCTGCGGCACGGTCCGCTTGGCAAATTCACTGCGCATGCCGTCCTTGACGATTTCGATCAAGCGCTGGGCAGCCAGGGCCTCGTCGCCACGGTTCGCCTTGTAGTACTCCCCGAAGTCGACGATGCGCCACTTGACGAAAAAATCGACCAGCAGGTTCTTCTTTTCCTGGGTGAGGAAGAGTTCCTGCGGATTCTCGCGCGTGAGGATCGTGCTGGGAAACTTCCTCACGGTGTTGATCCACGGCCACTTGAAGTGCAGGCCGGGCTGGATGTTGGTCTCGACGAGACGGCTGAACTGGAAGCGCAGCGCGACTTCGCGCTGGTCAACCGTATAGACGGAGCCACTGATCAGCAGGGCCACGAGCACCAGGACAACCGGCAATATTCCACGTACGTTCATCGGGCCTCCCTGGTACGACGATCTTCCCTGGCGCGCGTGGCGTCAGACGCCTCGGCGGCGGCGTTGGCCGCCGGCGCCGGACGGGCGGTTGGCGACACATTGGCCGGTGGTGACTGGCGGTGTTCCAGGATCTTGTCCACCGGCAGATAGATCAGGTTGTTGCCCTTGCTGGCGTCGACCAGCACCTTGTTGGAGTTCGCGTAGATATCTTCCATGGCATCCAGATAGATCCGGCGCCGCGTGACTTCCGGCGCCTGCTGGTACTCGGTGAGCAACTGCGTGAACCGGGATGCCTCACCCACGGCGTCGGCAACCACGCGGGCCTTGTACCCTTCCGCGTCTTCCTGCCGCCTGACGGCTTCACCGCGGGCTTTCGGCAGGACATCGTTGGCGTAGGCCTGGGCTTCAAACGACAGCCGGGCGCGATCTTCCCGCGCCTTGATGGCATCCTGAACCGCCGCCTGCACCTGGCTCGGGAAGTTGGCGTCCTGGAGGTTCACCTTGGTCACCAGCATGCCGCTCTGATATTCGTCCAGGGTTTGCTGGATGAGCTTCTCGGTCTTGGCGGCAATCTCCGTGCGGCCCTCCAGCAGCACGAAATCGAGCTTGCTCTTGCCGACAACCTCGCGGATGGCGCTCTCCGAGACATCCCGCAGGGTGCCCTCCGGGTCGCGGACACTGAAGAGATATTTGATCGGATCCGCCCGCCGATACTGGACGACCAGATCAACTTCGATGATGTTCTCGTCGGCCGTCAGCATGCGGGTCTGCTGCTTGAACGGCACGACCTCATCGATATTGACGCGTTCAACCCGCTCGATGGGCCAGGGCAGATGCCAGTTCACGCCGGGATCGGTGGTCGTGTGGTATCCGCCAAAGCGGGTGACCACGCCGCGCGCCGCCGCGTCGATGGTATAGAAGCCGCTGCCCAGCCAGATGATGACCGCCAGGATGGCCAGAACCAGCAGAGCCGGCCCGCCGGACTGCAAGCCACCCGTTCCCGCCGGCCGTGGTCCACCACGACCGCCGCGCATGAAGGCATTCAGCCGCTGCTGCCACTCCCGGACAATCTTGTCCAGATCGGGCGGCCCCTCATTGCGGCCCTGCGACCCCTCCTTGCGACCACGGTCCCAAGGGTTCTTGCCGTTGCCAGACTCGTTCCACGCCATTGCTTTTCAGTCCCAGGCTTTCAGGTGTTGACCCGTCTCGCGAGCAGGAGGCAGCAGCCCGTTCGATGACTGCAGCACGCGCAGGTGCCCCTGCCGATTCACGTCATCGAAATCCCGCTGGTCCATTACCAGGTCCAGCTCCCAGCCGCCGGACTCCACGGCCCGCTCCGCAACCACCGCCCGCAGGTCATACAGACGGGCTCGTGTACGTGCGTCCGCCACGGCAATCTCCACCGTGCACTTCAGGAGCGCAATACGTAGAAATTCGGCAATCGACTCGAGCAGCATCTCCACACCCAGACCGGTGTGCGAGGACACCCACACGCGAGCGGGCATGCCGGTTTCCGCACGGTCCACTCGCGGCGGGATTTTGAGTATATCAGTCTTATTGTAGACCTGAAGTCGGGGCAGGTGGTCGGCACCGATATCCTTCAGGACTTTCACGACATCCTCGATCCGCTCCTGATGGGCGGGATCCGAACAATCGATGACGTGCAGGAGCAGACGCGACTGGCGCGTCTCGTCCAGGGTCGACCGGAATGCAGCAACCAGCTCATGCGGCAGATCACGGATGAAGCCCACGGTATCCGCGAGGATGATGTCGGTGCCATCCGGCAGCCTGACACGGCGCAGCGTCGGATCGAGCGTGGCGAAGAGCTGATCGGCAACCATCACCCCGGCATCGGTCAGCCGGTTGAACAGGGTCGACTTCCCGGCATTGGTATAACCCACGAGCGACACCGTCGGGATCTCCTCCTTGCGCCGCTTCTGCCCCGCCGTGTGACGCTGCCGGGAAACCCGGGCCAGTCGGCCCGTGAGGCTGCGAATGCGCTGACCGATCAGCCGGCGATCCGTTTCCAGCTGGGTTTCGCCCGGTCCCCTGAGGCCGATGCCGCCCTTCTGGCGTTCCAGGTGCGTCCAGCCCCGGACCAGCCGGGTGGACAGATGCTCCATCTGCGCCAGCTCCACCTGCAATTTGCCGTCGTGGGTGCGGGCGCGCTGGGCAAAAATATCGAGGATCAGGCCGGTGCGATCGATGACCCGGCGCTCCAGCGACTGTTCCAGGTTGCGCTGTTGTGCCGGGCTCAGCCGGTGATTGATCAGGACGATCTCGGCGCAGGAGTCATGGAGCAGCTGGCGCAATTCCTCCAGCTTGCCGGTGCCGATCAGAAAGCGTGGATTGACCTGACGCAGTGTTGCGATGAGCGTACCGGCAATTTCCGCACCGGCCGAGGTGGCCAGTGCTGCAAATTCCTGTTGCTCTTCGGTGCTGGGCGAGTGGCCGATGCCGACCTGCACGAGGACGGCCGATTCGCCGCGACTCGGCCGGTCAAACAAGGCGGCACTCCTGCAGGGGTCTGATCAGTCTTCGGCCTCGTCGTCGTCAACATCCTGAACGCGGATGGCCCGGGACGGCACCACGGTGGAGATGGCGTGCTTGTAGACCATCTGGCTCACGCTGTTTTTCAGCAGCACGACAAACTGGTCAAAGGAATCGATAGTGCCCTGCAACTTGATGCCGTTCACGAGATAAATGGATACAGGCACCTTCTCTTTGCGCAAGGTATTCAGAAAGGGATCCTGCAGCACCTGACCTTTGGCCATCTTGTACTCCTGATGTTCTTGTTCTTGCCGCCGCGTGCGCATTCTAGCTGTTGAAGCCTCATATTGCATCCGCAAGCAGACGATTCCGCACCTGCTCCTCGAGGTCATCCACCAGACTCGGGGACTCCATTTCGAGCCACAGATCACAGTGTTCGCGGCGCAGCCAGGTGATTTGTCGTTTGGCCAGTTGCCGGGTGGCGGTCAGCGCCCGGGCTTCGGCATCGGCCCGACTGCACACGCCCCCGACAAACCCGGCCAGTTGTCGATAACCGACGGCACGCAGGGCGGGCTGGTCCGCATGCATGGCCGGCAGCGACAGCAGGCGCTCCACCTCGCCCACGAAACCGAGCTCCAGCATGGTGGCAAACCGCCGGGCGATCCGCTCGCCGAGCTTCGCCCGTGTCGCGGGCAGGATGCCGACCTTCAGCCAGGCAGTCGTCGTTGCCGGTCCGGCGAGGGGTCGGGCATGGATGGCCGACATCGCCTCCCCGGTCAGCAGGCAGACTTCGAGCGCCCGCTGGATACGTTGCCGGTCGGTAACGCCGATACGGGCGGCCGTTACCGGATCCAAGCGCTCAAGCTCGCGGTGCAGGGCCGGCCAGCCCTCTGCTGCAGCCCGGGCGTCCAGTTGGGCGCGCAGTTCGGGGTCGGCAGCGGGCAGCGGCGACAGTCCATCGATCAGACTGCGGAAGTACAACAGGGTGCCACCGACCAGAAACGGAATCCGGCCCCTGGCGTGGCTGTCCCGAATGGCAGCGGCGGCATCGCCCGCGAATTCACCGGCTGAATATCGCTCCCATGGCTGGCGGATATCGATCAGCTGATGCGGATGCCGGGCCTGCTCTGCGTCCGAGGGTTTGCCGGTGCCGATATCCAGGCCGCGGTACACCATGGCGGAGTCGACGCTGATCAGATCCAGCGGCAGGCGCTCGGCGAGGGCCAGCGCAATGGCAGTTTTGCCGGTTGCCGTGGGGCCCATCAGGCACACGGCCACAGGCGGAGGTGAGTGCCGCATGGCGTGCCTTGCTGGTCAGCGACCGCGGGCGAACAATCGATCGAGCTCCGGCATGGACAGCGCCACCCGGGTTGGCCGGCCGTGGTTGCACTGTTCGCTGCGCGGCGTGCGCTCCATGTCCCGCAACAGGCTGTTCATCTCCATCACGCTGAGCCGGCGATGTGCGTGGATCGAGGCCCGACAGGCAACGTCCGCCAGACACCGGTCGAGAAAGCCCAGCAGCTCGTCCATGCCCGGATCCTCCGGCAGGCTGGAAAGCAGGCCACGCACGATGGGTACCGGATCGGCATCTTCCAGCATGGCGGGCACGGCCCGGAGCAACACGCGATCGGCGGCGCTGCGCGACAGGTCAAAGCCGATACCGCGCATCAGCCCTGCCAAATGTTCGGCGCGATCGGCTTCGGCAACCGTCACCACGATGGCCATGGGCAACAGCAGCACCTGCGCTTGCACATCGGCTGCCCGGATCGCGGCCTTGAAGCGTTCATAGGTCACGCGCTCATGGGCCGCATGGGCGTCGATGATGACCAGCCCATCGGCATTCTCGGCCAGGATGTAGATGCCGTGCAGCTGGGCAATGGCAAAGCCGAGCGGCGGCAGGGCCACGCTCCGGCTGGTGGCCGCCGGTAGGGCTGGTTCATGGCCCGGTTCATGCGCGGGATCACGGGCAGGATCACGGGCAGGATCGCGCGGCGCATACGTGCCCACGACATCGAGCAGGAGTTCACCATGTTGCGGAGCATGGCTGGCGGGCTCCGGATTGCTTGTGTAGGTCGCCGTACCGGAGGCAGGCGCCAGCGCCAGCGCTGCTTCGATGGTTCGCCGCACGAAATCCCGCACCCGGCCCGGATCCCGGAACCGCACCTCGTGCTTGGCCGGATGGGCATTCACGTCCACCCAGGCGGGATCCATGTCGATGTACAGCACATAGGCTGGCCAGCGATTGCGATAGAGCACATCGCGATAGGCCGCGCGCACGGCGCCAGCGAGCAATTTGTCGCGGATGGCGCGCCCATTCAGGAAGAGGTGCTGGAGATCCGGCTGGCCGCGGGCATGCGTCGGCAGCACGATCCAGCCCCGCAGGACCATCCCGCCGCCCTCCTCCTCGAGATAGCGGGCATTCCGGACAAACTCCTCGCCACACAATTCGGCCACCCGCGTCGCCATCTCGTGCGGGGCCTCGACGCTGGCCAGGTCCATGACGAGACGCTGGTTGTGCACGACATGCAGGGCAACACTGCCCCGCGACAGGGCGATACTTTCCAGTGCAGCCCGGACATGGGCGAACTCGGTGCGTTCACTGCGCAGGAATCGCCGCCTGGCTGGCGTGTTGAAGAACAGATCCCGCACTTCCACCGTCGTTCCGGGTGGATGGGCCGCCGGCATGATGCCGCCGGCATCGGCAGTTTCTCCCGACATGGCGAACGCCTCCGCCGCATCCCGATGCCGCGAGGTCAGCGTCAGCCGGGATACCGAGGCAATGCTCGGCAAGGCCTCGCCCCTGAATCCCAGAGTGGCCACCTGCTCCAGATCATCCAGCACCTCGATCTTGCTGGTGGCGTGTCTGGCCAAGGCCAGAGGCAGTTCATCCCGCGGAATGCCGCCGCCGTTGTCCCGAATCCGGCACAGGCGGATCCCGGCCTCGAGCAGTTCGATCTCTATGCGGGTGGCGCCGGCATCCAGGCAGTTCTCCAGCAATTCCTTGACCACCGAAGCCGGTCGCTCGACGACTTCACCAGCAGCGATCTGGTTGATGAGCTGGGCAGGCAATTGACGAATCGGCATGCCGGCATTCTTTCAAATGTCGGTGCAAATGCCCATGGCACGAACGGCCATGGCCACTTGCGCCGGCACTGAGGCAGCCAGCGCCGTGGCGCCGCGCTTACAGGCTCAAGGGAATGCGCAGTGTCTGCCCCACCCGGACCGTATCGGAATCCAGGGCGTTCGCCACGCGCAGGCTGGTCACGCTGACGTTGTAGCGGCTCGCGATATCGGAGAGCGTGTCGCCGCGCCGGATGATGACCTGCGTCGCCGGCGCCGCTGGCGTTGCGGCCATGATGCCGGCTGGCCGGCCATTGGGAGGATTGGCCTCGAAGTAACGGCGTACACCCGTCAGGATGGCCGCTGCCAACCGATCCTGATGAGCCGGCGAGCGCAGATTCCGCTCGTCGACCGGATTGGAAATGTAGGCTGTCTCCACCAGCACGGAAGGCACATCCGGCGACTTCAGCACCATGAAGGGCGCCTGCTGGACGGTGTCGCGGTGCAGCCGGCCCAGCTGGTTCATTTGTCCGAGGATGGCATTGCCGACGGCAATGCTGGAACTGATCGAAGCATTCTGCGACAGATCCATCAGCACCGAAGCCAGCACCGGGTCTTTGTTGCCCAATTCGACACCGCCGATGAGGGCAGCATTTTCGCGGGCGGCAAGCCGTCGGGAGGCTTCGTCGCTGGCTGCCTTGTCGGACAGCACGTACACCGTGGAGCCCTGGGCCTTGCGGTTGAAGGCAGCGTCGGCATGGACCGAGATGAAGAGATTGGCATTGGCGCTGCGGGCCTTTTCCATGCGTTCACGCAGGCCCAGAAAGCGGTCATCGCTGCGGGTCAGGACGCCACGCATGCCCGGTTGGGAATTCAATCGGGTCACCAGCCGCTGGCTGATGGCCAGGGTGATGTCTTTCTCGCGGGTGCCTGAGGGGCCATGAGCACCGGGATCATGACCGCCATGGCCGGCGTCCACGACGATGACGAGTGGGCGTGCGGGCTCCATGACCGGTGGCGGTGGCGCCGGAGGTGTTGGCGCTGCCGGCGGTGGCACCGCAGGTGCGGGAGAGACGGTGGGTGATGCCGGGCCTGCCGAGGCCACCGGCCCACGGCCTGCATCGGAACTGGCCGGCACGGACGGCGCCGGTGCCGTGGTGGGCTGGCTGGTGGTGGGCTGACTGGTGGCGGCCACCCACGACACCGGCTTGAGATCAATCAGGATCCGGGGGCTGCCCCCTTCCACCGTTTGATTGGCGGCAGGTTTCACGACGGTCGCCACATCGAAAACGATGCGTAAATTGCCGCCCGGTCGATGGGCCACGCGGATCTGCTGGATGGCGCCGCCGCCGGTGGGCAGCGGCAGGGCCGCACGTCCTAGCGCCGCTGCGGAGATATCGATGACCACGCGGTTGGGGTTGTCCAGCGTGAAGAGATTGTAGTGGGCCGCCCGACTGCTCAAACGCAGCTCAACCTGGGTAGGCAGGCCAGCCGGCGCGATGGCGATCGACTGCACGTGCAGCCGGTCAGGCGGGCTGGCCGCCGCTGCCGACACCACGTAGAGAACCGACAGACACAAGGCCCGGAAGCTCGTGCGTGCCACTGCCATGGGCCTTGCGGCAAGAATGATTGATCGTGCGCTGCGGCCGGAAAGCCGGCCTGTGGCTGGATGCCAGATCAAGGCATGCCCCCCGTAGAACGTCCCTGTGCCGCGAGTATACGTAATGCGGAAGAAGTTCGGAATACTTTCCTGATACGAAATAGGTGGATAGCTTCCTTATCTGCCACGCCAATCAGATAGCATCGCCAAGTCGCTGGCGCAGCGCGTCAACAACCTCCCGGCCAGCGGTCGTCACCGCGGCAAAGTCCACGTGCCGACCATTCGGATCGGCCACCTGCAGATGGCAGCGGATATCGGGTGGCGGCAGCCGGCCAGCGCCCCGGTCGGGCCATTCCACGACCAGCAGGCTGCCGGTGGCCGGGTCCTCGGCGAGGTAATCCGGCAGCGCCAGATCATCGACATCCGTCAGCGCTTCCAGGCGATACAAATCCACATGCACCAGCCGATAGCCCGGCACCGCGTACGGTTCCACCAGCGTGTAGGTGGGGCTGGGAACCCGCCCGCGATGCCCCAGCCCGGCGAGCACGGCACGGGTGAGCGCCGTCTTGCCCGCCCCCAGTTCACCGGTCAGAAACACCACCAGACGCCGGGGCTGCACGGCCTGGATGGCCGCTGCCAGCAACGTACCGAGTGCGGTCGTCGCGGCGACATCACCGAGGTGGCGGCTCAGGGATTCAGACATGGACGCAGATGGTTCAGCAGATCGCCCGCCAGCAAACCACGCTGGCCGGCTGCGGCGGCGAGATCACCGGCAGCGCCATGCACATGGGCGGCTGCCGCGGCCAGATCAGTGAGCGGATGGCTCGCCGCCAGGCCCCGACGATCGCTGGCGGCAACGATGCCCGCGATCATGCCGGTCAGCACATCCCCCCTGCCGGCCGTGGCCATGCCCGGATTGCCCGTGGTGCTCACCCAGGGCGTCATGCCTTCTGCACCGATCAGCGTGCCCCTGCCCTTCAGCACGACGGTACCGCCGTAGCCAGCGAGCAATGCGGCAAGTGCCCCGGGCCGGTCAGCCTGGATCTCGGCTGCCGATCGGCCGAGCAATCGGCCGGCTTCACCGGGATGTGGCGTCAGTATCCAGTCGGCACGGCGGATGCCCGTGCCGGCGAGCAGGTTCAATGCATCCGCGTCCACGACCAGCGGCAGCGACGTGGCCAGCACCGCCTCGAGCTGCATTCGCGCCCAGTCGTCCTGGCCCAACCCCGGCCCCACCGCCACCACCGTCGCCCGCGCCAGCAGCGGCCTCAGGTCGGCGGCAGTCTCGACGCCATGCGCCATCAATTCCGGCCGCACCAGTGGCAGCAACGCCGCATGCGCCGCACGCGTGGCCACACTGACGAGGCCCGCACCCGCCCGCAGCGCCGCCTCGGCTGCCAGGCGCACGGCGCCACTGAAGCCGGCATTGCCGCCGACCACCAGCACATGACCGAAGCGACCCTTGTGATCGGTGGCCAGCCGGCGTGGCAGCAGCGGCCGCAGGTCATCCGGCAAGAACATCCGCAGCGCGGCGTGGCCGGCAAGACCAGCCCGCTCGATCACTGCCGGTGGAATGCCGAGATCGGCGAACAGCAACGCGCCGGTATGCGCCGGCCCCTCGCCCACGAACTGACCCAGCTTGTGGCCGACAAAGGTCACGGTGCAATCAGCCCGCACGGCAACCGGCCGCGGCTGACCGGTGGTGGCATCGAGACCCGAGGGCATGTCGACCGCGATGACGGCGGTTCCCGAGGCGTTTACCGCGGCGATGGCGGCGAGAAAGTCACCCGCCACAGGCCGGCCGAGCCCGGTCCCCAGGAGGGCATCGACAACCAGGTCCACCTGATCCGGCAAGACAGGAGAAAACGGCTGCAGGGTGCCACCCTCGCCGGCATAGATCCGCCATGCCGTGGCGGCGTCGCCCGTCAGGGTGGCGGGATCGACAAAGGCGCAGACGCGAACCTCCAGGCCGCTGCGCCGCGCGAGGTGGGCCACCAGATAACCATCGCCGCCATTGTTGCCGCCACCGCACAGCACCAGCCAGCGCCGGGCTGCGGGCCAGCGCATCCGGGCTGCACTGCAGACTGCATCGGCTGCCCGGCGCATCAGTTCATGGCCGGCGATCCCGAAAGCTTCCGTTGCCGTTCGATCCAGCGCCCGGACTGCTTCGGGGGTCCAGACACTGCGGGTTGCTGCTGACATGCGCACGATTATGCCGGGGGTTCCGTCACTAACTATACTGCCCTGCCCGAATGGCGCCGATGTATCTCCGTTGATGTCCCTCCCGGCCAGTGAACTGGATGAGCTTGCCCGCCAGATCAAGGATTGGGGCCGCGAACTCGGCTTTCAGCAGATCGGGATTGCGGGCATCGCCCTCACGGAGGCCGAGCGGCGCCTCGATGACTGGGTTGCACGCGGCTTCCACGCCGACATGGCCTACATGACGGCCCATGGCCGCAAGCGCACCCGGCCGGACGAGCTGCTGCCGGGCACGGTCCGGGTGATCTCCGCCCGCATGGACTACACAACCGGCAAAGTCGCGCCGGCACTTGAGGTGCTGGCGGATGGCAACCGCGCCTACATCGCCCGTTATGCACTCGGCCGCGATTACCACAAGATGCTTCGCGTCCGGCTCCGGCGGCTGGCCGACCGCGTCACGGCAGCTGGTGTCGAGCATGGCTTCCGGGCCTTCGTCGACAGCGCGCCCGTGATGGAAAAGCCGCTGGCGGCGGCCGCGGGTCTCGGCTGGCAGGGCAAGCACACCAATCTCATCAATCGCCATGCCGGCTCGTGGTTCCTGCTGGGCGAGATCT
>CAYLKO010000020.1:0-31415 GCA_964384525.1 uncultured Chromatiaceae bacterium
AAGCGGATTCTCGAATACCTCGCCGTGCGCAAGCTGAACCCTGAAGGCCGGTCACCGATCCTGTGCTTCGTCGGCCCGCCGGGCGTGGGCAAGACCTCGCTTGGCCAGAGCATTGCCAAGGCGCTCGGCCTCAAGTTCGTGCGGGGCTCGCTCGGTGGAGTCCATGACGAAGCGGAAATCCGCGGCCACCGGCGCACCTACATCGGCGCGCTGCCCGGCAACGTGATCCAGCAGATCCGCAAGGCCGGCACGCGCAATCCGGTCTTCATGCTCGATGAAATGGACAAGCTCGGCGCCGGCTTCCACGGCGATCCGTCGTCGGCACTGCTCGAGGTGCTGGACCCGGAACAGAACAGCACGTTCCGCGACAACTATCTGGCCGTGCCCTTTGACCTGTCGAAGGTGTTCTTCGTGGCCACGGCCAATCAGCTCGACACCATTCCCGGGCCCTTGCGCGACCGCATGGAAGTCATCGAGCTGCCTGGCTACACCCAGGAGGAAAAGCTCGAGATCGCCCGTCGCTATCTGGTCGGCCGACAGTTGCGGGCCAACGGCCTTGCCGACACGCAGGTCGCCATCACGGACGGCGCCCTCACGGAAATCATCGCGAACTACACCCGCGAGGCCGGCGTACGCAATCTGGAAAGGCAGATCGGCGCCGTGCTGCGCAATGCGGCGGTGAAGATCTCTGAAGCAACCGACCCGCCCCACATCACAGTCGACGAGCCGGCCGTGGAGGAAATTCTCGGCGCCCGGCGCTTCGAGGCGGAGGTTGCGCTCCGCACCAGCACCTCAGGCGTGGCAACCGGCCTTGCCTGGACCCCGGTTGGTGGCGACATCCTCTTCATCGAGGCCACCAGCATGCCGGGCAAAGGCCAGCTGATCCTCACCGGCCAGCTCGGCGACGTGATGAAGGAAAGCGCCCAGGCCGCCTTCAGCCTCGTGAAGACGCGGGCCGAGACGCTCGGCCTGGCCAGCTTCGACTTCAGCACACGCGACTTCCATGTGCATCTGCCGGCGGGCGCCATCCCGAAGGACGGACCCAGCGCCGGTGTTGCGTTGTTCATGGCCATTGCGTCGCTGCTCACCGGTCGCAAGGTGCGCAGTGATGTCGCCATGACCGGCGAGATCAGCCTGCGCGGCCTCGTGCTCCCGGTGGGTGGCATCAAGGAAAAAACCCTCGCAGCCCTGCGTGCCGGCATCCACACCGTGCTCCTCCCGGCGCGCAACCGTCGTGATCTCGACGAGATCCCCGAAAACGCCCGCAAGCAACTGGAGTTCATCTGGCTGGAAACGGTGGACGACGCGCTCAGCAACGCCCTGGAAGCCGAGCCGGTCGCGGAGTAGCAGCAGCGCAGGCCGTTGCGCGAGCGGTGGCAGGTAGTGGACCCGTCGCGGGACGTTCGTGTCGAGGCCCGTGGTGGCGCAGCATGTCTCCGGTTCATTGGCTTTGCGCAAGTCGCGAAGCGCTGCCGGGGAGATGGTTCAGCGCGGGGCTCGAGACCAAGCCGGGCAGGAAAGCCCGGCGCAGGTCGAGCGAAGTGAGCAAAGGCCATGGATGGCCGAAGCGAACGCCCCGCGCTGAACCATCTTCCCGGCAGCGCGCACACCACGCCGCACGCCAGACCATCTCCCCGGCAGCGCGGACCACAAGCCGCACGGGCCAAGCATCGCGCGACCAGCTAGACTAGCCGGCTCATGCCAGCCAATCTCACCCCCGTATATCGCAAAGCCGAGGAAGCCTACCGGAACGCCCGCGAGCCCGCCGAAAAGCTCGAACACCTGAAGGAAATGCTGCGGACGATTCCGAAGCACAAGGGCACGGACCATCTCCAGGGCGACATCAAGCGCTGGATCAAGGAAATCACCGACGAGATCGGCACGGCCCGGCAGGGGGGCAAGAAGAAGGGCCCGGTGCACACGATCCGGCCCGAGGGTGCAGCGCAGATTGCGCTGATCGGGGCGCCGAACGCGGGCAAGTCCCAGCTGCATACCCAGCTCACCGGGTCCAAAGCCGAGGTTGGCCCCTACCCCTTCGCCACCAAACTGCCGCAGCCGGGCATGATGCCTTTCGAAGACCTGTATTTTCAGCTGATCGATCTGCCGCCGGTTTCCAGTGATTACATCGAGAGCTGGATCTTCAACTCGCTGCAGCCGGCCGACGGCGTGCTGCTGGTGGTCGACCTGCATGACCCGGCCTGTGCAGACCATGTGGAGGCGGCGATACGGCAGCTTGCCGATCGCAAGATCGACCTGCATGGCTACTGGCCCGGACTACGGGGTCCGAAGCCCGTGCCGGAACCGGTTTTCGATGCAGCCGGCGAGGAAATCCTCGACGATCCCTTCCGGCTTTCCCTGCCCACGATCCTGATCGGCAACAAGAGCGATCTGGTCGACGACGCTGCCGCCGAACTCGAGGTGCTGGCGGAGCTGCTCGAACTGGACTTTCCGGTGCTGCCCCTGTCCGCGTCGACGGGCGCCGGCTGCGAGGCGCTGGGGCCGCTGCTCTTCAAGGCATTGCAGATCGTCAGGGTGTATACCAAACAGCCGGGCAAACCGGCGGATACCAGTCGGCCCTTCACCCTGCATCGGGGCGAAACCGTGCTCGACGTGGCTCATCAGGTACACAAGGACATCGCCTCCAGCCTGCGCTACGGCAAGATCTGGGGCACGGAAGTTTATGCCGGCCAGCAGGTCGGCCCCGATCATGTGCTGGCCGACAAGGACATCATCGAGCTGCACATGAAGTGAGGCCCGCTTTACCGGGCCAGCGGCCTGCGTCTACCATCCGCGCATGCAGTATCAACGCATCCGGGTAAAACCCGTGGCCGGTTCACTGGGCGCCACGATCGAAGGAGCCGACCTTCGTCAGCCGCTGGATGACCAGACCTACGGCGAGATCAAGCGGGCCCTGCTCGACAACCTCGTGATCTTCTTCCGCGACCAGAACATCACGCCCGAACAGCAGATCACCTTCGGCCGCCGCTTCGGCGAGCTGCACATCCACCCGTTCATTCCCAACCTGCCGGAGCACAAGGAAGTGATCGTCCTGCGTGCACGGAGCGGCGAGCAGGAAAACCTGCGGCTGGCCAATGCGTGGCACCCGGACTTGAGTTATACCAGTGATCCGCCGCTGCTCGGCATCCTGCGCTCGGTAACGGCGCCGACCCGCGGTGGTGACACCATGTGGGTCAACCTGTATCGCGCGTATGAAACCCTGTCACCGAAAATGCAGGAGTTTCTGGCTGGGCTGTCGGCCTGGCACGATGTCACCAGAACCTACCGCCGCCAGGAACTGCAGGCGGAAGGCGGCCCGGCACTCTATGCCCAGGTCCTGAAAAAGGCGCCACCCGTGCTGCAGCCATTGGTGGCCGTGCATCCGGAGACCGGCCGCAAGTTCCTGTACCTGAGCGAGCTCACGACCACGCATATCGAAGGCTTGAAGGAAGAGGAAAGCGCTGCACTCCTTGCAATGCTCATCCGGCATATCGACTGGAAGGAACTGCACTGCCGCTTCTACTGGGAGCAGAACTCGATCGCGGTCTGGGACAATCGCTGCACCTGTCACTATGCGGTGGGTGACTACACGGAACCCCGCGTCATGCATCGGGTGACGGTGCTCGGCAGGCAGCTCAACTGATCCGGGATCGTCGTCACGATTTCGGTTTTGGTGCGCCGAACAGCGCCTCCGCGGCATTGCGGGCTGCCTGATCGGCTGCAGCCCCGGCGGCATCGAAAGCACCGGCGGCTGGTTTGAACCAGTCACAGAAGTTCGCCCGATCCTTGCTGCGAACCTCCTCGGCATCCTCCTCACGACACTGTTTCGGACGACCCGGAGCGTAGAAGCGACACATCCGGCAGACATGCAGCTGGCTGTGACAACTGCCGCACTCTTCGGTGCGGCCGATGGGCAGGCGGAGGCCCGCCAGAGAAGCGCCACAACGCCAGCACTGCAGTTCCATGCTCATGCCTCCAGACTGCCTTTCATGCCGGCTTTTCTCAGGCCTGCTTTCTCCGCCCCACTTTCTCTGGCCACCTTTGTCGACCGGGCCTCGCCTATTTGCAATTCGGCCAGCCGTGCATACAGGGAGTCGCGCTTGACCAGCGCCTCGTGGCGGCCGATGTCGACGATCCGCCCTTCATCGATGACCACGATCCGGTCGGCTTCCAGCACGGTGGCGAGGCGGTGGGCGATGACGATGGACGTACGCCCCCTCGCCAGATACGCGAGTGCTTCCTGGATGAGCCGCTCGCTCTCCGCATCGAGCGAGCTCGTGGCCTCGTCGAGCAGCAGGATGGGCGGATTCTTGAGAATGGCCCGGGCAATGGCGATGCGTTGTCGCTGCCCGCCGGACAACCGGGTGCCGCGTTCGCCGAGGTAGGTGTCGTAGCCCTCCGGCAGGGCGCGGATGAACTCATCGGCGGCGGCGGCTTTCGCCGCAGCAACGATTTCGGCATCCGTGGCCCCGGGCCGGCCGTAGCCGATGTTCTCCCGGGCGGTTGCGGCAAAGATCATGGTTTCCTGCGGCACCACGCCGACCCGGGCGCGGACATCCTCGGGTTGCGCCCTGGCGATATCCACCCCATCGATGACGATGCGGCCGGCAGCCAGGTCGTAAAACCGCAGCAGCAGCTGGAAGGTGGTGCTCTTACCGGCGCCCGATGGCCCGACAAAGGCCACCCGCTCGCCGGGCGCGATCGAGAGGGAAAAGTCCCTGAGGGCCGGGGCGTCGGGGCGGGACGGATAGCAGAAGCTGACATTCTCGAAACGGATGCTGCCCTCGCGTCGCACGGGCAGCGCCACCGGGTTTGCCGGCACCGAGATCCGCGGCGCGGCAGCCAGCAGCTCGCACAACCGCTCCATGGCGCCGGCAGCGCGTTGCACCTGGCTCCAGACTTCACTCAACGACGCCGCCGAGGCCGCCACGAACATGGCATAGAGCAGGAACTGCCCCAGCTCGCCGCCGGTGATCTCGCCGTTGAGCACCGCATGGGCACCCACCCAGAGCACGAAAGTGATCGCGCCGAACAAGGTCAGGATGGAAACCGCCGTGAGGAGGGCCCCGGCTTTCGTGCGGCGGATCGCCGCCACGAAACTGGCCTGCACGGCCTCGTCGAAGCGCCGCCCCTGGAACTCTTCCATGGTGAAGGCCTGCACCGTCTGGATGGCAGTCAGGGTTTCGCCGGCCAGACCACTGGTATCGGCAATCAGGTCCTGCGCCGTCCTGGACAACCCACGGACCCGGCGGCCGATCATGATCAGGGGCACGACGACGATCGGCACGAGCAGCAGGATCATGCCCATCAGCCGCGGGCTGGTCACTGCCAGCATCACCACCGAACCAAAGAGCTGGATGGTGTTGCGGAGCGCGATCGACAGACCGGTGCCGGCGATGGACTGGATCAGGGTGGTGTCCGTGGTGAGGCGCGACAGGACTTCACCGGTCCGGGTGATCTCGAAGAAGGTTGGATCCATGCGGAGTACGCGCCGGTAAACCGCCTGGCGCATGTCGGCGACCACGCGTTCACCGAGCCAGTTCAGCAGATAGATGCGGCCGGCGGCGAAGACCCCGAAGAGCACGGCCACGCCGAACAGGTAGACGAAGTACCGGTTGATCTCGGCGGGATCCCGGCCGGCAATGCCGAAGTCCACGACGTAACGGATGGCAACCGGCAGCGCCAGCATGGCCCCGGTGCTGATCAGCAAGGCCAGCAGCGCCAGTACCAGCATGCGCCAGTGCGGCCGGACGAATGGCCACAACTGCTGCAGGGGCTTGAGCGAGCGGCCCTTGGGTCGATTGACCGTAGCGTCGGTATCCCGGGCCATGCAGCAAGCCTTCCCTCGCAGCCGGTCGGGCTACTGGCAGGCCCGCCACGCCTGGGCCCTGCGGCCCGATGTAGAATTCCCCGCAGTTTACCGCGGAGTCACCAGCATGGCCGGCGACCAGATCTCCACACCGGCAGGCGAACCGGGCTTCACGATCGGCAGTTTCCTGCTGCGCCTGGCTTTTGCGCTGGCCGTGGTACTCCTGACCTTCACCCCCAGCGGCCTGTCATTTTTCCACTGGGCCCGGGACGCCTTCCTCGCCAGCAGCCTGGGGCCGCTGCATGCACTGGCCGGCATCATGCTGCTGATCGGCTGGGTGCTGTTCGTGAATGCAACGCGACACTCGCTGGGCCTGGTCGGCGTCGCGCTGGTGGCTGGCTTGTTCGCCGTGCTGGTCTGGATGCTCACCTTCTATGACGTCATCAAGAGCAGTTCCGGGGATGTCCTCATGTGGATGGTGCTGGTTGGCGTGGCCGTGGTGCTGACGGTGGGCATGTCGTGGGGCCACATCCGGCGCCGGCTCTCCGGGCAGGCAACGGTCGACGAAATCAGCCATTGATGGTCATGCGGGCCACTTGCCACCCCGGGCCGGCCCTTTCACGACAAACATCACCCATTTGGGTGGTGCGCTTCGACAGCGTGCAGCGTAGTAATGAGCCCGTCGGAACGGGGCTCCTCCAGTCTGTTCCGGCAGAACTGCCCAGCCTCCGGCGGTGCCCCACGCCTGCCGGAGGCTGGTTTTTTTGGCCTGCCGCAACCTGGGCTTTTTCGCCTGCCGCAGGCAGGGCTTCTTGATGGCGGGCTGGTTCTGGCTCTTGGCGCTGGGGCTCGGTCTCGTCCTGGTGGGCCTTTACATCCACTGGACGGTGGTTCTGCTTGGGGCCATGCTGCCGCTGATCCCGATCATCGCGGAGTGGCTGCGCCGGCGGCGCTGATCGCGACGGTGTTCTTGCAGCTGGCCGCGAAAACGGGGTAGAACCGCCTTTGACTCCAGGACTGCCCAAGGCCACCCCCATGAGCACCGATACCCAAGCGCTCCTCGAAAAGCTGCAGAGCCTCCCCCCGCAACGGCGTGCGGCAGTGGAAGATTTCGTCGACTTCCTGAAGAGCCGTACCGCCATCGAGCGCTCCGCCGCCGCCGAGCGCCTGGGTGAAGTCTTCAAGAAACTGGACACCCTGGGCGACGCACCGATGAGCGAAGCAGAAATCCAGGTGGAGATCGAGGCCGCCCGCGCTGAACGCCAAGTGCGTGCGCCTCGGCGCTGACACCAACACGGTTCTCTCGGGTCTGCTCTGGCAGGGGCCACATCGCCGCCTCATCGATCTTGGCCGCGAGGGAGTACTCACACTCTGCATCAGTTATTACGCTGCTCGCCGAACTGGCAGAAGTCATCGCCTGCAAACGCTTCGTCCAGCGCGTGCACGCTGCCGGCCTCTCGGCTGCCAATCTCGTTATCGATTATCAGAATCTGACCATTCTCGTTGATCCCGAACCCCTCACCTCGCCTGGCAGCCGGGACCCGGACGATGATCATGTTCTCGCCTGCGCACTCGCTGCCCACGCCGATCTTATCGTCAGCGGCGATCGCGATCTGCTCGTGCTAGATCACTTTCAAGACATCCGTATCCTTACTGCCACGCAAGCACTGGCCATCCTCGGCACCTGAGCGCGCAACGTTCTCGCTGGACCTTCCCTTGGCCCACTCTCTGTTACTCCGGCTTCCGTATCGGCACCACCACGGGCTTCGGCGCTTTGGCGCGTCGCCGCTTCGGCGCTGCAATCTCGCTGGCCGCTGCCTTGTCGACCACCAGCACCGCGCGTCGGCGGGCGACCAGCCCGGCGGGAAATGGAGCACCGCCGGCATGGAGATCCGCGGTCACACCCGCCTTGGCGGCGCCCGTGACAAACCACAGCACGCTGCGCGCACGGCCGAGCACCGGCAGGGTGAGCGTCATGCGGCGGTGGCCGTTGTGCTCGCCGGTTACGGTCACGCTGCGATCCTTGACGCGGAGCGCCGGGTCGCCGGGAAAGAGCGAGGCCGTGTGGCCGTCGGAGCCGAGGCCTAGATGCACCAGATCGAGGATGGGCGGGTCACCGGCGACCTGGGCAATTTCCTCGCCATAGGAATCGGCCGCAGCGGATAGATCCGCCCGATCGACCCACATGGGATGGAGATTCCGCCGGGGCAGCGGCCCGCGCCACACGAGGATTTCGTCGAGCGCAGCGAGGTTGCGCGCTGAATCCCCGCGCGCGACGACGCGTTCATCGACCTGATACACATGAATGGCCGACCAGTCCAGGGCTTCGGTGGCCAGCGCCTTCAGCATCGGCAGCGGCGAGCTGCCGCCACTGAGCGCAAGCGATGCCCGGGTGCGCCGGCCGATGGCGATGCCGAGCACCGTGGCAATCAGCTTCGCGGCAACGGCGCCCGCGGCTTCTTCCGTGTTGGCGACTTCGAGCCGCATTCAGGCAGGAACCTGCTCAGCCGCCACGGCCGATGCCATTGCCGGTCGGGTTGTACCAGCCGCCGTAGGCGGCGACCATGCGCTCCGCTTCCCGCGGCCCCCAGCTGCCCGCCTCATAGCGATAAACCGGGCCCCCGCCGCCGTCGACGATGGGATCACAGATCTCCCAGGCCACTTCAACGCTGTCTTCGCGGGCGAACAAGGTGGCGTCGCCATTCATGGCATCACCGATCAGCCGCTCATAGGCCTCCCGGGCTTCGCTGGTGGCATTGCACACATAGAGCTCCACTTCCTCACCGGCCATGCGCTCGCCGGGTGATTTGGTGCGGGCGCCAACGGCAATGGCCACCTGGTTGGGACCGAGCCGGAAACGGAAGTAGTTGGACTGCGGCGGCAGCGGCTCATCGAAGACCTGCTGGGGCGGCGCCTTCAGGATCACCATGACTTCGGTGGCCGTCACCGGCAGCGACTTGCCGGCCCGGATGAAGAACGGCACGCCCTGCCATCGCCAGGAGTTCAGGTGGAGTTGCAGCGCTGCAAAGGTTTCCACGTCGGAATCCCCGGCCACGCCAGGCTCTTCGCGGTAACCCTTGTATTGGCCGCGCACCAGGCTCTGGCCAGTGAAGGGGCTGATCGCCCGCAGAACCTTGACGCGCTCGTCGCGCTGCGCTTCGCCCCAGTTGCCCACGGGTGGATCCATGCCGAGACTCGCCACGACCTCCAGCAGATGGTTCTGCACCACGTCGCGGATCGCGCCGACCTCTTCATAGAACTTGCCGCGCCCCTCCACGCCGAAGGTTTCGGCCATCGTGATCTGCACGCTCTCCACATAGTTGCGGTTCCAGATCGGCTCGAGGAAGGCGTTGGCGAAGCGGAAGTACAGCAGGTTCTGCACCGGCTCCTTGCCGAGAAAGTGATCGATGCGAAAAATTGCCGTCTCGGGAAAGACCTGGTGGAGCGTCTTGTTCAGCTCTTTTGCCGAGGCCAGGTCACGACCGAAGGGCTTTTCGACGACCACGCGGGCGTTTTCGCCAAAACCGATCTCGCCGAGGCGGCTGACCACGGGGCCAAACAGGCTGGGTGGTATGGCGAGGTAGAACAACGGCGCCTTCGCGTCCTTCAGTACCTCCTTGAGACGGCTGAAGGTTTCCGGCTTCTGATAGTCACCGTCGACATACTGGAGCAGCGACACCAGCTTTTCCGCAGCCGGCGAGCTGGCCTCGCCCGTGCGTTGTTGAAGGCTGTCGCGCACACGATCCTGGAACTGCGCCAGTTCCCAGCCGGAACGGGCCACGCCGATGACCGGCACATTCAGCGTGCCGCGCCCGGCCATCGATTTCAGCGCCGGATAGATCTTCCGGTGAGCGAGGTCGCCGGTGGCGCCCAGCAGCACGAGCGCATCTGATCGTTTACCCATGGGTGCCTACTTTGCCTTTTCCACATGTCCGCCGAACTGGAAGCGCATCGCCGACAGGAGCCGGTTGGCAAACTCGGCCTCGCCGCGCGATTCGAAGCGGGAATACAGCGCCGCGGACAGCACGGGCACCGGCACGGCCGTGTCGATGGCGGCTTTCAGCGTCCAGCGACCTTCGCCGGAATCCGACACGCGACCCTGGAAGTCCTTGAGCTGCGGATCATGCGCCAGTGAGGCAGCCGTGAGATCCAGCAGCCAGGAGGTCACCACGCTGCCCCGCCGCCACACTTCGGCAATGGCGCCCAGATCCAGGTCGTATTGATAGCGCTCGGGCAAGTCCGGCGCGCCCGGCCCTTCGCGCAGGCCCGCGCCGGCGTGGCGCAACAGATTGAAGCCCTCGGCATAGGCCGCCATCATTCCGTACTCGATGCCGTTGTGAACCATCTTGACGAAGTGGCCGGCCCCCGGCGGACCGCAGTGCAGATAACCTCGCGAAGCCGGTTCGCCCGCCTTGCGGCCGGGTACGGGCTCGATGCCGCTTTCGCCGGGCGCGAGATCGATGAAGATCGGCTCCAGCCGCTGAAACGCGGCACGCGAGCCGCCGATCATCAGGCAGTAGCCGCGCTCCAGGCCCCACACGCCACCGCTGGTGCCCACGTCGACATAGTCGATGCCCTTCGGCCGCAATTCGGCGGCACGACGGATGGCGTTCTCGAAGGGGGAGTTGCCGCCGTCGATCAGGATGTCACCCTTCTGCAGGTGCGCAGCAATGGTCTGCACCACGCCTTCCACCACCGGCACGGGCAGCATGATCCAGATGGCGCGCGGTGGTTTCAGTTGCTTGATGAAGTCCTCGATCGACGCGGCGCCGGTGGCGCCGGCAGCGACCGCCTCGGCAACGGCCGCGGCGTTGGTATCGAACACGACACAGTCGTGGCCGTGATTCATCAGTCGGCGCGCCATGTTGGCGCCCATCCGGCCGAGACCGATCATCCCCAATTGCATGGCAGTGTCCTTCCGTGGAGGCGGTTTCGTCGTTGACCTGATCGAGTGTACCCCAGCATCATCCCGGGATGCCCCTGCGCGCCACTGTCATTCCCGTTACCGCCTTTCAGCAGAACTGCTCGGTGATCTGGTGCACGGCCACCATGGAGGGGGCCGTCATCGACCCGGGTGGCGACCTGGAACAGATCCTGGCGGCGGCCCGGGATGAAGGCGTGCAGCTCGGGAAAATCCTGCTGACCCATGCCCACATCGATCATGCCGGCGGCGCCCATGCCCTGGCCGATCAGCTGAAGCTGCCGATCGAGGGTCCGCACCCCGACGACCAGTTCTGGATCGACATGCTGCCGGAACAGGCGCAGATGTTCGGCTTCGATCCGGTGTCGGCCTTCACGCCGGACCGCTGGCTCCATGAGGGCGATGTCGTCACCGTGGGCAACGAGACGCTCGAGGTGCATCACTGTCCCGGCCATACCCCCGGCCACGTGATCTTTCACTCGCGGGCAGCCCGGCTCGCCTTTGTCGGCGATGTGCTGTTTGCCGGGTCGATCGGGCGCACCGACTTTCCCCGCGGCGACCTGCCGACGCTGATCCATTCCATCACCGCCAGGCTCTGGCCGCTCGGCAATGATGTCACCTTCGTACCGGGTCACGGGCCGACTTCCACCTTCGGCGAGGAACGCGCCCACAACCCCTTCGTGGGCGACGCAGCTCTGCGTCGCTAGGGGGGTGCTGCCGATCCACGTGGATACCGCCCGGTGAGCACGGCCGTCAACGCACCCAGTCCGGTCAGCACCAGCAGGATGCTCACGATCGTGCCCAACACCGGCACCTGACGCAGCACGATGATCAGGGCAACCGTTGCGGCCAGCAGCAGCACGGTACGCCAGCCACCACCAGCTGGCAGACCGAGCCGGGCGCGAAACCATTGCACCAGAATCAGCACGCCCAGCAAGCCGGACAACAACAGCGCAAACAGATAGCCGGTCAGCACGATCATGCCCAGCAGCCAGCCAAGCAGCGTCGCAAACAGGAACAGGGCGACAACCGGTGTCAGGACAGCGGCAGCGGCGCCGAGCAGCAGGGTGCCACCGGGTCGGGCCCGGAAGGCAGCCGTGGCATCAACCACCAGTCGCGGCGCGGACCACAGCAAAATCAGGGCGGCGATGGCCAGCGTGATGCCGAATGCCCAGCGACTGCCCACTGCCCCATCCGAATCGGCGGCTGGCCACGGCGCTTCACCTTCGCCGGCCATGCGCACGCCGCCCATGATCCCGGCATCTTCGGCGATTTCCGGCGGCTGACTGCTGCGCCAGACCAGCTCACCCAGAATCATGGCGCCGGGCTCGATGCGGATGGTGCGTGCCGCGACTTCCACATTGCCGACCACCCGGCCACGGATGGTGGCCGTCCCGGCCGCGATCTTCAGGTCGCCGCCGACCTCACCATCGACTTCCACATCGCCGCCTGCGATCCAGGCCCGCCCGCCGATCGCTCCATCGCGCGTGAGCACCACGGAACCGCCGGCGAGAATGGCCTCGTCGGTCACGAACCCGGCAATCTGGATGCTGCCGGCGGCAGCGCGCAGGTCATCGCCGACCCCGCCATGCAGGTTCATGCGACCTGCAGCCACGATCACATCGCCATCGACATCACCCGAAAACCGGGCGCTGCCAGCCGCGACCACCGCCGCGCCGGTGACGCGGTTGTCGACATGGACTTTCCCGGCGGCGGCATACAGGTCGCCATCCAGCTGCCGGTTGATGATCACGGAGTCGCCAAGGCGGGTGTCGGCGGCAGCCGGCAGACTGCCGGCCAGCACCGACACGATCAACAGCCAGACCGGAAGGCTCCAGGGAGTCCCGGCAATTGCCTTTCCGGCCGGCCGTGCAGACTGATCAGCCTGTCGGTCGCAGGTCACTCAACGCACCCGGCAGGGTGTCGAACACCCGCGCATACAGGCGTTGCTCGGTGCGGGTTTCTTCGTCGGTGATGCCAGCCATGTATTCCCAGTCGTCCTGGGTGAACAGGCGGCCGGCCAGATCCGTGGTAGCGCCGTGATGGCCCATGTGCGTCACGATATAGCGGGTATAGGCATCGGCGACCTTCTCGAAATCCTTCAGCGCGGTGGCGCTGGTGTCCTTCGCGAGGCGGGTCCGGGCCATCACCATCGCCTCCAGGTGCCGCTGGTTGCCGGCCAGCCGCTCGTCGAGCTCGGCAAGGGCCCCTTTGGCGTTGTCATCGAGCGTGCCCAGCTTCTCGTGGATCATCTTGCCCATCTTGACGTCCTGGGCATGCAGGCGGCCCATCGAGGTTTCGATGTAATCGCTGACCGCGATGTAAAAGGGGGCAAATACCGCGTCGCCACCCGAGGTCCGGGCCACTGCCGCCGTCAAGGTTTCGCGTACTGCCTTCAGCCGGCGGCGTTCTCCACCCACTCTCTCTCGCAAGGTCGTCATGATCGGATACTCCTCATGGATACTCGGGATGCTTATCATACTGTCCGGCTCATGCTGTCCGGCCATCGACACTATCTGCCACCGGTGGCGTCGCGGCAATAGTCCGGCACAACAGGTGGCGGCAACTGCCGCCTCGCGGTACTTCCATTATCAGGAGCTGACGATGCCCCCTCTGTCCCGCCCCGATTCATCCCTGTCGACGACATCCCGCATCCTGCTTGTCATCGGCAGCCTGTCGCTCCTCATCGCCACCCAGTTGAGCGCGCTCGGCTTTCACGCGCTGAATGACCGCCTGACGCCGGCGGCGCGCGCCTCCTGGCAATGGGCCACGCAAATGCAGTTCTATCATTCGCTGGGCCTGATTCTGCTCGCGCTGCTGCTGCCCCTGCTCGGCCACTCCCGGCTCGTCGTTCTGGCGGGCGGCCTCATGAGCTTTGGCCTTGTGGTGTTTTCGGGATCGATCTACGTGAACTCGCTGGGGCTTTTGCCTGTGGGCCAGTTCGCACCGTTCGGCGGCGGCTCCTTCATGCTCGCCTGGCTATTGGTGGCCATCGCCGCCTTCCGCCATCGCTCAACGGGGACCTGACATGCGACCCATTGCCGCACTGATCATCGGCCTGGCGTGCATGGCCGGCTTCACCACCGGCCATGCCACGGAAAAGTCTTCCGGCGGGATGCACCAGGTGCTCGTCGTGGGCGCCACCGGTCAGACCGGACGCCTGATCGTTGCCGACCTGCTCGATGAGGGCTACCCGGTTCGTGCGCTGGTCCGGGATGCAGCGAAGGCCCGGCAGGTACTCGGCGATCAAGTGCAGGTTTTCCAGGGCGACGTGAAGCAACCCGAGACCCTGGCCGCTGCCTTTGCCGGCGCCGATGCCGTGGTTTCGGCGCTCAGTTCCAGGGCGGCCACCGGCCCGGATCGCCCGGAAACCATCGATTATGCGGGCGTGAAAAACCTGGCCGGGGCGGCCGCTGCAGCCGGAGTCCGGCAGATGGTGCTGATTTCATCGCGCTCGGTCACCCACCCGGAAAGCCGCTTGAACCAGCTGTTCGGCAATGTGCTGATCTGGAAATTGAAGGGTGAGGATGCCCTGCGCGCCAGCGGCGTACCCTACACCGTGGTGCGACCCGGCGGACTCACCAATGACGCCGGTGGCGTGCGTGCCCTGCGCTTCGAGCAGGGCGACAGCGACACCAGCGGCCTGTCGCGGATTTCCCGGGCGGATGTGGCGCGTGTCTGTGTCGCGGCGCTGAAATACCCGGCAGCCCGGAACCGCACCTTCGAGGTGAGTGCGGTCGACGGCTCGCCGGCGATCGACTGGCAGGCTGCGTTTACCGGATTGAAAGCCGACCCGAAGTAGTCGCGGCGATGGGTGCGGCTGTCAGGGCAGTTCGGTGCGCCGCCATTCGCCGTCCTGCCACTGGATCTGCGCGGCTGGCCAGTAGGTGTCATCCAGCTTGAGCGTGAGCACTTCGAGCTGATTGTTCCAGGTGATGGTGGTCAGGCGCACGGCATCCCGGTTGTGCCTGGCCTGCACCACCTCGATGAAGGCGTCGAGATCGGCAATCGGCACGCCATCCACCTGCGTGATGCGCCGACCGGCATACAGCCCGTAACGCGACGCCGGCGATCCAAACGCAAAGTAGGCAACGTAGACGCCGGTGCGTTCGACGCCGCGTTGTGCCGCCATGTCGCGGTACGGGGCCTGCAGCAGGGCGCCGGCCCACATCAGCACGCGGCGCACGCCATCCCCATTCAGCGCGACCGTGGCGACAGCCAGGGGCAGCACCTGGCCATCACGCAGCACTTCAACCTGCACGACCGGCTTGCGGGTTTTCAGCTCCGCTTCCCGGAACCGGGTGACGGGCTCGCCATCGATCGTCAGCAGCAGGTCACCCGGTTCGAGGATGGCCGCCGCCGGCGGGCCGGCCACGATCCGCGTCGCGCTCAGCAGGCGGCGGCGCTCCGGATCATGCTCGCTCATCCGGCGGGCCCAGTCCGCGCTGAGTCCGCGGCGGCGGGCTGCCACCAGCGGCATCTCGGCCCACTCGACTTCGAGCGAGCGCAACTCGTCACCGGATACCGCCAGATCGAGGACTTCGCGGATGTACCCGGCCGGCATGCCCCGGTTCTCCTGACGCAGATCACCACTGCCCTGCCAGGCAAAACTGGACCACAGCGCCACCACCTCGCCCTTGCGGTTCAGCACCACGCCGTCCAGATCACGTGGACCGCTGACGAGATTGAGCGTCTCCAGATTGGACTCGCGAAAGCGGATGGTGCGTGACAAGGGATAGTTGACCGGGGCAAAGGCCTCGAACGCTGCAGACTGCAGCGCGAGGTTCTCGCCGTTCCGCAGGCCGGCCACCCACAGCTCTTCACCATTTTCCGGCAGGCGCTCCGCCAGCCGTGCCGATACCACCGGGGTGGCGCCGATCAGTGCCGGGTCGTAGGCCACCACCACCAGATTGTGCAGCGGATGGACATACACCACGCGTCCGGGAATCTCGAGCGACCCGCCGAAGGTGAGCCGGACATCGCCGATCGCTTCGGGAATCGTGTTGCGATCCACGACCAGATAACCGCGCTTCGCGTCGACGACAAGACCCGTGCCGTAGTAATGCTGCTCCGATACCCCGGACAGGGTGTAGGGCATGTCGAAATTGACCTGCACGAGTGACGGCGCGATCCGCCGGAGCCGCGCCTCCGACAGGTCGGCAAAGCTCGCCACCCCACCCTGCGGCGGCACCGGCGCCGGTCCCGGGGCCAGCGCGCGACAGGGCCATTCGCCACGCGCATCATCCCGGTGGCAACGCACCGCCGGGAACCACCGCCGGTCCATGCGGGCCACCTGCACCTGGCTGTTGGCCGGCTCCTCGAGGGTGATGAAGCGCACCGTGAAGCGCTGCCGATCCGCCTTGGTGGCCAACACCCGCTCCAGATCATCCAGCTGCCGGACCGGCTCGCCATCGACAGCCACGATCAAACTGCCACGGGGAATGCCGGCTGCCGCCAGCACGAAACCTGGATTCGCCACGTACAAGCCTTCGGCAACCCTGTTGAAGTGCCGTGCCTCCTGATACGAAAGCTGGTTGACCACGGCATCGCCGAACTGCAGATACTCGGCGGGATTCAATGCATCCAGGTCCTGGACCGGCAGTTGCCAGCTCAGTTCCCTGCCATCACGCTCGACGGTCATCGCCACCGACTGGCCGCCACGCTCATCCAGCACCGCGGCGTAGGGCACGAACTCCGTCAGATAACTGCCATCGAGGCGGACGAGAATGTCGCCGACCTGCAGCTTGCCGTCGGCGGAACCGCCGGGCAGCACTTCGCTGACCACCAGCATGCCGATGTCATCGGGAAATTTCCGGCGCACGGCGCGTTCGGTGTCCTCTGCAAGACCGAGGCGCTTCAGTTCATCGAAGGCCGTGTAGCGCAGGATGACACCGACCGTGCCGCGGCTGATCGGCATCCCGGCCTGGATCAGCTTCAGCGCCCGTTGCACCCGATCCAGAGGCAGGAAAAAGCTGGACGCGGCCAAGGTGCTGGACCCCCCAATGAGCACCACCACCCGGCCCACGATGTCGATGACCGGCGAACCCGACGATCCACCCGAGGTGCTGGAGGCGGCCTGCAGATAGAACGTATTGAAATCATTGTATTTTCCCCGGCCGTAGTCAGGGGCTTCCCGACGCAGGCGGGCCAGCGTGCCGGCGAGTATGGAGAGCTGTTCGCCGGCATCGTTGCCGACCACGCGGATATCCCGGCCCAGTTCTGCGCCGGCCGGATGGAGGGGCAGGGAGCGGGGCTTGATGTACTTCAGCGTGCGCGGGTCGTAGCGATAGAAGCCGAAATCGTGGACCGGATCCCGGTAGATCGGCTTGAGCTCCACCTCCTCCGAATTGGTGAACAGCCCGGCGGCCCGCACCGGTCCGGCCGTGACGACATGCCGGTTGGTGAGCACGATGCCGCGTTCGGCGTCGACCACGAAGCCGGTCGCCTGGCCGGACTCATTCCACTCCGTGTCGAAGGCGCGGGTGGCATCCACCTGGATGGACAACACCGATGAGGAAATATCTTCCAGCGTGCGGCGCCAGGCGGCGGGTTCGACACTGTAGTCGGGCGCTGCCGACACCGCCGCACACACGCCGAGCAGAGCGGCTGCCAGCCACGATGCACGAGTGGCGCTAGATCCGGAGCGCATGCCCGAACGCTGCGTGATAATCCTGCTCGAGGGACTGCGGCGTGAACCGGTGGTTCTGGGTACCCCGGTGGGCAATCTTGATGGCGCCGAGCAGGGACGCGAGGCGTCCGGTCTCCGGCCACGAGAGATGACGGGCCAGGCCATGCAGCAGGCCGGCGCGATAGGCATCACCGCAGCCGGTCGGGTCATGGATGGCTGCCGGTTTCACGGCCGGTATTTCATGGCGCTCGCCGCCGGCCCAGATGGTCGAGCCCTCGGCGCCACGGGTCACGATCAGGGCCTGCACCCGGCTCGCGAGCTCGGCCTCGCTCCAGCCGGTGCGATCGGCCAGCAGCCGTGCCTCGTAACTGTTCACCGCAAGCCATGTGGCCAGCTCGACAAAACGGCGCAGATCCGCCCCTTCGAAGGTGGGCAGTTGCTGGCCCGGGTCAAAGAGAAAGGGCACGCCGGCCGCGTGCAGCTGCGCGGCGTGGTCCACCATGCCGCGACTGCCGTCGGGCGACACGATCGCGATGTCGATGGCGGCCGCCTTGAGGCCTGCGGAGTCGGGCACCGTGATCCGGTGGGATTCGTTCATCGCACCCGGATGAAAGGCGGTGATCTGATTGCCGTCCAGATCGGTGTTGATGTAGGCCTGTGCCGTGTACAGACCCTCGATCTCGCGGACCAGATCCAGATTAAGGCCCAGATGGTCGAGGCGCGCGCGATAAGCGCCAAAATCGCTGCCGACCGTGGCCATGATCAGCGGTTCACCGCCCAGCAGTTTGAGATTGAAGGCGATGTTGCCGGCACAGCCGCCGAATTCCCGCCGCAGTTCCGGCACCAGGAACGCGACATTCAGGATATGGATCTGGTCCGGGAGGATGTGCTCCTTGAACCGGCCCTGGAACACCATGATGTTGTCATAGGCAATCGAGCCACAGATCAGTGCGGACAAGGCGTCACTCCTCAGGATTCCGGGGGCTGTGGTGCAGAGGCGGGGCGGCTCTGCCAGCTCAGGTCCAGCTGGCGGGCGGCCCGCACATCGTCGAGGCGGCGCACCGGCGTCGTCAGCGGCGCCCGCTTCACTTCCGCCGGATCGCGCATGGCCAGGTCGCGGATGTCGGTCAGGGCCTGCACGAAGGCATCCAGCTCCTGCACGGCCTCGGATTCGGTCGGCTCGATGAGCAGGCACTCGGGGACCAGCAGCGGGAAATAGGTGGTCGGGGCATGAAAGCCGTGATCCAGCAACGCCTTGGCCACATCCATCGCGTTCACGCCGGTGTCCCGCGCCAGATTCTTCAACGAGATGATGAATTCGTGGCTGGCGCGCCGGTCCGGGTAGGCCACGGTGAAACCGGCCGCCGCGAGACGCTTCATCAGGTAGTTGGCATTGAGCGTGGCAAAGTCCGATACGCGCCGCATGCCCTCGGCGCCCAGGAGACGCATGTACACATAGGCGCGCAGCAGAATGCCCGCATTGCCCATGAAACCGGACAGCCGGCCGATGGACTGCGGACGATCGGCTTCCGCCAGCCACACATACCGGTCATCGCGCTGCCCCACGAAGGGAATCGGCAGGAACGGCTCCAGCCGGTCGTTGACCGCCACGATGCCTGCACCCGGGCCACCACCCCCCTGCGGCGTGGAGAAGGTCTTGTGCAGAATGATGTGCACCACGTCGAAACCCATGGCCGCCGGCAGCGCACGACCCAGAATGGCATTCAGGTTGGCGCCGTCGTAATAGAGCAGGCCACCGGCGGCATGCACGATGTCGGCAATCTCCGTGATCCGCCGCTCGAAAACCCCCAGCGTCGATGGATTGGTCAACATGATCCCCGCAGTGCGCGGGCCGACGACCTTGCGCAGCGCCTCCAGATCGACATCGCCATCCGCACCGGTGGGGATTTCCACGACCTCGCAACCACACATCGTGGCCGTGGCCGGGGTGGTGCCGTGGGCGGCATCCGGCACGATGATCTGCGTGCGTTCGACATCCCCGCGCGACCGGTGATAGGCACAGATCATCGCCACCCCGGCAAACTCCCCCTGCGCACCCGCCATCGGCGTCAGCGACACGCCGCTCATGCCGGTCACGGCCTTCAGCATCTGCTGAAGTTCGAACAGACAGGCGAGAAAGCCCTGCGCATGCGCGGCCGGTTCCAGCGGGTGTCGATCGAGGAAGCCCGGCAGCATGGCAAGCCGGTTGGCTGCCCGCGGGTTGTACTTCATCGTGCACGAACCCAGCGGATAAAAATGCGTGTCGATGGAAAAGTTCAGCTGCGACAGCCGCGTGTAGTGCCGCACGACCTGCAGCTCGGACACTTCCGGCATCGGTGGCGTCGAGGTCCGGAGCACGGTGGCCGGCAGATCACTGCAATCCGCCAGCGACGCCGGCGCCTGCGATGGCGCCCGCCGACCGGCCCGTGACAGTTCGAAGATCAGTGGTTCGGTCATGACGCCGCCCCGCCGAGTATGCCCGCCAGCACCTCGCGATAGCGCTCGATGTCCGCGGCGGTGCGCAGCTCCGTGGCACAGACGAGCAGCGCAGGCCCCAGTTCGGGAAATTCCGCCGACAGGTCGTAACCACCCAGAATGCCGGCCGCCGCGAGTTCATGCAGGACCGGCGCCACCGGCCGGGGCAGGGTCAGCACGGCCTCGTGAAAATATGCGCCGCGCGGCGCGACCACGCCCGGCAGCCGGGTGAGGGCCGCAACCAGATCACGCGTGTTGGCATGGCAGCGGGCGGCCACCCGACGCAGGCCTTCACTGCCGAGCAGGGAGAGGTAGATCGTGGCGGCAGTGACCATCAGGCCCTGATTCGTGCAGATGTTCGAGGTCGCTTTCGAGCGACGGATGTGTTGCTCCCGGGCCTGCAGCGTCAGCGTGAACCCGGGCCGGCCTTCGACGTCGAGCGTGCCGCCGACGATGCGGCCGGGCATCTGGCGGACCAGTGCCTGACGACAGGTCAAAAAACCGAAATAGGGTCCGCCGGAAGAGAGCGGAATGCCGAGCGGCTGGCCTTCGCCGCAGGCGATGTCAGCCCCCGTGGCGCCCCATTCACCGGGTGGTTTCAACAGGGCCAGGGCGGGCGGGTTGCAGGCGGCGATCACCAGCATGCCCCGCTCGTGGGCCCAGTCGGTGAGTTCATCCACCGCTTCGAAGCCACCGAGAAAGTTCGGCCAGGCAATGCACAGCGCGGCGTGGTCGGCGTCCGCAAGCGCGCCCAGCGCCGACAGATCCGTCCGGCCATCTGCCGCCTCGAGCTCGACCAGCTCGATGTTCTGGCCGGCCAGCAGCGTGCGGGCCACCTTCAGCCAGACCGGATTGAGATAGCGGGGCACCAGCACGCGGCGGCTGCGCGCCTGGCGAGCCGCCCGCACTGCCATCAGGCAGGCTTCCGCAAAGGCCGTCGCCCCGTCGTACAGCGAGGCATTGGAAACATCGAGGCCGGTGAGCCCGGCCATCATCGACTGATATTCGTAGATCAGCTGCAAGGTGCCCTGGCTGGCCTCGGCCTGGTAGGGCGTATAGGCGCTGTAGAACTCGCCGCGCGTCGCAATCTCCCAGACGGCGGCGGGAATGTGGTGCTCGTAGGCGCCTGCTCCCAGGAAACCCAGGCTCGTCACATTCTGGCCGGCCCGCTCCTTCATGAGGCGGGTGACAGCCGCTTCAGTGAGGCCCGCCGGGACGTCGGGCAGCCCCTTGATCTGCAGGCTGGCCGGGATTTCGTCGAACAGCGTATCGATGGCCGCCACGCCGATCGACTCGAGCATCGCGGCGATTTCGTCGTTGGTGTGGGGAACGAAGGGCACGGGTGCTGGGTGGGCTCAGTCTTCGGCGGCCAGCAGCGCGTGGTATGCGCTTGCGTCCAGCAGCTCGTCCAGCTGGCCGGCATCGGCGAGTTGCAGGCGCACCAGCCAGCCGGCGCCATAGGCGTCGGTATTAATGAGTTCAGGCTGTGTGGTCAGCGCGGGGTTGGCCTCCCGCACGGTGCCATCCAGCGGCGCATACACATCGGAAGCCGCCTTGGTGGATTCCACCACGGCCATGGCATCGCCGGCGGCCAGCACCCGGCCGGCTTCCGGCAACTCCACGTAGACCAGCTCACCGAGCTGCTGCTGCGCATGGTCGGTGATGCCCACGACGACAGTGCCGTCGGCTTCCCGACGCACCCACTCGTGTTCAGCCGTGAAATACAGATTGCCAGGCACGTCAGTCATTTTCGCGCTTCCTGCTATTGAACCAAAATCCTGCCATGGCGAACGAATGGCGGACGCACAATGCGTGCAGTTCGCAGGTTGCCACGAATCTCGACCTGGCATGCGCCCTCCGCAGCCACCGGCACCCTGGCGAGCGCGATCGAACGATCCATGGTTGGTGCAAAACCGCCGCTGGTGATCACGCCCTCGCCGGCGGGGCTGAGCACCCGCTGACCGTGCCGCATGATACCGCGATCCTCCAGCACGAGGCCCGCCAACTTCTCCGTCACGCCGGCTGCGCGCTGCTGCTCCAATGCAGATCGACCACGGAATTCCCGATCGGCCGGCTCGAAGGCCACCGTCCAGCCCAGGCCGGATGTCAGCGGCGAGGTGCCGGCATCCATGTCCTGGCCGTACAGGTTGAGACCCGCTTCCAATCGCAAGGTATCGCGGGCGCCCAGGCCACAACGCGCGGCGCCCGCCGCCTCCAGCGCCTGCCACAACTCGAGGCCCGCCGGAATCGGCAGGACCACTTCGAAGCCATCCTCGCCGGTGTAGCCGGTACGAGCGACGAACAGGTCGTCGTCCGGCAGCGCCTCGAAAGCCTTCAAGGCCAGCGCCGCATCATGGATGGCCGGCGGCAGCAACGCCGCAGTCTTCACCCGCGCATCCGGACCCTGCACCGCCAGCATCAACAGCTTGTCGCGATGACGCAGCACGACGTCGTCGCGGTCCGCCACCCGGGCGAGCCAGGCCAGATCCTGGCTGCGCGTCGCGGCATTGACCACCAGCCGATAGCGGTCGTCACCGGTCCAGTAGGCGATCAGGTCGTCGACCACGCCACCGGCATCATTGAGCATGCAGCTGTAGAGGCCCTGCCCGGGTTTTTTCAGTTTGGCGATGTCGTTGGCCAGCAGGCGGCCCAGGAACAGGTGGGCATCCGGGCCCACGACATCGATCACCGTCATGTGCGACACATCGAAGATGCCCCATGACTGGCGAACCGCGTGATGCTCGGCCAGGGCGGAGCCGTAGTGCAGCGGCATGTCCCAGCCGCCGAAGTCGACCATCCTGGCATCAGCGGCGACATGCGCCGCGTGCAGGGGTGTTTTGAGTCCCATGGTATGAATTTCCCGTTTCGACAGGCCGACGGCAGCACCCGCCGGCCTCAATTCAACGCCGGTGCTGCCGTGGCCAGCGTATTGATCGCAAAAGCAACGCGGTCATCCACCGGTTTTCCCGGCTCCTCCGCCTGCACCAGGGCAAGGCGTGATCGCAGGCCACAGCGGTTTGCAATCTGGATGTTGAGACCGGGGCGGGCATTCAGCTCCAGCAACATCGGCCCCTTGTCCCGGTCCAGCACGATATCGACACCGATGTAACCGAGCCCGGTGAGCTCATAGCAGCGGGCCGCAAACTGCAGCAGATAGTGCCACTGCGGAATCTGCAGCCCGGCAATGACCGCCCCGGTATCCGGATGTTCCGTGATCCGGGAATTGCCCTCCACGCCATGGGTGGTGAGCCCGGTGGCCAGATGGATGCCGGCGCCCACTGCGCCCTGATGCAGGTTGGCCTTGCCTTGCGACCGGCGGGTCGGCAGCCGCACCATGCCCATCACGGGATAGCCGCGGAAGACGATCACGCGGATATCCGGCACCCCGCGGAACGCATGTTCCGCGAATGTCGTGTCGAACTTGACGCAGTATTCGATCAGGGCGACATCCCGATTGCCGCCCAGGCTGTACTGGCCGCTCAGGATGTTCGACAGATGATGCTCGATGTCATCCTCCCCCATCAGGGTGCCATCGACCAGACGGTAGACATTGGTTTCCTTGACGCGCGCCGAGATGACCAGAATGCCGTCGCCGCCCGAGCCATGCGCGGGCTTCACGACGAAGTCGCGGCGCCCGGCCAGCATGCGCGGCAGATCACGGACTTCGCGGTGACTCTTGATCACGCCGTAGAGTTCCGGCACCGGCAGGCCGGCGGGCACGGCCAGGCGCTTCGTGGCGAGCTTGTCGTCGACCAGCGGGTAAAGACGCCGCGGGTTGTAGCGCATGATGTATTCGCAATTGCGCTCGTTGAGACCGAGGATCCCGTTGCGCGCCAGCAGGCGAACCCGGTTGAACATCAGGACGGCGGCGTCGCGAGTGAGCGGAAGCGGATCAGCTCCAGCAGCCGATAGCCGCTGTATCTGCCGAGCAGCAGGCAGATCGCCAGCACCCACAGGAGCAGCTCCGGGAACACGAAGAAGAGGTGCTTCAGCACATCGGCCTCCATGATCCCATAACAGATGGACGCCACCATGAGGCTGCCGACACCCTGTTGAATGGCCTCGGTCGGGCCCCGCTCCTCCCAGACGATCGACATGCGCTCGATCGTCATCGTCAGGATCACCATCGGGAAAAGGCCGATGGACAGCGCCATGTCGAAGCCGAGCTGATGGCTGACGATGCTGATCACGGCCATCAACAGCACGACGATGATCAGCACGGCGGCCAGCCGCGGCACCAGCAGCAGGCGGAGTTGCTCCATGAAAAACCGGAACAGGAGGCCGAGTGCGACCACCAGCGAGAAAAGAATGACGCCGGCGACCAGCTGGGTTTCACGGAAGGCGAGCGCGACCAGCACCGGCATGAACGTGCCGAAGGTGGTGATGCCAACGACGTTGCGCAGGACCACCACCACCAGGGCGCCCACGGGAATCATCAGCAGCACGGCATACACCGCCTGCATCTGGATCGGCAGGGAGAACAACGAGAAGTCGGCAACGCGCGACTGCACCGTCTGGGCGCGGCGCTCCGCCACCAGCACCGGATCCGCTTCATTGCGCTGAACCGAGAAGACGATATCCGCCTTGCCGCCGCCATCCATCGAAAACAGCGGTGCATCGCCGCGCCACCAGATCAGGAAATTTTCCGGCAGGCTCTGTGTGCCGGTGGCCGGATCAAAATACAGCCAGCGATCGCCATCGTGGACTTCGAGCCAGGGCTGGACGTGCGCTTCGCGCTCCCGGTCCACCAGGGTAAAGCCACGGATCAACCGCGCGGGAATCTGCGCCGCCGCCAGCACCGTGATGGCCACCCGGGCCCTGGATGTGGGATCTTCGGCGCCACCCATCAGCAGCCGGACATTCTGGTCACGCGAGGAGGTCAGCCGTTTCAACAGCTCCACGGTGAATGAGGCGGGATCTGCCGATTGCGCCTGCACCACCTTCACGATCTCCTCCACGGCGATATCGAGGGCGCCGCCCAGCGCGGGCGGAGCCGGGAATGGAGGAATCGTGTCGTTCTAAAACAGCCGCGGGTCCATGAAGACGACCGCCCGGTAATAAAAAGTCTGGGGCCCGCAGGACCGACGGATGGCCCACTGCACCTGGCGACCGCCCGGCACATAGCGCGTGGTAAAGCCGAAGCCGCGGGATACGAAGTTTTCATCCAGCATCGCAAAGCCGGGGGTCAGGCCGGGGATGTGCAGGGTGGCCTTGAGCGGCATCGCCCGCTCACCCGCATCGAACTTGATGGTGGTTTCAATCGTCCAGATGCGGGTCTCGTCGGCGGGCAACAGCGGATAGCCCAGCACACGCCACTTGTAGAGGAAGATGGAACCGCCGATGAGAAACAACAGGAGGGCAAAGCCCCACACCTTATAACGCTGCATGGCGCTCTCGCTGACCGGTCATCCCTGTTGACGTTGTTCCGGCTGCCTGGGCCGCCAGCCAACCCTTCAGGCGCGGCAGGCGATCCACCACGCCCAGACCCGTGGCCGCCATCCTGGCCACGACCGTCGATTTGCTGGTGAACATGCCGTGCAACCCCTCCATGGTCGCCATCGTCAGCAGATTTGCACCCTTGCGCTGCCGTTCATAGCGGCGCAATACCAGGGCATCACCGGGATCGGCCATCGGCACCGAGCGCAGATGCGCCGCAACGGTTTCAGCCAGCGCCGCTGCATCCAGCAAGCCCTGGTTGATGCCCTGCCCCGCGAGCGGGTGGATCTGATGGGCTGCATCGCCGATCAGCGCAAACCGCGCGCCAGTGTAACGATGGGTGTGCCGTGCGGCCAGCGAAAACGCCACGCGCCGCGTCGTCAACTCCAGATCACCGAGCACGTGCGCCGAGGCGATGCCCAGGCGCTCGTTGAAAGCGCTATCCGGCAGCGCCATCAGCGCCTCGGCCTCGGCCGTGAAGCAGGACCACACGATCGACGACCGCCCATCCGCCAGGGGCAACAAGGCCAACGGACCCGAGGGCAGAAAGTGCTGCCAGGCGGTTCGCGCATGCTCCCGCCCGCTCCGCACATGGGCAACGATGCCCGACTGGTGGTAGTCCCGCCCGGTGGACGGCACCCGCAGCTGCTCGCGCACCCAGGACTCCGTGCCATCGGCGCCCACCAGCAAGCGGGTGCGGACACTCGAGCCATCGGCAAGATGGATCTGCATGGCATGCGGCCCGGCATCGAGCGCCACTGGCGCCGCGGTGATCAGGAGTTCCGGCCGGGATTCCCACAGGGCCTGGCGCAGCCAGTCGTGCTCGACGATATGTCCGAGCTCCGGAAGTCCCTGGTCGGCGGCATCAAAGACGATGCTCCCGGAACCGGACAGTGCCCCGGCCGACGACCAGATGCGCATGCGTTCATAGGCCCCGGCACGCGCTGGCGGCAGCCGGCTCCAGGCCCCCGCCCTTTCCAGGACGGCGCGGGCGCCGGGCGCAATGGCGAAAACCCGCAGCCCCGCTTCCGCATCGGCGGGCAGGGGCACGGGCGCCCGCGTCTCGACGATGCCGATACGCAGACGGTGCCGGGTGAGACTGTCGAGCAGGGTGGCGCAGGCCAGTCCGGCAATGCCGCCGCCGATGAACAGCACATCGCAATCGATGGTGGTCACAACGGCAGGCCCCGCGCGAGGCGCGTGCGCCGACCGGCAAGACCCATGGTCTCCCGGGCCAGCAGCCGCTTTGCTCCCGGCAGATTGTCGAACAACAGCAAACCCATGCCGCGCAATCGCCCCAGCCCCTGGGGATCGAAGCCACGGATCAGGCCATCGGTGAAGGCCACCACCTTGCGCTGATCCGACCGTCGCCAGTCGGCATAGCGTTGCAGCAGCTGTGCATTGCCAGCGTCCGGGCGCTCCGCCTCGAGGTCGGCCAGAAGCTCGGCCAGCGTGGCCACATCCCGCAGCCCAAGGTTGTAACCCTGACCGGCGACCGGATGCAGGCTGTGGGCAGCGTTGCCCACCACCACCACCCGCTGGGCGGTGACTGCACTCGCCTCCACCAGTTCCAGCGGATAGCGATGCCGCTTGCCCAGCCGGGAAAAGCGCCCGAGGCGAAAACCGAACTCCCGTTGCAGCAACACCAGAAACTCGGCATCCGGCAGCGCCCAGGCCGCTTCAACCCGGGTATCCCGACGAGTCAGGATGAAGACACGGCGATCGCCGCCGGCCGGCAGCAGCGCCAGCGGTCCGTCGGGCGTGAAGCGTTCATAGGCCATGGCCCCGCTGCCGGAGGTCACCGCCACATTGCCGACGATGGCGGTCTGGCCATAGGGTTTGATCCGGGCATCGATGCCGAGTGACTGTCGCAGCCGGGATCGGGCCCCATCGGCCACGACCAGCAACCGGGTGCGGAGCGTGTCAGCCACGCCGTTGTCTTCGATGGCCACATCGATGGTCCCGGATGCGGCCACGGCCGACTCCGCGTGCACGGCCGTCACCCGTGCGGGCGCCCGCACCACGATACCGGAACTTGCCGCCAGCCGCCGCCAGAGCGCCGCACCCAGTTCGCGATTCTCGAGGACGTAACCCAGCGGCTCGCCACCTTGATGTGCGGCATCGATGACTGCCGTACCCAGTCGTCCGCGTTCCGACACATGAATCCGGTTGATGGCCGTGGCGTGGGCAGCCACCTCCGCCCAGATGCCCAATGCCGCCAGAATATGCTGACTGCTGCGCGACAAGGCCGTGGTCCGGGCATCAAAGCTCGGTTGACCGGGATCACCCATGGCCACCGCCTCCACCATCACGACACGCAGCGGCAGCGCTGCCAGCGCCACCGCGAGACTGGCGCCGACCATGCCGCCGCCGGCTATCAACACATCGCAATCGTCATTCATGCCGCAGCAGTTCCAATCATCGCCTCAAGCTGGTCGGGATCGCGGGGCAGATCCCGCGTGAGCACCTCGGAGGCATCCCGGGTTACCAGCACATCGTCCTCGATGCGGACCCCGATGTTCCACCAGCGCCGGGGCACGCCGCGACTGCCACGCGGAATGTAGATGCCCGGCTCCACCGTCAGCGCCATCCCGGGCTCCAGCACACGCCATTGATTGGCAACCTTGTAGTCCCCCACATCATGCACATCCATGCCCAGCCAGTGTCCGGTACGGTGCATGAAGAACTTCTGATACTCGCGGTTGCGGATCAGGGAGGCCACGCTCCCTTCGAGCAGGCCGAGCTTCTTCAAGCCGCGGGTCACGCCGCGGACGGCCGCCGCATGCGGCTCACTCCATGCGTTGCCAGGCACGACTGCCGCCAGAGCCGCGTCGTGCGCCTCGAGCACCACCTCGTAGATGGCCCGCTGCTCCGGCGTGAACCGTCCATTGACCGGGTAGGTGCGGGTCACATCCGATGCGTAGTAATCGTACTCGCAACCCGCGTCGACGAGCAGCAGATCGCCGTCTTCCATGCGCCGGTTGTTGGCGTGGTAGTGCAGGATGCAGCTGTTGTGCCCGGAACCGACAATCGGCAGATAGGAAGGCTGGCCGCCCTGCATGCGGAATTCATGCATGAACTCCGCCTCGATCTGGTATTCGTGGAGACCCGGCCGGCACACGCTCATGGCGCGCTTGTGCGCCTGCACGGCGATCCGGGCTGCACGGCGCATGGCCCCGGCCTCGTCCCGGCTCTTGTACAACCGGAGATCGTGGAGGTAGTGGTCCACCGCGATGAACTCATCCGGCGTGTGCGCACCGTTGCGGCTGCGATTCCGCAGGCGTGACACCCAGCCGATCAGCCGCTGATCGAATTCCCGGTGCACACCCATCGTGTAGTACACCCGCTCGCAGCCGCTGACGATCTTCGGCAGGAGCTCATCAACCATGTCGATGGGCCAGGCCGCATCGGCGCCGTACTCCGCCACGGCATTGGCCGGTCCGGCGCGGGTGCCGTCCCAGGCTTCCTGACCGGGATCACGCGCCCGGCAGAAAAGAAGAAACTCGCCCTCGGGACGCCCGGGCGCCAGGACCGCCACGGCCTCCGGTTCGGCAAAGCCGGTGAGATAGTAGAAATCGCTGTCCTGCCGATACGGGTAGTACACGTCCCGGTTCCGGATCCGGGCGAGGGCCGCCGGCAGGATCGCCACGGCGCCCTTGCCCATCATGCGCATCAGCTGGCGCCGCCGCCTCAGGAATTCGTCGGAGTTCATCGCGCGTGGTCAGTGCCTGGCCGCCGACAAAACCCGCTGCCGGGCCACGGTCAGTTCCTCATAGACAAGCTGGACGCTCACCCGCACATACTCGACCAGTTCGGCGTAAGCGGTCTCGCCTGCCGGATCGTCCGTGTCACCATCCACGACAGCCTGCGCCAGCTCGGCGAAATCACGCATGATCTCGGCCGTGTCGCCGCTGTCCAGTTCGGCCTGGGCGTCGGCGATGCGCGCCGCCACGAACAAGCCATGATTGAATCCCTGGCACCACTGCGCCAAGCCGTCGACCCGATCCGCCAGCGCATCCTCATCGGCCGGCAACAGCGGCTGGAAACCCATGGCGCCGGCTTCCAGCGCGATCGCGGTGGCCTCGGCCAGGGCATCCAGCGCAGTCGCCAGGTCGGCCAGCGCGACTGGCCCGGCCGGTATCTGCGGCGGATCGGGCTCCGCTTCCGGGTCGGCTGTATCGGCGAGCGTATCCGCCAGCCAGACGGACTTGCCGGCGCTGCCCAGCACGCAAAGCAGGCCGCAAAGGCTGCCGTGGATTTCGGCCGGATCGGCCGGCGCCTCGCTCCGCCGCAGGGCCCGGTCAATGGCGTCGAAGCTCGGCGAATCGGGAGTCGTCAGGGGATTCAACATCCTTTGGAACCGGGACTTATCCTAGCACTCCGGTTCCGGGTTCTGGTCCGATGTTCCGGCCCGATGTTCCGGGCGGATGCACGGGAATTGACCGTGACTCGGGGCTGACACTATATTGAAGTCATGACCGACTCCGTTGAAAAAACCTTCAGCCGCGAACTTGAACGCCTGGAACGCCGGCTCGATGAACTGGTGGTGGTCACCAGCCAGCTCAAGGAAGAGAATCGCTCGCTGCGCCAGCGGCAGGATAATCTGATTGCCGAACGGGCCACGCTGCTGCAGAAAAATGAACAGGTACGGGCCCGGGTCGAGGCCATGATCGGGCGGCTCAAGGCCATGGAGCACGGTTCGTGACAGAGTCCTTCACCCAGGTCAGCATCAGGATCCTCGAGAAGGAGTACCAGATCTCCTGTCCCTCGAGCGAACGCGGTGCGCTGCTTGATTCGGCGGAGATCCTGAACACCCGCATGCGCGAGATCCGCGATACCGGCAAGGTCATCGGCCTCGACCGGATCGCCGTCATGGCCGCCCTCAACATGGCCAACGAGTTGTTGCGGTCCCGTTCACGCGGTGAAGTCATCGAAGGTGACGCCCGGCTGCGCCTGCAGGCAATGCGCGAACGGGTGGAGGGTGCGCTGCAGTCCGGTCGCCCGCTTGATCCCTGACGGTACGACCCGCGTCATCCACCAGCTCCAAGGCCGCATTTGCGTCACGTATTTCCTGCTGCCGCCGCCTATAATCAAACCGGTCTCTCCTGCGGTGTTCGACAGTGGCCTGATAGGTCTCTCGACCCTTATTCGCGCCTTCGGGACTGCTTAGTGTTGGCAGTGTGTGCACGACCGGCCGGAGCCACGGTTCCGGAAGGGAAGCCTGATCTGCCGCATTTGGTCCCACCTGATGCTCCTGGTCTGTGAGCAGCAGGCCGCACCGGCACAGGCGGGAGAGACCACCCTCCCCCGGATGCATCTGATGCCCTCCGACTCATCCCCCGCTCATGCCCCGACTGCCGACGAGAAAACCCGCCTGCGCCGGGAGATGAAAGCGCGCCGTGCCGCCCTGCCGGCCGCCGATGCCAGGCAGGCATCCCGCCGCGCCGTGCGACTGCTGTGGTCGCTGCCGCCGTTGGCGCGCGCCCGGAACCTGGCCATCTACATGCCTGTCGGCAGTGAACTGGACTGCATCCCGCTGGCACATCAAGCCTGGGCGCGTGGCCGGAACGTACTGCTGCCGGTCATCGACGGTGCAACCTTGAGCTTTGCCCCGTACACGCCCGATACGGAACTGCGTCGCAATTTTTTTGGCATCCCCGAGCCGGTCACCGCACGTCGGCACCTGTGGCATGCGCGCCACCTCGACGTGATCGTTGCACCTCTGCTCGCCTTCGATGACTCGGGACATCGTCTCGGCATGGGTGGTGGCTACTACGCCCGCACGCTCGCCTTTCTGAAGGCACGATCAAGCCGGCGTCGCCCGCACATCAACGGCATCGCCTTCGAGATGCAGAGGCAACCAGCCATGCCGACCGATGTGTTTGACGTACGTCTCGACTTCATCGCCACCGACCGCTCGACCCATCGCTTCGTGTAAGTCAATAAAGAAATCGAACCCCTTGCTGGAATTTTGCCAACTGTTGTATATACTCAGCTCCGTCTAAACCCGACACGAGGACTAATACTATGGCTACGAAGAAAGGTTCCAAGAAGAAGGTTGCTAAGAAAAAGGCCAAGAAGAAGGTCGCCAAGAAAAAGCGTTAGTGATGCTTCGGCGTGAGGCTCACAGGAGTCTCACGCCGCCCCTC
>CAYLKO010000020.1:31425-37425 GCA_964384525.1 uncultured Chromatiaceae bacterium
CAATTAAATCGCGTTTGTTTCGGTTGGGGGGTTGGCTCTCTGTCGTCCCACCCCGACCCTCGCATGAGTAAACATGCGAATATCAGTGCCCGCCTTTGGCGGGCACTTTTTTTTGGCAGGTAAAAATGGCAATCAAGCAAAACATGCTTAAAAAGCAGGCTGCGCAGGCCGCGATCGAGTTCATCAGGCCGGGTACGACCCTCGGTGTCGGCACCGGTTCCACCGTCAATTTCTTCATCGATGAACTGGAGCGGTTGCGTGACGGACTGGTCGCCGTCGTTGCCAGTTCACGCGCGACCGAAGCACGTCTTCGGACCCGTGGCATCACCGTGACCGAGCTCGATCAGGTTGGCGAACTGGACCTGTACGTGGATGGCGCGGATGAGGCCAACAAGCACTTCCACCTCATCAAGGGGGGGGGTGGGGCCCTGACCAGGGAAAAAGTCGTGGCGGCCGCCTCCCGGAAGTTCGTCTGCATCATCGACGACTCCAAGTGGGTGGCCACCCTGGGCCAGTTCCCGCTGCCGGTCGAAGTCGTGCCCATGGCCCGGTCGTATGTCGCCCGGCAGTTCGTCAAGCTCCGGGGTCAGCCGGTATGGCGCGAGAACTACACCACCGACAACGGCAACCACATCCTGGACGTCCACAACCTGCAGATCACGAGCCCGGTGGAGATGGAGAGCCGGTTGAACCAGATCCCGGGCATCGTGACCGTGGGATTGTTCGCCAACCGGCCGGCCGACGTGATCATCATCGCCGGCGACTCCGGCATCAGGCGGCTCGATCGACTGTAGACGTATCTGCATGCTCCGTGGCCCACGCTCCGCCGGTCGACAAATTACCTGGCGGCCTGTGCGGGCGGACCCGAGGGCTCGCCAGGGAATTTCTCGCCCGTCGGAACGCCGTATCGGAGGACTGCATCTTCCATTACAGCGGCAGCGTGGCTGGGTATGCCTTCACCGATGAGCGGGCAACCGTACCGCAGGTGAAGGCATACCCAGCCGGGATGTCGCGGCGACGAAGCGATGCCGCATACATCCAGCCGGGATGCCGCGGCGACGAAGCCCAGAACACCAAAACAAAACGGCCCGCGATTGCGGGCCGTTGTGGGGACTAGGATTCGAACCTATGGCGCAAGATACTGATTTTCCGCGCTGCACCGCTTTGAGATCAATATTTACTACACAACTTGCTACACAATTTGCCCGCACTGGGCCGCCCAACTTGATGGTCAAACACCCTGACCACTGCCATGAACAAGCTGGCGCGCCATCGCCAGGACCATCTCCCGCGTTGGCTCCATCTGCTCTTGCCCCACGCCCAGATTCCGGATGATGTCGCCCTGCCGATCGGTCGCAACGCTGCCGTAACTGTAGAACGTCGTCAGCACCCCCTCATGGCCCAGGTTCTGGCTCCATGCCTTAAACGCCTCCGGCGACTGGCACAACTTCTCACCCAGGCTCACCAGGGTTTTGCGCAGGGTGTGGGGGTTGAAGTACGGCAGACCAGCCCCGGTGAATGCCTCACGGAAAACCCGCCGGATCGGCGTCGCGTTGCTCCAGTGCTCCCGCCCTAGCCCAGCGGGCGCGAACTTGCCATTGCTGGCCACCGCCATCCTGGTCTTGGGGAACAATGGGTCATCGTTGCCCCATAGCAGCTCCACCCGCAGGTAGTTTGCCCAATCCGCGACGATCTGCCGGATGTCATCCCCAACCGGGAAGAAGAAGGTGGTGAAGGTCTTGCTGTTCTTGGTCTTCACGTCCCGCGCATCCTGGTGGACGCTACCTGCGGCCAGGTCCAAGTGCTTGAGCTTGAGGGACGCCACGGCGCTGTCGCGAGCCCCCGTGATAAGCACGAAAGCCACCAGGGCACGATTGCGCTTCTCGATGTCATTGCCAGCAGGCATCTGGCTGATAACGTACTGGACCTGCTCCAGCGTTGGAGCTGGCCGCTCCCGGCGCGCGGTCGCTACGCGCGACTCCTTGTCCGGCAGGCTGAAGTAGTCCGCATCAGAGTACTGAACACCGGACTTGTAACCGGGCCGCCCGGCCAGCCACTGAAAGAACCGCTTGAGGTGGGACAGCGTGGCGTACTGGGTCGCCTTGCTCAGCTTCTCCCCGGTGGTCTGGCTGTCCTGCTCCGCAAGATGGTGTTTGAATGCCACCGCCTGCCGATGATGGAAGGTCTTGAAGTCGCGGTGGCGGGTATGCGCCTCGAAGCGGGCCAGCGACGCGGCCACGGCATCCACGCTCGCCTCGCTCTGCCGCCTGGCCTCACGCAGATAGGTGAAGTACTCGCGCTTGACCCGCTCGTTCCTGGCGTTGTGTTTCGTCATGTCACACTAGTCCCTGTTGAAGTCACTGTTTACGGAGGGCTTACTGCTCTCGTCTAGCCCGTGCCGCAGGCCATGATCAGCTTGCCGCGATCTGCTCCACGCAGGCCGGCGAGCACATCTTTTACGGCAGTCTTCTGGTGATCTCGCAGTGTCTTTTTCTGTTTGAGTGCCGGCGGCGCCTTCGACTGGTACTTCGCCCAGTCGATCTGGCTGTTTTCCAGGTCAAACAGATCAATCTTGCTGACAGGCGTCTGCTGGTCGCGCAGCGCCTCCTCGGCGTGCTCACTCCAGTGATTGGTTGTGCTGACGATGATGCGGTGAGCGAACGGCTTCTTGCCGGACGCGGTGAAGAAGCTGTCGATGTCGCCTTTCTGGAGTCGGTAGTCCTCGGCGTACAGCTTGCACTGGATGGCGTGAATTTCCTGGGTGCCGGCGGTCCGGGCCACCAGATCAATGCCGGCATCGCGCTTGTCCAGCCCCTTCTTGCCGGCCCAGTCGGCATACGTCCATACATCGCTGTATAGATCTCGGTAGTACCCCTATATTAAAAAAAAAAAGAGGATCAGCTCCTCGAAGTAGGTGCCCTTCTCGCGTTCTGACGTCGCGCTATGCCGGTAGGTATCAAGCAGCTTGCCGAGCGGTGTCACGATTCCCCCGATTTTTGATGCCAGCAGGGGGCGACCTGGGCAATTGATGCCAGCCAGCCCCACCTTTGGTGAGCGGCAATAATAGTCGGGGGACGCCTCAGTAGCGCAGGATATTGTTCAGAGTGCGGTTTGTGGGCAGTGATTAGTCTTACCAGCAGCCCTTTGGAAGATACCCTTCGAGCAACGAGCGAACCCGCTCAATCAGGCTCTGGAGTTCAGTCGTAGTTGGGCGAAAAAGATCGAAAATGTCGTGTGCGATTTGGAATAGGTAGCGGCGTAAAGCCTCTTCGATTATTCGATCGTACGCCGCCGCTTCGACTCCCAACCGCACGATCTGCTCACATAGCTCGTCAGAAAAGTAGTGCGCCTTTGCAACTGTGCTGCGAATCGCGGCCTGGGCCGCGGGCCGCAACTTCATTAATGTAGCTGCCTGCGCGAAAGTGAAGCCATGTTCGGTCTCCCCGTCGCCGAGGGATGCAAAATCCAACACCGCGGTCTGATAGCGAAGTTCTGTATCCAGAATCGCAGCAGCACTCATCACTCTCTTGCGATGATCTGACAAGCGGTCCTTAGCTTCTATATGCCGTTGCCGCCAAGGAATAAAGACCGCTACGCCGATGGCAAATACCGAGGCGAATGCCTGAAACCAGGCAGCTTGGCCTGCTGTATCCATTCCGCACCACCATGTCGAGAAACCCACCGTCAGGGCAATCCGACCAACGGTCTGGTGGCCGGCATCAGGTAAAGGGTATCAGGCCGTGGCCCGCCTGATTGAAATGACCTCTGCCTTGCGCTTGATCAGATCCAGATAGTCGGCCCACTCCTGCATCATCTTGCGGCGCGACTCCAGATAGGCCGCCTTGTTGTAGATGCCGCGGATCTTGTCGGGATCGCCATGCGCCAGTTGCCGCTCCACCCAGTCCGGCTCATAGCCCTTGTTGTTGAGCGCGGTGCTGATCAGGTGTCGGAAGCCGTGCATGGTCTGCTTCTTGTGGTAGCCGATGCGCTTGAACATGCCGGCCACCGCACCGTCGCTGATCGGTTGACGTGGATCGTTGCGGCCCGTGAAGACATGCTCAAGATAGCCGGTAATCGGCTGAATATCCCGCAGCATCTGGACAGCCTGGGCGGGCAGCGGCGTCAGGTGAAAATAGCCACGCTTCATCCCCTCCCGCCCTTTCTCGATCGTCCAGACGCCCTCCTTGAGATCCAATTCATCCCATCGAAGGGTGCGCGTGACGCCTGGCCGATTTGCAGTCCACAGGGCCAGCCGGGCACAGCCCTTTACCAGCGGCGAACCGTCGTAGGCATCCAGCGCGTGAAGGAAATCGGACAGCTCGTCCAGTGACAGGTGCGCATAGTTTTTGACGCCCGGCCCCGCTTGCGCGATGGCGGCCAGATCACGTGCGGGATCAATGGCCGTCCAGCCATTGGCCCGCGCATAACTGTAGATTGCCTTGAGCCATTGACGGGTTTTCTTGGCGATGTCGAAGGCACCGCGCTCCTCGATTCCGGCCACCAGCGCACCCAGTTCGGCCGGTGTGATGTTATCCAGCGGGCGGCTGCGGAGCTTCGGCAGCATGTCCTTGTCCAGGTAGACCCGCGCCTGGTGGCTGGTCTTGTCATCCCATGTCTGACTGCGGAAGGTGTGCCACGCATCGGCTGCCTCGCCGAAGGTGTTGGCCACCCGCTGCTTCGTGGTCAGCTTTTCCACACGCCGCCGGTCGGCCGGATCGGAGCCCTCGTGGATCAGGGCACGGTACTCGGCGGCTTGGGCCAGCGCCTGCTTGAGCGTCGTGACCGGATACGGCTTGCCAAGTGAAATCATCCGGGGGCGGCCACCGATCCGGTAGCGGAGCCGCCAGTACTTGGCTCCGTCGGGTGTCACCAGCAGGGTCAGGCCGCCACCGGCTGCCATCGTGTATTTGGCGGCCCTGGGCTTGGCGTTCTTGACCTGTAGTTCAGTGAGCTTCTTGGCCATGTGTAGCACCAGGTTCGGAGAATGGGCAAAATTGTGTAGCAAAACGGTTTACCACTCAACTTTGCTACACGGATTGCTACACAGTAGGTTCGGGCTCTGATGGGGTCAGGTCGGTACCCCCAGGAACGAAAAACCCCGCATTTACGCGAGGTTATCGGTTTCTGTCGGAAGGCTTCGGATGCCTTCGGAACATATATTGGCTGGGGGACTAGGATTCGAACCTAGGTTCTCGGAGTCAGAGTCCGATGTCCTACCGCTGGACGATCCCCCAGTGAGCAGGACGCATTATAAGCGTGCCGTGCCGAAAGCCGCGCCTAGCGCTTCGAGAACTGGGTTGCGCGCCGGGCCTTGCGCAGACCCACCTTCTTGCGCTCCACTTCGCGCGCATCCCGGGTTACGTAACCCGCCTTGCGCAGGGATGGACGCAGGGTTTCATCGTAAGCCATCAGGGCACGGGTCAGCCCGTGGCGAATCGCACCGGCCTGGCCGGTCATGCCGCCACCAGCCACGTTCACATTGATGTCGAACTGGCCTTCCAGCTGGGTGAGCTCCAGCGGCTGGCGCACGATCATCCGGGACGTTTTGCGCCCGAAGAACTCGTCGATCGGTTTGCTGTTGATCGTGATGGTGCCGGTCCCGCGGCGCAGGAACACCCGTGCGGTGGACGACTTGCGGCGGCCGGTTGCGGTGTACTGGGTCGGGTATGACGGTGAGGGACTGGGCATGAGGATCTGGCCTGCCTGATCGGGTTCGGAGTTTGAAAATTACAGTTTGAGCGGCTGTGGCTGCTGGGCGATGTGCTCGTGCTCGCCACCGGCATAGACGCGCAGCTTCTTCAACATCGTCGCGCCCAGGCTGTGCTTGGGCAACATGCCCTTCACGGCCTTGATCAAGGCGCGTTCCGGATGTTCTTCCATCAACTTGCCGAGGGTCACGGACTTCATGTTGCCCACATAGCCGGTGTGGTGGTGATACACCTTGTCATTGAGCTTGTTGCCGGTCGCCTTGATGCGTGCGGCGGTGACCACGACGATGTA
>CAYLKO010000021.1:0-36467 GCA_964384525.1 uncultured Chromatiaceae bacterium
AGGTAACGCGTACTGAGATATTCGGTGCCCCGATGCCCCGATCCCATGGGATGGGCCAGAAACATCTTCCATTGAGCTGACAGCAGTGCCAGCCGCGTTTCGGAACTTTGATCGACGGGCGCTTCGCTCTCTGCCGTTTTGGTAATGGTTGCCATCCGCTCCCAGTAGTTGTCGGGGGCCATCTTGAGCAGAACCGCGATGCCGGCAATTCCCAGAATGACCCACGTTCGGCGGAATCGTGGCGGGCTCATGATGAAAAGCGCAAACCCACCCGCAGCGATTCCCAGAAATGCACCGCGACTGCCGGTCTGCACCACGCCATTCAGGATGACGGCAATGGCCGCAAAGGCCAGCCCACGCTGCCAGAGCGGACCTTTCGCCAACAGGGCCGCCGCGGCAATGGCGCCGGTGCCGAGGTGCATGGCCAGTGCATTTGCTTCATCGATGCCCGGCCCTCCCACGCCCTCGAGGCGGCCGGCACCCGGTGCCTGCCAGGCAAGAATGCCAAGATAGAAGCAGCCAAGGACATGGACGATCAGGAAATGGCGTACCGACTCTTCGCTGTCGATCAGCGTGTAGATGAGGTAGAGCAAGACGACGTACTTGGTGTAAAGAATCGAAAGTTCCAGATGCAGGTCCGGGTTGAGGGCCCAGAAGTTCTGGATCCAGATCCAGGCTGTCATGGCGATCAATATCCTGATCCCGTTGTTGGCCGTCCAGGCCGGACGATCCTCACGCTTTGGCAGTCGAAATGCAGCGACCAGCGTTACGGCTGCGGCAATCAGTGACCAGCGCAAATCCGGCAGATCGGCGCCCCACCAGCGATCGGAGGGCGAGGCATAAAAAGTCGCGAGATAGGCATACAGGCCGTACCGCGGGTCCCGGAACAGGGCCCAGACCAGCAGGCCTCCAAACGCCAGGATGTACGCAATCGCCGTTAATGACATGCCGTCTGCTCGTTCTTGTTCCCCCTAGTTTAGGTGAATCGCCGTGCGGTGATTGGCAGGGACGGCAAAAGTGTGACCCCGGCCACTGGAAGCGTTAGCCGGAGCGCGGATTCCCCGCGATAATGTGCCCATGGCCCAATTTTCCCTCATCGGTACCGGCATGCGTGCCATCGCCAGGCTGTCCGGTCGTCGCGGCCTGCTGGTCGCGACCTACCATCGGGTTCTGCCGATGCATGATCCGCTCCTGTCCTCGGAGCCGGATGTGCAACTGTTCCGGACACAAGCGCAATTTCTGGCCGATCACCTGAGCGTGCTGCCGCTGGCCGAAGCATTGCAGCGCCTCGCAGCCGGCACCCTCCCACCCCTTGCCGTCAGCATCACCTTCGACGACGGCTACGCCAACAACCTGCATCAGGCGCTGCCCATCCTCGAATCTTTGGGTCTGCCGGCCACCGTGTTCGTGGCCACGGGCTATCTGGATGGCGGCTGCATGTTCAACGATGCTGTGATCGAGACCGTTCGGGGCTGCAGGAGCCCGCAGCTGGACTTGAACAGCCTGGGGTTGGGCACGTACAGCATGGGGTCCATCGAGGAACGCCAGTCAGCGATTGCGGCGCTGTTGGGGCAGATCAAGTATCGGCCGATGGCGGAACGTACGGAGCTGGTGCAGCGGACGGCAGACATGGCAGGGGTGGAGTTGCCCCGCAATCTGATGCTGACCTCAGCCGAAGTCAGGGAGCTGCAGCAGCGCGGCATCGAGATCGGCGGGCATACGGTTCATCATCCAATACTGGCCCGCCTGCCTGCGGATGAAGCGCGATGGGAGATCGCCGAGGGCGCAGCCCAGCTGGAGGCGATCACGGGAACGCGCCCCCGGCTCTTTGCCTATCCCAATGGCCAGCCCGGCAAGGACTTCGGGCCGGAGCATGCGGCGATGGTCCGGGATGCGGGCTTCAGTCACGCGCTTACCACCCGGGTTGGTCTCGGGCGTCGGGAGACGGATCCTTATCAGATCCCGCGTGTCACGCTCTGGAGCCGGACGGCGCCACGGCTGGCGGCAAATCTGCTGTCGCTGTATGCGCGATCGAAGGATTAAACGTCCGTTACCCCGTGGGTGGCGAGCCACTGCTCCAGCATCACCAGATCGTAGATCACATAGCCGTAGTAGGACGCGTGACCGGCCTGGTGCTCGCGCATGACCTCGTCGAGGAAGTCGCTGCGAATGATCTGCCGTGACTTCAGTGCATCCAGGCTGTCCAGAACGAGCGTGCGCAGTGCCGGGTCGGTCTTCAGCCACAAGCCGAAGGGCAGGCCGAAGCCGTGCTTTTCCTTGTCCAGGATTTCATCCGGCAGGAACCCTCGAAGTGCCTTCTTGTAGAACGGGCGCAACTGCGGACCGTTCAGCTTGGCTTCCGGTGGCAGCTTCAAGGAGAAATCGATGAGCTCGGTATCCAGCATCGGGTAGCTCACCTCGACGCCGGCCAGGGCGCAGGCGGCATTGACCTTGCGCAGATCGCTGTCGGCCACCACGTACTGCCAATCGAAGTACAGCAGGCGATTCAGGGTGATGTCGTTTTCCAGCTCGTGATACACCTGCGTCATGCACTCATCGGGATGATCAACCCGGATGGATGCCAGGAACCCGGGATGCCAGACCCTGGCTGCCGGGGTGCGGTACATGAAGTCCCAGGACTTCAGCCGTTGTGGCAACGGGATGCGGGCCTGGTCGATATAGCTGCGCAGCTTGCCGAGCGGGAAGGGCGCATTCTCGGGCAGTACCCGCAACAGCAGGCCCTCGCAGATCAGCGAGCGCACGGCGCCGGGCAGCCGGTAGTAGTGTTCGAACAGGGCCTGGCGGTGGTAGTGCTTGTTGCCGCCGAAGAGCTCATCGCCGCCGTCGCCGGCCAGCAGATGCGTGATGCCATGTTCCCGCGCCACCCGTGCACACCAGTAGGCCGGGATCGCCGATGAATTGCCGAAGGGCTCGTCGAAGGCGGCCGCCAGCACCGGTATGGATTCCGTGACATTGGCCGGGGTGACTTCGATTTCCACGCTGTCGGCGCCGAAGCGCTGCACCGCGAGCCGGGCGTAGCCAAGTTCGTTGTATTCCTCAGCTTCGAAGCCGACGGAGAAGGTGCGGGCCGGCTCCGGCACGATGTCGGCGAGCATGCCGACCACCGTGGAGCTGTCCAGGCCGCCGCTCAGAAATGCACCCACATGACCGCCGCTGCCCACCGAGCGGGCGACGCTGGCATGCAGGGTTTCCTTGAGTTCTTCATGGAGACTGGTGGTTGCCATGCCTCGCCCGCGCTCGAATTGCGGGCGCCAGTAATGCTGGACGGTGGCCTTGCCCCGCTCGAACACGAGGTATTGAGCAGGCCGCAGTTTTTCCACACCCACATACACCGTGGCGGGGCTGGGGACCATGTGGAAGTAGAGGTAATCGAAGAGCGCCTGCCGGGAAATGCCGGCATTGACGGACGGATGGCGGGCAACATCGGCTGTCGAGGTGCCGAAGACGATCTGCCCATCCTGCGTACAGGCCCACGCCAGGGATTCGACCCCGGCGCGGTCGATGCCGAGCACCACCCGCTTCTCGACGCGGTCGATGATGGCGACGGCAAAATGCCCTCGGGCCGAGTTGAAAAGATGCGGACCCAGCGTGTGATAGGCCCGCAATACAGCCGCTGCAATCGCCTCGTCGGTGCCGGCAGGCCCGTCGCTGGTGCTCCAGTAGGGCCGGCCACTGATCAGGACCTGCACACCGTTCAACTGGGCATGGCGTCCTTGCGCTGACTGCCGGCCCTGCCTATCCTCTGCGCGGTTCGGCGGGAAAATCTCTAGAAATCTGGACATAAGTGCACATTCTTGTGCATGCGCCAGAGACTGTCTACCAACGTCGTTCACAAACTGTCATCGCAGGTACCGGACACCGTGTTTGTAGTTGTTGATCTGTTCTGGGGTGGGCTGGCCGTTCTGGCCTGGGTTTATGCCCTGTACCCGGCCTTGCTATGGCTGCTCCGCGCCGTGGGTGTGCGCCGTGCGATACACCGTGGCGCCATTGAGCCGCGCGTGACCCTGATCGTGTCGGCCTTCAATGAGCGGCAGGTGATCGCCGCCAAACTCGACAACTGCCTGCGCCTCGATTATCCGCAGGATCGCCTCGAGGTCATCGTCGTCTCCGATGCATCCACCGACGGCACCGACGAGATCGTGAGTGCCGCCGGCCCGCCGGTGTGCCTGCTGCGCATGCCGTCTCGTGGCGGCAAGACGGTTGGCCTGAACGCGGCGCTGGCCATGGCGACTGGCGACATCGTGGTTTTCTCCGACGCCAATGCCATGTACGAGTGCAATGCCCTGCGGGCGCTGGTACGGAACTTTGCCGACCCGCGCGTCGGTGCGGTCACCGGTGAATCCCGCTACGAGATCGGTGTTGATGATGCCTCGACCGAGAGCGAGGGGGCGTACTGGTCCTACGAGATTGCGATCAAGGCCATGGAGAGCAGCCTGGGTTCCGTGGTGGGTGGCGATGGGGCGATCTACGCCATCCGTCGATCGCTGTATCGCGATTTGGCGCCCGGTGATCTGTCCGACTTCGTCAACCCGCTGCAGATCGTGGCCCAGGGCTACCGGAATATCTACGAACCCGAGGCTGTCTCCTGGGAAGGCGGCGCCGAGGGTTATGGCGCAGAATTTCGCCGCAAGGTCCGCATCGTGAATCGTGCCTGGCGTGCCACCTTCAAGATGAAGGTGTTGCTGAACCCGTTCCGTTCGGGGTTCTTCGCCCTCCAGTTCTGGTCGCACAAGGTCCTGCGCTGGCTGGTTCCCTGGTTCATGCTCATCGTGCTGGTGAGTAATATGGCGCTCGCCACCACGGCGCCCATCTATGGGCTGCTGCTCGCCGGCCAGTTGCTCTTTTACGCCCTGGCGCTGATCGGCTGGCGACTGGCCGGCCACGGTGGCTGGCTTTCCCGGCTCACGGCCATACCGTATTATTTCTGCCTCGTGAACCTGGCCAGTCTGGTCGCCCTGATCGAGGTTCTCAGAGGCAAGGAATACCGCACCTGGTCCAGTTCCCGGCCTGAAGCCCCCTCCCTAGGAAGTCCGCATGTCTGAGCTCGCTGCCGTCCGCAATATTCTGCGCAACACCCTGCAACTGGGGCCGCGTGCTGATGCATTTGACGCATCCACACCCCTGCTGGGACAGGTGGCAGAACTCGATTCGATGGCCGTGGTTGCCGTGCTGACGGCGATCGAGGAGCACTATGGCATCGCGGTGGACGACGGCGATCTGTACGCCCAGGTCTTCGACACGGTGGGGTCCCTCGCCACCTTCGTCGAGAACAAGATCGGCTGAATGACGCAGTCGCCAGGCCAGGCAGGCGACCCGCCGACCAGTCTCCAGGGCTTCTTTCTGCCATCACCCGATGGCGACTTGTGGATCACCCGTTGGCTGCCTTCGATCCCACCACGAGCCAGCGTGCTGATCCTGCCGGCCTTTGCCGAGGAGATGAACAAGTGTCGTCCCATGCAGGCGCTGCTCGGCCGGCGCCTCGCGGAGTGCGGCCTGCAGACCATCGCCGTTGATCTGTACGGCACCGGCGACAGCGCGGGCGAGTTCCGGGATGCGCGCCTGGCGATCTGGCAGCGGAATCTCCATCGCGTGACGCAATGGGCAACGGAGACCGGTGCGCCGGTCCGCGGCTTGCTCGGCATCCGGTTTGGCGCGCTGCTGGTTGCGTCGCTGCTGGTCGATCAGGCATCGCCACTGCGCGTGGCCCTGTGGCAGCCCGTCGTGTCAGGGGATCTGCTCGTCAAACAGTTTCTGCGCCTGCGTGTGGCGGGTGATCTGCTCACTGGAGGCGGCGCCGAAACCGTGGCCTCGCTGGCGGCCGATCTCGCGGCCGGCAAGACGCTGGAGGTGGCCGGCTACGAGTTGAGCCCGGAGCTCTCCCACGCGCTCCAGTCACTGGACTTGCGGGAGATCGCCCCACCGAACAGCACCCCACTGGTCTGGTTTGAAGTCGGCCCCGGGCGTGAGGGGGAAGAAGCCCGCTCCTTGTCGAAGGTTGGCGCGGATCGGGTGCAGGATTGGGTGGCGCAGGGTCTGAACGCTTGCGGTGTGGCGCTTGCAGGCGACACCTTCTGGAATACCGTGGAACTCACCGGCAGCCGGGCACTCGTGGAAAGCACGGTGGCATTTTTCAGCGGCAGAGCGGCGGGCGAGCCGTCGTGACCGGGGCCATCGCAGTCCGTGAACGGAGCCTGCTCATCGATTGCGAGGGTGCCACGCTGATCGGCATCCTGCACGAGCCAGCCAGGCCCGCCGCCGATCCTGCGGGCAGGCGGGGCGTGCTGATCATCGTCGGCGGACCGCAATATCGGGTGGGCAGTCACCGGCAGTTTGTCCTGCTGGCCCGGGATCTGGCCCGGCGTGGCTACCCGGTGTTGCGCTTCGATTACCGCGGCATGGGCGACAGCGCGGGCGAATACCGCGGCTTCGAGCATATTCCAGCCGATATCGACGCGGCCGCAAAGGCTTTTCGACGCGCCTGCCCGGGATTGCAGGATGTGGTGTTGTGGGGCCTGTGTGATGGCGCGAGCGCTGCTGCGTTTCATGCTGCCGATGCAGGGCAGTCGATAGCCGGTCTCGTCATGGTCAATCCGTGGGTGCGGACGGAGCAGGGTCTGGCGCAGGCTTATGTGCGCAGCTATTACGGTCGCCGCCTGTTCCAGTGGAGCTTCTGGAAAAAACTCCTGCGCGGCGAGATGCGCATCATCGCCACGCTGCGCGACTTCCTGGGTGATGTGCAGAAAGCGCGTGGGGCAGCCGCACCGGAACAGTCACAGGCGCCGTCGGCGCAACTGCCCGAACGCGTGCAGCGTGCGCTGGCTGGTTTTTCCGGGCCGGTACTGCTGATCCTGAGTGGCAGGGACCTGACCGCCCAGGAGTTCGTGGCGTGTCTCGCAGCCGATGCCTGGCAGCCGGTGCTGGCCCGCCAGAACGTTCAGCGGCTCGACTACCCCGAAGCCGACCACACCTTCTCGCGTCGTGCGTGGCAGGACGAGATGAGCGCCGCCTGCGCCGACTGGCTCAATTCCTGGTAGCGGTCTGCTGCATCACTGCGGTGAGACCTTCGATCGTCGGATCCCAGGCGAACTGCAGGCTGTAGTCACGGATGCGATCGCGGTCCGGTGGGTGGCGTCGAAGGTCATCCACTGCAGCCACGATGGCGGCCGCCGATCGTGCCTCGAGCAACCGGCCGGCAACTTCCCCATCGAGCGACTCACCCTGCAGCAGCTCCGGCGTGCCGCCAACTGCCGTGGCAATCACCGGTGTCCCGCAGGCCAGTGATTCCAGTACGACATTGGGCATGCCTTCCCTGCTCGATGCCAGCAGCAGGGCATCGGCGGCGTTGTACGCAACGATCAATTCATCCTGGCCCAGGTTGCCCAGAAAGCGCACCCGGTCCGCCACACCGAGGCTGTGCGCCTGCCGCTCCAGCGAGCCGCGCAGTGGCCCGTCACCCGCAATCAACAGGGTGACCTCCGGCAGGCCAGGCAATGCCTCGATGATCAGTTCGTGGCCTTTCACGGGCAGCAGGTTGCCGACCGCAATCAGCGTGAAGCCGGCAACGTTGAATTGGGTGCGACAGGCCGCCCGCTCCAGCGGTTTGAAGCGCTCGAGATCCACGCCATTGCGCAGGGTGATGACCTTGGCCGGATCAGCCCCCAAGGCCAGCAGCGCATCACGCAACGCCTCGGACACCGTGATCACGCGAGCCGACTGACGCACCGCCCAGCGGATCAGGCTGCGCGGAATGAGCCAGCGCCGATACAGGTTCACATCCGAACCCCGGGCCGTCATGAGCACGGGAATGTTCAGCAGCCGGCCGGCGAGACACGCGGCCACGCCGTCGGGATACAGGAAGTGGCTGTCGATCAGCGCCAGGTCCGGCTCTGCACGCCGCAGGCGGCGCAAGGCCGGGATCAACGCGGCAGCCAGCAGGAACGGCGCCACGCTCATGCCGATTTTGGGAATGGAGAGATAGCGTGGATAGCGGATGTCGAGCCCGTGGCGCTGATCCGTGGCCGGCGTGCGGGCGAGGGCGGCATAGTCGCCGAAGCGGCGGCTCTTCAGCGGAAACCACGGCACGGGCGCCAGCACGCTGGCCGTGATGTCGCCATGGCCGACCAGTTGCCGGAGCCGCTCTTCGACGAAGATCCCGTGCCGCGGGCGGGCGCTGCTGGGGTAGAGCCCGCTCAGCGTGACGATGCGTGGCATGCGGTGGTCGCGTCATGGGTGGGCGCGGGCGATCGCAGGAAGCCTTCCAGCATCAGCAGGGACCAGATGCCCGGGCTGAAATCCCGCTGGCCGGACAAGTGCCGGTTCACCAGCGATTGCAGGCCGCGACGATCGAAAATGCCGTCGGCGTTCAGGAAGGGGCTGTCCGGCAGGGCGCGCACCCGCTCGTTCAACGGGCCGCGAAACCAGCGTGCCAGCGGCACGGCGAAGCCCATCTTCTGCCTATAGAGGATGTCGTTCGGCAACATCGGTTCCAGGGCCTTCTTCAGCAGATATTTGCCGACACCACCGCGGAGTTTGTAGTCCACCGGGAGGCTGGCGGCCCATTCGATGAACTCGTAATCGAGAAACGGCCCACGCACTTCGAGGCTGTGGGCCATGCTGGCGCGATCCACCTTCGTCAGGATGTCGCCCACGAGATAGGTCTTGAGATCGAGGTATTGCACCATCGACAGGGCATCGGGAAAGTCGCGGCCCTGCACATGCCGGTCGAAAACGGTGCGGGAATCATAGCCCTGCAACTGGCTGCGGAAGGCGGTGGAGTACAGCTGGCTGCGCGTCTCGGCCTTGGTCAGCGAGACGCCATGCAGGTAGGCGCCAACGCTGTCACGGGCCAGCGCCTGAAAGGTGGTTTTGCCCCGGAAGACTCGTGGCGCCCAGTCCATCTTCGGGTAATAGCGGCCGAGCAGGCCGAAGACCGGCCGGCGGATCGCGGCGGGAATGAGGCTGCGCACCGTCTCCTCGCCGGCAAACAGGCGATAGCGCCGGTAGCCGGCGAAATTCTCGTCACCGGCATCACCCGACAAGGCCACCGTCACGCGCTCGCGGGCCGCGGCACACACCCGGTAGGTCGGGATGGCCGAGCTGTCGGCATAGGGTTCGTCGTAGGTGCCTACCAGGGTGTCGAGCAGGCCGAAATCATCGACCTCGACCGTGTGCTCGCTGTGGTCGGTGTGATACTGCCGGGCAACCTGCCGGGCATAGGTGGATTCGTCGTAGTCGGGATCGTTGAAGGCGATCGAGCAGGTTTTGACGCTGTCACCCATCAGGCCGGCCATCACGGCCACCACGGCGCTGGAATCGACGCCGCCCGACAGGAAGGCGCCCAGCGGGACTTCGGCGATCAAGCGGCGCCTGCCGGCATCGGTCAGGTGTTGCCTGAGCTCGGCCTGCGCCTCGGCTTCGCCCGGCCGGTGGCTGCCGAATTTCCCGCTGTCGAGGTCCCAGTAACGCCGGATCGATTGCTTGCCGGTGTCGTCGATCAGCAGGTAGTGGCCCGGCTCGAGTTTGTGCACGCCGCTGTAGATCGTGTCCGGCTCCGGCACGTAGCCGAAGGACAGATAGTCTTCAACGGCGCGTGGCAACAGCTGGCGGGGCAGTGCGGGGTGCAGCAGCAGGGATTTGAGCTCGCTCGCGAACAGCAGCGTGCCGTCCGCCAGGGTGGCATGAAACAGCGGCTTCACGCCCAGTCGATCCCGGGCGAGAAATACCTGGCGGCGATTGCGGTCCCAGAGCGCCAGGGCAAACATGCCGTTCAGGCGCTTGAGGCAGTCAACGCCCCATTGCTCCCAGGCATGAATGATGACTTCGGTGTCGGAGCGGGTCCGGAACACATGGCCCAGCGCGATCAGCTCGGGCATCAGGCTCTGGAAGTTGTAGATCTCGCCGTTGAAGACGATGCAGACGCTGTGGTCTTCGTTGTACATCGGCTGCTGGCCGGCCGCCAGATCAACGATCGACAGGCGCCGGTGGGCGAGGCCGATACCAGCTTCTACATGCACGCCGGAGCCATCCGGGCCGCGATGGCTCAGCCGGTCGTTCATGGCTTTGAGTAGTCCTTCGTTGATGGGCTGCCGACCCTTGAGATCAACGATTCCGGCTATTCCGCACATGCACTTTCCGATCGGTCGGAATCAAAGCAGATCCTGATACAGCCGGGCGTAGTCCAGCAGCATTCGCTGAATGCTGAACTCCTGCCCGGCACGTTCGCGGGCTGCCAGGCCATGATGAGCGGCAAGATCGGGCAGACGCAGATAGCGTAGCAGCCGATCTGCCAGGCTGGCAGCGTCATTGCCCGGAATCAGGAACCCCGTCTCGTTGTCGACCACCAGTTCGGGGTTGCCGCCGACAGCCGTGGCGATCACCGGGAGCCCGGTGGCCATCGCTTCGAGGATGGTGTTGGAGATGCCTTCATTCAACGACGGCAGCACGAAGACATCCAGCCCGCGGAGTGCCGCTGGCACATCATCGTTCCAGCCGGCGATGGTTGCCTGCGAGTCGAGGCCTTCGCTGCCGATGGCGGTTTCGAGCAAGGCCCGTTCCGGGCCGTCACCGATGATGCGCAGTTGCCAGTCGGCAGCCAGCTCGGGCGCCTCGCGCTTCAGCAGCCCACAGGCCCGGACCAGCAGGATCTGGTTCTTGACGGTCTGCAGCCGGCCGACCGTGCCGATGATCAATGGTCCGGAACGGGGTGAGGCCTTGCCCGCGGGATGAAAGCGGTGGGTGTCGACGCCATTGCAGATGTGCGTGACCCGGTCGGGATCCACCTGCAGCGTCCCCGTGAGCCAGGCGCCGATCTGCCGGGACACGACGACATAGCGCTGGACAAACGGGTCACACAGGCGCCGCAGGCGATTTTGCCGCGGATTGGTCCCGTCGAGATCGTTGACGTCCCAGCCGTGATAGCCGTGGATCCGGTGCCGGACGCCGGCCAGCCAGGCCACCAGCTGGCAATCCAGCACGCCGGTGTTGCGGGTATGCACGGCGGTCGGCCGCAATTGCCGGAGCAGTCGCCACAGCCGGAGGTAGGCTGCCGGATCCTTGCCGGGCGCTTTGTGCAGCTCGTGAACCGCGACGTCCGGCCGGCGGATGCGGCTTTGGAAGTCCGTCACCGTGGTCATGCTGATGATCACGTGCCGGCTGGAAGTTTCCGGCAAGCCATTGATCACATTGATGAGTCCGTTCTCCAGTCCGCCGTAATCCAGGCGATGGACGATATGGGCAATCAGGGGAGGCGACATGCCGGCAGTTCATTCGTGACGAAACAAGGGGAGCGCCATCTTGCCCGGAACCACCGGGCAGGGGTACCAGAGTGCGACGCCTTCGGCAGATGCAGGGCGGCGTGAACGCCCACAATATCGCCAAGGTTCCATCTGCGAAAGGCCGGGCAACTCCTTGGTCTATAATCCGATGTCGCCTGGCAATCAGGCTGGGAGGAAGTCGCCATGAACGCATTCTGGAACACGTTCCGCATTTTTCGGGGGTTGGTACTGGCCCTCGGTACCGCCATCGGGCTGGCCGCTTGCCAGACCGCGGGCACGACCAATCCGGTCCCCATGACCGCCACACCCGACATGCAAAGCGAGTATGTCATCGGCCCCGGCGATACCCTGCAGATCTTCGTCTGGCAACATCCTGAAGTCTCGGTAACGATCCCGGTACGGCCCGATGGCCGGATCTCGACACCGCTGGTGGAAGACATGGTGGCGGTCGGCAAGACCCCGACGCAGCTGGCACGGGATCTGGAAACGGACATCGGACAATTCATCCGCGCACCCACGGTCAGCGTGATCGTCCAGAACTTCGTGGGGACCTTCAACAACCAGGTCCGGGTCGTGGGCCAGGCTGCGGCCCCGCAGGCCATTCCATTCCGGCAGGACATGACGCTGCTGGATGTGATGATCCAGGTGGGCGGACTGTCGCCGACGGCGGCCGGCAACCGCGCCAAGGTCATCCGGCGCGAGGACGGCAAACAGGAAGAGATCAAGGTGCGCCTCTCCGATCTCATCAACAAGGGCGATATTTCCAAAAACATGCGCATGCAGCCCGGCGATGTGCTGATCATTCCCGAATCCCTGCTGTAATGAATTGACAGGCAGAAATACCCGCAATGGACCTGCGACAACTGACTTCCGATCTTGTTGAAGATGCCTATGGCATGTGGCGCTATCGCTGGATGGCCTTGATCGTTGCCTGGGTCGTGGCCCTGCTGGGCTGGATCTGGGTACTGCAAATGCCCAACCAGTACGACGCCACGGCGCGGGTGTATGTCGACACCAAGACCATGCGCAAGCCCTTGCTGCGGGATCTCACGGTGGATTCCAACACCTTGAGTGATGTCGCCATGGTCACCGAGGCGCTGTTGAGCCGGCCGCAGTTGAAGTCCGTGGCGCTGGAGACCGGCCTCGAGTCGCGGACCACGACACCCGAGCAGCTCGACCGGCTGCTGACCAACCTCAAGACCGCGGTCACCATCGACAAGGCGCCACGCGAGGATATCTACACGATCTCGTATCGTGATTACGACCGCGCCATGGCGCGCAATGTGGTGCAGGTCATCCTGACCAACTTCATGGAAAACTCCCTGCGCAAGGACCGCACCAACTCCGTGCAGGCCCAGCAGTTCCTGACGCAACAGATCAAGCTCTATGAACAGCGGCTGGTGGAAGCCGAAGATCGTCTGGCCGAGTTCAAGAAAAAGAACGTGGGGCTGATGCCCGGTGAGGGTGGCGACTACTTTGCCCGGCTCGATACCGCCCAGGCCGCCCTCAAGCAGACGCAGACGCAATACGCCGAGTTGCAGAATCGTCGCGCCGAACTGCAGCGTCAGGTGGCGGGCGAGGAGCCGGTGATCGGCATGTCGGGATCCGGCACGGTGGCCGGCGGCACTTCGGTGGATGGCGCCATCGCGGATCTTGAAAACCAGCTGGCTGATCTGCAGGTGAAGTTCACCGAAAAGCATCCGGATGTGGTGCGGATCAAGCAGACACTGGCCGATCTCGAGAAAGTCCGCGAGAGCGAACTGAAGAAGGCCCGCGTTGCGGCGCCGGTCAGCAATCCGCTGGACACCAATCCGGTGTATCAGCAGATGCGCGTGTCGCTCAGCGCCACGGAGGTGGAACTCGCCAGCCTGAGCACCCAGCTCGCCCAGCGACAGGCCGCGGTCGGCAGCCTGCGGCGCTCGGTCGACACGATTCCCGAAGTCGAAGCCCAGCTCAATCGGCTCAATCGCGACTACGATATCGTGAAGGCACAGTACGATGCACTCGTGAAGCGGCTGGAGTCGGCCCGGCTCACCGAGGAAGTCCAGGCCGAGAAGGAAGACGTGACCTTCGACGTGATCGAGCCGCCGCGCCTGCCGCTGTTTCCGACGGCGCCCAACCGCATCCTGCTGTTTTGTGGGGTTCTGGTGGCCGCGTTGATCGCCGGTCTTGGTGGTGCGTTCCTGCTCAACCAGCACAGCCCCGTGTTCTTCTCCACCAGAAAGTTGCGGCTGGCAACCGGCCTGCCGATCTTCGGTTCGGTCAGCATGGCGCATGCCGGGCATTTCGGTCGGCGTGACTATCTCTTCTTGGGGATGGCGTCGGGACTGCTGGTTGCATTCGGGCTGCTGCTGGCCACCAGCATCGCCGGTATTTCCCTGGCCTGAGGTTCAGCATGAGCATTATCCAGAAAGCGGTGCAGAGCCTGGGAGCACGTCGGCCAGTCGCTCCGGTTGAACCCGTTCCGGCCAAACCCAGGGTCGCACCACCGGCGGACCAGCGGCCATCCACCACGGCCGCGTTCGAACCCCTGACAACCAGCGGCTTCCTGCAGATCGAGCCCGGTGATCCGGCCTCGCGTGCAGAGCTGCGGCACCTCAAGCGGTCGATTCTGCAAAGCGCCTTCGGCGCCCTGGCTGATCCGGGCGCCAACATCGTGATGATCACCAGCGCCATGCCGGGCGCCGGCAAGACCTTCATGTCGGCCAATCTTGCCCAGGCCCTGGCCATGGAGCGGGATCGAACCACGCTGCTGATCGATGCCGACGACACCCGGGCAACGCTCAGCCGCGCCATGGGCCTGCATGGCGGCCGTGGGTTTTTCGATGTCCTGCAGGATGACACCCTGTCCCTCGATGCCTGTCGATACACCAGTGATATTCCCGGCCTCGACTTCGTGCCGGCCTGCTATCGCTTTGATGATTCCCTGGTACTGCTCACCAGCAACCGTGCCCGCGAGCGCATCAGGCAATTGGCGGAAGAAGATCGCAAGCGCCTGGTGGTGATCGATTGCCCGCCCTTGCTCGTCACGCCGAATGCCGTGGCCATATCGGCACTGGCCGGCCAGATTCTGGTGGTGGTGGAGGCGGGGGCGTCGACGGGGCCGTCGGTGACCCAGGCGCTGGACCTTTTGAACCGGGACAAGCCCATCGGCCTTGTGTTGAACAAGGTCCCGCGCTCGCCGCTGCTGAGCTTGTCCAATGGTAGCTACTATTACTACGGGGCTGTCGAAGATGATGATTGACCTGAAGATTGCCCATCGTCCGACATGGGGGAAGCTAGGTGCTGCCATTGTCATGCTGGTGGCAACCCAGCCGGCACTGGCAATCGACATCGGCGGCCATGTGTCTGTCGGCGCCATCTACAGCGACAACGTGACGCTCGCGCCCAGCGGTCTGGAAGACAGCGACACCATCTTCCGCACCGATCCCTCGATCTTCATTGCATCGGCTGGCCGGCGGTACGATTTTCGCCTCAATTACACCCTGGAAGCGCTTTACTACCAGGATCAGGCCGACAACACCTCGCTCTACAGCCAGGGTGATGCAAAACTGGATCTGGGCCTCATACCGGAACATCTGTTCCTGAACTCGTCCGCCAGCATTGCCCAGGTGGTCATCGATCCGGAAAAACCCTTTTCAAACTCCAACCTTCCGGAAATCAACAACCGGTCGGATGCCGTGCGCTACCAGACCGGGCCGGAGTGGCGCCAGGATTTTCTTGGTACCTCGCTGAATGTGCGCTACGACATCGGCCGGGTGAACTATGACGATGACACCCTGCAGGACAGCGACTTTCAGGTGCTGCAGTCCGACTGGACAGGGCCGGACAAGGACCGCGGGCTGACGTGGGCCGTGCACCATGAATTCCTTAAGTACGACTACGACTTTTCGCCGAGCGCCGAGCGGCAGCTGGCTGAGGTCTCGCTGATTCTCGAGATGGGTGGTGGCTGGGCGCCGTTCGTGTCCGGCGGCATGGAGAGCGATGTCCGCGATCGATCGGATGCCGCCCTGAAGGATGGCATCTGGCGCGCCGGCCTGCGTCGCAAGACGGACCGCACGTTTTTCGAGGCCTATGCCGGTGAACGCAGCTTCGGTTCCTCGTGGGGCGCCAGCTTTCAGCGGCAATACAGCGCCCGCAGCGGCGACATCTTTCGCATCTCCTATGACGAGACGCCGCGCACCAACGAAGACCTGAGCAATACGCTGCAGCGGCCGACAGGCCCGACCATCGGCGCGGGATCCGATCCCGAGGCGCCGCCGGTTCCGGTGATCCCGCCGCCGATACTGCCGCCGGACGTCAGCGGTCCGGGTACCGGCCGTTACTACCTGCAGAAGCGGGCCGATTTCCTGCTTGCCAAGGCCTTCAATCGCAATACCGTGTCGCTGAACCTGTTCTACAGCGATGAGCAAACACTCGACGATACCGTGCCTGTAGACAGCGAAGACACGCGACAAACAGGCGCCTCGGTGGCGTGGGTCTACAACTTCGGCGTCCGCACCCGCGCCATCCTCGATGGCTACTATGCCAAGCGGCGGTTTTCCCGGGTATTGGCTGACTACGATGAAGACGACCTGTTCCGGGCCCGTCTCGGCTTGAGCTACCAGCTTGGCACCCGCACCGACCTGACCGGCTGGATTGGTCGCGAAGAGCGCAGCGGATCCGAGGTTAATAGCAACAACTACACCGAAAACCAGGTCGGCCTGGCTATCGGCCGGACGTTCTGAACACTCCCGCACGCATCACCAACGTCATGTCGGTCGACGTGGAGGAGCACTTCCACGTCGCAGCCTTTGACCGGCAGATCGACAGCGCCGATTGGGACGCCCACCCGAGCCGGGTCGTGGCCAATACCGAGCGCCTGCTGGCGCTCTTCGAACGGCGGGGCATCAGTGCGACTTTTTTCATCCTGGCCTGGGTGGCCGAGCGTCATCCGTCACTGATCCGGCGCATCGTTGCCGAGGGGCACGAAGTGGCCAGCCACGGCTGCCTGCACATACCGGCATTCCGGCAGACCCGTGAAGTCTTTGCGGAGGATGTCAGACGCAGCAAGACGGTGCTGGAGGACATTGCCGGCCAGCCGGTGCTTGGCTACCGGGCTGCCAGCTTTTCCATCGTCAAGCGCAATCTGTGGGCTTTCGAGGAGCTGGACAAGGCGGGCTACCGCTATTCATCCAGCGTGAACCCGGTTCGCCACGACATCTACGGCTTTCCCGATGCCCCCCGCTTCAATTTCCAGCCCACCGGCACACAGCTGACCGAGTGCCCGATCACGACGCTCGAGCTGGCCGGTCAGCGGCTGCCCTGTGGTGGCGGCGGCTACTTCCGCCTGCTGCCACCGGGCCTGTTCCGCTGGGCATTGCGCCGGGTCAACCGGGCAGGGCATCCCTGCTATTTCTATCTGCATCCCTGGGAAGTGGATCCGGAACAGCCGCGCATCCCGGGAGCTTCCTGGAAGTCCCGCTTCCGCCACTACACCAATCTGCACAAGACCGAAGCCCGGTTGGACCGGCTGCTCGGCGAGTTCGCCTGGGATCGTTTCGACCGCGTGCTGGGTTTCGTCTGAGCGGCCATGGTGGATCCTGTACAGGTCGGGGAGGTCGGCCCTGAAGCTGCCTCCTGTTGGGACCGGTTCGTGGCTGGGCACGAGCTGGCATCTGTTTATCACAGCTGGCAGTGGCGCGATATCTTCACGGCTGAATTCGGTTGCGAGCCGCACTATCTGCTGGCCGGCACGCTTGATCAGGTGCGTGGTGTCCTGCCGCTGATCCGCCTCCGGAGCCGCCTGTTCGGCGATTTCCTGGTCTCGCTGCCCTTCGTGAATTACGGCGGCTGCCTTGCTGCCGACGAGCCGGCAGATGCGGCGCTGATGTCAGCCGCCGGCACGCTGGCGGGGCGCCTCGGCGTCAGTCATGTCGAGTTTCGCGAGGAACGAGCCCGGGAAGGCTGGCCGCAGCGCACCGACAAGGTGGCCATGCTGCTGGAGCTGGCGGCCTCGCCAGATGAGCAGTTTGCCTCCTTCGGTTCCAAGCTGCGCGCCCAGATCCGTCGTCCGGAGAAGGAGGGCGCCACCACCCGCCTCGGTGGCGCGGAACTGGTGCCGGATTTTTACCGGGTCTTCGCCCGCAACATGCGCGATCTGGGCACGCCTGTGTATGCCCGTTCCCTGTTCAGCCGCATTGCGCGCGCCATGCCGGCGCAGACGCGCATCGCCGTGGTGTATCTGGCCGGACAGCCCGTGGCTGCCGGCTTCACGCTGCGGCACGGGGATCGCATGGAAATTCCCTGGGCGTCCTCACTCCGCGAGTTCAACCGCGTGGGCGTCAACATGCAGCTCTACTGGCACATCCTGAAGCACGCCATCGAATCCGGCGTGCGCCAGTTCGACTTCGGACGGTCGTCGGTTGATGCCGGCACCTACAAGTTCAAGGCCCAGTGGGGCGCCAAGCCGCGGCAGCTTTACTGGCACTACTGGTTGAAGGATGGTCAGCCGATGCCGAACCTCACGCCCACCAGTCCGAAGTACGCATTGGCGATCCGGGCCTGGCAGCGGTTGCCTGTGCCGATCGCGAATATCATCGGGCCGCGGATTGTGCGGTGGCTGCCGTAGCAGGTTTCGCTGCTGGTTGTCCGGCGCACGGCAGGGCGTTTTCCGTACTCAGCTTCAGGACACGGGTGTCGAAGTCATCGCGTGTCGTGTGTTGCGGGGTGAAGTAGAGATCATCCGTCGGGAAGCCCGCCGGAAAAGACAGCGAGGCGCGTGTCAGATGACCATCCCGGTCGGTCTGCTGGTGATAGGGCAGGCTCAGGATGCGATCCCAGCAGGTGCCATCGGCGGAGACCCAGAGGTCTGTGGTGGCCTCCGGGTGAAACCGTTGGGTGTAGGGGCTGGTGGGCTCGTAGACGGTACTGAGTGCCAGCATGCCATTGCGAAGCACGGTGGACGAATAGGTCGGCTTGCCAACCTCCAGGACCTTCTCGAGCGTGTTCGTGGCGAAGTCCCAGCGGTTGATCGAGGCCGCTGTCTGATTGTTGTCGGATCCCCAGACCAAAGCCTTTGCCGTGATCATGAGCGACACGCAGCGCCACGCCTGTGAGCCGCCACCCTGCATCTGCAGGGTCTTGAAGCCGTCTTCCGTGTAGAGAATCCGATCTTCGGAATCGTTGTCGCCGGTGCAGACCCAGTACCGGTCCCTGAACTGGTCGTAGGCTATGGAGTGGACGTGGAAGATGTCGCCGGAAGGGAAGGTATAGGCAATTCGCCAGTCACGGCCGTCGTTCGATCCTTCAAGGAGCCTGATGACGTGAGGTCTGGGCAGCGCCGAGTACTCGGCGAAGTACACCATGCCCGGGCCTGCAGCGACGCCTTCGTTGTTGCCGAAGGGAGCAAGAATGCCATGGCGGGGCCGGTCGTAGACCACCTCGAACGTGGCGCCCTCATCGGCCGATCGGTAGATGCGATCCCAGAACACGAGGATCGTTCCGGAGTCCAGTACAACGAGGTTCTCGGGGCCCCGGTTCTTCCGGATCCAGCGGGTCAGCTTCAGGCGGGCGATGCGGTCCTTGATGAGGGTTGCGATGTCATTGGCTGCCGGGGGCAGTTTCCCGCGGCGTTCGAAGGTTCGCCCGCCATCATCGCTGATGAAGATGTAGTGATCCTGGATGCCGTATAACCGGCCGTTCCGGGCCGCAAAGGCCACGTTGATATCGTTGATGACGCCGATGTTCTGATAGGGCTGTGTTCCATCGCCCCGGCTTTCGGCATGGGGCACCAAAGTCAGCTGTTCGGGTGCAATTCCCCAGACCACGACAGCTGCCACAGCCATCAACAGCTCAATTGCAGCGCCTGCAACTCCCGTAGTCCGCCTGCCCACTGATCACCACCTCGCCACCCGCCAGGTGCCAATGACCACGACGGTACTCCCCATCTTAATTGAAGGTGAGATCTGTCGGGGGCGCCGGAGGAGGATTGTCCGGTGAAGACTGATCAGGCGTGGTTCCATCGGGACCTGCGATGGGTTGCGTGGATACGATCAGTTCGTCGTACCAGACGTACGCGACCGGGTGGTCCTGGGTATTCTTCTTCTTGCTCTGATAAGGCGTGAGCTGGATCTTTGAATAGGCATCAGCCGGTGAATCGCCATATTTCAAAACGAAGTTGCTCTGGTTGATCCATTGCTTCAGCGGCTCACCTTCGTACCCGATCCATGCCTGGATCGAGCTCGTGGGAGTGCCCCACTCACCAACCTGCACCCGATAGGCAAACGTCATCCACTGGTTTGGTTTGTACATGGCACAGCCCGCTGGCCGGCTGCTGTAGCGACACTCGTAGTCGCCCTGCTGCAACATGTAGTCGCCGCCACCAAGGTTGTTCTGCAGTGAGCGTGCACCACAGTCGGTATACATGATGGGGAATCCCCGCGACCACTGATTTTGCGTGGTCAGCTCCACGTTGCCGCAGGATGTCTGTGCCCTGTGAATGATGATCTGCTTCCAGCCGTCGCTTTCAAACCGCGTATCCAGCATCGCGGGAGAGAAGCGTTCCCGGAACTGCACGTAAAAAGTGGAACCCGGGCCAAAGGATTTGCCCATGTCCCATAATGAATAACCTGATGTATTGGCTGAAGAAAATGCCGGCACCTCGAATCTGAGGGAACTCGTTCCCGATGCCTTGATCGCCGTGTCTGCTTTGCCACGAATCTGGCCATCCCAGGCAGGGAACAGATTCTTGCCCGAGGCCATTTCCGATGCGGTATCGAAACCGACGCACACCAGGACTCCAGGCGCACTGCAACGGGCCTGGAAGTCGGCATCGTCGGCATTTGCCGGGCCGGCCATTGCCATTGACAGAGCACCGATGAGTGCGCTGATCCGCTTGATCCGGGACATGGGTAGCACTCCGTGGCTGTGACGATGTTGGCGAGGTATCGAGCAGAACTTGCGAGGATGAAGAAGCCTCTGTCTCAGGACCAGCACCATGCAGAGCAACAGCATGGAAAGCTCCGTGGGGCCGATCGCACTGATGCCCGATGACGACCCGCCGGCGCCATCGGAGCCCGTACCGCCGGAACCTGAAGATGAGCCGCCCGTTACGGGTGGTGGTGTGCCTGTTGAGGGTCCGCCTGATCCGGTACCCGGCAACTCGGCTGTTGGTTTCGCACGCAAGGTTGCAACGACCTCATCGGACAGTTTGCCTTCGTTTCCATCCGTTCCAAACGCAGTCACGGCAAAATAATAGGTTCCGGGTTGCAGTCCCTCTATCGTGTAACGAGTCAGGCCGGGATTGTTGAGGCGGATCGTCGTGGAATAGGTTCGTGGCCCGGATCCATAATAGATGTTGAAGCCCGCCAGATTGCCCAGCGGATTGCCATTGGCATCCGTCGTCGGCGGGGTCCAGCTCAATGTGCCACCCAGGTCGCCGGACGACTGGACAGCAATGTCGAAAGGAGGAAGCGACACACTGGAGTTGCCGTCCGTGACGGTAATCCTGATGCCGGATGTTGTGCCGATGTCGCCTGAGTTCGGAGTCCCGGAAAGAACGCCAGTGGACGTGTTGAATGAAGCCCATGCGGGCATGTTCAAAACGGAAAAAGTCAGTTGGTCACCATCGGAGTCGCTGGCGTTTGGCCGAAAGCTGTACAAGGTCCCGACAGCGACACCATTGGCTGGCGTGCCATACAGTACCGGTGCTGCATTCGCCGATGGTGAAGTTGCCTGGCCGGCCACGGTAACGGTTACGGATGCTTTGGTCTTGATGCCGGTCGTCCCGGTACATTCGAGACTGTATGTCGTGCTGGTTGTCAGAGCCGGTGTTTGCTGTGTTCCGCTCAAAGCCTTGCTGCCCGTCCACCCACCGGTGGCGGCACAGCTGGCCGCATTTCTGGCTGACCATTGCAGCGAGCTGGTCTGGTTGGCCTCGATGTTCCGGGGAGTTGCTGCAAGACTGACATCCGGGGTCGATGTGCTGACTGTTCCATCCGGAATTCTGAACGCATAAACCGGGCCATCAATCCGGTTCACGACCACGGCGACTTCAGCATCATCATAGTGTGCAATCCGGAACCGGCTGTAAACACCGTTGTCCTTGTACATGTTCTGCGGAACAGTGCCATTGCTTGAGCTGGTGAGCTTGGTCCATCGCCAGGTTCCCGTATCCCAGGGTCCGTCAACCAGCTTGAGTTCGTAAACGTCGCCACCTCGCCGCCAGTAGAGGAAGGCCTGGCGCTTTGCGGACCATTCCCAGGCGTTGCCACCATCCTTTGCCGGCGGGATATCCCCCGATTCCTTGAGGGTCACGCGCGGTGCATTGGGATTTTTCAAATCCCTTGCGTAGACCTTGCCGGTTACGCGGAACTCGCTGTAGGCATAGATATCGTGTACCGGATCGCAGGCGGCAGCGGTGTCGATATCGACATGGTCGCCGGGGTAATTCGTGTAGGACCCGACCGTGCCGTCATTGTTGGCTGCGTTTGGATTGAATTTGGCGAAATTCTTGGTTGAGTAGGGCCCCATGATCCAGAAGACATCGCGATTGGAGTCGTAACAACTGGAGCCGCCGCCATTCAGGCGCAGTCCATTGTTTTGCTGGCTGCTGCGCCACTTGCCTGTATCGAGATCGAGAAGATGAGCGCGCGCTTCATCGGTGTTCACCGTTGACTGTACGCCATCACGAATGGAGCGCATGACTACAAATGAGTTTGTACCGGGGTGGTAGTCCACGAAATCATAAGTATGGTTTGGAACTGGTGATTTGTCGGGGAAAGCAGTGGTTGCATATGGCCAGTTGAATGGCCCGCGGTACGGATCGGTCAGTCGACGCCACATTTGTGTGCCCAGATCAAAGGCGTAGACCTCGGACCCAAAGTAACCATTGTGGCCTCCGCCATGTACCAGTAGAGCGCCATGCGTACCTACGCCGACTGCAAGCGCTCCACCGTTCCAGTCCTGCAACACCCCGGACTGCCCCTCTACGGCGTGCCATGGTGCGCTGTCGGGAAATCTCGGGTTGAGCGACGGATCCTTCTCCGGATCAACGTCCGCCAACGTGTTCAGGCTGATCTGTCCCCAGGTTCCCGGAGCAATTTGCCGTGCCCAGGCAGGGGCCGTGCCGGCCCACGCCATGGGGCCGGCAGTCAACCAGAACAGGGAGACCAGCGAGACAAGCCCGATTGGAAGGCGTGTGCGTGAGCGTGGCAGTTCACGGAGGGTCAAGTGCAGTTCCATCTGTCGCCCCTGCTCGAAGTCCAATCCATTGGACGGGTAAATGAACATGCCGGCGAGGCATCTGCTTCTCGCCGGCTACACATCGACTTCGGGCTGGGGTTCTGGCAGGAGGAGGCTGACCGCAGTCTGTTCCGGGAAACCGGATCAGACCCCTGGCAGGCGTGCCGAAGGCGCACTTGTCAGGCGGTCAGGCAACCCCGCTGTCCTAGAATCCTTTGATCCCGTAGACCGGTGGCTTTCCGTGCCCGTCTTTCGACGGGGTTGGCTTTGACTGAACTGGAGAATACTCACCGCGTTCCGGCTTGCCAATACGTATCGCGTAATTTACGACGAGAGTCCACAGTTATGTCAACGCATCACAGTTTGATGAATGCGCCCAAGCCTCGGGGGAATGACTGATGCAGTCGTCTCGCTTGCACCCCCGGGTGGTGACATCGGCGCAATTGATCACACTGGAAACTCTTTATTTATGTGAACATATGAACTCTAGTTGACGGCCAATCTCCCGTGGCATGCGTACGACAGCCGGCGGTTTCCGGGTGGGTGAAGGTCGCCTGGAAAAAATATCGAGCCCACCGGAATAACCGGAAAATACAGCGCTCTTGCGCAAAGATTGCATGAACAATAAATGAACGCCACATGGGAATGCGGCATGTCGCGACCAAGACTCCTCTTCATCTCCACGATGTTTCTCCATCCGGTAGACACCGGGGCGCGCATCCGTACCACGCAAATACTCCGCAGCCTGCGTCACGGGGCATTTGAAACCACGCTGGTGTCACCGGCCACGAACCAGCAATTGACCCGCTGGCGGCCGGATGTCGAAGAGCTGGCTGATCACTATGTCCCGTGGCTGGTGCCTGCAAGGGGCAAGTTCTTCGGGATTGCGAGAATGCGGCATCTGACGTCGGCCTTGCCGATTCCCGTCGTGACGGATTTTTCACCCGCCGGGGCGGCGGTCGTGAAGGCGCAGCTGGACAGCAAGCCGGATGTAGTCGTCGTCGATTTTCCGCATGCGATGGTTCTGTTGCCGCCAGGCCAGTTGTCCACGCCCATTGTTCTTTTTACCCACAATGTCGAGGCGGAAATATTTGCCCGGCACCGGGATGTCAGCCGTGACCATCTGCGCCGCATGATCTGGGAAAACCAGCGGGCCAAAATGGCCCGATTCGAGCGTGCGGCGTTGGAGCGTGCGGATGCTGTTGTTGCGGTATCGGCAAGGGATGCCGCCAGCTTCGCAGCAGACTACTCGGTGGATGATGTGCAGGTGATTCCCACGGGTGTGGATCTCGAGTTTTTCCAGTATCAGCCGCCAAGTGACCAGCCAAACGTCGTTTTTACCGGTTCGATGGACTGGATGGCAAATGTTGACGGTATCCAGTTTCTGCTTCGGGAGGTCTGGCCCATAGTGCACCGGGAGCAGCCCCTGGCGCGCATGACCGTCGTTGGCAGGGATCCACCCAATGCACTGGTGCAGGAGGTGCGCCGCGCCGGATACCAATGGGAGTTTACGGGCTGGGTTCCGGAAACCCGGCAGTGGGTATGGGATGCGGCAGTCTTCGTGGTGCCCTTGCGCGTTGGCGGGGGTACGCGTCTCAAGGTGTGGGAGGCGATGGCGATGGGGAGTGTGGTGGTGTCCACTGACCTTGGTGTGGAGGGGTTGCCGGTTGTACACAATGAACATTGCCTGCTGGGGAACTCCCCGTCGGCACTCGCCGGGCACATTCTCTCGGTAATGGGCGATTCGGCCCTGCGCCAGCGCCTTTCCAGGGCGGCCCGCCAGCATGTGGAGGCCAACTTCGGCTTTCGGCGGGCCGGGGCGGTTTTTGAAGGCATTTGCACCCGCATACTGGCGCCGGCATCAGGTCTGCCTGGTGTTTCGGCGGCAAACAGATAGAAAAGGACGTCGCCACCATGTGCGGAATTTATGGGGAACTGGTTTTATCCGGAGGTGGGCAGCCCTCGGCAGACCTCGTGCGATCCATGGGCGAGGCGATCGTGCACCGCGGGCCGGACGATGATGGGATGTACAGCAAGGGTCCGATTGCCATGGGTTTGCGGCGCTTGTCCATCATCGATGTGACCGGCGGGCACCAGCCGATCTCGAACGAAGATGGCACGGTCGTTGTTGTTTGCAATGGCGAGATTTACAACTTCCGGGAATTGCGTGAACAGCTGCGAGCCAGCGGGCACCAGTTCCGGACTGGCAGCGATGCCGAAGTCCTGGTGCATCTTTATGAAGAGCATGGCCTCGAGTTCGTGGACCACCTGCGGGGCATGTACGGCTTTGGCTTGTGGGACAGCCGGCGTCAGCGGCTGGTACTGGGGCGTGATCGCCTGGGAATAAAGCCGGTTTACTACGCAACGATTGGGCGCAGCGTGGTATTTGCATCGGAAGCGAAGGCAATCGTCGGCAGATCCGACTATTCGCCCTCGCTGGATGGTGAGGCTCTTGGCCAGTTCCTGATGCTGGGTTATGTGCCCAGCCCGTACAGCATGTTTGCAGGGGTCAGGCAGATCAAGCCCGGCACGATGCTGGTTCTGGAAGGTGGAGCATGCACGGAGCATCGATTCTGGCGCTTTGAAACCCATGCAGAGCAAGGCCGTGATGATCAGTCCTGGATCAGCGAAATCAGAACGGCCCTGAGGGAGAGCATTCATGGCCAGATGATCAGCGACGTGCCGATCGGGGCTTTCCTCAGTGGCGGAATCGATTCCAGCACCATAGTCGCGGCCATGAGTGAATTCAGCACGAGCCCGGTAAAAACGTATGCCATTGGATACACCGGATCAACCGGAGCCGCCGTCTACAACGAACTCAAGTATGCACGGCAGATCGCGGATCACTTCGGGACCGAGCATCATGAAATCGAGGTTCAGCCGCACGTCATAGAGATGTTGCCGCGGCTTGTCTGGCATCTGGACGATCCCATCTCCGACTCGGCATTGATAACCAGCAGCCTCGTTTCTGAGTATGCAAGCCGGGACGTCAAGGTCATATTGTCCGGTGTTGGCGGCGATGAGCTGTTTGGCGGCTACGACCGATACAAGCTGCCGCATCTGGTGTCGTTGGTGCGCATCCTGCCCCGATCCTTGCGTCGTGGAGTGCTGAATCCTCTTCTGGGCAGGGTGCCGGTGGCGCGGCACTCCCGCATTCTCAACCTGTTGCGGGCCGCCAGGAAGATTGCAGCGGTGGCGGACAAAGACAAGGAATCGCGTTACCACCAGATCATGGAGATGTTCAGCCGGACGGAAGTCGGCGAGCTGCTGCCGGGCAATGGGCCGGTCGATCAGTCGGCACTGGAAGTGGCCTTGAGCCACTATGTTGCGGACTGCGACATCAATCAGATGATGGCAGTCGACCTGGCTACACAACTGCCGGACGACCTTCTCATGCTGACGGACAAAATGAGCATGAGTCACTCTCTTGAGTGCAGGGTGCCGTTGCTGGACGAACGGCTGGTCGATCTTGCCGGCAGGCTGCCAGCCGACCTCAGGGTTCGGGGAGGCGAGAACCGATACATCCTGAAGAAGGCACTGGCGGGCATTTTGCCGGAGACCACGCTGCACCGTGCGAAGCGCGGCTTCGGTGCGCCTTTTGGCGCGTGGTTCGCCAATGAATTATTGGGCGTTGTGCAGGAGCTGATCGGCCGGGATGCCGTGCGTCGTCGGGGATTGATGAATCCTGCGGCTGTTCAACGGTTGATTGATGATCACCAGGCCAAGCGTGCCGACTACACCGACCATCTCGTGGCGCTGACCACCCTGGAGATCTGGTGTCGATTGCACCTGGATGGCCAGACTCCCGAGGCGATTTCCGAAAATCTCCAGTTCCTGGTGGCAGCGTGACCAAAGCCTGACCGTCGTCAGACGAGAATTTCCACCAGCCCCGGCTGGCTCAGAAAATTGATTGGGCTCGCCGGCGCTCCATAAGCGCCGGACTGGAACACCGCCACGAGATCCCCGGGGCCTGCCTGGCCCATCTCCATGCGATCGGCGAGCAGGTCGAGTGGCGTGCACAGGGGGCCGACGACGGAGGCAATCTCGCGGGGGGCGCTGTGCACGCGGGTGCCGACCAATACGGGGTAGTTCTTGCGCAGCACCTGGCCGAAGTTGCCGGAGGCGGCGAGGTGGTGATGGAGGCCGCCGTCGGTGACGAGGAAGACCTGGCCACGGGAGATCTTGCGGTCGATGACCTGGCAGACATAGAGCCCGGCTTCGCCGACGATGTAGCGGCCAAGTTCGATCACGAGCGTGGATGCGGGATAGGTCCGGTCGAGTTTCGCCTGCGCGGCTTCGAGTGCGGCGGTGACCGGCGTGAGATCCACCGGCTTGTCGCCGGGGAAATAGGGGATGCCGAAGCCGCCGCCGAGATTGATGAAACGTGGCGGCCGCGGGGCATGTTCGGCCAGTTGCAGGGCCAGGGCCAGGCTCTTGGTTTCAGCGTCGGCGATGGCGTGCCCGTCGAGGTTCTGCGAGCCGCTGAAAATATGAAAGCCCTCGAAGTCGACCGACAGCTCGCCGACCCGGCGCAACACCTCCGGCACCTGTTCGGCGTCGATGCCGAACTGCTTGGGCCCGCCGGACATGCGCATGCCGGAGGCCTTCAGTTCAAAGTCGGGATTGACGCGAATGGCAACCTTGGGCCGCTGGCCGTAGCGGTTGCCGATGGTGGCAAGTCGTTCCAGTTCGTTGGGCGATTCCACATTCACGACGATGCCGGCAGCGAGGGCGGCTTCGAGCTCGGCATCGCGCTTGCCGGGTCCGGCAAAGCTGATCAGTTCGGGTAGTGTGCCGGTGGTCATGGCCACCGCGAGTTCGCCGGCCGAGGCAACGTCGAGTCCGTCCACCTGCGATGCGATGTGGCGCACCAGCTCGGGGAGCGGGTTGGCTTTCATGGCGTAGTGCAGATGAACGCCGGCGGGCAGGATGGTCTTCAGTTTCCTGAGGCGGGTATCGATCAGCTGCCGCGAGTACACATAGAAGGGCGTCTGGCCGGCGCGCACCGCGAGCTCCCGCAGCGTGTGGCCATCGACCGTGAGTTCATCATCGCGAACGCCATAACCGTCGATGCGGGTGTGCAGGGGCAGCGGGACATCACTCATGGCGCCACCTGGCTTTCCAGTTCATTGCGCAACACCACCCGGTCATACTTGCCATTGGGATTGCGGGGCAGGGCGCTCCGCCAATGCACGTGGGTCGGCACCATGTAGAGCGGCATGGTCGACTTGCAGTGGCGCAGCAGGGCTTCGGTGGGTTCATCGGCAACGCCGGCGGCCGGCACCACCAGTACTGCGACGGCATGGCCGAGGCGCTCGTCCTTGAGTCCCAGGGCGACCACTTCGCTGACCAGCCCGCTGGCGAGGAGCAGGTCTTCGACTTCGGTCGGGCTGATGCGGTAACCGGAGCTTTTGATCATCTCGTCGTTCCGGCCACGGAAATACAGGAAACCCTCGTCATCCTTGACGACCATATCACCTGACCAGACGGCAAATTCCGGCTGGCCGCCCTGGCTGATGCCACCGGGTATCGGCTTGAAGCGCCGCGCGGTGAGCTCCGGTGCATTCCAGTAACCGAGCGAGACAAGCGCCCCACGATGCACGAGTTCCCCCGGCTCGCCCGGATCGCAGGCCGAGCCGTCCGGCCGCAACACGAGGATTTCCGCATTGGGAATAGCCTTGCCGATGGAATCAGGACGACGATCGACCTCGGCCGGCGGCAGGTAGGTGGAGCGGAAGGCTTCGGTGAGGCCATACATGAGATAGGGTGCGGCGCCCGGCAATGCATGGCGCAGCTTGTCGAGCACGCTGCGCGGCATGACGCCGCCGGTGGTCGCGAAATAGCGCATGCTGCGGGCGGCCTCCGCCGGCCAGTCCAGATCCGCCAGTTGCGCCCAGAGTGGCGGTACCCCGGTGATGCCGGTGATGCCGTGCCGGGCAACCATGCGGATGACGTCCTTCGGCAACAGATAGTCGAGCAGGGTGACTTCGGCGCCGGACAGAAAGCCGGTGGTGAGCTGGCTGAAGCCGGCATCGAAGCTCAGGGGCAGTACCGAGAGAATGCGGTCGTCGGGTTGGTTGCCGATGTAGCTCGCCACGCTGATCGCCCCGGCAACGATGTTCCGGTGCGACAGCATCACGCCCTTCGGCAGACCGGTGCTGCCGGAGGTATAGAAGATGGCCGCGAGGTCGCCATCGATGCGCCGGTGATATCGGGCAGCGGCTCCACTGGCAGCAGCGGTTTCGGCGGAAGCCGCCGTGAGTTCCTGCCAGCTCAGCAGGCGCAGGCCATCGGGAACGTCGACCGGCTGGTTGTCGGTGACCACGATGTATTGCAGATCAGGCAGGGTGGCGGCCTTGTCGCGGCCAAACAATTCCTGCAGGCCGGCCAGGCGTCCACTGGAGGTGACTAGTATGCGTGCGCCGCTATCGCGCAGAATGTGCCCGACCTGGGGTGCCTTGAGCACCGGATTGACCGGCACGAAGACGCCGCCAGCCAGTGCGGCACCAAAGAAGGTGGCAACGGTCTCGACCGTCTTGGGCAGATAAACAGCGACGCGGTCCCGGGCGCGGAGCTCGAGCGTCAGCAATCCGGTGGCCGTGGCGGCGACGAGATCGGCCAGCTCGCGGTAGCTGAGCGTGGTGGCGCCCGACTGCAGCGCCGGGCGGGTGCCGTGGCGGGTCGCGGTGCAGAGAAGCAGATCCTGAACCAGCGTGGGCAGGCCGATGGTGTTGAGCGGTGCGGTGCTTGAAAGCGTCATTGTGTGCGCGGCATATGAGACGGTGAGAGGCCGGGTTGCTATGGTTTCGCGGTCGTCATCCTACCAGTCCGGATGCGATCGGGCGGTGGAACAGGCAGCGTCCTGCGTTGAATTGTGAGCCATGCACGGCATATCGGTGTGTCGTGCTGCAGAGTGAGATCTTCATGCATTTTCAGCTGATTTCCCGTACCTCGGGCCGCGTGGCCTTGCTGCTGGCCTTGACCTGCACTGTGCTGCTCGGTGGCTGCATCCGGAAATCACCGGAAACCCTGCTGGCGGAAGCCAAGGCCTACGTCGCCAAGGACGACTACCGGACGGCGACGATCCAGTTGCGGACGCTTTTGAAGCGCGATCCCGACAATGTCGAAGGCGTGCTGATGCTGGCGGATGTGGCGCTGGCGGGTAACAACCCGGAACTCGCCGAGCGGAATTTCCGCCGGGCCGCCACGCTGGGGGTTGATCCGGCCCGGATCTGGGACGGGCGCATGCAGGCACTCCTGGCGCTCGGCCGCTACCAGGAAGCCCTGGACGAAACGCAGACGCCCACTGGCCCCCGGACATTCACCAGCGCCAGCGACACGGCCCGGCAATCGCTGCTGATCGCCCGTGCGCAGATTGGCCTGCAGCGGCTGGATGCAGCCGAGGCGGCCCTGCGGCAATCGCTGTCGATCCACGCCACGCCGGAGGCGCATCTCGAGCTGGCGCGACTGCTGGCGACCAGCCAGCGGCAGCCAGAGGCCGATGCCGAACTGGCAGCAGCGCTCAAGCTGGCGCCCGACAACCCCGAGGCCCTGCTGATGCAGGGCCAACGGCTGCTGGTCAGTGGTGAGGAGAAGCGCGGGGAAACACTGCTGAACGAGGCGCTGGAACGCAGCCGGGCAACCAGGCAGATCAGCGTGGAGGCGGGCGCCCTGGGTACGCTTGCCGAGATCGATCTGGCGGCTGATCGTCTCGATGTGGCCAGCCAACGGGCCACGGATCTGGCGGCGCTCGTCGGCAATCAATCTGATGTGCGCTATCTGCGGGCGCGGGTGGCGCTCGAGCAGAAGGATCTGAAGCAGGCCAAGGATGAATTGCAGGAAATCCTGGCAACCGACAAGAACTTCGTTCCAGCCCAGCGCCTGCTGGGCGCCATCTACACGCTCGAAAACCAGTTCGACCTGGCGGAGATGTATCTGCGGCCGGTGCTGGTTGCCGATCCGGATGACCTGTTCACCCGCCGGCTGCTGGCCACGGTCTATCTGGCCCGCAATCGGCCGGCGGACGCCCTGCCGCTGCTGGACAATGCCCAGGCACCCGATGCCGGGTCGCAGGAAGCCCTGCTGGGCATGCAGGGGCAGGCAAGCCTGCAGCTTGGCGATGTCGCCCGGGCCATCTCGATCTTCCGCGAGGGTTCCAGGGCCTATCCCGGCAATCCGCTGTTCGAGCTGGGTCTGGGACTCACGATGCTCGCCGAAGGCCGCACCGACGAAGCCTCCGAGCTGCTGCGCCACGTGCGCGGTACCGAGGCGGATGCCACCCGGGCGGCCTTCCTGACCATCATCCACATGCAGAAGGGCGAGACCGACGAGGCGCTCGTCTCGGCCCGCTCGGTGACCGAGGAATTTCCCGGGCAGGCCTGGTCCCACAATCTGCTGGGCTCGGTGCTGATGGCCACGGGGCAGTTTGCCGAGGCGCGCACGGCGATCATGAAGGCCGTGGCCCTCGATCCGAAGGACAGTGCGTCCCAGGCCAATCTGGCCCGGGTCGAGGAGCTGCTCGGCAACCCGGCGGCAGCGGCTGCCGCCTGGCAGGGCATTCTGGATCGCACCCCGACCAATGCCGATGCCGCCTTCTGGCTGGCGCGCCTGCAGTTGAATCAGGGCAACGTGCCCAAGGCGCTCAAGATCCTCGAACCCTTCCAGAAAAATTCCAGTCGCGCACGGTTGCTCGTGGCCTCGATCCTGCTCGATCAGGGCGCCATCGACGAAGTGCGCAAGCTCGGCAATCAGGTGGTGCATGACGAACCCGGCAATGCCGAAGCCTGGAACCTGCTGGGTCTGGCCGACATGGTCGGCGGGGCGCTTCGCGATGCGATCGTCAAGTTCGGCAAGGCCGTCGAGCTGCGCCCACAGAGTGCGCTGTATCAGGTGAACCAGGCCCGCGCGTATCTGATGATGGGCGATGACAAGGGCGCCACGACGGCGATGGCCGCTGCCCGCAAGTTGAATCCCGATCTGCTGCAGCTCCGCAGCCTGGAATTCCTGCGTGATGTCCGGCGGGACAAGATTCCTGAAGCCCGCCGGGTTCTGGATGGCATCAAGGCCGACAAGCTGGGCGATGAAACACTCTACAAGTCCATGGAGGCCGAGCTGCTGATGGCTGAAGATCAGCCGGCGAAGGCGGCCGACCTGTATCGCGACGCCTACCTGCAGCGGCCCAATCTGGACCTGGCGGTAAAGAGCTGGACCACCCGCAAGCTCGCCGCCGGCAAAGGCGACACGACGGCGCTTCAGGACTGGCACAAGCGAAACCCGGATGACCCGCGGGCGGCCCGGGCGCTGGGTGATGCCTACCTCGGCGACAATGAGTCCGCCAAGGCCGAGGCCAGTTACGAGACCGTGCTGAAACTGGTGCCCGATGACCTGCAGACGCTGAACAATCTGGCCTGGCTGGCCCAGGAGCGCGGCGACCCGCGCGCCCTGAAGCTCGGCGACCGGGCGGTGCAGCTGGCGCCTGATTCGGCGCCCGTGCTGGACACCGCTGGCTGGGCCCATGTCCAGCTGGGGGACGCCCAGCGCGGCTTGAGCCTGATCCGTCGGGCAGCAGACCGGGAGCCAGCCGATGCCGACATCCAGTACCATCTGGCCCAGGCCCTGGTGAAGACCGGGCAATCGGCCGAGGGCAAACGGGTGTTGACCGCACTGTTGAGTCATGACAAGGCCTTTGCCAGCCGGGCAGCCGCCGAGCAGTTGCTGCGCACGTTGTAGCCATGACCGGCGGAGCCGCAGTCCGGCCCATCTCGACCCCCGCCACGGGGCTGCCCCCCGCATCGGTGCATCAGTGTGAATCCGCGTCGACCTTCAGTTACGGCCTTCTGATCGCGCCGATCAGCCTGTTCCGGTTGGGGCGCGAGAGATCGGCGCTGGCCGGCCTGCGCCCGGAACCGGCCTGGCTCGCCATCCTGCTGATGGTGCCGATCGGTGTCCTCTGGATGCTGGGCGACGTGCTGGAGATCAATCTCGTGCACCACTTCGCCGCGGTGCTGCTGTTGATCCTGGGCGTGTGGGCCGTGCTGGGCACGCGCATTCTGCGCGTCATCTGGTTCCCGTTGGCCTATCTGCTGCTGATGGTGCCCTTCGGCGAATTTCTGGTGCCGACGCTGATGCGCTGGACGGCGGATTTTGCCGTGTTGGCCGTCAGCGCCAGCGGAGTGCCGGTTTATCAGGAAGGCTTCATCTTCAGCCTGCCGAGCGGCGACTTCGAGGTCATCAAGGCCTGCAGCGGCATTCGCTTCCTGATGGCCACGCTGGCGGCCGGCGTGGTGTTCAGCTGGGTGGCCTACCAAACGTGGAAAAAGCGCGTGGCCTTTCTCGTGGCCTGTGTGGTGGTGTCGATCATCGGCAATCTGGTGCGGGCCTGGCTCGTGGTGATGATGGTGCACCTGAGTGATGGCAGGCTGGCTGGTGATCACGTGACATACGGCACGCTGTTCTATGCCGCCATCCTGCTCGGTTTGTTTGTGGTTGGTGCCCGTCATGCAGATGCGCCGACTGTGGCGCGGGCCATGGCGGCGCCGGACCCAGCGGCCACGCACTTCCGGTTCAGCCAGCTGCTGCCCGTGGCAATCGCCGGCATCCTCCTGGTATCGGCAACCGCAGCCGTGCCCGGCACCCTGCGTGCCCGCATGGCCACGGCCGGATTCACGGACGCACCGCCATTCCCGGCGTCGCTGGCTGCTTACGTGGGGCCCGGCACTGCAGGTGTCGATTGGCAGCCGGTCCAGCGCGGACCAGCCGGAGTGCGCGCAGCCCGGTATCAGGCCGTTGATGGCACACGGCCCATCGATGTCTACGTGGCCAGTTTCGATCCTGCGCAGCGCAGCGGTGAACTCACCGAATCCGACAATCAGGTCCATGACCCCAAAGTCTGGCGACAGGTTGCCAGCCAGTCAGCCCATGGCCGCGATGAAGCCGTGTTGCGACCGGTACCGGGGGCGCCGCTGCCGATGGCCGCCACCCGGGTGGTCTGGTCGTGGTATGTGGTGAATGGCGCGGCGACCACCAGTCGTCTGTATGCCAAGGTGCTGGAGCTTGAAGGTCTGGTGGTCGGGCGCACGCCCCAACAGGCATTGGTGGCCCTCAGCACGCAGTTCGAGACCCCGGCCACGGATGCCGGGTTGGCAGACGCCCGCAACAGGCTCCAGGCTTTCGGGCAGGCTTTTTGTGCGGCAACGCCAGTTGCATCGACCCTGCCGTGCCCGACGTCGCTACGCGATCAGTCGCCGTAATTTCTTTTCCAGCGCGGCATTGAGCCGGTCTTCGTTGAAATCCGCTTCGACGATGGCGCGGGCGGCCGTGGCGTATCGCGCATAGTCGGCGGCATTGCCCAGGGTCTCGGTGATTGCCGTGGCGAGCCCGGCTGGATCACGCTCGAGGGCCAGGCGGCCATTCTCGCGATCGTGCACCAGTTCGGGGATTCCGCTGTGCCGGGTGGCGATGACCGGCAGCCCCGTCGCCATGGCTTCCATGGCAGAAACCGGAATGCCTTCCTGGTCGCCATCCTGCGCCGTCACGCTGGGCACCAGCATCAGGTGGGCTGCCTTGATGTGCTCGACTATCTGCGTCTGGTCCTGCCAGCCGAGCAGGGTGATCTGCTCATCGAGGTTTTCATCGCGGATCAGCTGCTGCAGTTCCGCCTGCAAAGGTCCGTCGCCGGCGATGAGATACCGGATTCGGTTCCGCAATGGAGCGGGCATCAGGCCGATGGCGCGAATGGCGTATTCCAGGCCCTTCTTCTCGACGAGGCGGGCCACGCTCAGCAGCCTGAAGGGTTCATGCGCCGGCAGGGTGCGCGACAGGAAGGCGTAGCGGATGCAATCGACGCCCATGCGATGCAGGCTGATGCGGTCGGGCGAGGCGCCCAGTTCGAGCAGTCGTTGCTGCCAGCGTGCGCTGATGGGCAGGCTCACATCGCTTTCAGCCAGCAGATCCCTGTAGATCTCCGGGCCGTGTTCATCCACGAATCGGGTGATGTCGGCGCCGTGATAAAAAACGGCCAGTCGATGGTGGCGGGGGCGCTTCGGGTCGGTCAGGTGGGAAACGGCCAGTGCCCGCAGCGCCACGTCCCCGAAATGACAGACCCAGACATCCGCCTGCAGCGCGGACAGCAGGGGCAGTGACCAGTAGAGCGGGTCGAGCCGGCGGGCAAAAGGATGGCGGGGAGCTTGCGACAGGCCGCGCAGCCAGAGACCGGCATGACCCAGCCAGGCCGGAAATCTCGCCACGGCCTCGGCAAGGCGCCGCCAGCCGATCCGGGGCTGGTACACCCCGTAGTGAACCTCCAGCGGCTGGTCCAGATCAGCCCAGTAGGAGTGGGTCAGCCCCGGTTCCGGTCTGGCAAACGCATGCACCGACACGCGATGGCCGAGCTTCAGCAGGCCACGGATCTGCGAATCGATGAACGTGTGCGAGACAGCAGGAAAACTGCTGACCACGAAGGCAACATGCATCGTGAAAGTGTCTCATGACCCCGATATGTGGAACGTGAACTCCATCAGTTCGGCTGTGTTGTCACGGTCAGCGGCGTCGACTGGGCGGACGTGTTGGCCGGGTTGGCATTGTCGTAGGCGGAAACCCGGTAGACATAGGAGGTTGCCGGGGCCAGACCCGAGTCGACCCAGGTGGTGGTGGCTGAACTGCCCACTGCCACGCCATCGCGATGGATCCGGTAGCCCGCCACGCCTGAGCCGGCGTCGGTCGAGCCACTCCAGCTCAGCCGCACCTGATGCGCGCTGCCGGACGCCAGCGTGACACCGGCAGCGGCCTCGTCGTAGTTGGCGGTCACGATGTCGTTCCGGCCGTCGCCGTTCAGGTCGGTGATGATCGCGGAAAAGGGCGTGCGACCGACAGTGACCTAGTATTTCGGCAGGAATGTGCCGTCTCCGTTGCAGATCAGCAGACTGATGTTGTCAGCGCCCGAAGCCACGCAGCAGGTCGGGTAGTTGCCGCCGGTGTTGCCGGAGATCACGTCGGGGATGCCGTCGCCATCCACGTCGCCGATGGCGATACCTTTAGGCACTTTGCCCACGGCGTAATTGGTGCGGGCGGCGAAGGTGCCGGCGCCATTGCCGAGCAGGATGCTGGCCGTTTCCGACTGGTCGTTGACCGTGGCGATGTCGAGCTTGCCATCGCCGTTCAGATCGGCAGTGCGGATGCTGTGCGGCCCGGTGCCGGTGGCGTAGGTGGCCACGGTCGGGAAGGTGCCGTCGCCGGCGCCGAGGCGGATGCCCACGTTGTTCGTGCCGTAGTCCGCCACCGCGATGTCGAGCTTGCCATCCTGGTTGAAGTCACCGAAGACCAGTGAATGCGGCCGGGAGGCGGTACCCATGGAGTAGGTCACGGCAGGCTGCAAACCGCCGCTGCCATTGTTGAGCAGCACGGCGATGAGCGTCGTCGCATGACAGGCGATGGCCACATCCGGCCACGTGTCGCCGTTCAGATCACCCACGGCCACTTCGTGCGCCTTGGTGCAGGCGGTGTGCACGATGCGGGGCTGGAAGGTGCCATTGCCATTGCCCATCAGGACGCTGGCCTCGCCGGAGTCCTGGTCTGCCGACACGATATCGAGCTTGCCGTCCTTGTTGAGGTCGGTGACTTCGACATCCTTCGGCTTGTCGCCCAGGGCGAGCGTGCTGGCCAGCGTGAAGCCACCGGCTCCGTTGCCCAGCAAGACACTGGCGGTGTGGCTGATGGAATCGGCGGTGATGATGTCCTTGAAGCCATCATTGTTGACATCGGCGACCGCCAGGCCATGCGGCTTGACGCCAGCCGGGACCTGCACGGTGGGAGCCAGGGTGTTGCGACGCTGCGCACTGGCCGTGAGCCCGCCGGGCACGGTGGGCGGGGTCGAGTCGGCAACGGGGAGCACCAGCGACACGTTGTCGAAGACGCCGGTGGCGAGCGTGCCATCGACGTGGCTGGTGACGGCGA